>JANRJD010000051.1:0-1682 GCA_033764195.1 Phycisphaerae bacterium | reverse complement strand
CTTCTCGCTGCCGCCGCCGAAATCGCTCGACCGCAACGAATTCGCCGGCCTCAAGATCGGCGACGTGCCGCCGGAGGACGGCGCAGCGACGCTGACCGCCTTCACCGCCGCCGCCATCGCCCGCGTGGTGCCGCTGCTGCCGAAGGAGCCGAAGAACTGGATCGTGGCCGGCGGCGGCGCCCGCAACCTGACCATGCTGCGGATGCTGCGCGAGTGCCTGGCACCCGCCACCGTCCGCGCCGCCGACACGCTGGGCTGGGCGTCGGATGCGATCGAGGCGCAGGCGTTCGGCTTCCTGGCGGCGCGCGGTCTGAAGGGCCTGCCGCTGAGCTACCCCGCCACAACGGGCGTGCCGTTCCCGATGACCGGCGGGATGATCGCCCGGCCTTGAGGGCGGGCTGACCGCGCCGATCGATCGCGGGTTTCCAGCGCAACGCATCGAAACAACCGCAGGCACGGTGTCGATGTCTCCGGGCACGCTGCGCTTTTCGCCGCGCCGACAGAACAGAAAAGGCACATCCCGAGCCCCCGGCACGTGACCGTTGACAGATTGATGCATTTGCATCTAGTTTAATGCAGATGCATCAATATGGAGGATGTCATGGCCGCTGCCCTGAAGCTGATCAGCCACACGCTTTGTCCCTATGTGCAGCGCGCGGTGATCGCGCTGACGGAAAAGGGCATCCCGTTCGAGCGGATCGATATCGACCTCGCCGACAAGCCCGACTGGTTCTTGAAGATCTCGCCGCTCGGCAAGGTGCCGGTGCTGCTGGTCGAGACCGCCAACGGCGAGGTGGCGCTGTTCGAGAGCAACGTCATCTGCGAATACATCGAGGACACGTTGGGCGGCGCCAAACTGCATCCGCAGGATCCGCTGCAGCGCGCGCAGCACCGCGCCTGGATGGAGTTCGGCTCGACGATTCTGAGCGAACTGTGGGGACTGGAGACGACGGGCGACCCCGCGGTGTTCGAAACCAAGCGGCAGGCGGTCGCCGCAAAGTTCGCGCAGGTCGAGAAGACGCTCGGCGCGGGGCAGTACTTCGCGGGTCAGGATTTCAGTCTGGTGGACGCGGTGTTCGCGCCGATCTTCCGCTATTTCGACGTGTTCGATCAGCTCACAGAGTTGTCGGTGTTTGACGAGACGCCGAAGGTGCGCGACTGGCGCAAGGCGCTGGCGCAGCGGCCGAGCGTGCGCTCGGCGGTGAGTTCAGACTATCCGCAATTGCTTCGTGCGTTTCTGGTGCGCCATGACGCGCATATGCTGAAGCTGGCAGCGTAGCATCTTGTAGGATGGGTTGAGCTCTTCGCGAAACCCATCATTCTTCCGCGCAAGGATTGATGGGTTTCGCGAAGAGCTCAACCCATCCTTCACGTCCCGTTACCGCACGTTCGCCAGCCGCATGTCCAGATAACCCGTCACCGTCTCCATCAGCGGCTCGAGCTTGCCGTCGAAGAAGTGGTTGGCGCCGGGGATGATCTGCTGGTCGATCACGATGCCCTTTTGTGTCTTCAGCTTTTCGACCAGCGTGTTGACGTCCTTCGGCGGCACCACCGCGTCCTTTTCGCCGTGCACGATCAGGCCCGAGGACGGGCAGGGCGCGAGGAAGGAGAAGTCGTAGAGGTTGGCGGGCGGCGCGATCGAGATGAAGCCTTCGACCTCGGGGCGGCGCATCAACAGCTGC
>JANRJD010000045.1:0-1734 GCA_033764195.1 Phycisphaerae bacterium | reverse complement strand
GCAGCCGCGCGATCGGCCTCGGCGTGGGCGATGAATACCGTCATGAGTCCCTCCGGGGCGGCGGCTATAGCAAGCACGCCCGGAGGCAGGAAGCGCCGAACGCTCCGGCTAGTTGAGCGTCGCCCAGCTCGTGGCGGCGCGCACCCGCGACGGCGCGAGTTCCTCGCCGCTCGCCAGTCGCACGGAATGAATCACTGCTTCGATCTCGGCCTTCCAGAAATCGAGGAACTTGCGGATCCGCGGATAGCGCGGCGCGAGGTCAAGCGTCTGCCAGACGAAGCTTTGCAGCAGCTTGGGATGATCAGGCATGTAGTAGAGAACTTCCGCGGTGGTCAGACGCCAGCCTTCGAGTTGGCGCTGGATGTCCTCGTGCTGCATGAACCACATCCTCCCTCAACAATGCTTCGGGAAGATGAGGGTGCTGAGTCTCGATGACTGCTGTCAAATACTGATTTTGTTGGCAATTTGGCGCGCTGGCTGCTTCCGCGTCGATGCCTACTTCTTCGGCGCGACTGCCTCGGTGGATGTCGCCGGAGGCGTGCGCGGCATCGCGGCCACCGCTTCGGCCAGTCCGGGTATGCGGTCGGCGCCTTCCCTGACCTGCAGACTCGATCCCTCGAAGTCGCGGCCGATCGGCTCCACGCGTCCACCCAGGCACTGCTGCAGGAACCCTTCGGCGATCGCGTAGAAGGAGATGCGGTTCTGCGGCCGCGCGAAGCCGTGCCCTTCATCCGGATAGAGCACGTAGGTGACCGGCAATTGCCGCGCGCGCATCGCGGCCACAATCTGCTCGGACTCGGCCTGTTTCACGCGCGGATCGTTCGCCCCCTGCGCGATGAGCAGCGGACGGCGGATCGCGCCCGCGCGCGTCAGCGGCGACCGGTCCTGCAACAACGCCAGGCCATCGGGTTTCGTCGGATCGCCGACGCGCAGATAGAATTCGTTGCGGGAGGACTCCCAATAGGGCGGGATCGCCTCGAAGAGGGTCCGCAGGTTCGACGGCCCCACGATCGACACGCCGCATGCGTACTGCTCCGGCGTCCGCGTCAGGCCCGTCAACGTCGCGTATCCGCCGTAGGAGGCCCCATACATCGCGACCTTGTCCGCCGTGGTGATGCGACGCTGGATCGCCCAGTTCATCGCGTCGGTGAGGTCGCGCTGCATCGCGCCGCCCCACTCCTTGTTGCCGAGATTGATGAACGCCTTGCCGAAGCCGGTCGAGCCGCGGAAATTCACGCTGAGCACGGCATAATTGCGATTGGCGAGCCACTGGTGCTCAGGCCGGAAACCGAAGCTGTCGCGATACCAAGGGCCGCCGTGTACGTTGATCACCAGCGGAACCGGCGTTTCCGGAACGCCGTCGCCGTTGGCGTCCGATCCCGGCGGCAGGGTCAAGTAGGAGACAAGCGTCTGCCCGTCGCTCGATGAAATCTCCACCGGGATCATCGGTTGTAGGGGCGCGCCAGCGAGGGCGGGCCGCTGGTCGAACAATGGCGTCAGCTTGCGTTGCGGCGTGCGTTCGTAGACGTGCACCTTCAGCGGGGTGGTCGGGCCGTCTTCCACAACGATCCAGCGCGCATCGTCGGCCGACCTGCTGACGACCGTGGGTTCGCCGGTGAGCGTGTCGTTCAGGAACGCTATGTCGGCGCGCGCCTCGTCATCGATGCCCGTCCATTCGTTCTTCAGATACTCCGAAGCATAGGCTTCCGCCTCGAAGCTGCGCGGATCGAACCA
>JANRJD010000044.1:0-101290 GCA_033764195.1 Phycisphaerae bacterium | reverse complement strand
GACGACATCGGCTCGTGCAGCATCAGCGGCGGGGCCTATGTGATGAACAGCTCGGGCGACACGCGGCAGAGCGTGTGCTTCGCGAATGGGATGGCGGGCGTTTTCAGGGGCGGGGCGGCTTGAGGCTTGGTGCCGTCGTCCAGTTGCCGAAGTTACGGCTCACAGAGCCGTGGCACACGGGGGATCACTCTGTGCGTGTCGGCAGGTTTGCTTGCAGCCGCGGGGCGGGATGGCGCGGCGCATCGTTGCGATATTCGTCGCGGTGGTTGCGGAGAGGTGGGTTACGCTGCGCTCTACCCACCCTGCACGCTGCGCTCTACCCGCCCTCCAGGCCGCGAGGGTCGGCTGGGCTTCGTCATTTGCTTATCGAGCGTCGGCATCGGCCGGACTGTTTCCGGTTTCGATTCGGTTGCTGCCGCCGGCCGGTCGCGGTGTTCGGTGAGTTTGTTGGAATCGCCATTTCTTCGCCGCGTGCGCAGTCAGTAAACTCGGTGTGTTGCCGCTCGTATTCTGCCTGTCTGGAGCCCGCATCATGTGCAGGGAGTGGTCGGTCCGCCGCGCGTTTTCGTTGGTTTTGATGGCGCTGTGGGTGGTTGGGGAGCTGCCTGTGATCGCGCGTGGGCAGGGGTCGGCGTTTGCGCTGCGATTTTACGGGACCGGGGTTGGTCCGCCGGGGCAGCAGGATCGGGTGCGGATTCCGATCGACGACAACGGTGGCGGTCCGGACGTGAGTTCGGCGTGCGATGTGGGCGCGGGGAGCTTCACGATCGACTTTTGGTTGCGGGGGACGCTCGCGGCCAACGGGAGCGCAAATGGCGGCGGCGATCGGGAGACGTTTGATTTCAGTTGGATTCTGGGGAATGTGATCGTTGATCGTGACATATTCGGCGGATCGGATCGCGACTGGGGCATCAGCATTGCGGGCGGGTTTGTGCGTTTCGGCGTGGGGGATGGCGATGCGGCGGGCGCGAGCGAGAACACAATCGAGGGGAATGTGAATGTGCTCGACAACACATGGCACCATGTTGCTTGCGTGCGGGATGTTGGGGCGGGGCGGCTGCTGATTTATGTCGACGGTCTGCTGGATTTTGGCGGCTCGGCGAACGTTAATCGGGCCGATCTGAGCTATCCGAATGGGGGAGTGGCGGGACAGGCGACGCCTTGGGGGCCGTTTATTGTGTTGGCGGCGGAGAAGCACGATGCGGGGGCTGAGTATCCGTCGTTCAGCGGATACATGGATGAGCTGCGGGTTTGGAATGTGGCGTTGACGGGGAGCGAGATTTTTGAGCGGCGTGGGCGGGTGATCGCGGCCGATACGGCTGGGCTGGTGGGTTACTTTCGCTTTGAGGCGGGGAGCGGGACGGTGATCGTCGATTCGAGCGCGGTGAATTCGCCGGCGGGTTTGTTGATTGCGGGTGTGCCGGGGAATGGGGAGTGGGTTTCGGCGGCGGGGAATGTGCAGAACACGGCGCCGGTATCGAATGAGCCTGGGGCGGAGACGACGATTGCGGTGGAGGTGGTGGCGGGGGATCGCAATGCGGAGTGGTATCCGTCGAGCGGGCAGCAGTTTGCCAATGGCTTTGATGGGCTGGGGTTGTGCTGTGGGCGGGACGGGGGCGGCGAGTATCAGATGGGGCTGGAGTTTGGGCTGCCGATCGCGCGCGGGGCGACGATTTTGAGTGCGGTGTTGGAGGTGACGGCGACGGCGGACCAGAACGGCGCGCCGACGGCGACGTTGCGGGCGTATGACGTGGCGGATGCGCCGCGGTTTGTCGCGGGAAGCCCGACGCGGCTCGATCTTTATGCACCGCAGACGGCGGCGGCGGCGACGTGGGTGATGCCCGTGTTTGCGCCGGCGGGGGTGTATGCGTCGCCGCAGTTGAGTGCGCTCGTGCAGGAAGTGGTTGATCGTGGCGACTGGGCGGCGGGCAACTATCTGGGGATTACGCTGGTCGATGCGGGTGCGGCGGGCGGGGATCGCTGGCGCTGCATTCGGAATTTTGCGTCGGGAGAGCCGGCGACGCTGCGCGTGAGCTATGTGGCGCCGGATCCGTGTGCGGGTGCGGCTGCGTGCGACGCGAATTGCGACGGGGTGGTGAGCGTGGGGGACATTGGTGCGTTTGTGCAGGCGCTGGTGGGCGGGGAGGCGGCTTGGGCGGTGACGTTTGGCGGGGCGCCGCCATGCGGCTTTGTGTGTGTGAATGACGTCAACGGCGATGGTGTGGTGACGGTGGGCGACATTGGCGGGTTTGTGGCGTGTCTGGTGGGGCGCTGAGGCGGTTGCGCGGTTGGCGCTGAATCAGAGGTGTTGCGGATCGATCGAGCGGTAGTGCGCGGATTGGTGTGTTTGTGGTGGGTGGGGAACGGCGCGCGATGCGGGCAGTGTCACGCGTTCGGCGATTCGTTGGCTATTTGCCTTCCGCGTCGTCCGAGCGCGATTCTTCGGGCGGGGCATCGTCGAGGGGCGGAGCGTCGGGGGCGGGCGGCGGCGCGAGGGTCGGAGAGCGAGGGTCGGTGTAGCGGGCCTCGACGCGGGTGACGATGGGTGCGAGGAAGCGCTGGGAGAAGCCCTGACGAGCCCAGCCGATGTGCGTGCCGGGGGCGCCGAACTCGCGCATCCGCTCGTTCCAGGCGATTTGGCGGAGCTTGGTGGAGTAGAGGCGGCGCTCTTCGGGCGGGAGCTGAGGCGGGGCGGAGAAGCCGACGGCTCCGGCGGAGACGCCGTGGGTGCGGTCGATGGTGCCGGCGGCGGTTGTGCCGAGTTTGAGCAGGGCGACGTCGCGCTGGGAGTAGAAGTTGATGATGCCGTTTTTGGCGCGGCGGAGGGCGGGGGCGAGGTTGTAGTCGGGCGAAAGTGCGACGCCGAGCAAAATGGCCTGATCGACGAAGGCGCCATCGGGGAGAGATTCGAGAGCGAGCACGATGATGCCTGCGCCGCCGGAGTGGCCGACGAGCTGGACGGGGCGGTCGGGGAAACGGCGTTGATAGGCGAGGATGTCGTCGGCGAGTTCGCGGGCTTGTCGCAGGTTGCGCTCGAAGCTGACGAGGTTGAAGGCGAGCGCGCCGGGAACGCCGTAGGTCCAGTCGTAGTTGGTGATGGCGGATCGGACGCCGCCTTCGGAGAGGCCGAGGGCGACATTTCGGGAGAGGATGGTGCCGCCTTCAATGCCGGGGAGGACCCAGACGCGTCCGAACTGCATGCGGCGCGGGTCGCGGAGCTTGGAAGGAAAGCCGCAGCCGGGGATTCCGAGAACGATCGCGATCAGTGTGAACAGAGAGAGCAGGCGCATTCATCCTCGCCGATTCGCAACAGGGGAGCATGATCAAGGGACGACGACAGAGTTTGAGAGCGTATCCGCAAGCGTTGCGGCAGGCGAGGCGGGGGGTGTCAGCGGGTTGTCGGGCGGTCGAGGAGCAATCCGGCACGAGTGAACATAGCCGAGAGCGCGGCGGAGAGGAGTAACGTCCAGAGCGACAGCGCGATGACGTCGTCGTTGCGGCCGAAGTGAATTTCGTTGAGCAGGCTGCGGGCGACCGAGCCGACGCCCGGGGGGATGACGAGGACGCTGGCGGAGATCTCGCCGAAGGTGAGGACGCCGGCGGCGAGCGCACCGAGGAGCAGTGAGGGGGTCGCGCGGGGCAGGGCGATGGTCCAGAAGGCGGCGTCGCGGGCGGCGCCGTCGACGGCGGCGGAGTCGAGCAGTGCGGCGGCGCGCGTCTCGCGGAGGGAGGCGGCGCAGAGGACGATCGGGATGATGGCGAAGCGTGCGGCGCCGAGAAGGGCGATGGGCCAGAGCGTGTCGCGAATGGTGAGCGCGCTGCCGGCGGCCAGCAGGTGGGCCTCGCCGACGATGGCGGGCGGCGCGAGTGCGGCGAGAGCGGCACAGCCCGCGAGGGCGGCGGCCATGGGGCGGTTGACGCCGGCGGCGAGCAGCAACCAGCCCAGCCCGAGGACCGCGGTGAGCGCGGCGGCGATGGCGGCGTATGCGGCGCCGTCGGCCCAGTCGTCGGCGTAGATGGACCAGACCTGCATGAGCGCCTGCGGCCGCTGGAGAAAGCGGAGCAGCAGCAGCACCGGAGAGAGGAGCGCCAGCCAGGCACAGAGGCAGGCGATGACGGCGATACGCGGCGTGGCGGGTCGGCCGATGCCGGCGTCGGCCGAGAGCGCGTCGCTGAGGGCGGCGTCGGGCCGGGGCGAGTTGGGTCGGAAGAGCAGCCCGAGCAGGGACAGGACGAGCGTGACGAGCATGCCGGACCAGGCTTGAAGAAGGGCGGGCGATTCGCGCAGTTGGAGTTGCGCGAGCAGCTCGGTATTCCACGTCGGTCGCAGGCAGAGATGCGGGATGGCGTACTCTGCGAAGGCCAGCGACGCGAGCAGGAGAGATGCCGCCAGCGCCGGGGCGGCCATGAGGCCGAGGGCGGCGCGGACGGCGGCGGCGGGGGCGGCGTCGAGCAACGCTTGGCGATAGGCGCGGCGCGGGGCGGAGTCCCAGTGCGCGGCCAAGAGCAACCCTGCGATGGGGGAGAGCCAGATCGACAGGCACAGCACGGCGCGGGCATCGCGCGTCAGCCAATCGGGGGCCACACCGCTGCCCGCGGCGCCGATCGGCAACCCCTCGGGCAGCAGCGGCAAGCTCCAGGCGTAGGCGATGAGATAAGTGGGCGTGAGCAGCGTGAAGCAGGCCAGCGCCCGCGAGCCGGCGCGAAGCCAGCCGCCGCGAGCGACCAGCCCGGCCGCGAGCGCCGCGCCGAGTATGAGCCCGCCGACGGCAGCCCCCGCGGAGAGGCCCAGCCCGCGCAGCAGCAGCCCCATCTGACGTTCGGTGAAAGCAGGGGCGGCGGGCAGGTTGGCCGGGCTGCGGGCCGCATCGACCAGCAGGGCGACGGTTGGCCAGACGAAGGTGGCGACGGCCGCCAGTGCGAGGGAGAGGAGTAGTGCGAGGGATCGTCCGCTGGGCACGGATTGCAGTGTATCGCTCGTGACAGAGGCGAGATTTCCGCGGATATTCGCGCGGATTTGGGAACCGCGGCAAATCTCAATGAGACGGGTCGGTTTGAATTCGGGTTCCACTCCGCCGACATCTTTTGACGATTGAAACGAGTGAAAAAAATGTAGCGCGGATTGTGAACCGGACGGAATAGCGCGAGCGTCTTAGGGGTTGGCTGAACTGTCTGGCATCGGCGCCTTGTCCCCCAATCTTTCGCAGTTGTTTGCGGAAGGATCGACGGGCTGATGTTCGGCTCGCCCTGCCCGCCGATCGGGTTTACGGGCCCGTTCTCAGGTCGGAGAGAACGGGCCTTTTTTCTTGCGCCGATTTTCAGAACTCCCTGACGCACGCTTCGGATCATGCCGGTTCCTGTCAGGGGCTGTCGCGGGCCGTTGGTCGACCGCCGGACGGCCGACTAGTCTTATCCTTGTGAGACGCGGACATTGCGGCGGTGAACCGTCGCGTCCCGCGTTCGCAAGGCTTCCTGAATCCGACACACATGGGAGAGTTGCATGATGGCGAGTGTTCGTCGCAGCGGAAGAAATGCGTGGATGCGATTCCTGATCGCGGGCGGTTCGGTCTTTGGCATGCTGCTCGGGCTGCCGGCGGCGCGAGCCGACGAAGCGCCGGCCCCGAAACCCGCGACCGCCGCGCCGGCGGGTGAGCTGAAGTTTGACAAGCCGTTTCTCTTCGCGATCAAGGGCGAGAAGCGACACTCGTTCGTTCTCGGCACGATTCACCTCGGCGATAAGCGCATGACGGAAATGCCGGAGGTGTTGAAGAGCGCGCTGGGCGCGGTGGATGGCATTCGCACCGAGCTGCCGATGGATCCGGCGACGATGTTGGGTGTGGCGGGCAAGATGGCCCGCACCGATGGCAAGACGCTGGAGGAATCGATCGGCGCCGATCTCGCCCAACGCGCCAAGACCTACCTGGAGAAGCGCGGATTGTCGTTCGCCATGGTGAACAACGTCCAGACGATGATGGCGGGCACGACACTCTCGATGATGGAAGTGCCGCAGCCCGAGCAATTGCCGCCGATCGACATGCAGGTGTATCAGTATGGCGTCGATAACGGTCTCGATGTCGGCGGGCTGGAGACGGTTGAGGAGCAGATGTCCATTCTGACCGGCGCGCCGGAGGAGAAGCAGGTTCACCTGTTCAAGGTGAGCATGGACCTGCTGGAGAAGGCCGAGCGCGAGGGCACGCCGAATATGACGAAGTTGATGAACGCGTATCTCTCCGGCGACTTGGAACAGGTGTCCAAGGTGATGAATGAGGGGATGGACAAGAACGACCCCATTCAGGCCGAGTTCTTCGACAAGCTGCTCAAGGATCGCAACGTCGTCATGGCGGAGCGGATGACGAAGCTGATGAAGGAGAATCCCGAGAAGGGCTACCTGTTTGCGATCGGCACGGCCCACCTGCGGGGCGAGGGCAAGGGCGTTCTCGAATTGCTGGAGGCCCAAGGGATGAAGATCAAACAGTTGAAGCCGGAAGACGCGAGCAAGATCAAGCCGCGCGGCAAGGGCGCCTAAGCCGGTCGGCCCATCATTGCGGCGCGCCGATCGCCGCAAGTGCTTTGAAGAAGAATAGTTAGCGAAGTGTGCGGGCCGTGGCGATGACGCCGCGGCCCGCATCGTTTCGCGGGCGGTGCGATCGGCGACCTACGGGAAACCCGCCAATCTGCCGGGCTGTTGGGAATTTGGGGGACTTTATTGCGGTTTGAAGGCTTGGAGACGGCTGGGATCGTTGTACGATTCCGGCCGGATCAGCGGCTTCGTGGAGCGACGCGGAGCCGTTTGGAGAGTGCGCTGGATTCGCTACCTGCCTCCGTGTACCCCGCGACGTCGTCCTGCCGGGCAGACGTTGCACATTAGCCCCGAAGCCCGCGACACGCGCGTGGTTGCGCTGCGATGTCGTTGCGCCTGCAAAGGAGTGCCCTCGCCCCCGCCTTGTTGTTGGGATGGACCCACCTGCTACTTTTGTTTTGCACAAGGAGCTCCCCCTTGTTCGAAAGACCTTGCCGCGCTGATTTTCTGTTTTCATCTTTGGTATTGAACGCGTGGTCGCTGATGTCTTGCGCGCGATGGAAGGCGCGGCGTGTCGGCCTGTTGCTCGCGCTTTGCGCCGGGTCGCAGGCGGCGACAGCGGTGAACATCGATCGCCAGATGTGGCTCGACGGCATCGAACGATCGCTCTCCGACCTGTGGGACACGCGGGTTGTGTTCGGCGCCGGCGGCCGCATCTATCACGGCTTTGCGCAGATTGCGGCTGCGGATGGCGGGGTCGGGTTTTGGGGGGCCGAGGGGGGCAGTCTCAGTGATTCGCCGCTGTGGGATTTCGAGAGATCGGGCGGCACACCGGGAATGCTCTTCGTCTATGCCGAGGCCTATGAGAAAACCGGCAATCGGGCGCAGCTGCGGCGTGCGGAGTATCTGGCGGAGACGCTGATGCTGGCGTGCGATGCGCTGGGCGGCGGCTGGTTTCAGGATGGGGCGATGATCAATGGGCAGTATCGAAACATCGGCGTCTGGGGCAGTTGGGGCAATCGCCGGCACACGACCGCCGACATCGAGGGGCTGGTGACGCTGGATGATGCCACGAGTGCGTCGTGCGGCTTGGCGCTGCTCAAGCTGTATGAGCAATCGCCGGATCCGCGCTACCTGGCGTCGGTGCGAAAGTTTGCGGATCGGCTAATCGCGTTGCCGCAGGAGTCGATCGGAGGCGGGTTTGCGTTTGCCAATGGCGGATTTCCGCAGGTATTGCCGGCGGCCCGGGCGCTGACGAGCCTTTACAACCAGAATCAGGACGCGCGCAACCCGGACGGCCCCTACATGGCGCATAAGACGAACAATGACGCCGTCATCGCTGATGCGCTGATCATGATGATGGAGCTTTATCGCATCGGGGGCGATCCGCGCGATCAGGCGGCGATTCGGCTGACGGTGGACTATCTGCTCGATCGCCACGCGGCCTACGGCTATCGCGGCTGGGCGCAGCAATATCACTATCAGGATGACCGCATTGCCTGGGGTCGGAGCATGGAGCCGCCGGCGTTCGTCACCACGGAGACGAATATTCTGCAGGCGCTGACGGTCTGGTGGCATCGCGAGACGGACGCGGTGCGGCGCGATCGGATCGCTTTCTCGCTGGAGCGCTATGCGCGGTGGCTGCGGGCATTGCCCCGCCCGTCCTCCAATCCGAATTACCTCTGGCGATACTACAACCACGATCCGAACACCGGGCCGATGGATGTGCCCGTCTTCGGCAACGGCTATGTGCGCTATGTGGGCGTGGCGTTTGCCGGCGAGGCGGGCGCCGGGCAGGGCTATGTGGGGGAATACGACCTGCTGTGGGCCAATCGGCTGATCGATGGGGCGGACCGGTTTGATATCACGCGGCTGAGTTCGTTTGTGCCCCAGTTCGTCGTGGCGCCGTTTCAACTCGCGAGCGGGGCATGGATTCCGACGGCGGAATCGCCGAGCGCGTCGGTGCCGCGGCAGTACATGGTGAATGGTCAGGAGCGCATGGGCCTGGAGGTGCGGGGTGCGCTGATCGGGATTCACGGAGTGATCGGCCGCACGAACATCGTCGGGGTGGCGCTCGATCGCGACTCGGATGACTTCGCCGACGCGACGGAGAATTCGCTGGAGACCGACGAACTGGATTCCGACCAGGCGCCGTGGCGTGAGATCGGCGATTGCAATTGCGACGGGTTCGTGACCATCAACGACATTCAGGCGTTTGTGCTCACGCTGACGAACCCGGACGCGTTTGAGGGCCAGTATCCGGGTTGCAGCGTGTTTCGCGCGGATACGAATGGCGACGGCGTCGTCAGCGCGGGGGACATCGGTCCCTTTGTGGAACTGTTGCGCTGGTAAGCGGTCGGCGTTGGTGCTGCTGAGCGGCCGGCGAGCCGCGGGCCGCTCTTGTGCGGCCTGCGGCGCGGGTGGCGGCTGGTGGCAGGGGCGGACGGCGCGGCGGCGCCGACACGTTCCCACAATTCCGACGCGCGCGGTTCGCCGCTACAGTTTTCGCCTCGCGCCGGGGCGGGGCCGGCGCGGCACGGAAAGGCGAACATGCGCGTGGTTGTGTATGGGATCGTGGTCGTCCTGATGATTCTTCATCATGATGTTTGGAACTGGCACCGCTATGAGCCGCTGGTCTTCGGCGTGATTCCGATCGGGCTGGCGCATCATGTCGGGATTTCGCTGGCGGCCGGGGTGGTTTGGTTTCTGGCGGTGAATTTTGCGTGGCCGCGCGATGTCGAGCAGATTGAGCGCGAGGCGGCGGAAGCGCAGCGGTCGGCAGGGCACAGCGCCGGCGGCCGGGGAGGACACGCATGATTGCGGTTGCATCCACCTTGATGTCGCTTTTGCTGGCGCAGGCCTCGGGGCCGGCGAGCGCGGCGGCTTCAGCTTCGGCGCCGGCGTTTAGCCAGGACGGCTTGAACGCGCTGATTCTGATCGCCGTTTACATGCTGATCCTGGTGCTGATCGGCTGCGGCGGCAGCCTGTTTTCGCTTGGGACGGCGAAGGACTTTTTCACCGCGTCGCACTCGATCGGTCCCGTTTTACTGCTGTTCACGATCTTTGGCACGACCATGACCGCGTTCGCGATCATCGGCAGCAGCGGTGAGGCGTATACGGGCGGCATCGGCGTCTATGGCAAGATGGTGTCGTGGTCGGGGCTGATCCACTCGCTCTGCTTCTTCCTCGTCGGCATCAAGCTTTGGGCGTTTGGGAAGCGCTACGGCTACCAGACGCAGATCGAGTTCTTCCGCGATCGCTTTGAATCCCACAATCTCGGGCTGGTGCTGTTTCCGGCGCTGGTCGGATTGGTGGTGCCCTATCTGCTGACCGGTTTGATCGGCGGCGGCAAGGCGATTGAGACGATGACGGTCGGGGCGTTGCCCGATTTGTTTGCGCGCAGCAAGGGTGCGGTGCCCTTTCCGGTCGGGGCGGCGGCGATCACGTTCATCGTGCTGTTGTATGTCTTCTTCGGCGGGGCGCGCGGCACGACGTGGGTGAACGTGTTTCAGACGATCGTCTTCATCTTGATCGGCGCGCTGACCTTCACCGTGATCGCCGACAAGCTGGGCGGCGCGAAGCAGGCCACCGCGAACGTCGCGAAGTACAACCCGACATTCCTGAAGATCGGCAGCGGTGAGGCGGATCAGGCGGTGTTTGACACGCAGATGGCGCAGTTTGAGGCGAAGAAATCGCCGATCAAGCCGCGCGAGCCCGAGCGCGTGCCGCCGATGGTCTTTTTGACCTACATGTTCATTCCGCTCTCCGTGGCGATGTTCCCGCACCTGTTTCAGCACTGGCTGACGGCGAAGTCGGCCAAGAGCTTCCGGCTATCGGTGGTGGCGCATCCGATTTTGATGATGCTCGTCTGGTTGCCGTGCGTGATGATCGGCGTGTGGGCCACGTCGGCGATGCTGGATGGCAAGGCGGTGTTGCCGCAGACGGGCGTGAATGCGAATCTCGTGTTGCCGATGATGGTGAAGAAGCTGGTCTCGGGTTGGCAGGGGAGCCTGCTCATCGCGGCGATCGCTTCGGCCAGCATTGCGGTGCTGGATTCGCAGTTTCTGGCGATCGGCAGCATGTTTACGCACGACATCGCGGGCCACTACCTCGGCCACGATCGGCTGAGCGACAAGACCAAGCTGATGATCGGGCGCGGGTTCATCGTGGTGATCGCGGTCGCGACCTATCTGCTCGGCTGGTACTACCTGCAAGCGCGGACGGTGTTCTCGCTGGGCGTGTGGTGCTTTACGGGATTCGCGAGTCTGTCGCCGATCGTGTTTGCGGCGCTGTATTGGAAGCGGGCGACCAAGGCCGGGGCGTATGCGTGCGCCCTGACGGCGGCGGGCGTGGGGCTGTGGCTGTGCGCACAGTCGAATTGGGGCGCGAATGCGGACTACTACGTGTTTGAGCAGTTCCCGATCATGCCGGTGACGATCAACCTGGCGGCGTCGACGCTGGCGCTCGTTCTGGTTTCGCTGGTGACGCCGCCGCCGAGCGCGGCGACGATTGAGAAATTCTTCCCGCGCGGCGCGGCGGCGGCGAAATAGCGAATTTCGAATTTCGAATAGCGAATTGAATGCAAAGACCCGGCCAGTGCGCGACTGCCGGGTCTCCTGTCTTTCATTCGCTATTCGAAATTCGCTATTCGCTATTCGTCACAGCCCAAACTCCTTCAACTTTCGATAGAGCGTTCGCGTGCCGATGCCGAGCATTTTCGCCGCCTGATCGCGGTTGCCCTGGGTGTGTTCGAGGGCTTTTTCGATCATGAGGCGTTCCATCTGGGCGATGGTGACGCCGACGATGGGCGCGGGGCCGATGGTGGCGAGTTCGCGTGTGCCGCGGATGCGCTCGGGCAGGTCGATCAGCTCGATCTGGCGGTCGTCGACCTCGGCCGCGACGGCTTCGATCATGTTTTTGAGTTCGCGGATGTTGCCGGGCCAGAGGTAGCGGAGCATGGCCTGCAATGCTTCGCTCGAGAAGCCGGGCACGCTGGCGGGGAGGCTTTCGTTGGCGCCGCTTAGAAAGTGTTGCGCGAGGAGGGGGATGTCTTGGCGGCGATCGCGGAGCGGGGGCACGCGGATTTCGACGTGGTGCAGGCGGTAATAGAGGTCTTCGCGAAACTCTTTTTGCTCGACCTTGCGGCGCAGATCGGCGTTGGTGGCGGCGATGATGCGGACGTCGACGCGGCGCAATTCGGTGGAGCCGAGCGGGGTGAACTCGCGATATTCGAGCACGCGCAGGAGCTTGGCCTGCAGGTGGTGCGGCATGTCGCCGATTTCGTCGAGGAAGATGGTGCCGGCGTCGGCGGCGGCGAAGAGGCCTTTCTGGTCGCTGAAGGCGCCGGTGAACGCGCCCTTCACATGGCCGAAGAGCTGGCTTTCGAGCAGGCTCTCGCTGAAGGCGGCGCAGTTGACCGGGATGAAGGGCTTCTTCGCGCGAGCCGAGCGGTTGTGGATGGCGCGGGCGATGACGTCTTTGCCGGTGCCGGTTTCGCCCAGGATCAGGACGCTGAGCTTGCCCTTGTCAGCGACCTTTTTGATGCGGTCGATGATGCGGCGGATGGCCGGGGATTCGCCGACGATGCCTTCGAAGACTTCGTAGGGGCGGCTTTCGAGCGATTGGCGAAGGAGGCGGTCTTCGCGGCGTGCGACGGCCTGTTGCGCGGCGCGGGCGATCTTGGCCACGATCTGGTCGCGGTCGCTCTCGCTCGCCAGCGGCACGATGGACAGGCCACGGCGCTTGGCGGGGGAATCCAGGCCGATGACGACCAGGCTGGCGTCGGGCGCGTCTTCCTCCAGCGCATCGGCGAGGGCGGCGAACTTATCGGCGGGCGCGAGGCCGTTGCGGCCGTCGAGCCTGGCGACGACGACGTTGGGGGCCCGCTCGCGCAGCGACTCGCGGGCGCCGTCGATCGAGTCGACGATGCGACAGGGGAAGTCGTGCGACACGCGCAGCGCGTCACGCAGCGACTCGGCCCGATCGGCGTCGGCGTCGTAAATGAGGACAAAGGCAGGAGAATTCATGGCCCGGGGGCAGTCTATCCGAAATGGGGCGGAGGGAGAGAACAATGGCGAATAGCGAATTTCGAATAGCGAATTGAAAGCGAAGACCTCGACAGCCGCGGTTTCGGCCTTTCATTCGAAATTCGCAATTCGCTATTGAGGCTTACAGCAGCGTCCCGCGCAAGAGCGTCAGGGCGGTCATGAAGTAGATCACGATGCCGGTCACGTCCATCAGTGTTGAGACCAGCGGGGTGGAGCTGCTGGCGGGGTCGAGGCCGAGGCGCTTGAGGATGATGGGCAGCATGCTGCCGACGAGCGTGCCCCAGAGCACGATGACGAGCAGCGAGGCGGCGACGGTGAGGCTGACCAGGCCGGCGTAGCCGCCGTAGTCGGACCAGCCGAACCATTCGCCCGCCCAGACGCGGAGCGCGCCGAAGGTCGCCAGCAACGCTCCGAGCGAGAGGCCGCAGAGCACCTCGCGCCGCATGACGCGCCACCAGTCGTAGATGGTGATCTCGCCGAGCGAAAGGGCGCGGATGATGAGCGACGCCGCCTGCGAGCCGGTGTTTCCGCCGCTGCTGATGAGCAGGGGGATGAAGAGCATGAGGACGGCGGCTTTTTGCAGGTGGCCTTCGAAGTGTTCGAGGGCCGAGATTGTCGCCATCTGGCCGAAGAAGAGGATGCCCAGCCAGACGGCCCGCTTGCGGACGAGCGTGGGGATGGAAACATCGATGTAGGGCTCGTCGAGGGCTTCGACGGCGGCCATCTTCTGAATGTCTTCGGTGACTTCCTCTTCGGCGACGTCGGCCACGTCGTCGAAGGTGACGATGCCGACGAGCGTGTTGTCTTTCTCGACGACGGGCAGCACGGGTCGGTCGTAGCGCTCCATGGCGCGGACGGCCTCTTCCTGGTCGTCGGTCGCGCGGAGCGAGGGGACCATGCCGCCGGAGAGCGTTGCGATCTTGGCGGTCGGCTCGGCGAAGAGCACATCCTGCAGGCGGACTTCGTGCAGCAGGTGGTTGCGGTCGTCGGTGACGTAGAGCGTGTCGAGCGAGCCGGCCGCACGGCCGCGCTGGCGGATGTGGTCGAGCGCCCGCTGCATGGTCCAATCGGCCTTGAGCCGCAGGTAGTTGGGCGTCATGAAGCGGCCGACGCTCTGCTCGGGATAGTTGAGCAGCAGCTCGGTGATGTGCCGATTCTCCGGCGTGATCAGGTTCATGACGCGCTGGACGAGCGCGCCGGGCAGCTCGTCGAACAGCTCGGCCCGGTCGTCGGGGGCGATGGCGTTGAAGAGCTGGGCCATCTGGTCGCTGGTCAGTTGTTCGAGCAGGGCTTCCTGCGTCTCGAAGGGCAGGTAGGTGAAGACCTCGGCCGCGCGGTCGCGCGGGAGGAGGCGGAACGCGACGGCGCGGTGATGGGGCGAGAGGAAGAGCAGGACGTCGGCGATTTCGGGCTCGATGAGGTGGACGAGCGAGTCGTGGACCTCCTTGGTCTGCCCGGCGGCGAGCATGGCCTCGATCTCGGGACCGAGGATCTCCTGAAGGGCCTGATGTGGATCGACGACGGCTTCCATGCGATGAGGGGCAGTTAAGCGGGGCGAGGGCGGGAAAGCAAATAGCGGATGAATGCAGAATGAAGAATGCAGAATGCAGAAGGGGCGCGAGGGCGTTGCGCGGCGGTTTGGGGGTTTTCCCCGCCGATTACGTTCGTTGGCGCGAGAGCGGTCGTTGGATTTGACGGGGGATGGGGCGGGCGAAGAGGTGGGCGAAGAGGCGGCGAGACCGGCACTACTTTCGGGGATTCAGCTTGATCGGGCCGAGCTCGATCGTCTCGTCGGCGTACTGCATCTCGACATCGCGGCGGGCGAGGTTGGGGTTGGGGATGAGTTCGAGGCGGATCGGCTCATCGGTCATATCGCGCAGGCCCGTGTTCTCGAATTGCTCGAAGCCGGAGCTGGAGCCGGCTGGGAACCAGAATTCGCCGATGTCGAGCTTCTTGCCCTTGTAGATGGCTCTCACTTTGAAGGCGGCGGCGAAGGGCAGCGGTTGGGCGAGGCGGATGGCGGGGATTTCGTAGGTCGGCGAGTGCATCAGAAAGCCTTCATACTTGCGCTGTGAGAATGCCGCTTCGACGCGCAGCGCGGCGCGGAGTTGCTCGCGCACGGTTTCGCCGCGGAGGGGCACGACGTCGTCGTCGCTGGCGGCGTCGACGATCTTGGTGCGTGTTGTGAACGTGCGGCGGATGGTTCGGGCGTCCACGCTGGCCGAGATCAGTTCCTGGCTTGGATCTTCCTCGCCGAACGCGCGAGGACGCGGCACGAGCGGAAACCGCCTCAATCCCAAAGCGCGGAGGCGTAGCCGATCGCTTGGGCGCACACTGCAGAACGGGTTCCCGCTCCTCAACCCGAATCTGCCGGCGTCACAACGCGTTTCGACCTCTATCGACAGTGGATGCTCGCCCGATGACATGTTGTGATAGCCGTGCCTCGATATTCGGATCAAACGTGACGTAGTACCACGAACTCCAATCGGAGGCCCGGTAGAGCCTTCCGCGGTCCACATCGATAGCCAGCTCAATGGCGGCGGCCCAAGCCGAATGCTCATAGAGAGTGAGACTTCCACATGTGGCGGGGCCGCGACGTCGGCCTCAGACACGATCGGGAGACCGCACCCGCGCCGACTGCGTTCGCGCACCCGAACGCGTATACTCCGAACACTTTGCTTCATCATGCGGTTCCACTCATCGTCGTTCAGCGAATCGCCGCAATCCAAGTCGGCGATCAATTTCAGCCAGACGGTCAGGCGCGGAGATGTGAGCGGAGCCGTTTCTTGAACGTCGAGGGCTCGATCGGCGAGGGCGCGCACCTGTTCAGGCTTCACCACTCCAAGGGTTAACCGCGCAGCGACTTCCGTTCCGGATTTTGCGTCGCCGAAATCCATCGCCGTCAGCAACACCCAAAGCGGCGCTTGGCTGCGCCAATTCGTCGATTGCCAAATCCAAACGGCGGGACTGATCGATGTGAGCAGCACCAGGACGCCGGCGATGAGCGGGATTGCGCGGAGTTTTCTGACGCCGCGGCGCGGCTTGCGTCGAGCAGAGTCGACGCCGCATTCGGGGCAGATCGAGGAAGGCAGCTCAACGAGGATGTAGCCGCAGCGGCGGCAGCGCGGCTCATCGCCGATGCGTCGTCCGCGCCAGCCGATGGCGACGAGCAGCGTGCCGACGCCGAGGGCGATGGAGAGCCACCAAAGCGGGGAGATCGACCACACCCAATCGAACATGTTGTGAAGCATAGCGAGCAAGAGCAAAGGAAGAGCCGCGGGCTTTGGCCTACGCGGAGGTGCGGGCGCCGTCGGGGCTTCGAGGATTGGGCGACCCCGATGTGCTCTACGGCGGCCAAAGTTCAATCGGCCCCAACTCGATGACTTCGTTGAAATAGTGATTGTCGATGGTCTTGCGGAGCCACTCCGGCGCGGGTTCGAGCACCAGGTTGATGGGATGGGCGAAGAAGGCGTCGAGGCGGGGATCGTCGAGACTTCGAAAGACCTCGGCCAGTCCCGCTGGAAATCGCGCTGTTCCGCAGCGGACGCGTAGATTGCCTTGCTCGGCGAATACGTTAAAAGCGAGGGCATAGGGGAGCGGCCGCGTCAGCCGCAACCTCGGTACGGTCAAGGGGATGTCAGGCAATACCGGCCAGCCGAGCGGTTTGCGGTAGCTACGAACGCGCTCCACCGTGAGCGCCGCCAAGACCTCGCGGCGCAGCTCTTCGCCGCTGAGAGGCGTGAGATCGTCGCCGCTGCCGGGCCGGACCACCTTAAATTCAACTTCGACCACTTGCTCAAAATCGATCGGGTTTGCATCTTCGGCTTTCACGATGAGGCCAGCCGCGATCGCCGCCGGCTCATCGATGTATACCCTCCCCGAGGGCCAATCCCACCGCAGCGGAGTTCGGCCATCGCGGATGGCGGCTCGAATGCTGGGGCGCCGACAAGCGGCGAGCCATGCGCGGCTCCCACGCTCATGACCTGCGGGTTGGAGCGAACCGCAAATGTTCAGCTTCAACGAATGCTCGCCAGTATCCAAGTCATGCGGCAAGAACGCGCTGTACGCCGATGGCCCTCGAACGATGATCGAAGCCAGCCAGTAGTCGGTCTCGATGTTGAAATGCGTTGGGAAACGTGTGAATACTTGGTCCGGACGTGATCCATTGACGCTGACAGGCGTTGCAAGAATCTGCAGAAATCGAAGCGGCGGCGTTGCATGGTCGACTTGGATCTCAAGCGGCAACGGCTCGTCCCGTCGCACAACATCGCGGGCGCGGGCTCGGACGGACCGGACGATCTGGCGCATCATGCGCTTCCATTCCGCGTCGGTCAGCAGATCCAATTCGTCGAGCGTGCCTAGCACGTCAAGCCAAAGTTGAAGACGCTCGGATCGCAGTGGGGCGACCCTCTGTGCTTCAAGAGCCCGCGCGATGGTGAGGCGAAGCTGCGATTCGGTTAGGCCGGACGGCATACGAATTCGGGCGGCGAGCTGGCGAGCCGCGGCGTCATCGCCAAAGTCGACGGCCGTCACCAGCAACCATACGGGTGCATACGAACGCCAGTTGGCAGTGCGCCAAATCCAGATCGCGGGACTGATCGATGCAAGCAGCACCAGGACGCCGGCGATGAGCGGGATTGCGCGGAGTTTTCTGACTCCGCGGCGCGGCTTGCGGCGCGAGGAATCGACGCCGCATTCGGGGCAGATGGGCGAGGGAAGCTCGGCGAGGATGTAGCCGCAGCGGCGGCAGCGCGGCTCGTCACCGATGCGTCGGCCGCGCCAGCCGATGGCGACGAGCAGCGTGCCGACGCCGAGGGCGATGGAGAGCCACCAAAGCGGGGAGATCGACCACACCCAGTCGAACATGTTGTGAAGCATAGCAAGCAGGAGCAAAGGAAGAGCCGCGGGATTCAGCCTGCGCGGCGTTGGGTTAACGCCGCGTCGGTTGCACAGTGCGGGTGCGGGCGGTGCCGAGGGTGACGGTCACGCCGCTATGGCGTTTCGCAGAGCTCGTCCCAGTCGGGTTCGGTCCAGGCGAGCACGCGCGACTCGGCGGGGGAGATGCGAACGTCGCCGTGGATGCGGCGCCCGTCGCTGATGGACTGGTACTCGTAAGTCCAGATTTCGAGCGACGGCGCCGCGATGTTTCCGGTGGTCGATTCGGCGCCGCCGGCGCCTGCCGCCGCGCAGGCGATCCGCTTCGGCTCGCCGAGGAGCTTGCGGACCTCGTTGCGTGTCAGCTTTTGCGAGAGCTTGCGCCATTGTGCGAGCAACGCGCTGAGGCGCGTGGTGGAGCGCAGCAGCGGCTCGGCGGCGGGGCGGCCGCATTGGCGGCAGAACGCCGCCTCTGCGGGGTTGTCGCAGGCACAGGATTCACAGCGACGGTTCATCGCTTGCTCGATCAGTTGTTGCGCGGCCGAGCGCCGCTGGCTACTTGCAGTTCCTCGCGCAGCCGGGCCGTCTCGGGTCGCGGCTTGGCGTGGCCGTTGGAGCCGGCGGCATCGAGGATCTGCAACCCCAGCCGATCGCTGAGGAGCAGGGTCAGGAGCGACTCCATCACGTTTGCGCCGAGCGCGCCGTTGCCGCCGGTCTTGCCGTCGGCCGGGCCGCCGCCGATGACGATCTTGGGCACGAGATCGACGCCCGAGTGCTGAATGGCCTCGGCGAAGCGCTCCATGACCTGTCGCGTCAGTTGGAACTGCGGGCCGCCATAGGCGCGGACCTGTTCGTCGATGGCGATGGCCTGGGCGACGCCGATGCGGGTGTTTTTGTCGGCTTCGGCCTCGCCGATTGCGCGAATGCGAGCCGCCTCGCCTTCGCCGAGGGCGCGGACCTTCGCGCCTTCGGCGTCGGCCAGGGCGCGGACCTTGGCGGCCTCGGCCTCGGCGGTGGCGCGCGTCTGGGCGGCCTGTTGCAGCGCCCGCTGATAGTCGGCCTTGCCCTGGTTTTCCTGCACGCGGATCGAAAGCTCGCTTTCGGTCAGTTGCTGCTGCTGGCGGGCTTTGGCTTCGGCCTCGCGCAGCTCGCGCTCCTTCACCGCGGCCTTTTCCTGTCGGGCGTAGGTCTCGACCTGCTCTTCGGCGACCTGTCGCAGGCGAAGCTGGGTCAGGATGTTCTCGATCTTGTTGTCGCCGGCGGACGATGTCGGCGTGCCGATCAGCACCTCTTCCAGCTCGAGGTTGTAGTGAGTGAATTTCTCCTGCATCTCTTCGCTCGCCAGCTTCTGGATCATGGCGCGATCCTGGAGCAACTGGATCAGCGTGCGGGTCTGGCCGATGTTCTTGAAATAGGCCGAGACCATCGGGTCGAGCGTCTGCTCGACCAGTTTCTTGACATCGCCAAAGCGCTGAATCACCAGCGGCGCCTTGCGATAGTCGATGTGCACGACGACGCTCAGCGGTAGCGAGGGCTCGAACGCATCTTTGGTGATCAGCGACACCTCGCGCAGGTTCTCATCGAAGCGATGATTGCCGGCTTCGTTGTGGATCCACTTCAAAATGAAGTTGGTCGTGGGCACCGGAATGACCTTTCCGGCGTAGGTGTTGAAGGCATATTTGCCGGGCAGGAGCGGATCGCTCCATACGCCCCTTTCCCCGGGCCGAACGAGTTCGCCATGCTTGTATTCCGTCCCCGACAGATCGGCGCCCCGCGCGCCGGTGTACGAGATGACCACGCCGACGTGGCCGACCTCGATCACGGTTTTCGGCAACATTTCCACCGTCGCGAACAGACGGTTGAGGTAATAGGTGCCGTCGACGAGCACCTGGAGCTGGCGGCCGCGCGCTCCGCCCGCCATCAGGAACTTTTCCGGATCCTGGAAGTTGTTGTGAAAGGAAGCGGCTTCCTGCGGATCGTGCCCGACGATGGGGGCGATGATCTCGCCGCTCGGCAGCGCCGGCCCGTCGTGAACGGTGACCACGCCCAGCGAGTCGTCGCCGCCTTTGATCACGACCGGCGAAAAGCCGTTGCGATTGGCGATTTCCGCCTGCATGGCGCTGAATACCTTTTTGTCGTCGTGCTCCAGGGGCAGGAAGTACAACTGGTCGCGCGTCACGACCGCAAATTGCGCCAGATTGATGGCATAAGTGCCTTCGCGCAGCAACTTGCGCTGCGGGCCGCGCTGTCCGCCGCGCAACAGAAACGCCCGCGCATCTTCAAAGTCGTCCGGCTTCGCGTTCGAGCCGAGGGTCTGCGTCGGCGGCAGCGCGTGGCCGTCGCGAGCAAAGACGTAGCCGATCTGCCCCTGCGCGATCGTCACCAGCGGCAGCACATGCACGCGATATTGAAACGGCGTCAGAAAGTGCAGACCGCCGCGCAGTACTTCAGGTTGAAATCCTGCTTCTTTCTTGAGCGCGATGATTCCACTGCGCACCGAGCCGGCGGTGCTCCAGAGGCGTTCGACGACGCCGATCTTTTTGTTGGGGATGTATCGAATCCCCAACACTCCGGTGAGAAACAACAGACAGAGGCACGAGATCGCCGTCAAGACGATCAGCGGCATCAGGTTCGGAACAGCGAGCAACATTCTCCATACTCCAACGAGGCGATTCATCCGATCGCGCGCAAGCCCGCTCGTCGCGCGGCGGCGCGCGATCCCTTCGTCGGCGGCGCGCACAGAAACGGAGCGCGACGACAACGCGATTGCATCAAGCAAACTGCAACAACAGATTGTTGATTAGGGCGGTGCGCAGATTGAGCGCATGGGATTGTCTCCAGCGTCGCCTACGGGGTTAGCTGACGGGCTCGCTTCGCTGACTCAGCGTCCGGCTTCGGCCGGATTAGCCCCTGCGGCCGGCTTTCGCGGGCCACGTTGGGTTCCCCGTTGTCCGGTTGCTACCTCCGGACACTCGGCGTTTTGCAGCATTAGGTAGCAGTATACCACAGAATTGGCGTTCCCGCCGCCGATTCCAAACTACGCGCCGCCGTGGACGAATGGCCTCCGCTTGTGGGTTTTTGGGTAGATGATCGCGGTATTCACGGACGTCGTGCCGGGATCCGCATTTGCGGGACGCAAGCGACCGACATCGACGGCAGGCGCGTCGAGTGATGCGAGGTGGCGCAGAGGCATGGCGCGATTGCGCGGTGGCTGACACGGCGCGTGCCCCGTCGATGGAGCGCGACCCTCGATGCTCCGCTCCGCGCCAGCGAACCCCCGCCCGATCGGCGGGTGCGGCCCGGCAGGTAGCCGTTGGCGCAGTGAGACGCCGACGGCGGGTTGTCGGCGGCCCCGCGACGCCGGCCGGCGCGGATGCTGCGAGGCGAACCGCCCTCCGCCCGGTCTTCCGCTAAGATCGTTCTCCTCGCGTTTCTGCGATGGAAGATCGACGCCTATGGAACTTGCCATCCTGTTTGCGCTGCTCGCGGCGAACGCCGCCTTCGCGATGGCGGAGATGGCGCTCGCGTCGGCGCGGCGCGGGCGGCTGCAGGTGCTGGCGGAGCAGGGCGACGCCGCAGCCCGCGCGGCACTGCATCTGAAGCGCACGCCCGAGCGATTTCTCAGCACGATCCAAGTCGGCATCAGCCTCGTCGGCATTCTCGCCGGTGCGTATGGCGGAGCCACGCTCGCGCGTCCGCTGATCCCGCTCATCGCCAAGATGCCGGTCATCGCGCCGTACGCCGCGGAAATCGCCTTCGGCGGCGTGGTGCTGTTCATCACGATTCTGAATGTCATTCTGGGCGAGATCGTTCCGAAGCGGATTGCGATGGCGGCGCCGGAGACCTTGGCGCGATTTTTCGCACGGCCGCTGACGCTTTTGGGCACGATTTCCTCGCCGCTGATCTGGTTCCTGAGCCGCACGAGCGCGGTCGTGCTGTGGATGATCGGCGTGCGGCCGGCGGATCAATCGGTGGTGAGCGAGGAAGAGATCCGACTGATCATCGCGGAGGGGGCCGAGGCGGGGATTCTCGAAGCGGAAGAGCGCGTGTTGGTGGAGCGTGTGATGCGGCTGGCCGATCGACGGGCTGAGACGCTGATGACCCCGCGAACCCAGTTGGCGTGGGTCGATCTCAACGCCGGCGTGGGTGACAACATGCGGCTGATGAGCGCCGCCGGCCACACCTATTTTCCGGCATGCGATGGGGATCTTGATCGCGCGATCGGCGTCGTCAGCTCGAAAGATCTCTGGCGGCGGCTGGTGAGCGAGAAGCAGGTGCCCGATCTGCGGGCCTGCGTCATGGCCGTGCCCCACGTGCCCGAGTCGATGCCGGCGCTGCGCCTGCTGGAGGCCTTCAAAAAGGGCGGGCGACACGTGGCGCTCGTTTTTGACGAGTATGGCGGATTGAGCGGTCTGGTCACCATTCACGACGTCCTGGAGGCCATCGTCGGCGGGCTGCCCGATCAGCCGGGAGAGCCGGCGGAGCTGGTGATTCGTCGCGATGACCATTCCTGGTTCATCGATGGCATGTTGCCGATGGACGAGTTGGGCGGGGCCTTGGGAGAGCCCGACCTTCCGACGCCGGAGGCCGATTATGAAACGGTCGCAGGACTGGTTTTGGGCGAGTTGGGCCGTTTGCCGCGGACCGGCGAGTTCATCGAGTGGGGCGGCTATCGCTTTGAGGTGGTCGACCTGGACGGATTCCGCATCGATCAGTTGCTGGTGACGCGGCTCAACTCCGCGCCCACGCCGGTGGAATCGTCGAAGAAGTAACCCGCGGCGCGACGATGGGGGCGCAATCAGCCGGCCTCTTGATCCGCCGGGATCACCGGCATGGCCGAGCGGAGGCCGATGCGAACCCGGTTGATCTTTCGCTCATCCGCGTCGAGGACGTGGATGACGATTTGTTCGAAGGTGATTTCGTCGCCGGTTTTGGCGATCCGCCCGAGCTGCGCCGCGACGAATCCGCCGATGGTTTCGTAGGCGCCCTCTTCGGGGATCGCGGCGTCGAGGGCGGCGTTGACGTCGGCGACGTGCACATCGCCGTCGGTTTCGATGGTGTGCTCATTGATGCGGCGAACCGAGACCGGCGTGTGGTCGTCGAACTCGTCGTCGATTTCGCCGACCACTTCTTCGAGAATGTCCTCGATCGTGACCAATCCCGAGGTGCCGCCATACTCGTCGACCACAATGGCGATGTGGACCTTCCCGGCCCGAAATTCCTGAAGCAGTTCGTCGATCGGCTTCGATTCGGGCACGACCGGGACGTGTCGCAGCAGCTTGCGCAGGTCGAGCGGGCGGCTGAGATCGACGCCGAGCAGGTCTTTGGCGTAGAGCACGCCGAGGATGCGGTCGATGCTGCCGTCGTAGATGGGCACGCGCGAGTGCTGGTGTCTGCGCATGGTCTCGCGCAGCTCCTGCGTCGTCGCGTCGACCGGCAGGGCGGCGATGCGGGTGCGCGGCGTCATGATGGCGGCGACGGTGGTGTCGTGCAGGGCGAAGACCGACTGGATCATGGCGCTCTGCTCTTCGTCGACCGAGCCCTGGAGCTCGCCTTCGGAGACGACGTCGAGGATCTCGGCTTCGATCTGTTCCGATTCGGTCTCGCTGTCGCGGGCGGGAACGCCGAGCAGCGTGCGCACCAGCCAGTCGACCGCGGAGACAAAGAGCGCGAGCGGCCGCATCACGATGTGCAGAATCATCAGCAGCGGCAGGCAGGCGGCGATCCAGTGTTCGCCGGCGTGGCGGGCCAGGGCCTGCGGCAGGCTGAGCGAAAAGAGCAAAAGCCCCGCGAGAGCGATGAGGGCCGGCGGCGCCAGGCCGGCGACCGAGAGCGCGACCGGCGATTCGCCGAACCACCACAGCAGCACGACGGCGAAAAGGCACAGGTTGCTGGTGGTGCGGATGATGCCCATCAGCACCGGCAATTCGCCGGAACGCTCTTCCAGCCACGCGAGGCCGGAGTGCTTGCGACCGGTGGCCAGCAGGCTCCCGAGCCGGGTGCGCGAGTAATCGCGCAAGGCGTAGGCCAGCGTGGTGGCCCAAAGCGTGGCGATGATGAGTGCTGCGCCCAGCAGAGCGAGCAAACTGTGGCTCCTGAGAGTCGCGGGGCGAGCGGTCACGCGCGTGACCGCATCGCCGATCCTGGATCATATCGGACGTGGGAGGCGGGCTTCTGGCGGAGCGGGCGTCAACCGCAATCGAGTTGCGCGATGTTGAGGTCGATGCGCTGCGCAGAATCCGCCGCCTGCAGCACCGACGGAGCGTGTCCGCGGCAAAACAGACCCGGTCGCTCCAAAATCGTTGGTGCTCGTCCGAGGACTTCGAGGAGTGTTTGTACGAGGTCATCGACACCCGCGCCGGTTGTCGCGGAGCAGGGGACGATCGGCGCGCCCGCGACGGAGAGTGCGGGAGAACTCAGCGCCGGGTCGCGGGGCGAAAGATCGCACTTGTTCCAAGCCACGACCAGCGGCTTGCCCGGCGCGGTCGACGGAACCAGCGGCAACGCCGTCGGTTGAGCGCCGTCGACCACGAGGATCACGGCATCGACATCGGCGAGGATCGATTCGGTGCGACGAATCGACTCGCGCTCCAGTTCGTCGCTCGCGTCGCGGACGCCGGCTGTGTCGATCCAGGTCAGGGGATATCCATGATGTTCGCTGGCGGCTTCGATCCAGTCGCGGGTGGTGCCTGCGACGGGCGAGACGATGCTGACGGCGCTGCCCGCGAGGCGGTTCATCAGCGTGCTCTTTCCGGCGTTCGGACGGCCAAGAAGCGCGACGCGGGTTGAGCGGGCGAACCAATCGAAGACCGTCAGGCCGTGCAGCAGCGCCCGGCAGGCGACGCGGTGATCGGCGTCGGAGAGTCCGCGCATGCGCTGCAGTTCTGCGCGCACTCGCGCCGGTTGCGTCAACAGCCAGCGAACCCCGGCGGATGTGAGCATTTGCGGGAGCGCGGCCCAGGCGGCGGCTTCGAGCGCGTCGGCCGGGGCCGTGCCGAAGGCGCCTTCAGCGGCGGTGCGTTCGAAGCCGGCTTGCTGCAATTCGTGCAAGGCACGTTCTACGAGCCATGGATTGCCGTGCAGATGAAGCTCAAGGATGGTGCGTTGTGCGTCGTGATGGATCACGACGGCGAGAATGTCGTCGATCGGCTCGTTTGCGGCGTCGCGCAGGGCGGTTCGAAAGATCGGACGGGGCGGCAATTGGTCGACGGAGAGCAGTCGGCAGAGGGTGGGCAGGGAGTGCGGAGCGGCGATGACACGAATGGTGGCGATGGCGGCGGGGCCCGGCGCGGTGAGCAGGGCGGCATTGGAGTGCGGTGCGGAAACGCAAGCTGCGGGTAGTGCGGTCATGGCCCGCGCTACGCTTGTCCGCTCGCCTTGCGATAGGCCAAGGCGACGCCCATCAGGCAGAGGTCGGGCACCACATAGTCGACGAAATCGGCCTGCTCTCGGATCAAAGGGGCGTCGCCGCCGGTCAGAACGAGTTGCGGCCAGCGGCCGAGCTCGGTGGCGAAGCGCTCGACAATCTCGCGCATCGCGCCGACGGCGGCCATGGTGACGCCTTCTCCGATGGCGGTTGCGGTCGATTTGCCAAAGGGGCCGGTCGGGGCGACGGGGATGATGCGCGGCAGTGCGGCGGTGCTGGAGTGCAGGGCGTTGCAGGACATCTGCAGGCCGGGCAGGATCGAGCCGCCGAGGAATTCGCCGGTGGCGGAGACGCAATCGATGGTGATGGCCGTGCCGAACGAGGCGACGGCGCAGGCGCCGTTGAGCCGTTCGAAGGCGGCGGCGGCCGAACAGACGCGATCGACACCCACCTCAGCGGCGTTGTCGATCACAAGCTTCATGGGAAACGCGAGATCGTCGCGGACGCGCAGGGCATCGACTTCGAACCATGCCGCCGCGCGATCGCAGATCTCGATCGCGAGGCGTGGGACGACGCTGCCGATGACGATTGCGGGGTGTTTGCGGTGTTTCACGCGTTCCCAGGCGGTGCGCAGCGGCTCGTGCCACGAAGCCTCGACGTTGTTGGCGCAGCGCTGCACGTCGTGCACGCCGTCTTCGTCCCAGATGCCGATGCCGACGCGGGTGTTGCCGACGTCGACGACGACGAGGCCATCGGAAGCGGGAGGCGTCACGGCTTGGGCTCCTCGTCGGTGGGCCATTCGAAGGCGGCGTCGAGGTCGGATTGGGACATCTCGAGCGTGGGCCAATCGGCGGGTTCGCCGTCGCGCAGGGCCGCGTCGAGCTCCAGATCGCGGGGCTGGGCGGCGGGGGACTCTTCCGGCTCCGCGGCTCGGGCCGCCTGCACGCGCGTCCAAAGCTCTTCGAGCAGTGGGCGGATGCCCTGACCCGACACGCCGGAGATCGCGAGCACGGGTTGGCCCAGTTCCTCGGCCAGCATTTCGCGCGAGAGCTCGGCGTCGGTCAGGTCGAGCTTGTTGCCGACAATCACTTCCTCGCGCCGCGCCAGGCGCGGGCTGTATTTTTCGAGTTCGTTGCGGATGATGCGATAGGCCTCGGCAGGGGTGGGCGCGCCGACGGGCGGACAGAGATCGATCAGGTGTACCAGTACGCGTGTGCGCTCGATGTGTCGCAAAAACGCATCGCCCAAGCCGACGCCCTCGTGAGCGCCTTCCAACAGGCCCGGGATATCGGCGAGGACCAGGCGGCGGAAGTCGGATAGCTCGGCGACGCCGAGCTGCGGCGTCAACGTGGTGAAGGGGTAGTCGGCGATCTTGGGGCGGGCGTGGGTGAGCCGCGCGAGCAAGGTGCTCTTGCCGGCGTTGGGCAGGCCGACGATGCCGACGTCGGCGATGAGCTTGAGCTCGAGGCGAAGGGTGCGCTCGACGCCGGGGAGGCCGGGCTGATATTGGCGCGGGGCCTGATTGGTGGAGGAGGCGTAGCGAGCGTTGCCCTTTCCGCCCCGACCGCCGGCGGCGACGACGATGCGCTCATCGGGCTTCACGAGGTCTTTGAGGAGGCGGTTGGTGTCGGCGTCGTAGACGAGCGTTCCGACCGGCACGAGGATTTCGAGGTCTTCGCCGCCGCGTCCGGCGCAGTTGGCGCCCATTCCGGGTCGGCCGCTCTCGGCGTGGTAGTGGTGGCGACCGGCGAGATCGAGCAGCGTGTCGACTCCGGAGCGCGCGGTCATGTAGACGGTTCCGCCATGGCCCCCGTCGCCGCCGTCGGGCCCGCCTTTAGGGACAAAGACCTCTCGCCGAAACGACACGCAGCCATCGCCTCCGCGTCCGCCGCGGACGTGGATGGTGACTTCGTCGACGAAGTAGGCGGTGGTTGTGGTGGCAGCCCGTCGCACAGGTTATATCATCTTCGATCGTGTAAATGCTTTCAAAAATGGCACTTAGCGGTAGGTGACGGATTGCGGAGCGGCCGGTCTGTCGATCTAATCCGTCAAGTTAGGCTTTGCCGGTGTCGCGTTACATCTCAAAACACAGCGGCCGGAACACGAATGGTCACCTCTTTGCTCAAGACACAATAGCAAAATTTGCAGTTCGTGCGGCCACATATAGAACTAATTAAGTATGATATCGACCGCACTCAGCGTCAGATAATCGTCCGAGATCCTCGACCGTCCGAGAAAAACCAATTATAGGTGTGGAAATGCCCCGCGCGGCAAACTCCATTCGTCTGCAGGTGAATTTCACCGGGACTGTTCAAGGCGTCGGGTTTCGCGTCACCGCCGACCACTTCGCGCGCAGGTATCCGGTCACGGGCTTCGTACGAAACGTCGCCGATGGTACCGTGCAAATCGAAGTTCAGGGCGATCCGAGCGCGGTCGATGCCTTTTTGAACGACATTCGCGCCGAGTTCGGCAGCGGCATTTCGAACGAAGAGGTGCGAACGGTGACGGTCGTCGCGGGCGAGGGCGAGTTCGCCATTCGCTACTAACGCTTCGCCGATACCCTGCACGCTGTGGCTGTTGATCCCTATCTCGTTCCTCTGGGCGTGACCGTGGTCGAGACGCGCGTTTCGAACTCGCGCTTTCTCTCCGCTGTGACGGCCGCGCCGAGCGCAACCGCCGCCCACGACTTCATTCGAGAGCGTCGCGCCGCCGACCCCGACGCGGTGCATCACGTCTACGCCTTTCGCGCGGGCTATGGGCCGTCGGTCGTGGAGGGAATGAGCGATGATGGCGAGCCCAGCGGCACCTCCGGCCCGCCCACGCTGGCGGTGCTTCGCGGCAGCGGCATCGGCGATGTCGTGTTGGTGACCACGCGCTACTTTGGCGGAACCAAGCTGGGCACGGGCGGGCTGGTGGCGGCCTATTCGGCAGCCGCGAAAGCGGTCCTGGCTGCGACGCCAACCGAGCTCAAGGTTGAGCGGATCGATTGTCGAATCAGCGTGCCCTATCCGCTGTTGCAGCGCGTGCAACTGCTCCTGCGCGAGGCGGAGGCGCGGATGATCGATGAGTCATTCGGCGACGGGGTTGAGCTGCGATTTCGCATCGCGCGGGCGCGGCAGGAGACGCTCGCGGCGAGTCTGCGCGATTTGTCGAGCGGGCGCATCCACATCGAGATCGTCGGCTGAGCGCGGCCGCCAACGCGGCCTTGGTCCTTCCCCCGATCCGCAGCGCGCCGAATCCGGCGATTCGGCGGTGCAGTGCCGGGCTCGGCTGCGGGCGAGCGTTTATTTCGCGGCCCGCTTCCAAACCCATTCCATGCTGCGGTCCTGGCCGTCCATCTTGCCGTCGATCCGTCCGTGCAGCAGCGAGTCGGCGTCGATCCAATAGGTGATGGTGTTCGGGAAGTCGTTTTCGGCGTTGACGAAGACCACCTTTCGATCGCCAACGTCCTTCAGCTTGAACGGCGTCGGGGCTCGGCCGCGGGGCTGCGCGTAATAGACCAGCCCGCTCTCCTGGTTTTCGCTGATGCGCAGAAATTCGAAGTCGGTGAGTTTGTCGCCGCGATAGGTGCGGCTGACGTCGAACATGCTGCCGCCCTTCGGCGGAAGCCAGAATTCGCCGGTGTCGCTGCCGGGCTCGACACTGCGCCAATCGCCCGCCAGCCAATCGAGCTTTTCGACTTTGGCGGCGGTTGCGGGCTGGCTGGCGGCGGGTTTTTCCGCCGGCTGTTCGACCCGCCAGGCGAAGGCGACGGTGGCAGAGGCGAGCAGACAGATGGCGGAAGGGATGGGTTTCGGCATGACGGGCGTCTCCTCGGGGGCTCGCTAACGCCATAGTACCTTGACCGCGTCGTAGCCCAACTCGAAGAGCACCGCGCCGACCACGATTCCGGAACAAACGATGATCAGCGCATTTGCGCTCGTGGGACGCGCGACGCGAACAGCGCCGAACAGCACGGCGCCGCACGCGATGGCGAGCGTGGCCGCGGGCGGAAGAATGAACGCAAAGCCGATGCTGACGGTGCTCGGCACGAATTGGCGCCAACGCGACGGCAACAACGACTCCGCCGCCAGCAACACAAGCGTCGCGACCGCGGCAATCTCGACGGCGGGCCAGGCGCTATCCGGGATGGCGGCTTTGCCGGACATGAGAAATTCGGCCGTGCGCTTCACGCCGACCAGCGCAGCGGCCTGAAAGTTCGGGGGGACCAATTCGGCCGCGGGGTTGGGAAAGCGAAAGAGCAGCAGCGCCGATCCGGCGGCGGCGCCCGCGCAAGCGCCCAGGAATTGAGAAATCGCCTGGTGGCGCCAATTGGCCCCAAGGATTGCCCCGCACTTCAGGTCGTGAAGCAGATCGGCACACTGAGCGGCGGCCCCGCCCGCGATGTTTGCGGAGAGCAGGCTGGCCTGGGTGGGTGCCTGCGGGAGCAGCCCGATGGCGATCTGCGACAGCTTCGAGACCGGGCCGGAGGGTGTAAGCGAGGTCTCGCCCGCGACGCGTCCGGCGATCATCGCCAGCGGCACGGCGAGAAGCGTGGCGAGGACTGCGAGCAGCGGGCTGATGCCCAGCGCGAACACTTGAACCGCGATGGCGATCAGCGACGCGGCCCCGACCCAGCCCAACGCGAATGCCGTTTCGCCCGACGAGTTCGAGGTCGATGTCGAGGCTTGCCGGAAGCTGCGGCGAATCGCGGCCGAAGCGCTGAGAAGGCCGAAGAGCGACCCGACGACGATCAATGTGCTCGCCGGCCACGAGAGCCAGTCTCCCCGCAAGCGCTGCTCGGTAATGCCTTGTTTAACGAGCCAGGGCGCGATCGCGCCATGGGCGATGACCGCGCCGATCAGCATCGAGAGACCGACGCGGAGGCCCACAAGCCCGCCGATGGCGAAGTACAGCGGTTCGATCGCGAGCTTCCAACCCACGCTCGCGGCGATGACACCCCCTGCGAGTGCGAAAGTCAGCGAAGGAGCGGGCAGATGCCACGGTCCTGCCGCGGGCACACCGCCGGGGGCGGCGGTGAAATAGGTCAAAATGGTCGCGAACACGATCGCACCGACCAACAGGACGCTCTGCCCCGATGCGCCGCGCTCGCGGGCGTGCAAATGTTGCAGTGTCGTGGCGCAGGCCACGCCCGGCGCGAACACCAGCCCATCGGACTCGATCAGCGGGCGCCGCACGAGCATGGCGATGCTGACGCCCAGACCGGAGATAACCGCCATCCAGAGTGTCAGAGTCGGCCAGGAAAATTGCGTACCGGTGAGGATGATCATCGCCGGCACGCTGCTGATCAGCCCCGCAGACGCAACCGAGCCGCCGGCGGATGCGGCAGCCTGCACGAGGTTGTTTTCGAGAATGCCCAGATCGCGGATCGCGCCGCGCGTCGCGAGGTTGGCGCTCCGCAGCGCACCGAAGGCGAGCAACGTGGCGGGGATCGAGAGGTTGGCAATTACGCCGATCTTGAGGCCGAGATAGACATTGCACGCGGCGAAGAGCGCCGCCAGCACGACGCCGATCGCATAGGCACGAAAGGTCCCCTCCGGTCGATCGGTGGCGCCTGAGCGAACCTCGGCGGCGCGGATCGGCTGCGTCACTCTCGCACTCCGTTGCGGCCGCCTCGCATCACACCCAACTCCCGGAGCAAACCATATCGGTGGGGTGCGCGAGGCGTCAAACCGTGCGCACGGAGATGTCCGGTTGTTCGGAGTACTCCCGGCGAACCCGGGTCTCTGGACCCCGAAATCGACGCCGGATCGCGATTCCGCCCCGACCGCACCTACAATGATTGACACTTTCCGCGGGCTGGAGCCCCTGGCAAAGCCCGTCCGCCCGCGTGGGCGAAGACAAAGGCGTCCCCATGATCGACCTCGCCGATGCATCGAATGTTCTCGCCCTGCGCATCTCGCGCGAGATCCTGCCCCACGTTCGCACTCCCGCGCAATACATCGGCGGCGAGCTGAATCAGATTGTGAAGCCGGGCGACTGGCGAAAGGCCGAGCTGCGTGTGGTGATCGGCTTTCCCGATGCCTACACCATCGGCATGTCGCACCTCGGCTGCCAGATTCTCTACACACTTGCCAACCAGACCCCCGGCGTCTGCGCCGAGCGAACCTACGCACCGTGGTTCGACGCCGAAAAGATCATGCGCGAGCGCGGCATCCCGCTCTGGACCTGGGATACGCGTCAGCCCGTCAGCGAAGCCGACATCTTCGCGCTCTCGCTGCAATATGAGCTGTGCTTCACCACATTGCTCAACATGCTCGATCTCGCGGGCATCCCGCTCCGCGCCGCCGACCGCACCGACGACCACCCGCTGGTGATCGTCGGCGGGCCGCAGGCGGATAACCCCGAGCCGATGGCCGAGTTTCTCGATCTTGTGGTCATCGGCGATGGCGAAGTCGCGCTCGCGTCGATCCTCGCCGCCGTGCAGGAGTACAAGGCGCAAGGCATCGGTCGGCGGGCCATGATCCCGTTGCTCGCGCAGCGTTTCCCCTGGATCTATGCCCCCAATCTCTACGATGTGACCTATCACGCCGACGGCACGATCGCGGGCATGTTGCCGAAGATCGCGGGCTTGCCGACGCGGATCGAGCGTTGCAAGACGCCCAACTTCGATCGCGCCCCGTTTCCGCAAAAGCCGATGGTGCCATGGGTGCCCGTCGTTCATGACCGCATCGGCATCGAGATCATGCGCGGCTGCCCGCAGGTCTGCCGGTTCTGCCACGCCGGCTATACGAAGCGCCCGCTGACCTATCGCACGGTCGAGCGGATTATTGAGATTGCGGAAGAATCGTATGCGGCCACGGGCCACGACGAGATTTCGCTGCTGTCGCTGAGCACGGCGGACTATCCGCTATTGCCGGAGCTGGCGAAGAAGCTGAACGAGCGCTTTGCCCCCCGGATGGTCAACCTCAGCTTCCCTTCGCTGCGCGTCGACAAAATGCTGGCCCACATCCCTGCGATGGCGGCCAACGTCCGCAAGAGCAGCATGACGATGGCGGTCGAAGCCGCCCGCGACGACATGCGCAAAGCGATCCGCAAGAAGGTCACCGACGGCAACCTGATCGAGGGCGTGCGGGCCGTTTATCGCGCCGGCTGGCGCAAGCTGAAGCTCTACTTCATGGCGGGCTTCCCCGGCGAACGCGACGAAGACATCACCGCCATCTGGCAGCTCTGCGAAGAGCTCAGCCGCGAGCGCTGGCGGATGGGGCTCGGGGCACCGGCGGAGATCGTGGCCTCGGTCGGTTGGCTCGTGCCCAAGCCGTTCACGCCGCTGCAGTGGATGGCCCAGCAGCCCGCTTCCTACTACCAGCGTGTGCGCGACACGCTGCGGCAGATCAGCCGCGGGGAAATTCAGGTCAGCGGCAGCTACGCCGGTGCGGAGGATTGGGCCGAAGCGGAGAAGAGCGACGAAGCGACGAAGCGCCGGAGCGACGGCGCGGACAGTTCACACGCGCCACTCGACACTCGGCCGCCTGAGGCGCCGCCGCGTAAGAAAAAGGGTCCGAAGCCGATCGTGACGATTCGCACCCACGACGCGCGGCGGTCTGTATTGGAAGCGGTGTTGTCGCGCGGCGACCGTCGGCTCGCGCCAGTGATCCTGGAGGCGTGGCGGCTGGGGGCCCGCTTCGACGGCTGGGACGATTCGTACAACGACCTGCGCTGGCAACAGGCCTACGCCGCAGGCGGCATCGACCCGGCGTGGTACGCCCATCGCGAGCGTCCGTTTGGCGAGGTTTTGCCGTGGTCGCACATCGGCCTGCATATGAGCCGGGAATATCTCGAGCGGTCGTATGACGACATGTACCAGACCATCGGCGTCGCCAAGCCGGCGGCACCGACCGGTACGGCGCTGCCGCTACTCAGCTAGTGCTCGCCCACTCGCGTAAGGTGTAGTGCTGTTTGCGACTTGGAGCGCACTCTGCTCCGCGCCCGCGTGGCGAAGCCACCGCACAGTCCCCGCCCGTCGTCACAGAAAAGAGAGCACCGCCCAAGCGGCGGTGCTCCTCAAGAAAATCGATTGCGACCGTCGAGCGGCCTTCGGCCTATTCGTCGTCCGCCTCTGCCACGGCGCTGCCGCCGGTATTGAGGTGGGTGTAGACCTGCGTCGTGCTCATGCTCTGGTGGCCCAGCAGCTCTTGCACGCTCTTCAGATCCGCGCCCTTGCTCAGCATGTGGGCCGCGAAGCTGTGCCGCAGCGTGTGCGGGCTGACCGAGAGGTCCAGGCCGGCGTCAACGAGATACTTATCCAGCTTGCGGCGGACGCTGCGCGTGCTCAGCCGCTGGCCGTGCTTATTGATGTAGAGGGCTTCGGCGTTGCCGGTTTCGCCGCGGGTGTCGCGACGGCGGAGATCGAGGTAGTGCAGCAGGCTCTGCGTCGCGCCCGGGGGAACCGGAATGCTGCGCTGCTTCTTGCCCTTGCCGCGGACCTGCACCGCGCTCTGGGTCAGGTCGATGTCGTTGACGTTGAGCGCCACGAGTTCGCTGACGCGCATGCCGGTGCAATAGAGCATTTCGAGCATGCTGCGGTCGCGGGCGCCGAGCAGGGTGGTGGTGTCGGGGTTGCTCAGGAGCTTTTCGATCTGAGCGACATCCAGGCACTTCGGCAGGCGTTTGTCCTGCTTGGGCGTGCGGATGGGCTGGACCGGGTTGGCCGGCAGATAGCTGCGGCGGACCAGGAACTTATAGAAGCTGCGCAGGGTCGCCAGCTTGCGGGCGACGGTGCTCTTGCAATAGTTCTTATCGCGAAGGTTGCCCAGGAAGTCCTTCACGCGATCGGTGTCGACGCCCAGCAGCTTGCGGTTCACCTCTTCGCCGGTGAGCGCCAGAATGTGGGCGGCGCCGTTGGCGTTTCCGTTCGACCGGCTCAGATGCTGGACGAACTGCGCCAGGTCGGCGGCATAGCACTTGCTGGTATGCGGCGAGAAGTGCCGCTCGGCCTGCAAGTAGTTGATGAACTGCTGAATAAGGCTGGCTTGTTCGCTCATGGCGCCTTCACCCCGCCCGTATGCAAGATGAACCGCACTTCCACTGGCGTTGAATTCCAACATGGTCGGCCTGCCCGTCTCATCGAGTTCATGCGACACTCTGCACGCTGCGATCCAGCCGGCTGCCGAGCTGATAACTCAGCACGGCCGCGTCGAACCAGTCGAACGAACTCGCCGGATCGTTCGCCAATTCCACCCACGTTGCGAGCAGCTCATTTTCGCTGCCCGGCGTGTAGCGGAAGATGAAACGCTCACGACCCTTCACCAGACTGAACACTTCCTGTGCCGTCATTGGTCTGCCTCGTTCGGTTGGCCGGCTTCCGTGCCGAATTGCACCCTTAGGATCGACCGAACCAGAGACCAAATCGAATAACGGACGTACAACTCCTGGGCCTGGACATACTTTCGCCAGCCGTGGGGACTGTCGTTTCCGTCGCGCCGTTTGCAAAATTCCTTGATTTCTCGGACCACAGCCTGGTCGTCCGCGTTGAAGACCCGCTGCGCCTGAACCCGTGGCTCGCCCGCGGCAGCCGGCGCCGCCCCGCGCAATTCCGGCGCTAAGACGTCCGTCGCGCCGTACCACTGGATGATGAGTCCGACCGTGGGAGGATCGTAGGGGTGAAACTCCGTGATCGCCGCGACCACCGTCGCATCGGCCCCAAACGCCGCCGACAGGCGCAGCGCTTCCTCCGGGCTGTCGACCGTGCGCTTGCCCTCGCGGGCCAGGGCGGCGGTCGAGAGATTGACCGGCACGACTGAGATGCCCTCGAACTGAGCCAGTTCGGAGGCCAGCAGGTCGGTCATCCGGGCCGGGTCGAAGTCCTGGCTCGCCGAGAGGTTCAACACCGGGGCCACGACGACGGTGGCCGAGGGCAAAAAGCCCACTTCCTGCGCCGTGCGTGATGAACGCGTCGAGGCGCAGCCCATCCCCATGGTTGATGCGATCACCGACAAAGTCAGAAAACATGAAAGCTGAGGGCCTTTCGCGGTGCGGCGTGGTTCGGAGCCCATCCGCCGACAACGACTTACCCGGCGACTGATTCTAGGACGCGACCAAGCGTCATTCAAGCGATGTTCGGAACCGGTTGCGAAATTGCAAGTACTGGCACAGAGCATAGTTACGCCCTTGGCGTCGGGTCGGGGGCAGGATATTTGCGACTTCTCATGTCGTCTAATCGTCAGCCGATAACAACGAATAGGTCCGCCCTTACTATCGACAGAGGGGGCCGCTTTCCTCGATCGCAAGCGAGGAATCGCCGCCCGTCGATGCCGCCGAGCCAGTTGTTGAGGGTCCCCGCGGCCACGCTGCGTACGCGCCTCGGGTCAAAAAGGCGTTCGGCGATCAACGATCGGCCCCGAAATCCGCACCGCCCGAATTGCGGGCTGCGCCGCCGTCCCTACCATTCCGCTCGCTCTCGCGCCGGGTGGCGGCGATGGCCTGCTCGAATCCGTCGATGAGATGGGTGACGGTTCAGGAGATGATCGGATGGATTTCAGTGCCCTGCTGACGACCGAAGGCCTGCTGGCCCTGCTGACGCTGGCCTCGCTCGAGATCGTTCTGGGCATCGACAACATCGTCTTTATCGCGATCCTCACCGGGCGATTGCCCGAGGAAAAGCGCGGGGCGGCGCGGCAGGTGGGCTTGCTGGCGGCGCTCGTCATGCGCCTGTTGCTGCTCTTCATGATCAGTTGGATCATGAAGCTCAAAGATCCGCTCTTTCACGTGGCTGAGCATGGCGTCAGCGGAAAAGACCTGATCCTGATCATTGGCGGATTGTTCCTGATCGCCAAAGCGACCTATGAAATCCACCATAAGGTCGAGGCCGCCGGCGCGGGCCAGGAAGCGCAGAGAAAAATCGCGTCCTTCGCAGCGGTGATCGTGCAGATCATGTTGATCGACATCGTCTTTTCGCTCGATTCGGTCATCACCGCGGTAGGCATGGCGAAAGACTTGAGCGTCATGGTGGTGGCGGTGGTGCTGGCGGTGATCGTGATGCTGGTCTTCGCCGGACCGATCAGCTCCTTCATCGAAAAACACCCGACCTTCAAGATGCTCGCGCTGGCGTTCCTGCTGCTGATCGGCGTCGTACTCGTCGCCGATGGGCTGCATCATCACGTCCCGAAGGGCTATATCTACTTCGCCATGGGCTTCTCGCTCCTAGTTGAGGTGCTGAACATGTGGACGGTCCGCCGATCGCCGCCCGCTGCGGCGCACACGGGGCACTGAGCCACGTGGAAAATCGCCGCGCCCTGAACCGGGCGCGGCAAGCGGGGCATGCCTTGCGCGTGGCCTGTTGCACGCGCCGACCGTCCATCGGCGGCGCGAAATCAGCGCGACCGCTCCAAAAAAGCCGACGTTCGTGAGCAATTCGTCCCTAAATCGTCAATCCGCTTAGCATTCGCGCGCGACCGTGCGATGCCGCTACCCGGAATTGAGGAGGTTTGCGTGATTCGTGTGCGATCCCAAGTGCGCTCAGCGCCCGCGTTCGGAAATCTGGTTCGCTGGTTCTGTGCGGCGATCGTTGCCGCCGGCGCCTCGGCGGATTCGGTGAATTCGCCCAACATCACGCTCGGCGTGGACACCAATCGCGCCAGCGGCCCCGGGGCCGTCGGCGTCTTTGTCGTGGTCAACACCATCACGGTTGCCGAAACGATGCTGCCGGAATATTCGTCCGGCGCGGGCCGCGAGATTCGCCTGGTCGCGCGGCCGGGGTTTCAGTTTGATGCGACCTCGCCGATCACCTGTCAGAGCGCCACGGTCGGCATCAACGGATTGGGGCTCAACGCGGTCGCATCGGTGACGCCCACGGGGGCCGCGGATGAGGCGATCGTTTTCTCGCTGACCAGCGGCGCGCCCACAAACGTGCAAGACATTCTGCGGATCAACGGCGTCCGGGTGCGCATCTTGTCGGCGGCCGGAGCGGTGGGCCCGGCGCAGACCACGATCGCGCTCACCACGTCGGCGGCGGGCGGAGCCTTCAACCAGCAGGGAATCGTGGCGGCGAATATCACCCGCGGCTTGCCGGACCGGCTGGAGTTCGCCGTTCAGCCGGGCACGACGGAGACCGGCGCGGATCTGTTGCCGGCGATCCGGATGGTCGATTTCGGGGGCAACGTGATCCCCAATGACACACGCGACATATTCCTGACGCTGCAGGCCAATCCGGGCGGCGCGACGCTGCTCGGCACGACCTCGCTGGAGACCGAGAACGGCGTGGCGACCTGGCGCGACGCGCAGGACCTGCGAATTATCCCCGCCGCCGCGGGTTACACGCTGCGAGCCAACCACAACGGCGGCGTGTTTCGCACGAGCGACACCGTCGACAGCGCGCCGTTTGAGATCACTGCGGGACCGCCCAATCGGATGGAGATTTCGCTGCAGCCGGCAAACACGCCGGCCGGCGAGCCGATTCTGATCGCCGTCAGCGTCCGCGATGCGGCGAACAACCTGGTGACCAATGCCGCGGTCGATGTGACGCTCGATGCGGCGGTGAATCCGGGCGGCTGGCCGCTGCTGGCCGACAGCAGTGTGACCAAGACGACGGTGAACGGCGTCGCGACCTGGGAGGCGGCGGACAATCTGCGGATCAATCGCGCCGTTGCGGGCTATCGCCTGATCGCGTCGGGCGTGGGTTCGCCGCAGATTACGGATGCCTTCGATATCACGCCGGCGACGCCCGCGGCGCTGCGGTTTGTGCAACAGCCGAGCGAAGTGCAGCAGGGCGCGGCGATCTCGGACGCGGTTTCGGTCGAGATCGTCGATGAATTCAACAATCGCACCACCGCGACATCCGAAGTAAGCCTCGTGCTGGATTCGGTCTGCGGCGGCACCCTCAGCGGCAGGACGGTTAATGCCGTGAACGGACTGGCGACCTTTAGCGCGCTGAGCCTCGACACTCCCTGCACCGGCGTTCGGCTGGAGGCCGTTTCGGGCGCGCTCGTGCGCACGACTTCGGACACCTTCTCCGTCACGCCGCTGCCGGGAACGGCGCTGCGATTTGTGCAGCAGCCGACGGCGGTGGTGGCGGGCGAGGCGTTTGAGCCCTCGATCTCGGTGGAGATTTTGAATGCGACCGGCGCGCGCTCGACGAGCGACGCGCAGGTGCAACTGGCGCTCGTTTCGGCCTGCGGCGGGGCGCTCTCGACCACGTCGGCGGTGGCGGTGAACGGGCTGGCGACCTTCGGCGCGGTGTCGATCGACACGGCCTGCGAAAATGTCACCCTGCAGGCAACGTCCGACGGCCTGACGGCGGCGACCTCGAACGCCTTCGAAGTCTCGGAGGCCGATCAGGGCGGGGCGGCGCCTCTGTGCGGTGGCTGCGCGCCGGTCAATCTGGTGACGATGCTGCCGCTGGCCGGTGCGCTGTGGAGCATGCGCCGCAGGAAATAAGCGAGGATCGTCGCGACGGGCGCGAGGTCGCCACATTGAAAGACGGCCGTCGGCATCGTGCCGGCGGCCGCGTCATTTGTGTGGCGTCGGCGTGGTCGCTATCGCGCGGCTTCTGCGACCAGTTTCACCGGATTCTCCAGGACGCGCACGCGGCCGGCGTGCGTGTCGACCTCAACCATCGCCCCAAAGGGCAAGGTGAGGTTGTTCGGCACATGCCCCGCCGGGAAGTTCATGATCACCGGCACCTTCATTTCGCCGAAGTAATCCAGCAAGACCTCTTCGAGCGAGAGGCTCACTTCGTCGGGCTTCGGCTCGCAGTTGGTGAACTGCCCGAGGATCACCGCGGCCAGACCCTTGAGCTTGCCGGCGGAGCGCAACTGGCACAGGAAGCGGTCGATGCGATAGGGCCGTTCATCGATGTCCTCGATGAACAGCACCCGGCCGGCGGTCTCCATTTCGTAGGGCGTGCCCATCAGCGCGGCGATGAGCGAGAGATTTCCGCCGGTGAGGCGGCCGCGAGCGACGCCGGGGACGACGACCTTGAACGGCGCGATGTCGCTGGGCCATTCGTATTCGAAGCCGGGCGGCAGCGGCTTGCCCGCAGGGTCGAAGTAGTCGGCGTTGCGGAGGGTGCGCCAGAAGTATTTGGCCGAGATCGGCTTGAGGTTGTCGGTGCTGCCCAGGCCCCACTGCGGGTTGGGCGTGTGGAAGGTGACGAGGCCGCATTTCTTCTGGATCGCCAGATGCAGCGCGGTGATGTCGCTGAAGCCGATGAAGACCTTCGGGTTGTTGCGGATCACGTCGTAGTCGAGTTGATCGAGGATGCGCGACGCGCCATACCCGCCGGTGCCGGGCAGGACCGCCTTCACCGTCGGATCGGTAAACGCCGCCATCAACTCCGCGGCGCGGCGTTCGTCCGTCCCGGCGAGATAACCACGATTGCGATAGAGGTCCTCCGGCACTTTGACGACGAAGCCCTCGGCTTCGAGCCGCTTGCGGGCCAGCTCCATCCGCACGCGATCGAGCTTGCCCGCGGGGGCGATGAAGGCGATGGTGTCGCCGCGGTTTAGCGCGGGCGGGAGGATCGGCGCGAGGCGGTCGCGATCGGCGGATGGGGCGCATGCGCCGGCGAGGGTGAGCATGGTGAGGAGTCCTGCGAGGAGAAAGCGGGCCGGGGTGGTCGGAGTCGTTGAGACGGCTGGGTTTGGCATGTTTGTTTGCGGATCATCGTAACGTAGGCGCGCGGGTCGGTAGCGGGGGCGGGCAGGGCGCAGGAATTCGCCGACTGAGTCGCCTGTCGTCGCGTCTGGTTGTCACTGCGCTACCATTGTTTGTGAGACGCGGCGGAGCCGCCCGTGCGTCATGTGTGGTCCCGCCGCAAAGGAGGACTGCACATGTTTACCCTTGCAAGGCTGCTTAAACGGGGAATGTTCGTGGTAGCGCTGTGCGGAGTGGCCGCGCTCGCTCGGGGCGATCCGCTGGTCATCTGGACGTCGCAGACCCGCGGCGTGTCCGCCACCAATTTCTTCGGGACTCAGAGCGCAAGTGCACCGGACTTCAGGCCGTTCAGCGCGACGGTCGATGCGCCGATGCAGCCGTGGGAGCCGGGTTGGCCGCCGGAGGGACCGGGCACCGCACACGCCGGGCAGCGCTCGGAGTTCCTCACCAGTCCGGATGGCTTTTTCGCATTTGTTGAGGGCGATGCGGGCGGGCCGGGCGTTGGGGCCTCAGAAGCGCGCGTTAACTTTACGCTGACCGCCCCGTCAGACTACACCGTCTACGCGAACTATTACCCTGCAAGCGGGGTCGCCACGGACTGTTACATTTTATTTCGCTCCGGCACCCCTTGGTTCGTCTGGTCATACGAGTATCAGATGCTGTACGGGGGCGGCGTGATGACGACGTCCGGCACATTGCCCGCCGGGGACTATGAATTTGAGATTTCTGGTGGGGCGTACGGTGGGCACTTCGCAGTCGCCACATGGCTGTTGATTCCGGAGCCGGCGGTACTGATCGCGGTGCTGCTGTTGGTGCCAGCACTCTTGTGCGTCGGCCGACGATAGCTGGGTAATCCACTCCGGCGCGAGATTCTCAAAAAAGACACGCAGCGGAACCGCCCGTGCGTGATGGGTGTCCCCGCTGCTATGGAGGACCACACATGCTTACTTTTGACAGGCTGCTTGGACGGGGGATGATCGCGGTAGTGCTGTGCGGACTAACTGCGCTCGCGCGGGGTGATCCGCTAGTGATTTGGACGTCGGACCAGCGGGGTATATTCGCGACAGTTCCCGGATACACGGAGACGGATAATGAACAGAATTTTGGGCCGTTTCGCGGGTACGCGCTTCTTCAAGACTCCGGCATCGCACAGGTTGAGCAGCACTCAGAGATTCTGACCAGTCCGGATGGGTTCTTCGTTTTCATACGGGGCTTTGCTGGATCGGCAGAAGGTTACGGGCCGGTTGCTATCGGATCCACGGCGCGAGTCACGTTCACACTATCTGAACCTTCGGACTATACGGTTTACGCTAATGGGTATGGCGCATCCGGAGTCGCCACCGAATGTCATGTGTTGTTTCCTCACGGCTCCGCGCCAGCCATTTGGTCGTATGCGGATCAGACGCTGCCCGGGGGCGTATCGGCAACGTCCGGCACGCTGCTCGCTGGAGACTATCTATTTGATGTCGGTGGTATCGCACTTAATAATGGGAGCTTCTACTTTGCCGTTTGGTTGTTGATCCCGGAGCCGACGGCACTGGTCGCTTTGCTGCTCTTGGTACCCGCGCTCCTGCGCTCGGGGCGACGCTAATCTCGGCCTAGTCTGCGCCACAACCTCACCGATGTCGCGGCGTGACACCCGGCAATGCTGTTTGCTCCGATACGTTCAAAGGGCGAGCGGTCCAGGGGTTGAAACCCCTGGCTACCATCGCGGGCCCTCACGGGCGAAGAATGGGCGGCACGCGGCGCAGAACACGGGGCATGGAATACCGCGCCTCATGGCTCCGTCCTGGCGCACCGATGGGCGTTTTTTGGCGACGGCACATCCGCGCGGGCTGAAGCCCGCGGCTCTTCAAACAGTAAGCCCGCAGGTCGTTAAGCCTTCCTCGCCGCCGCCGATGCCGTCTCCCAATAGTTGACCAGGTCAATCCGCGTCACAATCCCCGCGATCTTCCCCTCACGGCGGACGATGACGCCGGTGTGGCCGCTCATGAGGATGCGGTAGATTTCGTCGAGGGTGGTGGTCGCGTTCACTTCGGGCAGGGCGCGGGCCATGATGTCGCGGACGCGGACTTCGCTGGGGTTGCGGCCTTCGTGCAGCAGGCGGGCCAGCGTCACTTCCTGCACGCCGCCGACGACGCGGTCGCCCTCGATGACCGGGCATTGGCTGATGCTCTGCTTGCGGAAGAGCTGAATCGCCTCGAGTAGCGTGTGGTCGGGACTTAGCGACAGCAGCTCGCGATGCTCCATCGAATCGAGCAGTTCGGCGGCGGTGGCGGGCCTGGCCGTCTCGTCGAGGAAGCCGAACTGGCGCATCCAGGCGTCGTTGAAGACCTTGCTCAGATAGTTCCTGCCGGTGTCCTGCACGATCGCCACGACGAAATCGTTGGGCGTGAGCCGCTCGGCATAGCGCAGGGCCGCGGCGATGACCGTGCCGCAGGAGCCGCCGATGAGCAGTCCCTCGCGCTGGGCCACTTTTCGGGCGGTGAGGAAGCTCTCCTTGTCGCTCACGCGGATCCAGTCGTCGACCACGTGGCTGTTGAAGGTCTGCGGCACATAGTCTTCGCCAATGCCCTCGACCTTCCAGCTTGCGCCGTTTCCGCCGCTGAGAACGCTGCCGACGGGGTCTGCCCCGACGACGCGGACGCGCGGGTTGCGCTCCTTGAGATACTTGCCGACGCCGGAGATCGTGCCGCCCGTGCCGACGCCGGCGACAAAGACGGTGACGCGGCCGCCGGTCTGCTCCCAGATTTCGGGGCCGGTGGTGAGGTAGTGGATCTCGGGGTTGGCCATGTTGGCGAACTGGTTGGGGCACCAGGCGCCGGGGATCTCGTTAACGAGCCGCTTGGCGACGCCGGAGTAGCTCTCGGGCGAGTCGGGCGCGACGTTGGTCGGCACGATCACGACCTCGGCCCCGTAGGCCTTGAGCAGGTTGATCTTTTCGTCGCTCATCTTGTCGGGCATGACGAAGATGCAGCGATAGCCCTTGATGGCGGCGACCATGGCGAGGCCGACGCCGGTGTTGCCGGAGGTGGGCTCGATGATGGTGGTGACGCCGGGCTTGATGCTGCCCTCGCGCTCGGCCCGCTCAACCATGGCCTTGGCGACGCGGTCCTTGATGGACTGGCCGGGGTTGAAGAACTCGACCTTGCCGTAGATGGGGCAGGGCAGTCCGTCGCCGATGCGGCCGAGACGGATGAGGGGTGTTTTGCCGATGGTTTCGAGAGCGCTGTTGAAGACGCCGAACATGGGGAGGCTCCTGCCGAGATCACGTTGCGAAAGGCCGCGGCCGCGGCGGCCCGGAGGGGGCCGGCGTGGGACGGCTTGGTCATGATATCGGGGGAGGGGGCGGGGCGGCGCGAGTTAACGTCGTCCGTCGAACCGATCGGAGCTCAGACCTCGCGGGTCAACGAAAGCGCCAGTTTTCGAGAATTTGCACGCCTTCAGCCGCAAAAGGTCTCATGACGAGATCGTTGTCGCCATCCCCATCGATGTCCCCCATACCGAATTCCAAAGGCCCAATCATCCCGGAGGACGCATAGAACTTAGTATCGCGAAATTTGCCGTCACCGCTGCCAAACAACACGCTGATGGCCTCGTTACCGACGTCAAGTCCGATCACATCGGCCCGGCCGTCCAAGTCAATGTCGACCACCGCAACTGGCGTCCCGGATGGGCCGGGAGAAAGCATCGTACTTGGGAAATTGCCGGTGCCGTCGCCGAGCAGGACCGCCAGCCCCGGCCTCCCGACCGTTGCCAGATCGACCAAGCCGTCCCCGTTCAGGTCACCGGCCGCCAAGCCGACGAACGTGTCGTCGGATGGCGGAAGCTCAATCTCTGTTGGTGGCCCAAAAGTGCCGTTGCCGAGACCTTTCCATGTTTGAACTACGCTCGGGAACAACCCGGCGGCTGCGAGATCGAGGTTCCCATCGCTGTCGAAGTCAGCCAGTACGATGTCGTTCAACACGCTGGGGAGAGCTAGTCCCTGGGCAAAACCGCCGCTCCCGTCGGACAGATAAACGGCGTTGATTCCGGTACCGGTGTTCCACATTAGGATGTCTGCGAAGCCATCGTTGTTGAAGTCACCTGAAAACGGGGTTCCGGCCGCTTCCGGGGCCAACGGTGTGAGCAGCGGCGCATCAAAGAGGCCGCCGCCAACGCCTAGCAGGACGACAATCGAATTAGCGTCCCAGTTGGTATCCACTAAGTCCGAAAGCCCATCGCCGTTGACGTCGGCGACGACGGCGCCGGAGCTGGCAAAAGGAATCGGCGGTCCAAGCACGACAGGAGCGGCAAAGCCGCCAGCGCCATCGCCGAACAGCGCGACAGGCTGCCAAGTGTTTGCGGCTTGGCAAGCGACGTCGAGATCGCCGTCAGCGTCGAGATCGGCGAGGTTCATCCGCCCGCCCAGCAAGCCTTGATAAAGCATGCGGCGGGTCGTGAGGGCGCCGTTGCCGCGATTGAGGAGCGGCAGTAACCCGCCGCCCGTGACGACGGCGTCGAGATCACCGTCAGCGTCGACGTCACCGGTCGCGAGAAAAATGGAATCTCTGATCGTTGGATATTCGACACCGACATCAAACTGGCCGCCACCACCGTTCGGATATACCCAGAGCTGCGAGTTACCGTCGAGCACGACAAGGTCTTCTCGTCCATCGTCCTGCATATCGACAGTCACTGCGGTATACGGGCTGTTGAGTAAGACCGTGGGCGACGAATCCAGCTCAAAACCGCCAGCGCCGTTGCCAGTGGCGAGCAACACGCCGTTTATATCCGTCGCCACGAAATCGAGATTCCCATCTTGGTTGACGTCACCGAAAGCCGTGACGTTCACTCGAAACGGAACGCCGGTTGGCGCAGTCAAAAATGTGCCGACGCCGGCACTAAAGAGAATCGTTACTCCGTCAAGGAGAACGTCCGAATCGAGGTCGTTGTCGACGTCCGCTACTTGAAACGAGTAGGGTGTATAGGGAATCAGTATCAACTGTTCTGGATCGAACTCGCCGCCAGGCCGGCCGCGATGGAGAAAGAATTTGTCTCGGGTGGAGCAGATCGTGAACAAATCTGTGAAACCGTCGGCATCGCAGTCGCCGACTTGCACGAACTCGGGCGAGTCGCTTAGTGCGAGAGTCCGCCAAGGGCTGAATATTCCGGTCCCATCGCCGAGGAGCACCACAATTTCATTGCCGAAGAAATTGACCGCCGCGACGTCGAGAACTGCATCCTGATTGAAATCGGCCACTGTCACACCGTATGGCAAAAACGGAATCGGCGATGAAAGCACGGTTTTGTACTGGCCGAAGCGATCGCCAAACGCAACGGTGATTAGGCCAGAGGAAGGACCACCGCGCTCGAAGCTCAAGAAGTCCAAATAGCCGTCTTGGTCAAAGTCGTGCAATTCGTCTCCGCCGACGAAAACCACCTCGCCCGGAAACAGCGGTCCCGCCGTCTCGGTCAGCAGATTCACAAACGACCCGATATCCCCGACCGTCACAAACCCGTCCTGATTCGTGTCGCCGCTGGCCGGATCGCATTCGGGAAATGCCCCGGCGTAGCCGGCCGGGTCGAGTAGCAGAAGTACGAACGGGCTGATGTCGGCGATGGTGATGAAGCCGTCGCAATTCAGGTCGCCGCGCAGCGTTGGCGGCGTGCCCGCCAAGCCCGCGGATGACAAAGCCAACCCCGCCGCTAACGCGCGCATCCCCGCGCCCCGCACCCGATCCACAACGCTGCGATTCGACATGGCCCACTCCCTTTCCAAAAGCCCGCCTCGCGGCGGTCAAAGATTCGCCACTGTCCAATAGGGTAGCCCGTGCAGTTCGCAGTACCAAGGTGATTTCGGATCGCGACCGATTGCCGCGAGGCCCGGATAGGGGCGAATGACGTGATCGAGCAGGGCGGGCGGTTGTGGTGCGCGGGCATCCGCGCGGGCTTAAGCTCGCGGCTCGGTCTTGTTGGAGAGCATCATCCGGGTGGGCGACCCTGTGAGCGCGTTGCGACGTCTTCGATCTTCCAGCTTCATTCTTCAATGTGCTACGAAACTCCGCCCGCGAACCGACCGATGGAAAAGATGCGACTGCCTGCGCTGCTGCGGTCGTCGCGGCTGCAGTTCAGGAGTCGGCATGTCCAGCGTTCAGGCTCATATTGACGTCATCATCGCGAGTGATTCGTTTCCGCCGGCGCTTCACGCCGCTTTGCAGCAGACCGGGGCGACCACCACGTTTTGGCCTTTGGCGGCGGCGCTGCGGGGCGGGTTGTCGGCGGGTGGCGAGCCGCTGGTAATTCTTGCGCCCCCGAATCCGCGGGCGATGTTCGAATCGATCGAAGTTTTGCTGGAGCGGCTGGCCGACCACCCGCGGCCGACGCTGCTGCTCTCGACCGGGGAACAGCCCTGGCTGACCCGGCCGCACGCGCCGGCTGGAGTGCCGATTTCCTACGCCCGGGCTGCGGGGCCGGCGGACCTGGCGGCGCGGCTCTCGACGCTGATCGACCTGCGGGCCGGGTTAGCGGTGCGCGATGCGGCCGCCCGAACGCAAATGGCGCGCGCTGCCGCCGCCGCCCAGCGTTACAAGCATCAACTGGAGCTGGCCGGGCGGATTCAGCGCGAGCTGACCGGGCGCACGCTGCCGCGGTTTGGGCCGGTGACCTGTCGCGCGCTGAACAAGCCGCTGGAGTACATCTCGGGCGACATTTTTGAAGTGGCGCCGCTCGACGCCGACACGCTGGGTTTCTTCGTGGCCGATGCGACCGGTCACGGCCTGCCGGCGGCGTTGCTGACCACTTACATCCGGCGTGCGATGCGTCGTCACGCACTGCACGACGCGGCGGGCGGCGGCGCGGCGGGCGTACTGCAGACGCTGAATCGTGAGTTGCTCGAGGCCGACCTGACCGAAAGCCCCTTTGTGGCGGCGATTTGCGGGACGCTGCATGTGCCGAGCCTGACGGTCGAGCTGTCCCGCGCGGGCACGCCCTATCCGCTGGTTCGCACGGCGCTGGGCGAGATTCAGATCGTGGAGTGCGAGGGCTGCGTCCTCGGTGTGCTGGAGGACGAAGTCTTTACCAACACGCGGCTGCAACTGCGGCCCGGCGACACGCTGGTGGCGCATACCGACGGGCTCGACGCGCTGCAGCGCGATCGGACGATGGCGGTGGCGCAGCGCGGTGCGGGCGGGCTGGTCGGTCCGTTCGGAGAATCGGTCGCGATTGCCGAAGCCGGCAGCGATTCATCGTCGGGCGGTGGCGGTCTGACGGTGATCGACGCCGTGGCGGCCTCGCCGGCGTTGGCGTCGGCCTGGGCCGAGTGCCTGGCCGCTCAGGGACCGGAAGAAGCGATCGATTTCGCACGCATGCGCTTCGACACCATGCGCCGCCTGGGCGAGGCGGATGATGATCTGACGATCGTCGCACTGACGATCGACGCCGAGTAACAGGCCGGTTCCCCGCTGGGTGGGCGGCTTCCGGCGGGGGCGCACCTCGCTCGCGGAGGGTGTCCGGGCTCTGGCGGTTGGGGCGAGGGCGGGGCGGGCCGTCGGCATTGGCGTTCTCCCGCCCGTTTTCCTATCATGCCCATCGAATAGCGGGGATTTTGGAGAATGCGAATGTCGGTGCCTGCGTTGATTCCGCCGCACGGCGGAGAATTGGTCGAACTGTTGGTGTCGGACGCCCGTCGTCGCGAATTGCTGGCGGAGATTCCGCGGATGCCGCGGGTGAAGCTGCCGGAGCGCGAGCAGTGCGACCTCGAACTGATGGCCTGCGGCGCGCTCAGCCCGCTGCACGGCTTCATGACCGAGACGGATTTCACGAGCGTCTGCGAAGACATGCGGCTGGGCAACGGCCTGCCCTGGACCGTGCCGATCACCTGCTCGGTCGACACGGCGACAGCCGCGAAGATCGACCTGGGCTCGCTGGTGGCGCTGACCGACGACAACGACAACGTCCTCGGCGTGCTGACCGTGATCGAGAAGTACAGGCACGACAAAAAGCTCGAGGCCGAGAAGGTCTATCGCACCACCGATGAAAAGCACCCGGGCGTCGCGGTCGTGAATGCGCAGGGTGATGTGTGCCTGGGCGGGCCGGTCGAGGTGATCACGCCGCGTGTTGATCCGCCGTTCATGCTCTATCGCCTGACGCCCGCCCAGACGCGAGCGGCGTTTGCGGAGCGGGGTTGGAAGACGGTGGTGGCGTTTCAGACGCGCAACCCGATTCACCGGGCGCATGAGCACGTCACCAAGACGGCACTGGAGATTTGCGACGGTCTGATGGTTCACCCGCTGGTGGGGCAGACCAAGGGCGACGACATTCCGGCCGACGTGCGGATGCGCTGCTACGAGGCGCTGCTGAACAACTACTACAACCCGAAGAACGTCATGCTCGCCGTCTGGCCCGCGGCCATGCGCTACGCCGGCCCGCGCGAGGCGATCTTCCACGCGCTGGTTCGCAAGAACTACGGCGTCACGCACTTCATCGTCGGCCGCGATCATGCGGGCGTGGGCAACTACTACGGCACCTACGACGCGCAGATGCTGTTCGACGAGTTCGAGCCGAGCTCGCTGGGCATCATGCCGCTGAAGTTTGAGAACACGTTCTGGTGCAAAAAGAGCGGCGCCATGGCCTCGGACAAGACCACCAACAGCAAGCCGGAAGAGCGGGTTTCGCTGTCGGGGACGGCGGTGCGCGAGATGCTGGCCCGCGGCGAGCGGCCGCCGGTGGAGTTCACGCGGCCGGAGGTGGCGGACATTCTTATTTCTTCGATGAAGAAATAGTTGCGAGGTGCGAGTGCAGAGTGGCGAGTTGCAAAACTCGCCCATGCGCGCGTTTTGCTCAGCAGCGGGCTTAATCGCCCGCTTTTTCGTTTATTGGGGTCATGCGATAGAACCGCTCGCCCAGAATCCGCGTGAAGAGCAGCGTGCAAAAGGCGCCGATCGTGGCGCCGACGATGACATCGGTCAGAAAGTGCTTGCCGGTCAGGATCCGCTCGAAGGCGACGAAGATCGCCCACGGAAGCGCGATCCAGCGCAGTCTGGGCCAGTGCAGAAACCAGATCGTCGCGACGGCGAAGGCATATTGCGTGTGACCTGACGGGAAAGACTCAAACTCGCCGCGCATCGCCAGAGGGATGAAGGCGCCGGTGCCATCGTTCATAAACGGGCGCGCCCGGCCGACGAGCGCTTTGAGCAGATGCACGATCGCCGTGGAGAATAACACCGGGGCGAGAAAGCCGATGAGCAGCCGGTCGCCATTGGGCATCGAGCGCATGCCTTGCAATCCGATCAGGACGCCGCTGACGAGCAGGCAGAGTCCAAACCACTTCCAGATTGAGCCGGAGTGCACAGCGACCCAGTTTTTGAGCGGTTCGTCGGCCTGGCTGGCCAGCAGGGTGGCGACGACGCCGACGATGGGCAGGGCGATGAGCCATAGGTCGAGGGCGGTGCGCCGCCGCGGCGCCGCGGCAGGGTCGCTCGTCGGATTGTCGGGAGCGGTGCGGGTTTGAGGCGGATGTTTCAACGGGCTTGGACTCCGGCTGGTTGCGATATGCGGCTCACTGTTGATGCGGCGGGGCCGCGTTCGTCGGTTCGCCGCAGAACGACGACGCCATCCATCTCGCAACGCTCTTCATAGCGGAGCGCGAGCAGGTTTGCGACCGGGGTGCCGTCGATGCGCAGCGCTTCGAGATCGCGGCGCGAGATGGCGAAGACGCGCGGCGGGTCGGCGACGAGCGCGGCGCGGGCCTCGGCTTCGATGAAGGCGGCGTGCGGACGGAGCGGAAAGACTTTCTCCAAAGTGGCAAATCGCGTGCTGGGAAGGCGATAGGCGAAACGGTAGGGCCCGGGCGCCCAGCCCCACACGTAGACCCGCTCGCGCGGTTCGCAGGCCGCCGCGACGGCGCGCCCCTGATCGATGACCCGCTCCAGCGACGCGGCCCGCGCGGGCCACGCCGGGCCGCCTCCGCGATCGATCCAGCCGCCGATCCGCGCGCTCTGTGCGACGATCTGCAGGCAGGCGGCCGCGAAGCACGCCAGGCCCAGGATGCGGGCCGGATCCTGCAACGCCGTGGTCAGGCTGCCGCGGAGCAACCAGGCGACCGGTCGCAATGCCAGCAGCGCGAGCGGGGGCAGAAGCGGAGCGAGGTGGTAGCTCAGCCGCCCGACGGAGACGAGGGCGAGGTAAGCGGCGACGGTGAACCAGACGATGAGCAGGGGGAGCGGAGAGGGGTGGGGCAGGTCGGCCGGCTTCGCATCGGACCGCGCGGCGTTGGTTGGGTCGTGGAGCGGCGTTACGCAACCCAGCGCGGCGAGAATCAGCGGCAAAATCATCAGCGGATAAGAGTCGCGATAGTCCCGCAGCGCTCGCGGCAGATCGACCCAGGTGGCGTCGCCGATCGCGAAGTACGCCTGGTTGAATTTGGCGAAGGCGAAAAAGCCGTCGGCCAGTGCGCCGCGTGCAGCCAGCCAACCGACGATCGCCAGCGTCGGCAGCGCTGCCGCGAGCCAGAGGGGGATCAGCCGCCGCGACGCCGCTCGGATGCCGCCGCGCGTTGGGCTTGCGGCGGTTAGCAGCAAATAGACCGATGACCCGGCGAGCGCCGCAACGCCCACCTGTTTGAACCATGGCGCGGCGCCCAGGAACAGGCCCGCGAGGACCAGAAGCGACAGTTGTCGCGGATCGGATGGGGCGCAGGAGATTGCACACAGGAGCAGCGCCACGCCGCCGACCTCGGCGCAGACGACGTAGGTCTCCGTGCGGTTTGCGCCACACTCGAAGCCGAAATGTGCCAGCAAGGCGGCGGCGAGCACGGCCGCGGGCAACGTGATCGCCGCGCCGTAGATTCTTCGCGCGAGAATGACGAACGCGCCCAACGTTCCCGCCGTGGCGAGGGCCGCGGGCAGATGTCCGGTCCAGGGATGTTCGCCCACGATCGCGAATGCCGCCGCGTTGACGAGCCAGATTCCCGGGGGCTTGTTGTCCCAGATTTCGCGATAAGGCGTTGCTCCCTGAGCGATGCACCAGCCGTGAAACTCGAACAGGTGAGAATCGGCCAGATTGCCGCGCTGGTGTACCGCCTGCTGGTTGGCGAATAGCGCCAGCGCGAGGATGAGAAACGCCATCAGGCCGGCGGCGAGATGGACCCAGCGATCGGCGGCGGTGCGGTACACGTCGTGGATTGTCCGCCGCGAGCGGATGAAATGCGAACCCGCCGCGCTGCCTGACAGGGCTGCCCGCTTGGCAGGCGGCGCGGCCCCCGCGGCGCGGAAATCCGGCGGGAAACGCGGGTGGGGCCGTTTCCGCGGCGCGGCACGCCATATGCTTCTACTCCGCCGGACCCGCCGCCCGAATTGCATGTGTAACGGTCAGGCGGGATCGAGGAAGCTGCCCATGAATCTCGACAAATTCACCGTCAAAGCGGCCGCCGCCATTCAGGCCGCGCAGGAAGACGCACAGCGGCGCGGCAATCCGCAACTCACCGCGCTCCACGTGCTAAATGCCCTCGTCTCGGCCGACGCGAGCGACGGCGGCATCGTCGCCCCCTTGCTACAGAAGGCGGGCGGCTCGCTCGAACAGATTCGCTCGATGTGCGAGTCGGAGCTGCGGCGGCTGCCGCAGGCCAGCGGCTCGTCGCTCTCCGCGGCCCGCGATTTCTCCGAGTTGATCCAGGCCGCGCAGAAGGAAGCCGCGCGAATGAAGGATCAATTCGTCGCCGGCGAGCATTTGCTGCTGGGGCTGACGCAGGTCGGCGGCGACGCGAAAGAGATCCTCCGCCTCGCCGCCATTCAGCGCGACGACATTCTCAAGGCCCTGCAATCGCTTCGCGGCAATCAGCAGGTCACCTCGCAAAACGCCGAGGACATGTATGAGCCGCTCAAGAAGTTCGGGCGCGATCTGATCGAGGCGGCGCGTCAGGGCAAGCTCGACCCGGTCATCGGCCGCGACGAAGAGATTCGCCGCTGCATGCAGGTGCTCGCCCGGCGAACGAAGAACAACCCGGTGCTGATCGGCGAGGCGGGCGTGGGCAAGACGGCGATCGTCGAGGGGCTCGCGCAGCGGATTTTGTCCGGCGACGTGCCCACGGCGCTCCAGAACAAGCGGCTCGTCGCGCTCGACATGGGTGCGCTGATCGCCGGCGCCAAGTATCGCGGCGAGTTTGAGGAACGACTCAAGGCGGTGGTCGAGGCCGTGCGCCAATCCGACGGCGAGATCATTCTCTTCATCGACGAGCTGCACACGGTGGTGGGGGCCGGCAAGACCGAAGGTTCGGTCGACGCGGGCAATCTGCTGAAGCCGGCTCTGGCCCGCGGCGAGCTGCGCTGCATCGGCGCGACGACGCTCGACGAATATCGCAAGCATGTCGAGAAAGACAAAGCGCTGGAGCGACGCTTTCAGCCCATCTTCGTCGGCGAGCCCAGCGTCGAGGACACGATTGCAATCCTGCGCGGGCTGAAAGGACGCTACGACGCCCATCACGGCGTACGCATTCAGGACAGCGCGCTGGTCGCCGCCGCCACGCTCTCGCATCGCTACATCACCGATCGTCAGTTGCCCGACAAGGCGATCGACCTGATCGACGAAGCCGCCAGCCGGCTGCGGATCGAGAACGACTCGCTGCCGACCGAGCTGGACGAGCTGCGACGCCGAATCATGCAACTGGAGATCGAGCGCGAGGCGCTGAAGAAAGAAACCGACGACGGCAGCCGCAAGCAACTCGCGCAGGTGGCGCGGACCCTGGCGGAGCTAAAGGAAGATGACACACGCCTGACCGCCAAGTGGCAAAACGAAAAGACCGCCATCGACCGTATTAAATCGATCAAGCTCGACCTGCAAAAGAAGCAAACCGAGCTCGAAAACGCCACTCGCGGCGGGCAGCTCGAAGTCGCCGCCCGCATCCGCTATGGCGAATTGCCGCAGCTCGAAAATCAGCTTCGCGAGCGCGAGGCGGCCCTGACCGCGCTGCACGCCAAAGGCGACGGGCTGCTGCGCGAAGAGGTAACGCCCGCGGAAATCGCCGAAGTGGTGAGCCGCTGGACCGGCGTGCCCGTCACCCGGTTGATGGAAGGCGAGAAGGAAAAGCTGCTGAAGATGGAGGAGCGGCTGCACGCGCGGGTGGTGGGTCAGGAGGAGGCCGTGCGGGTGGTCTCGGACGCGGTTCGCCGATCGCGAGCCGGCCTGTCCGACCCCAAGCGGCCGATGGGTTCGTTCCTGTTCCTCGGCCCGACAGGCGTCGGCAAGACCGAGCTCTGCAAGGCGCTCGCCGAGTTCCTGTTCGACGACGAGCAGGCGCTCGTCCGCATCGACATGAGCGAGTTCATGGAGCAGCACAGCGTCGCGCGGCTGATCGGCGCTCCGCCCGGCTACGTCGGCTACGAAGAGGGCGGCGTACTGACCGAGGCCATCCATCGCCGGCCGTACAGCGTGATCCTGCTTGACGAAATCGAGAAGGCCCATCGCGACGTGTTCAACGTCCTGCTGCAAGTGCTCGACGACGGTCGCCTGACCGATGGTCACGGCCGGACGGTCGATTTTCGCAACACGCTGGTGGTCATGACCAGCAACATCGGGAGTCAGCGGATCCTGGAGATCGGCGAAGAGGGCAGGGGTGGAGGAGCGAAGACGGGCGGCGGCTCGGGGCGGCCCAGCGTTTCGGCGCAGGTCGAGATCGAGGCCGCGGTGAAGGAGGAATTGCGACGACAGTTCCGGCCGGAGTTCCTGAATCGCATCGACGAAACCGTGATCTTCCATCGCCTCGGACGGAGCGACCTGCGGCGAATCGTCGATATTCAGGTCGACTCGCTCCGCAAACGGCTCGAAGCGCGCGAGATCAAGCTGGCGCTGACCGATGCGGCCAAGGACCACCTTGCCGCCGACGGCTATGACCCGCAGTTTGGCGCCCGGCCGCTGAAGCGCTTGATCCAGCAGCAACTGGAAAACCCGCTCGCGCGGCGTGTGCTGGCCGGCGAAATCGGGCCGGGATCGCTGGTGACGGTAGACGCCAACGGAGAAGCGCTGCAAATCGCGGTGCGCGTCGAGTGACGCGATCCGGCAGCCTCCAACGCACCCCGCAGATCGGCCTGCCGAGCGGCGCGCCGATCTGCGGCGGAGCGAGGGCGCGCCGCGCCCGGCAGGCCGCCCGCGCTGCCCTATCATGAGCAGACTGAAAGAGGAGCCGCACGTGTATCGAACCGGCGAAGAGCGCTCCAAGGCGCTGCGCAAATTGATGAGTGAGAAGACCGTGGCGTTGCCGGGAGCGGTGAACCCGCTCGCCGCGAGAATGATCGAGCGCCATGGCTTCGACGCGATGTATCTCTCCGGCGCCGTGCTGGCCAACAGCGGCTATGGCGTTCCCGATGTCGGCCTGACCACGCTGACCGAAGCGGTCGATCATGCCCGGCGGATCGCGGCGGTCTCCTCGCTCCCGATCATCAGCGACGCCGACACAGGCTTTGGCTCCTCGGCCGAAAACGCCGCGCGTTGCGTGCAGGAATTTGAGAAGGCCGGCGCAAGCGGGATTCACCTGGAGGATCAGGATTTCCCGAAGCGCTGCGGACATTTGGGCGGGAAATCGATCGTGCCGACGGCGGAGTTCGTCGAGCGCGTTGCCGCGGCGGCCGCAGCCCGGCGCGACAAAAACTTTCTGATCATCGCGCGGACCGACGCGCGCGGCGTCACGAGCTATGACGACGCCGTGGCACGCGCCAACGCATATCTAAAGGCGGGGGCGGATGCGATCTTCCCCGAGGCGCTACAGGACCGCGAAGAGTTCGCGCGGTTCGCCAAAGATGTAAAGGCTCCGTTGCTGGCGAACATGACCGAGTTCGGCAAGACGCCGTTCCTGAGCGTGGCCGAATTCGCGGCCTTCGACGCAGCGCCGGGCTGCGGCTATCGGCTGGTGATCTTCCCGGTGACGCTGCAGCGCGTCGCGATGCGGGCGATGGAAAAGGCGCTCGCCGCCATCCGCGAGAGCGGCACGCAGAAGAGCGTGGTCGACCAGATGCAGACGCGGCAGGAGCTTTACGATCTGCTGGGATACAAGCCGTAGGCGAATGTCGAACAGTTAGCGGCCAATAGCCAACTGCAATCCAAGAAAGCGAAAAGCGAATTGAAGATCCGCGTGGAGGCGGCCTCTTCAATTCGCTATTCGCTATTCGAAATTTGCTATTCGAATCTGTGGCTTGCCCGTCGTTACTTCGGCGAGCCGTTGCCCGTCACCGTCGCACCCTCCGGCAGATCGACGTCGATCTCGCCGGTCTTGTCGTCGACGCGCACCTTCACCGCGCCCGGAAGGTCGGGGATGTCGTGCATTCCGCCGGCCGCACTGTGCGAAGCGGCGAAGATCAGCTTGGCGACGCGCTCATCATTCGCGCCGTTGCTCTGTCGCACCGACAGCGCGATGCGGCCCGCGTCGTCGACGCTGATCTCAGGCTTGCCATTGAGCAGGCTCGCCGGCAGCGTCGGATGGACCAGCACGCGCTCTTCGGGGTTGCCGTCGAAGCCGGCGACGACGATGTGCAGCGTGCCCATCTCGGCGCCTTCCTCGCGATCGACGTGCATCGATACCCGACGGTCGCCCTCGGCCCAGGTCGCGAAGACCGGCAGCTTCTGCACCTGGTCGAGCGGCATGGCGTCGGTGTCGTCGACGTTGATCGACATCGACTGACGGCGCGATTCAACAATCTCCTCGCTCTCCTCGCCCGGGCTGGCGGTGCGCATCACAATCTTGGTCTTGTTGCCGCCCGGCAGGGTCTCGGCGTTGACATCGACGGTCGTGTTGCCGCCATCGGCGCGAACGATGTTGATCGTGCCGTTGCCGCCGTCGTCGACGGCGATGCGGTGCGTCTGGCCGCCGACATTGATGTTGACGAACCAGGTCCGCAGCGCGCCGATTCCGCCGCTGGCCGCGAAGCCGACGCCGGCGAGGGCGAGAACGCCGACGCTTGCGGCGGCGATGGTCATGTTGCGCGAGCGGGCCTTGGCGCGATGAGCTTCAAATTCCTTCATGAGCTTTTGCTCCTGCTGAGGGCTAAAGGGGGATGCAGTCCAATCTTCGGACCGCAGACAATCCAGGGCGCTGTCGACGGGATCACGACCGTTCACAGCTCGTACCTCCTCGACTCCAACCGCCGGCGCAAGTGATCGCGCCCGCGGCTGAGCCGCGACTTGACCGTTCCTTCGCTGCATCCGAGCGCCGTTGCAACGTCGCTTACCGGTAGGCATTCGAGATAGTGCAGCGCAATCACGGTTTGATACTTGGTGGGAAGCGTCAGCAAAGCCGCACGAACCGTCGCGCGGCGATCTTCCGAAATCTGTCTTGCGTTCGAGGCCGGGTCGACGTTCGAGCAACTGAGCTGGGCGAAGGCCCTGCCCCGCTCGCGCCGCGCCCAGCGATTCACTCGGTTGGACGCCAGCCGATAGAGCCACGCTCGCAGCGGCAGCCCCTGCGGCCGGTAGCGCCGCAGATATTGCAGCGCGGTGGTGAAAACATCGGCCACGAGGTCGTCGGCCGCGTGAGAGTCGCCGACGCGTCGATAGATGTAGCCGGCGATCGCCGGGTGATGTTCACGATAGAGCGGCCCAAACTGGGCCGGGTCGCGCTGCGCGATCGCAATCAGCCGCAGCTCCGCGGCGGCGGGCGATTCGTCGGTCGCGGCAGTTTGCATCGCAGTCGGCGTGTCGGGCTCCGGTGCGCGGGCGGCCCGCGATGGCTGGGGACGGAATTCTGCCCGCGGCTGGCTCCACCATCCATGGTTGGGCAGGGTTTCGACTTTGTCCGCCATAGTCCCAGAATCCTTTTAGGCCCGACGCCGGCCCGAAGCCGGTGTGCGTACTCAGGAGGTATAAGCCGGCGACCCTGCCCGCGGTTCCGGAATTCTCGTGCAATCGCGAGAAGTGCCAAAAGCCGGCGATTATTCTGCCGCTCGCGGCGCCGGCGGCGAACAGAGCGCGAGCGCCGCCGCCCGGGTCAGTAGCCCAATCGGCAGAGGCAGAGGATTTAAAATCCTCTCAGTGCGGGTTCGAGTCCCGCCTGACCCAGTTTGTGTTTTGTTCACACGCGGGCAGCAACAGGCCGGGGTCGAAAAACTGCCTGTTTTCCCGACCTGTTCGCTCATCGGCGGGTTCGCGTGTCACCGCCGGACCCGCCCCGCCTGCGCCGGCCTGCTGCGTATTTTGCTGCGCATTCTCTACGCCGCGCTCCGTCGGCGCGGGTTTGCGGGTTCTACTTCTCTCGGCGGAACCCATCCGCTCGCCTGTCAGAATGGGGCGATCGCACACCAGTGGTCGGCCTGGTCGAAGTCGCCGCGCGCGGCAAGCAGCTTGCTCAACTTTCGAGCGAGCGGAAAGGCCCGCGGGGATATCGCGCCGAGTTCGTCTCGGGCGGCGTCGATCGTGCCGAGCAGCATGGCTTCGGCGGCGTCGTTCGCGCCCGCGAGCTCCAAAAACGAGGCCAGCAGCTCCGCGCCCATGATCGTGTGCGGATGTGTGGGGCCGAGTGCACAACCACGCGCTTGCACGACATGCTGCAGCAGCCCGAGAGCCTCCTCGCGTCGACCCAGATGGAAGATCGAGTAGGCGCAATTTGAGAGCGTGATCAGCGGCTGTGGATGCTCGGGCCCGAAGATGCGCACCTGGATTTCATAAAGCTCCAACAGTGAGCCTAGCGCGTCATCGTAGCGCCCTTGATCGTTCTGCGCCCCGGCGAGCGTGAGTCGGACGTTCAGCGTCTCCGGATGTTCGGGGCCGAAGACATCGTCGGCGATGGTGAGTGCTTCGCGAAGCAAGCGCTCGCAATCGGCGAATCGCTTCAGCCGTAGTTTGCAGGTGGCCAGGTTGTTAAGAGTTCGCACGATCTCTGCTCGGTCGGCGCCCAGCCGTTGCGTCATCGAGGCCGCCTCTTCCAGGAGCGTCTCGGCGGTCGTCAATTGGTTGAGTCGCATACGGATAAAGCCGAGGCTGCCGAGCGTTGTCGCGGTCAGCGCGTAGTCGCCGGGATGGGCGCTGCGGCTGGCCTTCAGCAGCGTCTCAAACTGATTCGCCGCCTCTGGATAGCGGCCCTGGTGGTAGACAAGGTTGGCATAGGTACTGATCGACTCCATGACGCGGGGATCGTGCGGCGACATGTGCTCACGCCGTAGCGCGAGCGCTCGGGCCAAGTGTCGCTCCGCCAGGCCGTACTCGGCCAAACGCATGTAGGTGTAGCCCAGCGACGTGCGCACGCCGGCCTCGACCAGCGGTTGGGTCGGAAACTTGTTTTCCACTTTGTCCGACGCGCGGTCGAGCAGGTCGCGGACGCGAAGGTCGCGGTCCGGCGCGTTGTCCGGCCCGGCCGCCATCAGAAGGTCTTCGTTGAGAAAAGCGTTCACCGCGTCGGCGATCGCCGTTTCCTGCTGCGCATTCTCGCGCGCAAGTTTCTCGGCGCTGCGGGCTGCCAGCGCCTCTGCCGCGGCCGCGCGAGCGGCGTCTCGTTGCTGGCGAGCCAACATCAAGCCGCCCGCGAGCGACGTGACGGTCGCGACCAGCGCGAGCACCCCGCCGACAACCGCAGCCTGGTGGCGGCGAACGAACTTGCGCAGCGCAACGGCGGCCGTGAAGGGGCGCGCTGTGATCGGCTCGTCGTTGAGGTATCGACGGATGTCCGCCGCCAGCCCGGCCGCCGAGGCGTATCGCTGGTCGGGGGATTTTTCGAGCGCTTTGGCGACAATCGCAGTGACATCGCCGCGGAGCGCGGGAATGAGGTTTGACGCCGGCGGCGGATCGCTTTCGACCAGACGTTGGATTGCCTGGGGCACCGCGAGACCGCGCACGTCGATCGGCAGACGCCCGGTCAGAAGTTCGAAGAGAATGGCGCCGAGCGAATAGATGTCGCTGCGAGTATCGACGGCGTCGGTCGTTCCGCGGAGCTGCTCCGGGCTGGCGTACGCCAGCGTCCCGAGCACCTGCCCCGGTTGTGTCTGCAAAGTTGCGTCCGTGGCGTCAGCGGCGATCGAAATCCCGAAGTCCAAAATCTTGGGTTGTCCGTCGGCTTCGACCAGGATGTTGCCGGGCTTCAGATCGCGATGGATCACGCCGCGGCCGTGGGCATGATGAACCGCGTCGGCGATGCGCGCCAGGAGCTCGAGTCGGGCGCGCGTATCGAGCCCGCGTTCGTTGGCGAAGTCGAGCAGCGGTTGGCCCTCGATCAGTTCTAACGCGAAGAACGGTTGGCGTCCGGCCGGGCCGTCCGCGGTCTGCACCTCGCCGACCCCGGCCTCGTAAATGCGGGCGATTCCGGGGTGTTGCAGTCTTCCGAGCAAATCGGCCTCGCGGCGGAAGCGCTGCAACCGCGCGGGCCAGAAGGAGGATTCGCGCAGGAGCTTGAGGGCCACGGTTCGGCGCGGGTGATGCTGTTGGCCGGCATAGACCACCCCCATTGCGCCTTCGCCGAGCTTTCGAAGGACTTCAAACTCGCCGATCCGGGTTGGCTCCGCGGCCGAACCCTGCAACGTTGCGCGAGCGCCTTCGAGCAGCGACGGGGAGAACGCGGGAGCTCGCAGCCGATCATCGGAGGACCCGCGCTCCAGCGCAAAGAGGGCCTCGATTTCGCGACGCGCTTCGGGATCGTCGGCGCAGCGGCGATCCAGCCACTGACCGCGCTCGGCCGGATCGACGTCGCACGCTTCATGAAACATCTCGCGCAGGCTTGCGTATCGGCTCGCATCCATCCCGTGGCCTCAGCGATCTACTCGTGTTTCAGCTTACTCAACAGCCAGAGCCGCGCCATGCGCCAGTCTTTTTCGACCGTGCTGACCGATACTTCGAGAATCGGCGCGATCTCCTCGACGCTGAGTCCGCCGAAGTAGCGCAACTCGACGATTCGCGCCTGTCGCGGGTCAAGCTGCTCCAGGGTCGCGAGCAGATCGTTCATCTCAACGATATCCACCTCGCGGTCGGTATCGGACGCAAAGGCCTCCGTGAGCGACATGCGCTGAAATCCCTCGCCGCGCTTCAGGCTGCGCTTGGCCTCCGCGTGGTTCAGGAGAATCTGTCGCATCGCCATGGCGGCGACGGAAAAGAAGTGTGTGCGGTCGTTCCACGCGCCCGTCCCTTTCGAGAGCAGTCGCAGATAGGCCTCATGCACCAAGGCCGTGGGCTGGAGCGTGTGGCCCACGCCGCGGCCGGCGAGGTAGTAGGCCGCCAAGGAGCGCAGCTCGCCGTACAGCGCGGCCATTAGTTCCTCGGCCGCCGGACCGGCCGGTGAACGGGGCGGCGTAAATTGGGGAGGGGCGGGCTGCACGGGACACCTGTTTTCGAGCCGAGTTTGAGCGACTCTCCCAGTATAGAGATCCGACCCTTCAAAAAAATTTGTTACGGATATCGGGCCCGGTTCCTGTGAACTGTTAGGTCGGGAGATCTCGCGCCGTCGGCGCTGAATCCGGCGTGAATTCGAGCCACGGCTCGTCCCATGCTCGTCAGGAGTTCGCCTATGTCAGTTCAAAGAACCGGAACGCTCGTGCTTCTCTGCGGCGGCCTCGGCGCCGCGGTCTTTCTAGCCGCCTGTTCAGGCGAACTGCCGCCCAAAGTCGAATCGCCTGCGTTGACCGCGCTCGGGCTGGATGGTCCGCCGTTCGACTCGGGAATCATGTCGCCGTTCGGGGTTGGCGCATCGCAGCGGTTCGTGATCGACGGTCCGCCGACCTCGGAAACGGACGTAATCCTGAGCTTCATCGTTTCCGGCGACTTCGGCGACTCCGGCGAGTATTTCAGCATCTGGCTCAACGGCAAGGACCTGGGCAGCCTGCTTGGGTCAGATGGCTTTGATTGCGCCGCGCCGGGGCAGGAGCTGACGGTGCGCGTTCCGGCGCAGATGTTCAATGAAGCACTACAGAAATCGGGGCGGATCGAGGTTGAATTGGTCCCGAGCGACGAAGTCAGTGCGTCGGACTGTGCCCGCGGATCGGTGCGCATGCTGGCCGACTACTGTGCCGGTGTCGGCGCCTGTCCCAGGGCCACGGTCGTGGAGGGACCGCCGCGCGTCGTTTCCGCGATTTCGCAGAGCAACACCAGCGTACGGGTCGCGTTCAATGAACCGGTCTCAGCCGGAGCCGAAGACCCCTCGAATTACGCGATCGTGCAGACGAATGTGAACAGCGAAGTCGGCGCGCTGCGCGTCATCAGCGCGACGCTCAGCTCAGACATGAGCACCGTGACGCTGGAGACCTCATCGCAAAGCGAGCTGACCTACACCCTGATCGTCACCGCAATCCAGGACCTCGCCGGCAACATCCTTTCGGCCCCAAGCCTGCTGGTCGACCCGACTCGAACAGAGTTCGCGGGCACGCCGGCCATCAACAACGGCCCCGACACCGATGGCGACGGGTTATCTGACGCAGTCGAACAGCGCGGCTGGATCGTGAACATCACGCGGACCGGCGGCGACGTCGAGACGATTGAAGTCACCAGCGATTCGACCGTGGCGGACACGGATGGCGACGGACTCGACGATCTGACCGAGTTCCAGAATCGCAGCAATCCGCGGGCCTCGGATACCGACGGCGACACGCTCTCCGATGATGACGAGTACAACAGCATCTTCAGCGCAATCAACGATCAGGACTCAGACGACGACACCATCGACGATGCGCTGGAGATCGGCTTCTTCAAGACGTCGCCGATCCTGGCCGACACCGACGGCGACAATCTGAACGACGATCGCGAGCTGTTTGAGCTGTTCCGGGATCCGCGGTCGGCGGATCTGCCGCGCCCTCGGATTACGATCTCTCAGATTCGGTTACAGCTCGACGAGCGCTATACCTACGTCAACGAGTCGGGCGAAACAGTCTCGGTCGAATCGAGTTCCAGCTCATCGCTCGCGTCGAGCAGCTCCACCAGTTTCGGCCGCTCGGACACGCATGAATGGGGCACCGACGGCGAAGGCTTTCTCAAAGCCGGCGGAAAGGTCGGCTACGACAAGGGCGTCACGACCGAGTTCGCCGTCGAGGGCGGCTACAAGTGGGGATCGCACGACGACAACACCGTTCAGGTGACTTCGGAATCCGCAGCCGAAACGCAAGCCGCCTTCGAGCAGTCGCTCAGCCGCGGGCGCGAGCTGAGCCAGACCAGCACGGTGACGCGTGAGGTGGTTGGCGCGCGCATCGACGTGGATGTGACGATCGAAAGCGCCGGCGACATCGCTTTCACGATCAGCAACATCGAAGTGACGGTGATGCAGCCGAACCCGCTGGTTTTGGGCGATGTGCAGCCGGTCGCGTCGCTTCTGGCGGCCAGCGAGCTGACGACCGGCAATCCGGCCGTCTTCAATCTCGGGCCGCTCGTGCCGCAACATGGGCCGATCATCTTCTCAAATACCGAGGTGTTTCCGAACCTGGTCGAAGCCCTGATGCGCTCGCCGCGCGGGCTGCTGTTCCAGGTCTCGAACTTTGACCTGACCGACGAGCTGGGTCGCAACTTCGCGTTCGCTTCGCAGGAAGCCCGCGATCGCTGTGCGGGCATTGTGATCAACCGCGGCGACGATGTGCCCGAGCGCGTGCTGGTCGCACTGAACGGTCAGGTCGACACCAATGAATTTATCGACGGCGGAAACGTCGGCGGCTTCGACGCATTCGGCCGCGCGGTCGGCGTGCCCATGGACTACGTCCTGCAGGACATCCTGAAGCTGCCGAAAAACCAGCGCGATCCCAACGGCATTCTGGCCGGGCTGGATTTCCGAGCCGACACGGTCGCCGCTGGCGACGACGTGCAGTTCGTGCCCCGCGGAACAACAGGCCTGCTGCCGCACACCGTCGTCATCGGCGCCGGTCAAAACGGCGTGCTCGACAGCGCCCCGAGCGGCGACGACCAGCCTGACGTGATCACCGGTTACGAAACCAGTCCGAGCTGCGGCGCCACGGTCGCCGATCGAATCATCGAGCCGCTGATCGGCGGCAATGGCATCGTCAACACTGCGGCCACGGACGACGACGTACAGGTGGTCCCGGTCGGCGCCGCGGCCGGCCCCGGGCAGGTGATCATTCTGCCCGGTCCCGATGGCGTGACCGATACGCTGCCGCTGGGTGACGATCATGCTCAATTCCCCGGCCAGATCGCAAAGCCCAACACGATTGCGGAGATCGGCGGCGGCGACGGCATCGTCGACACCGCGGCCGTCGGCGACGACGTGCAGTTGATTCCCGTCGGCACGTCCGGCGTCGCCAATCTGGTGGCGATGATCGGCCCCGGTCCGAACGGAACAATCGATACCCAACCGCAAGGCGACGAGGTGTATCTCAGCCCCGACTGCGGCGGCGGAGCGGCGAACGGCCCGGAAACGCTGGTGCGTTTCGAGAATCGACGCAGCGGCGAATTCCAGCGTACCTGGGCCCTCCAACTCGATCGAAACATTCCGGCCGGCGGCGACTTTGGAAAGCTGCTGCTTTACCCGGGCGACGATGTCAGCATCAGCTTCATTCAGGATGTCGATCACGACGGAATCCTGGCCCAGGCTGAATTCGTCTACGGCAGCTCGGACACCACGCGCGACACCGATGGTGACGGTCTCGACGACTTCTCCGAAGTCGCAGTGGGCTGGACGGTCGGCGTCGGCGGACAACCGCTCGCAAAGGTCTTTCCCAGTCCCTCGACCCCCGATTCGGACGGCGACGGACTGACCGACCGTCAGGAGCAGGATCTATCGCGCTACATCACCAATCCCGCGACGTTTCAGGCGATCTTCGGCGCGCCGCCGAACCCTGCGAGCCCGCGATCGTCCAATCCCCGGCTTGCTGACACGGATGGCGACGGCATCAGCGACAAAATCGAGTTGGACGGCTACGCGATCGGTCTGTCGATTCGCGCCGGCGCCGACGATATCGCACAGTCCGAAGCACTGGGCGACGATGTGCAAAAGGTCTTTCTGGGCAGTCCCGCCTTTGATCCCGGCGGTCCGAGCGGCGGCGTGGTGATTCTGCCGGGCCCCAATCGCGTCATCGATAGTCGCGCCCTGGGCGACGACGTGCTCGATCTCGGCCGCACCGTTCGCACCAACCCGCTGAATCGAGATCATGATGGCGACACTCGGCCCGACGGCCAGGAACGAGACCTCGGCGGCGATCCGACCAACGCCAACGACTCCGACGATTTCCGTGACACCGACCGCGACGGACTCAGCGATGCGGACGAGGCGATCCTGGGCTGGAGCGTCACGACGCGCAACGCGCAGGGCGTAGCCACCACCCGCTTTGTCACTTCCAACAAGTTCGTACCGGATACGGACTTTGATGGCTTGCCGGACCTGCTCGAGCGCCTCCTCGGCAGCGACGCGACGCGCGAAGACACCGACGCCGACGGCGTCACCGATTATCACGAATTCGGGCAATTCGCCGACTTTGTCGACCTGGGGTTGCGCTTCCCCGGCTTTGTGCTGGACGGCCGAAATTCGTCGGCTTTTGGCACAAACCTGAATCGCGTCGACACCGACGGCGACACGCTCACAGATCAGTTCGAACTCGAAGTCGGCTGGCGCGTCTTCGCGTTCGGCGACGCCGCCCCGCGAGCGGTGCGGCCCGACGCACGCTTTCCCGACTCTGATCTCGACGGACTTCGCGATGACAGCGAGTTTGTCCTGAAAACAGACCCGCTCGACGCCGATACAGACGGTGACAGTCGCCTCGATGGAATTGACATCGCACGCTGCCGCTCGACGAACGCCCTCTGTCTGCCGGTTCCCGGCGCTTGCACTGACTGCGAAGGGTCGAATCCCCTGCGGCCTGACATCGCCGTGACGATTACCTACGAGGCCGTCCAGATTTCAGCGCGGTCCGGGTCGGAGGCCGCCGACGGCACGCCGAACCAGTTGGATTGGAATTTCTCCTATGGGTTCCGCGTTCCCGGCAGCGCGCTCTATGACGACCTGACGGAGACGTTCAGTGACGAAGACGCCACGGTCGGCGACGCAGCTTGCGTGGCTCGGACCTTCTGCGCGGCTTGCCAAGCATCCAACACGATCAATCCCGCCTACGAACTGACGTCACCGCAATCGACCACCATCGCCATGATTCCGGGCGATCTTTTGATCCTGGAAGGCGGAATTGGCGACATCGCCACCTGCACTTCCGGGTTGGTCTACTCGGGATTCGCCGGCTACCGGCAGACTTTCACGTTCAGCCAGTTGCAGGGCGCAGGCTCGTCCTTCCGCGCCGACGATGTGGTCACGCTCCAGGGTTCACCGCTGCAGTTCACCTCCACGGTCTACGTGCTGATTGAAGTGCGGTGAGGAAACGCGCCGACGTTCGCGCCCGTCGCTCATGCGGCGGGCGCGACGACGCGCGGTCCGCGGGTGTTCGTAACGCTTCGTTGAGGAATCGAATCATGCGTTCATTGCTGGGCCGCAGCACGTTTGCGCTCGCGACCATCTGCGCCGCCGGTTGCGTCACTCAACCCCCGCCGGACACGCTTCAGTCGCTGCGCGGAAGCGGGCCCTCGGAGTTCCCCATCGCCTGCATTGATCCGGAGACCGGAGAACTGATCGGCGATTGTCCGCGCGCATTGCTGGAAGAGACCATCGTCACACTGATGCTCGAAGAGGAGCAGCGACGGGCGCGGGACATTGACGAAGACGGGATCCCCAACGAGATCGATCCCGACGTCGACGGTGACGGATTGCCGAATGAGAGCGACCATGACATCGACGACGACGGCCAACCCAACGGACGCGACGCCGACGCCGATGGTGATGGCAAGTCCGGCGCCGACGATCCCGACGAGGACGGCGACGGCCTGAGCGACCGCTTCGACCTGAACGACGACGGCGACGGCCTCTTCGACGACGAAGACGAAGATGACGATGGCGACGGCGACGACGAGGACGAAGACGATGAGGAGGAGGACGACGACGATGACGATGATGAGGAGGATGAATCGCAGCCGCTGGATGATCTCATCGAGCGGCAACGCGGCGGCGCGCTGAGCGACGAGGATCGGGCCAGGATCGCGAAGGAGATTACCGACCGGCTCGACAGCCCGCGCGTCCGCGACATCGTTCTGCGTGCGATTCAGGACATCGGCAATCGGTCCGACGACCTGCTGCGCGACACCGGCGACGGAGCGATCCCCCCTCAGATCGCGGCCATCGACGCGGTCTACGACCAGCTCAGCAAGGCGCTTCGCCAGGCGCGGCGCGCGGCCGACATCAAGCCGGGCGATCCAACGCCCGACGCCGCGGTGTTGCAAGCGCTGGGCGAGTTTATTCCCCGCGCGCAGGCGCTCGACGAGCTGAGCAAGGCGTTTCAACTGACGTCGATCCGCGATCTGGGATTGGCTGTGACCGATCTGCGGGCCGGCCTGGGCAACGCGGACCGCGTGCGCGAATTCTCCCAGGCGCTGGCGCGATCCGCCGCCGCTGATCCGATCTCGATCGACGAGGGCAACGAACTGGAGAAATTCACGACGGGCGCCGCTCTGCTGGGTTCGACCTTTGACGACGCATCGGGGGGCGAACTGCTGGATTCGATCCGGCTGATCGATGGATTGGTGGACTCGGCGGATGAACTGGCCGATGCGCTGCGAGAAGTGCGCGACCTGGGCCGGGCCGGCGCCGATCTTGACGACGCAGTCAATGAGGTCATCGATCGGCTGATCGGCGATATCGACGACGGCGCAGGCGGGGGAAATGCAGCGGGAAATCCATGAGGAATGCCGGGCGACCGGTTCCATGACCGGCCGCCCGATGTGATGAGCGGCTTGGCTATCAATGCTTGGTGAAGATTGGCCGAGGCGGCAGCGCTGATTGCTGGCCGCGGCTGCCGGAGGTCTTGCGATGATCGGATTCACGCCTTCTTTTCGTACACATTCGAAGTCGCTGCTCGTGCCGGCGCTATTCGCGCTGCTCGCCTGGGCTGCGCAGCCCGCGGCAGCCCAACCGCAGCAGCTTGTCACCAACGGCGGATTCGAGGACGCGTTTGATTTCAACAGTTGGACGATCGACCCCGCGTTCAGCGGTTCGCTCCTGAATTGCGTGAGCAATCCGGCGATAGCCCGGAGCGGCAATCGCTCGGCGCATTTCGGTGCGCACGAGGGGTTGCCCGACGTGCTGCGAAAGCAGATCGCGACCCAGCCCGGTCTGACCTATCAGGTGAGTTTTTGGCTCTCCAGCGACAATATTGCACCCGTATTCGACGGGTTTCAGGTCTTTTGGGAAGATCAACTGCTGCTGGACCTGAATGCCCCGCAACAAGGATTCGCCTACACGCGCTATTCCTACAACGTGGTGGCTGGCGATTCCGCGAGCCAGATTTCCTTTCTGGGGTTCAAGCGCTTTGGCACATTTCGCCTCGACGATGTCGAAATCACGCTGGCGCCGGCCTCGAATCAATGTGCCAGTGCGCCCACGATTCTCGCCAATCAGGTCTATTTCGGCGATACGTTCGGCGCGACCAACGACATCAACGCGAGCTGCGGGTTGGTCCTTGGGGCGGACGTGTGGTATCGATTCATCGCCCCTTGCAACAACACGCTGACGCTCGATCTCTGCGGTTCCAGCTTCGACACGACGCTCTCAGTTTGGACCGGCTCCTGCGGCGCGCTCTCACAAGTCGCCTGTAACGACGACAACACCGGACAAGGAAACTGCGGCGGCGCAGACACCTCGTTCCTCTCTGTGCCCGTCACGGCCGGCACCATCTATTACATCCGCATCGCGGGCTTCAGCGCCTTGAATCGCGGAAACTACAGGCTTGATGTGCGAATGCCGCTTCCGGCGAATGATGCATGTGCAGACGCATTGCCGGTGACTCTCGGAAGCGTGATCAATGGCAGCAACACCTGCGCGACGGCCGACGGGCAATACTCCTGCGCCAATATCTTCTCCCGGGATCTGTGGTATTCGTACACACCAACTTGTGATCATGTGCTCCGCCTGGATACCTGCAGCACCACCTGGGATACAGTTCTCGCGATTTACACCGGGAGTTGCGGGGCCCTGACGCAGATGCAGTGCAACGACGATACGCCCGGCTGCGGGAACAATCGCGGGTCCGTGATCGAGATTCCGGTCGTCGCGGGCACGCGCTATCTGATCAGTGTGGCCCAGTTCGGCGCTGGCGCCGCCGCCGGCAACTTTGTGCTGAATGTAAATTCGGTCGAGCCGCTTCGCGATACCTGCGCGACGGCGCAGCCGATCGTCAATGGCCCGCACAGTTTCAACGCCGAGTGTGCTTCAGCGCCCAGCGCCCGCTATTGCAATGCTCCGCCCCTGAACCGGCCGGGCTATTGGTTCAGCTACACCGCCTCATGCACCGGTCAGGTCATCGTCGACATCTGTGATGCGGAGGGCGTTTCCGGCGCATGGCTTTCTGCGTTCAGCGGTTCGTGCACATCCCTGAGCTGCGTCGGGGCACAGCAACTTTCGGCCCTTTCCGTATGCCCGCAAAGCACAGAGGCCTTCAGCTTTGACGCAACGCAAGGCGCCACCTACTACATCTGCTACGCGCCGCCGCCCGGCGATTCGCCCCGCAGCGGAACCATCACCATCACGCCCGTCCGACCGGAGAATGACTTCTGTCTCGATGCCACATTGGTCGCCAATGGAACGTATTTCGAGAATACGCGTTGCGCGACGGTCGATGGCGCAGCCTCGTGCGGGATATCCAGCGGCACTCCCGATGTGTGGTATCGCTGGGATGCGGTCTGCGATGGCCGACTGTCGCTCGATACGTGCGGCTCGGAGCTGGACACGGTGTTGTCCGTCTACGGCGGGTCGTGTCAGGAGCGTGTGGAGCTCGCATGCAATGACGACGCGAGCTTCTGCCCGGAGTTCATTCGGGCATCGCGACTCGAGCTCCTCGTCGCCGGCGGCGAATCGCTATGGATTCGCGTCTCTGGGTTTAACGGCGGCGTCGGCGCATTTCAGCTCAATGTTCTGTTTGCCGCGTCAGACAACGGCTCATGCACACTCGCCGAGCCGCTGGCCGCAGGTTCCGTCGAATTTGACGGCGAGTGCGCCATCGGGACGGGCGGTCGATTCTGCAATGCCCCCACCGGCACGCCCGGCGAATGGTTCGCCTACACCGCCACGTGCGGCGGGCCGAAGGCGGTTGAGTTCTGCCGCACCGCGGGGCCGGCCGAACTCCTGCTGTCGGTCTACGAAGGCGATTGCAGCGGCCTGACTTGCATCGGTTCGCGGCACATGACGAACGTCACACAGTTCTGCCCGTCGGGCGTCGAGGTGCTGACATTTAACGCCGTCGCCGGCGCGACCTATCGCTTCTGCTATACGCAATTCGCCGGCATACCCATGGGCGCCGGCGAGTTGACCGTTCGCGACTTGCCGCCGCTGAACGACATTTGTGCGGCCGCCGCGCCGCTCGTCCTCGGACAGACCAGCGCCGACGCCGGTTGCGCCACGGCCGACGGTCCCGCACAGTGTTTCCCGGATGCGCGCGGCGTCTGGTACTCGTACACGCCGCCAGTCAGCGGTCGGCTAACGCTCGATACATGCGGCTCGAGCGCCGACACGGTCTTGAGCGTGCTCGACGGCGGGTGCGCCGGCTTGGTGGTGGCTTGCAACGATGACGCCGACGCATCGTCCGACTGCTTCGGAACCCTGGCTTCTAAGGTCGACGTGATCGTCGAAGCGGGAGTCCAGTACCGCGTTTATGTCGGCGTCAAGGGCGGCGGTGTCGCCTCGTTCGTGTTAAACGCGAACTTCGCCGCCGCCAACGACGCCTGCAGCGAAGCGCAACTGCTGCCCCTCTCCGGTACATCCAGCGGCGACCTCACCCTCGCCTCCAATGACGCAACCGCATCCTGCGGCGGGTCGGCCGACAGGGACCTCTGGTATCGCTGGCTGCCGACAAATTGCTCGACGCGGCTGACGGTTGACACCTGTGGCTCCGTCGCCGACACCACGTTGAGCATTTTCACCGGCACGTCATGCGCCAATCTGGTCGAAGTTGCGTGCAACGACGACGCGACAGCCCCGGGCACATGCGCCGGACCGGGCGATTCGTACCTGAGCATCCTGGTATCCGGCGGCGAGCAATACTGGATTCGCGTGGCGGGTTCGGGCGGCGCGCTCGGGTCGTTCAATCTCAATGTGGTGGATGCCGCGCGGAACGACTCCTGCGCAACGGCGTTGCTCGCGGCGGGCGGTACGACGGAATTCGACGGCAGCTGCGGCGGGATCGACGCAACGCCCGCCAGTTGCGGCCGCCCGAATCAGGCGACGCTTTGGTTTATCTACACGGCCTCCTGCACCGGCACGGTCGATGTCGATACCTGCGGCTCCAACTACAACACGTCGCTGGCGGTGTATGGCGGCGCCTGCGGGCAATTGAGCGAGATCGCCTGTAACGACAACAGTCCGCTCTGCACCGAAAACCCGTTCAATTCCAGGGTCGAGTTCCCCGCAACCGCAGGCGTTACCTATCGAATCCGGCTGTCGTCGATCGATAGCGAGCTCGGCGACGGAGTCTTGAATATCCAGTGCTCGCCAAGCGCAAGTTCGATCGGCGACATGAACTGCGACGGCTTCGTCACCGTAGGTGATATCGGGGGTTTCGTGATCGCCCTGACCAACCCGGCCCAGTACGCGATCCAATTCCCCGGTTGCAACATCATGAATGGCGACGTGAACATCGACGGCTTCGTCACCGTCGGTGATATCGGAGCATTCGTCGCGTTGCTCACGGGCGGTTGAGTGACAGGCGGTCGATCCGGAAAGTCGTGATCCGCTCCTCGTGCGCTCGCGGCGGCAGCGGATCGTCGACTCGGTCTGACGTCGGGATGATAGCGAGTCGTGATGCGAGATCGTGACGCCGCTGCATCGCGAAGATATGAAGATTCGGTTTCGCAACGAACAGGGCGGCGCCGGTGTCCTGTCACGCTCGCCCTATTGCGACACGAAGAACTGTTCAAACGCCAGTTGTTGCTCCAGCGTCGGGAAATTGGGTCCGCACGAGGGTTCGATCAAGACGCGCACGAAGTAGCCCTTGGTCCCGTCACACGGATACAGCGTGTCGATGGGCACGCTGAGCGCGCGTGTCAGTCGCGTTCGCGTATCAAACGTCAGCGGAATCACGTCCATCCGCATCCCGGCGTGCGTTACATCGTCGCCGTAAGTCGAGACTCGATTGCCGACGGTCGAGCGCGTGTCCGACGCCGAAAACGCCGGGACGCCGTCGATCAGGATTTCGTCGTAGTTCTGATTGCGAATGAAGTCGATTGCTCCAGAGACGCAGACGATGTCGCCCACCACCTGACACTGTCTGCCCCCGGTGATCAGACGCTCAATCTCCGGACCATTGATCGTTACGACCACCTCCATCCGGCTGCCGAGCCGAACCGATCGCGGGATCGTGATGCTGAACAGTCCCGTGTCAGGGCGCGTCACGATGTTCCCGGGCCCGCAACCGTCGCCGTTCCCCGGGTCGGCGCTGGTTCCGCCGCGCACCGTCGCCGTCGCGACGCCGATCGGAATCGCCCCGGGCGGAATGACGCCGATGGATGTGCTCTCAAACACCTCGACCGTGACGGTGTCGAGCTCGCCCGTGAAGCCAATCCCCGCATTCGCGACGTATTGCACCCGCTTATCGCTCGTTTCGAGCGTGGCGCCCTCACCGCCCAGCTCATCGAACAGCACGCCGTTTCGCCCGGTCGTCGTCCAGCGATAGAGGAACGCCTCGTTCGCGCGGCCGACGACGCTCGCCTCAAACACTTCCGTCGGGTCATTCCCATTCAGCGTCGCAATCTGCGGCGTCAATCGCACGCGCCGTTCGATCACGGTCGCGTCCCACGTCTCGATCGCCGACGCGCTGGTGAGATCGCGCATGACTGCCAGCAGGTCTGCTCCGCCGAATGCCAGCTCCACCGAAAGCAGGATGGTTCGCGCTGCGAGCGCCCGCTGGACGCTGGCCTGCAGCGCTTCGAGAGTCGCCCGATTGCGAAGCGCTTGCGGCACTGAGCGAATGAAGGTCTGCAGCACGTTTCGGCTAAAGAATCCGTTCGGGTTCTCGCGCAGCTCTCCCAGCGAAGCGATCACCGCCCCGCGCAGATATTCGGAGGTCGTCGCCGACGCCAACGGAAAGCCGCGCGCGACCAGGGTCGGCTCCATCGCCTCGCGCCACAGCTCAAGCGTCGCAACACGACCATCCACGCCGATGTTCGACGCAGTGCCCAGCAGCAGAAACTCCAGCGTCGGCAGGAAAAAATCGAAGACGAACATTTCGAACTGCAGGGAACGCATCCGGGCGTCCCAGTCCGGCTGCAACGCCGCGAACTCCGGCGTATTCAGGCTCGGCGGGATGCCGCCTCCCGTCAGCGACGGCCCCAGCAACACGAGCTTGTAGAAATGCTTCGGCGCATCCGTCGGCCGCGGCAAAGGCGTCGCCTCGCTGCGCACGGGGGCCCACGGCGTGGCTCCTGTCAGAGAGCCGAGCGCGAGGATCGGACTGAGACGCGCCGAGCCGGGGACGTTCAGCCCACCGCCTGACAGCTCCGGCGCTTCGTCGGTGCGAATACCCTCGGCATTCTCCGACCCAACGTAATAGGGCAACAGAATGCAACGCCGGCGATAGTTGTTCTGCACCAGAATGCCGGCGCCGGCGTCATTCTGCAGCACTTGCGCCCCGCTGAGTTGCACCGATGCTTCCGGGCTCAACAACACAAAGCCGTCGCTTAATTGAGAACGCGCCACCGACTTGCTGGAGATGGAAGTTTGGCCCAGCCCGCGCAGCTGCGCCACGGCGGCGTCCGTCCGCGCGCGCGCCAGCAAGCTCGCCAACGAATCCCGCAGCGCCGCCTCGACCGCAGGATCGCCGTCCCCGAATGCCGCTGGGTTGGACTGCATTGCCGTCGCCAACGCCGCCGACAGCCGCTCACACTCGGGCGAGTCTCGCAACAACTCAACGGCCGCCGCGGTCCGGTTTGCAGGCAACGCAAATCCGCCGATCGCAAAATAGAGCGCGGCGGCGGCGGAACTGCGAACGTCCAGCGGCGCCGACTTTTCGCCGGGCGTGACGAACCCGGCCAACACCGCCCGTCCGTCGGCGCCAAACACCTGCACAAAGCTGGGAAAATCGGAAAATACGTCGAACTCCGCTCGCCCGCCGCTCACTGCCGTCTGCCCGCCAGGAGTGCCCACCAAGAGGCCGTTTACGTCGATCCGAACATTCGGCGGCAGATTGACGTCTACGGCTGCGGCTCGAGCTTCGGTGAAGACCGGCGCGTCGTCAGCCGGACCGCCGTTCGAATTCCCGTTCCCATTGGGGTTCGGCATGATCGGGGGACACCCGGCACCGAAGCCAAGTCCAAGCAGGGCAACTGCGTACACCGAAATGCGAAGGAAGTTCATCGTTACTCCGCGAATCATCGTTGGGGCCGGGCCGCGATGCGCCCTGACGCGTATCAGAATCGAGTCGGCGGGCGAACCCGCCAAAAACCCGTAGTGTCGCGTTCGGCGATATCTGAAAAAAATCGGGCGGCAGGTCACTCACGCATCCCATCGAAAGCGCTCCCGGGCCAGGTATGGGGGCGGAGATCTTGAGTTACACCCCTTCGCGCCGGCGTCGCGAGGCCGCGCGGAGCCGGAATGCTGCGGCTCGCGCGAGGGCCGATCCGGCGATCGGCAGCCTCGGACTCGGCACCGCTCCGCCGCCGACCCCGAGGCCGCGTGCAGCGGAATCAGAACAGGTGATTACGGGACCGAAGCGATGGTCGCCCTCCGCCCGTTCGAAACACTTTGACTCCGGCAATGTCAGCAACGCCGAAGCGAGCGACGTTTCTCGACCCGCCGCCCAATCTCGCGAACGCGCGCGCTGAGCCGAAGCTCGGCGGAACTCGCACCAGGTTTGTGGTAGCCGCTAGTTCGCGACAATGCCGATTCGTCGACAGTCGCCTTGTTGCTCCGTTCGAGCGATCACGATTGCCATGATTGCGGTTCGTCGCTTCCCGCGCTGAAATTTCTTGCGATGTCACGACCCGGCCATCGCACGCAGCGCTACCGCGCCAGGTCCACGCCTCGCTCGCGCGCGATCGCCTGCGCATCTTCATATCCCGCATCGCAATGACGAAAAATGCCGAACGCCGGGTCGCTCGTCAGCACGCGCTGCAGCCGCCGGGCCGCCTCGGGCGTGCCGTCGGCCACAATCACCTGGCCGGCGTGAATCGAGTAGCCCATGCCCACGCCGCCGCCATGGTGCAGGCTCACCCAGCTCGCGCCGCAAGCGGTGTTGGCCAGCGCGTTGAGAATCGGCCAGTCGGCAATCGCGTCGGAGCCGTCCTTCATCGCTTCGGTCTCGCGATTCGGGCTGGCGACCGAGCCGCAGTCGAGATGGTCGCGACCGATGACGATCGGAGCGCTCACCTTGCCCGTGCGCACGAGATCGTTCAGAACGAGGCCCATCTTCGCCCGCTGCCCATACTCCAGCCAGCAGATCCGCGCCGGCAGCCCCTGAAACGCCACCTTCTCGCGCGCCATGCGAATCCACCGGCACAGGTGCTGATGCTCGGGAATCGCCCGGCCCGCGGAGTCGACATCGGGAAACGTGTCGAGCACGGCCTGATCCGTCGTGGCGAGATCCTTGGCGTCGCCCGACAGCACCGCCCAGCGAAACGGCCCGCTGCCGCGACAAAACAGCGGACGGATGTACTCGGGCACGAAGCCGGGAATGGCGAAGGGGTCGTAAGCCGAGGCAGCGGCGGCGGCCCGCGTCGACGAGGGCGAGTACCAGCCCTTCTCCACCGCCTCTTTCGCGTGGCCGCGGAGGTTGTTGCCGTAGTCAAAGGTAATGGCGCCGCGTTTCTGCAACTCCAACATCAGCGCGATGTGCTCGCCCATCGTGCGGAAGCTCTCGCGCGTGTAGCGCTGCGGGTCGCTCCCGCGCAGCGCGAGCGCCGCCTCAAAGGTCATGCCGCTGGGGACGTAACCCTTCAACGGGTCGTGGGCCGAGGTCTGATCGGTGAGGACGTCGGGCGTGATGTTGCGCCGTACCAGCTCCCCGAGCACATCGACGATATTGCCGAGCAGCCCCACCGACAGCGGCGTCCGATCGCGCTGCGCCGCATTCAGCCACGCAAGCGCTTCGTCGAGACGATCGGTCATCCGATCCACATAGCGCGTCGCGACGCGCTTCTCGATCCGCGAGCGATCCACGTCGATGCCCAAAAACGCCGCCCCGTTCATCGTCGCGGCGAGCGGCTGCGCGCCGCCCATGCCGCCGAGCCCGCCGCTCACAACCAGACGCCCCGCAAGCGGCGCCGCCGAATCAGTCTTCCCCTTCGTCGCGCCCGTCGCAAAGTGCTTTCGCCCGCAAGCGGCGAAGGTCTCGTAGGTCCCTTGCAGAATTCCCTGCGTGCCGATGTAAATCCACGAGCCGGCGGTCATCTGGCCATACATGATCAGGCCCAGCGCTTCGAGCCGGCGGAACTCGTCCCACGTGGCCCACTTGGGCACCAGCATGCTGTTGGACAGCAGCACGCGCGGAGCGTCGGCGTGGGTCTTCAGAATGCCGACCGCGCGGCCGCTCTGCACCAGCAACGTCTCATCGTTTTCAAGCCGCCGCAGAGCCGCGACGATGCGATCGAAGTCAGGCCAGCTTCGGGCCGCCTTGCCGATGCCCCCATAGACGACCAGATCCTCGGGCCGCTCGGCGACCTCGGGGTCGAGGTTGTTCATGAGCATGCGCAAGGCGGCTTCCTGCAGCCAGCCTTTGCAGGAGAGTTGATTGCCGCGCGGGGCGCGCAGGGGGCGCGGGCCGGCGGCAGGGGCGGTCGATTGCGGGGCGATGGTCGAGTGCATGGGAATCTCCGGGGACTAATGCCCCCAATCTTAACCGCCTACGCTCCCGTGGCCGCGACTTCAAATCCTTCGATCGCTGGCCGATCGGCCTACACTCGTCGCTTTCAGCCGCGCCCGCGGCGGCAAGCTCGCCGCCCTTTCGGAGATGAACATGCAGGTTTCCTCGGACTCCACCGCAACGCCAGTGCCGGACCGCGAGCCGCCCCGCGTTAATGCGGAGCCGCGCGGACTCGGCGGCATTCTGCTCTTCGCCACCCTCGGCGCTGCAGCCTGGGCGATACTCACCGCAAACGGTCTCGATGTGCTGATGTGGCTCTTCGCGACAATCGCGCTGCCGCCTCTGGTCGGGCTCGTGATCGCCGCCTGGGCCTTTGGTCTCTCGCGCGTGCGCTGGGTCGCTTTGCTGCGTCTGCTCGCGATTTTGACCGCGATGTGCCTGGTCATTCACTTTGCGGGCGAAGAAAACGCGCGGCCGATGGCCCTGCTCTGGGGCGTGCCTGCCGCGATGTTGCTCGGACTCTGGTGCTGGCGTCTGACCGGCGGCTGGCGGCTCGGCGCCCGGCGAACCGCGCTGGCGCTCACGCTCATCGGTGCCATGCTGCCGTGGCTCGCGGTCCGCGGCGGCGGGCAGCAGGGCTTCGGGCGAATCACGCTGGCGCCGCGCTGGCAGCCCGTGGGCGGGATCACCGTCGCGGCGGGCGAGGAAGTCGCGCGCCCGCTCTCCCCCGAATCCGCCCCAACTCTCGGCGATGTGCTCTGGCCCGGCTTTCGCGGCCCCAATCGCGCAGGCGTCGCGCTCGAAGGCAGCTATGACTCCGCCGCGCTTAAGGCCGCCTTCCCGCTCCGCCAACTCTGGAAACAGCCGATCGGCGCGGGCTGGTCCTCGTTCGCAGTCGTCGACCCGCTCATCTTCACCCAGGAACAGCGCGGCGAATTCGAGTGCGTCGTCGCCTACGACTTGAAGAGCGGCAGCGAGCGCTGGGTCTACGCCGACAAGAACCGTTTTAACGAAATGGCCGGCGGCCTGGGCCCGCGGGCGACGCCAACCTTCGCCGACGGTCGGCTTTACATCATGGGACCCAGCGGAATTCTGACCTGTCTCGACGCCGCCACCGGCCGAAAAGTCTGGCGCGTCGAACAAGCCGCCGGCGATGACGGAACGCCGCAATGGGGTTTCGCCGGCTCGCCGCTCGTGCACGACGGTCTCGTCATCGTCGCACTCGACGGAATCAACAACCTGCGGCTCGCCGCATTCGACATCGGCGATGGCAAGCTGCGTTGGCGCGCCTTCGGCGGCGCCGATTCCTACAGTTCGCCGCAATTGGCGACGTTGGCGGGCGTGCCGCAAGTGCTGATCTTCGACGGCGCAGGTCTCGCCTCGTTCGACCCCGCCACCGGCAACGAACTCTGGTCGCACGAATGGAAAGAGGGCATGCCCAAGGTGGCCCAGCCGATGGTCCTGAGCGAAAGCGAAGTGCTGATCGGCATGGGCTATGGCCGCGGGTTGCGCCTCCTCGAGGTAAAAAAGTCGGGCGAGACCTGGACCGTCGGACAGCGCTGGGCCAGCGACAAGCTCAAGCCCAAGTTCAACGACTTCGTGATCCACGAAGGGCACGCCTACGGGCTCGACGAAGGCATCCTCGCATGCGTGAGCCTGAAAGACGGCAAGCGGGCCTGGAAGGGCGGGCGCTATGGCTATGGACAAGTGCTCCTCGCGCCGCCCTATCTGCTGGTCGTGTCCGAGGCGGGCGAGGTCGCACTCGTCGACGCCGCGCCGGCCGAATATCGCGAAGTGACAAGATCCGACGCCATCCGCGGAAAGACTTGGAATCACCCCGTCATCGCCGCCGGGCGGCTGCTGGTGCGAAACGGGGATGAGATGGCCTGTTTCGATTTGCAGCGCGTTCGTGAAAACTGAGCGGGTGGGGTCTACCCTCCCTCCACCATGCTGCCACTCATCGGTCAAATGCTCGGCGGACTCGCGTTGCTCCTCGTCGGCGGACGACTGCTCGTCTCCGCCTCCGTCGACACCGCCCGACGGCTAAGCGTCTCGGAGCTCGTCGTCGGCCTGACGCTGGTCGCCTGGGGCACTAGCGCGCCCGAGATGGCGCTCAATCTGGTTTCCTCCATCAAGGGTCGCGGCGAACTGGCGCTCGGTAACGTCGTCGGCGCCAACATCTGCAACATGGCGCTCGTCCTCGGACTTTGCGCCCTCATCCGTCCGCTCGCGGTGCAGGTGCGCCTGATCCGCGTTGAGACGCTGCTCAACGCCGTGATCCTCGTCTTCATGTCCGTCATCGGTCTGACCGCCGGCTTTGCGCGTTGGGAAATGGGGCTCATGCTCGGAATCTTCGGCGGCTACAGCGTGTGGACCATCATGTCGGCCCTGCAAACTCCGCAAGTCGTTCCCACCGCATCGATGACCGAGGGCGAGAAAAAAGAAGCGATCGCCATCTCGAAACTCGACGACGATCCGACCGTGCCCGCGGGCTCGCCGCCGATGGGTTGGGTGTTGATCTTCGCCTGCTTCGGCGGCGGACTGGCGCTGCTTTCGTGGGGCGGCTCGCTCGCCAGCGACAGCGCCAGCGCGATGGCGATTCGCCTGGGCGTGCCCGCCGCCGTCGTGGGTGTCACCATCGTCTCCATCGGCACCACGTTGCCCGAAATGGTCACCGGCGTGCTCGCGGTGCTGAAGGGCCAGTCGGACCTCGCGATGGGCAACGCGATCGGCTCGTGCCTCTTCAACGCCGGCGCCATCTTCGGCCTTACCGGGCTGATCGCGCCGCCGGCGGTGAACGGGGCGATGATCGCGCCGCTCATCTACATGGGCCTGCTGGCGATCGCGCTGGTCCCGATCAGCCGCACGCATGGCCACACCGTCGCCCGCGGCGAAGGGGCGGCGCTGCTCGCTTCCTACGTCGTTTTCCTGATAATCTCCGCCTTCCAGGCGGGCGGTGCCACGGCACCCTAGAAGGAATCAAGAGCGATATGAGCGTTTCTCATCTCGAAGTCCAACAAATCGGCGAACTCGTGCGCCAGCAGTACAGCCATTTCGAGCGGCTGCTCACCGAGCTGCGCCGCGTCATCGTGGGGCAGGACAAGCTGCTGAAAAAGCTCCTGATCGGCCTGCTCGCCGACGGCCACATTCTGCTCGAGGGCGTCCCCGGTTTGGCGAAGACCACCGCCGTCTCCTGCCTGGCGCGCGCGATTCACACCAGCTTTCGCCGCATTCAGTTCACGCCCGATCTGCTCCCGGCCGACATCCTGGGCACGATGATCTATCAACCCGCCAGCGGCTCCTTCAGCGTGAAGCGCGGGCCGATCTTCGCCAATCTCGTGCTGGCAGACGAGATCAACCGCGCGCCGGCCAAGGTGCAAAGCGCGCTGCTGGAGGCGATGCAGGAGCGGCAGGTCACCATCGGCGAGCAGACCTTTGAGCTGCCGCAGCCCTTCCTCGTCCTCGCCACGCAAAACCCGATCGAGCAGGAGGGCACCTATCCGTTGCCCGAGGCCCAGGTCGACCGCTTCATGCTCAAGATCGTCGTCGACTACCCCACGCGCGACGAAGAGCGCGTCATCCTCGATCGCATGGCCTTCGCCCGCCGAGCGCTGCAGATCGACGCCGTGCTCCACCCGGAGCAAATCCTGCAAGCGCGGCGGCTGATCGACGACATCTTCATGGATGACAAGATCAAGGACTACATCGTCGCGCTGGTTCACGCCACCCGCCGGCCGCGCGAGTTCAAGCTGGAGATCGCCGATCTCATTGAATATGGCGCCTCGCCGCGCGCCACGATTTTCCTCGCCTTGGGCGCACGAGCCGCGGCGTTTCTGGCCGGGCGCGGCTATGTCACCCCGCAGGACGTCAAGGACATCGCCCCCGACGTGCTGCGACATCGCGTCATCGTCAGCTACGAGGCCGAGGCCGAAGAAAAGACCAGCGACGACATCGTGAAGTATCTGCTCGATCACGTGCCCGTTCCATAGTTCAGTTCGTCTGGATTCGGGGACAGTGGCAGGTGTCAAGTGGCAAGTGACAGGTCTTGTTCGAGACCGCTTCTGTGTATTCCCTGCCACCTGACACTTGCCACCTGACACTGTCCTCAAAATGGGAGAAGCCCGATGAGCGCAAGCCGCGTTTTGATCTTCGTCGGGGACGACTACGAAGACCTCGAACTCTGGTATCCAAAGCTGCGGCTCGAAGAGGCGGGGTTCGCCTGTGTCGTCGCGGGCTTGGAAGCCGCGGGAACAAAGTACTCGGGCAAACATGGCTATCCGTGCATCAGCGATGCCCAGGTGCGCGACGTGCGCAGCGCGGACTACACGGCCGTCGTCATTCCCGGCGGCTGGATGCCCGACAAGCTGCGACGCGATGCCGATGTGCTGCGCCTCACGCGCGAATTCGACGCCGCGGGCAAGCTCGTGGCGACAATCTGTCACGGGCCGTGGATCATGATCTCGGCCGGAATCTGTCGCGGGCGAAAAATGACCAGCACGCCGGGGATTAAGGACGACGTAATCAACGCCGGAGCGCACTGGAGCGACGCGCCGGTCGTCATCGACCGCAACTTCATCTCGGCCCGCCGGCCGCCGGACCTGCCCGCGATGATGAAGGCCACGCTCGAACATCTGGCCCGATAGCGAAGCCGGCGCTCACAAGCACCCTCCGCACACCAGCTTCGCGCTCCTCAACGCCGTTGCATCCTCGCGGCCCTTCCGCGCGAGTCGCGCAACTGGATGTCAGAGCGCTCGAACCGCGATGTTCTCGGATTGCGCCAACAACTCCAGCGGCAGCGTGAGCCGGACTTCCACCGCGCCGTCGTCGCAAACGATCGGCGGGCCGCTCGGCGACGCCAGTTCCACGATCGCGTCGAGCTCGGCTCGCAATGCTGCAGACCGCTCGCACGCGGCCCGGAGCGATCCACCGGCCGGGTGCGGCAAGGCGAGCAGATCGTCGCGCAGCGTCTGTTGGGCGACGAAGGTCGCCTGATCGATCGTTCGCTCCAGGTCGCGATCGCTGAAGACCGGTAGCAAGCCGCTGCCCTCGGCGGACGAGATCGACGACCGGCCGATCGCCTCCATCGAGCGCCCGGCCCAGGAGACCGACGCCGCCCGCCGCAGCGCCGCGGGCGTCCGCGGCTCGATCGGCGCCGCCAAAGTGGTCTTAGCCACCAGCGATCGCTCCGCGTTCAGCGAGAACATGTCGACAAAGTCGATGCCCGCGGCCGTCGCGGGCGGCATCCCCGCAACCTGCGCCTCCAGAATCGGCACCAGGGCCCGCAGCTCCAGCGTCGCATCGGCCACGGTGTTCGCACCCGTCTCGTGGAGATTCACCGTTATCGCGTCCGGCAGTTGATCGACCACCGCCTCGCGTAGCCCCGGACGGCGATCGAGCCAGGGGCCGAGCCGCTCGGCAGGGCTGACGCGCAGTCGACCCGCCGACTCAATCAGCGTCTGCGCCAGAATGGCGCGGGCCGCCGACACCACATCCAGCGATTCATCAAACGCAGGTTCGCCCTCCTGCGTCTGCCCCACCTCGCTCCAGCGCGCCGTTGGATCAGCCCTGAGGGCGGGGCCGTGGGGCGGATCATCGGCCCGCGGCACCGTACGGTAAATCTCGCGAACGGCGCGGATCAGGTCGTCGCCCCGCGCTTCCACCCGAACCGCCGTCGTCCCCGCCAGGCGCGCTTCGCCCGCCCGCGGCAAAGAGGCGATCCACGCCGCAAATGCGACGTCACGCGCGGCGTCGCGCTGCAGCCAGCGCCCCAGGCTCTGACCGCCGACGATCTCAAAGGTGCGCAGGCGCCGCTCAAGGGCCAGCCGGGCGCGCTGGTCAGCCAGCGACGTTGCATCGCTTCGCGCGACCGGGTCGCTCAGCGAGGCCGCCGATAAGCCCAGCGCGATCGCCAACGCGGCCAGCAGAGCCGATGGGGCGGAACGCATATCGCTGCTATAGTGCGGCGCGGACCGACTGTCGATCGTTTGTCGACGCGGTCGACCGGTTGATCGGGAGAGTCAAAGCAGCATGAGCGCCGCGCCCGAACTGCATTCATCACCAAACCCGCCGGGCTGGATTGAGTCGGTCGGTCGCGCGCGGCCCGACGTGGTCCTGATGGCGCCCTACATGGCCTATCTGGCCCTGCTCGCACTGGTCAGCGCGTTTCCGCCCGAGCAGGAGTGGATTCCGATCGTCATCCGCGGAGTCGGCTCGCTCGCGGTCGCATTCCTCTTCCTGCCGTTCATGCCCTCCTGGGGCCGGCCGATGATGTGGATCGCGGTCCCGGCCGGCCTGTTCGCGGCGTGGGGCTGGGTCTATGGGCAGTACATGTTCGATGACTGGGGCCTGGGCGGACGCCTGCCGGGCATGCCGGGGCAAAAGGCGATCGTCGACCCGCGCGACACGCTCGGGGCCGACGACCTCTTCTGGACCACCACCATCCTGCGAATCGTGGTGGCGTGTACCGCGGTGCCGGTGGTGGAAGAGCTGTTCTGGCGCGGCTTCCTCCTGCGAGCCTTCATCCAGTGGGATAAGTTCGACTCGATTCCGATGGGCAAGTTCACCTGGTTTTCCTTCATCGGCACATCGCTCCTGAGCACCGTGCAACACCCCGACAACTGGGGCGTAAGCATTCTCTGCTGGCTCTTTTTCAACGCGCTTTTCTATTGGACGCGCAGCCTGTGGTGCCTGATCGTCGTTCATGCCGTCACAAACCTCGCGCTCTACATCTATGTAGTGCGCGTCGGCGATTGGTCCTTCTGGTGATGGCGACTGCCCCAGCCGGTTGCGGGCGGCAGGTCGCCGGACGAGTTCGCGCCGCCATCCCCCTCGCGCTACTCGCCCTGTCGCTGCAAGGCGTCCCCGCGCTGGCGCAAGGGGCTCGCACCGAAGCCGCCATCTGGTCGCAGATCGAAACGCTCCGCGAGGCGCCGGAGTCCGGCGAAGCCGAGTGGTTCGCCAACGCCGCCGCTCGCCGTCGCGCGCTGCTGGCGGAGATCCGCAATCTGTTGCTGCTCTTCCCGGGTTCGACTCACCGCGAGGCCGTGATCGCCCTCGAACTCGACACGCGCTGGGAGCTCCTCGCGCTCGACAAGGCTGAGCAGGACCCTTTCACGCAGCGCGTCGCCGAACTCGCCGCCAATCCGCCCAACGCCACCATCGCAGCAGAGGCCGAATACTGGCGCTTGCGCCTGGCGGCCTGCGTGCCGGGCCCGCACCCCACTCCGACCAGCGCCGCGACCTCGAGCCGCTCCGTCGATGCCGGATACGCCCGCCCGCTCGACACCGCGACGTGGGAGGCTTTCTTGGCGGCCCACCCCGAATCGCCCCGCGTGCCCATCGTCGTTCAAGATCTTCTGGCGGCCTACGAGCAGCGCGACGATCTCCCCGCTGCCGAACGGATTCTCGAACTCGCCCGGCAACGCTGCCCCAACGCCCCGGTGACACGCGTCTGGACCGGCCGCGTTCGCCGCTGGAAGAACATCGGACAGCCAATGGACCTCCGCGGCGTCGCCCCGTCCTCCGCCGCATCGCAGGCCGGCGCGCTCCATGTGGTCTGGCATCTCAGCGCGGCCGCCCTCGCGTCAAAGCCCGGCCGGCCGATCGCGTGGCCCGAGCCGATGGAGCGCCTCAGCCGTGCGGGCGTGCGCCAAACTGTGGTCCTCATGGGCCCCGCCGCCGCGCCCCAGCCGCTGCCGGCCCTGCCCGGGCTCCAATCGCGCGAAGAGCCGATCGGCATGAGCGGCGAATACAGCAGAGCGTGGGGCATCACGAAATTGCCCACGCTGTTTCTGATCGGCGGCGACGGCCGGCTGCAGGCAGTGGCCGAAGGGCAGCGCGAGGCCGAACGGTTGATCGAGCGATTGCCCTAACGCCGCGCCGGCACAATCGCCTCCTCTGATTTCCATGTTTGGGAGTGAATCGGCATGATCGTGGCCCAATTGTCCGCCTGCGGCGTTTACCGCGCGATTCATCCGCTGCTCGATGCAGCGCTCGGCTTTCTTTCGCGCACCGACCTCGCGTGCCACGAAGCGGGGCGCTTCGAGATTCTGGGCGAGCGACTGATCGCGATCGTGCAGGACTACGAAACCAAGCTGCCCCACGATTGCGTCTGGGAATCCCATCGGCGCTACTGGGACGTGCAATTCGTCGTCAGCGGCGCCGAGCGCATGGGCTACGCGCCGTTGGGCACGCTCGCGGAGAAAACAGCCTACGACGCGGCCAAAGAAGCCGCCTTCTACCAGCCCCCACCAACCGGGCTGGAAAATTATCTGACCATCGACGCGGGAACGTTCGCGGTCTTCACCCCGCGAGACATTCACAGCCCGCAAGTCGCGCTGCCGTCCGGACCGGGAAAGGTGCGCAAGGTCGTGATGAAGGTGGAGATCTGCTGAGGCTGCTCGAAGCAGTTTGTCGGCCCAAAGCGCCGCAAAAACGGGTCGCCCCACTCGCAGACCGCCTCTTCCGCGGCGTGAAGCGCAGATCGCGTTGACTCAAACCCGCGGCGCGGGCTACCTTCGTTGCGATTCTTCGAGCGCTAATAACAATCTTGGAGTTATCGAGATGACCCGAAGCCTGTTTGCGGAGCCATTCCGCGCGATCGCTCCCTCGATCGGCCGCCTCTTCGCTCTCGCCCTCGTCGTCGCCGCACCCACCCCGGTCGTCGCGGGCGGCTTTCCCGATTGCAACAACAACGGCATCGACGACGCAAGCGACATCCAGGGCGTCCCCGCCCTCGACGGCGTCCGAAACTACTTCACCGGCATCCTGGCCATCGCCGAGGCGTTTGGCGATTTCAACGGCGACGGACACATCGATGCGGCGATCTGCGGCGTCGGCGAAAATTTCCTCGTCGTCCGCCTGAACGACGGCACCGGCCAGTTCCTGCCGCGACAGACCTACTCCGTCGGCAACCGCACGCAGACGATCGCCGCGGGCAATCTCAACGGCGACGCCTACGACGACGTCATCGTCGCCAGCCGCGACGTCAACATGATCCAGCCCTTTTTCGGCGGGCCCAGCGGCGTGCTCACGCCCGGCAGCACGCGGGCGACCAATACCGCGCCGGCGTTCATCGGCCTCGGACGGCTCGATGCCGACGCCGACCTCGACCTCGTCGTGGTCTGCCAAACGATCAGCGGCGTGACCGCGCAGGGGCAGATCTTCAAGAACGACGGCGCAGGCTTTTTCAACGCCTTCTCGACCTTTCCTGCCACGCCCAGCCCCAGCCAGCTCGTAATCGGCGATTTCACCGGCGACGGCATCGATGACGCGGTCGTCACGCAAACCACCACGCCCACCAATCTGATCGCGGTCCTGCGCAACAACGGCAGCGGCACTTTCGCGAACAATTCGAGCATCCCCACCTCGGGCACGCCCACCGGCGCCGCCGCGGTCGATGTCGACGGCGACAACGACCTCGATCTGGCGGTCGTGCGCAGCCAGTCGTCGCTCCTGCAGCTCTGGACCAACAACGGCACCGGAAATCTCGCCGGCGGGCCCACGTTCCCGCTCCCCACAGCGAGCGTCGAGATGACCGTCGCCAACGTCCGCGGCGACGCCACACCGGAGCTGCTCGTCACCAGCCGGCCGGGCTTCACCAGTCAGGTAAATGTGTTCGAGCGAATCGGGCCGGCGAACTATGCCGTCGCCACGACGTTCCCCAGTGTTCGCTTCGGCGGAAACATCTATGGCCGCGACTTCGACAATGACGGCGATGTCGACATCGCCGTCGGCACCACCCAATCCACGCTGATGGTGCACGAAAATCGCGGGGCAGCCGGATTCGGCGTCGCCCCCGCCAGCTTCGCCTCCAGCGCCGGCGGCGGCAGCGGCGGCGTCTTCGGCCTGGCCGCCGCGCGCATCAACGCCGACGCAATCCCCGACCTCGTCGTCACCACCGGCGGCGACTCCACCAGCGATGTGCTCCGCGTCATGCTCGGCAACCCCGACGGCACGTTCTCCCCCGGCGAGACGCGCACCATCGGCGATGATGTGTTCACCGTGCAAGCCGGCGATATCGACGGCGACCTCGATGACGACATCGTCGTGCCCGAAGGCCGCGCCGGACGCTTCACCATCTTCCGCGGCGCCGCCAACGGCACACTCGGCGCCGCCGAGAGCTACACCGTCCCGCCCGATCTGCTCGATCTCGAACTGGCCGATATCGACAACGACGGCGATCTGGACGTCCTCGTCGCCTCCGGCGGCGTCTTCACCTCGCCCGGCGATCGCGGCGCGCCCAAGACCGGCGAGCGCGGCACCTACGACGGCGGCGCGCTGCACGTCTTCCGCAACAACGGCGCCGGCGTAATGACCGAGACCCAAATGCTGCTCAGCGGCCCCGGCGTCGCGGGCATCGCCATCGGCCATTTCAACGGAGACAACCTCCTCGACGCAGCGGTAACGCTCAACGGCAACGGCACGGTGGCGATCCACTCCAACGCGGGCAACGCCACCTTTCTGCCGTCGGGCCCCGGTCAGGTCATCAGCATCGGCAGCGAGCCCTTCGGGATCAGTGCCGCTGATTTCGATGACGACGGGGTCGACGACCTTGTCATCAGTCGCGTCGATCTGACCGCATTCTTCATCGACGCGGTGACGGTCTGGTTTGGGCGCGGCAACGGGACCTTTGAGCCGCCCATCAACCTGAGTTCCGATAGCTCCGCCGTGCTCGATGTGCTGCTGGTCGATCTCGACCTCGACGGCGATCAGGACATCGTGCTGCCCAGCTACGCCACCGACGCGATCAACGTGGTCGAAAATCGCCGCGGGCGTCAGTTCAGCCCCGCCCGCGGCTACTGGGCGCCGAACGGGCCGCTGCGGACCATCGCGCTGCAGCGCACCGCCGACGCCTTCCCCGACCTGATGATCGCGCCGGTCAGTTTCACCGAGTCGGTCTCGCAGCTAACCAACGCCTCGACGCCGTCCTTCAGCGAAGATCTCAACGCCGACGGCATTCCCGACGAATGTCAGTTCGCCCCTGGCGACATGAACTGCGATGGCTTTGTCACGGTTGCCGACATCGGCGGCTTTGTGCTGGCGCTGACGAACCCCGCCGCCTACGCGGCCCAGTACCCGGGATGCGAGATTCAGCTTGCAGATGTGAACAACGACGGCTTTGTCACCGTCGCCGATATCGGGCCGTTCGTATTGCTGCTGACCGGCAACTAGCTGGTGTCCGAGGCTTTTTCTCGCCCCGCAACGGTGTCGGGTGTCAGGCAAAAGACGCGCGATTCAGACGTCTTTCCTGACACCTGTCGCTCGCCACGCGCATCTGCGATCAAAGCTCGCGCGGCGACGATCTCTCAACCAAATCTGCCGCGTTCGCGCGGCGCCGACATCTTCAGCAGGTCCGTCTGATACTCGCCGATGTAGCCCTTCTGCTGGAAAAGCGCCAGCAGCTCCTGGGTGCTGCCGAAGACCCGCGTCGCGGTCTCGGTGATAAAGGGGCTGGGCGCGGCCTTCGGGGTCCAGATCACGTAGACCTCCTTGGTCGTTTCCCAGGCGTGCTGCAGCTCCCGCTCCACACCCGACGACAGCCCCGGCTTGCCGTTGGGCAATTCGGGAATGAGGCTGATGATCATGTCCGACTGATCGATCAGCTTGAAATCGCGGGCGTAAATCTGGGCGTCGATGTCGCGCGCCACGCTGGTCACTTCGCTCACCGGAAACGCCACATCGCGCCCGTTCACATGCATCGTGAAGCTACTTTCGCCGCGCTGCGTCGCCGCACCGGCCTCAAAGAGCATGCGCTTTTCGTCGAGGTCGCCGGGGTCAAAGGTGATGAAATGCTCGGCGATCGTCGCCCGAAAGGCGTCGATCTCCGCCAGCACATCGGGCAGGTCCATCACGTGCGTCATCGGAAAGCTGGGGTAGACGCGCTTGGTCTGCGGCTTGAAGATCAGGCGGAACAGCGACTCGACCGTGTTGTCCTCGATGCCGCGGGCGAAGACGTAAAAGCAGCCGTGGCCCTGAATGCTGTTGGCCAGGATTTCGGTGGCGAGAATCTCCTCCTCGCGCCAGACCATGATGTCCTTGAGCGTGTGCTTGATGTCGTGCTCACGGCTCAATCGCTCATGCACCGCGTCAAGGTTGTCGACCAGCGTGATGTAAAGGTCGGCGTCGAGCGCGGCCATCTGATCGTGGTCAAACGCGGGAAACAGCCCGTGCTTCCAGCGAAACGCGGCATGCGTGTTGACGATCATCGTCTCCGGACCGTCCACGCTCGCGATCACGTCTTTCATCACGCTGCGGCGCAGGCCGTTCAGCCGGGCCAGCGGCAGGTCGAGAATTTTGCCGGGCCGCACATCGGGCGCCTCGGCGTACATCATGTCGCCGATGTGAAAAAGCCGGCAGCGGTGGCCGCGGGCCTCGGCAAAGGCGTGCAGCTTCTGCAGAAACGGCTTCTTATCGACGCCGACCTGCCCGGTGACGACGACACGCGTGTTCTGATGTCGCGGGGGACGAAAGAGCGGACCAGCGGCGGCGTGGGACATCGGCGGACTCCGGACAATTCGCGTGTCGAGGGTTTACCTACGGTCTGATACCCCTCAATGGTAATCGGTCGGCGGCGCGGCGCAAGTGGCGACACGTGGGCTGCCGCGGGGCGAGCCGTTTCGGCCCCACTCCCGGCCCGGCCCCGACCAAGGCCGCCGCAACGCAGGCGACACCTGCCCCCAACCCGAATAGACTCGGACCATGCAATCGATGTTCTGTGAACACACTCTGCCCAATGGGCTGCGCGTCGTCTGTGAGCGCGTGCCCGCCGTCAGTTCGATCGCCCTCGGCTTCCTCGTCCGCACCGGGGCCCGCGACGAGGCGCCGCACGAGCATGGCGTCAGCCACTATCTCGAACACATGTGCTTCAAGGGCACTGCCCGGCGCAACTGGCACGACATCAACGTGCGCTTCGACGAACTCGGCAGCATCTACAACGCCTTCACGGGCAAGGAACACACGGTCTATTACGGCTGGGTCCCCGCCGACCGCTTTGAGCCTCAGCTCGAGCTGCTGGCCGACATGATGCGCCCAGCCCTGCCCAACGAGGATTTTGAGACCGAGCGAAACGTGATCCTGGAAGAGATCGCGATGAACGACGACTCGTTCGATCGCCACGTCTCCTACTTCCTGCATCGCACCGTCTTCGGCGAGCACCCCCTCGCGCACGAAATTCTCGGCGAAAAAGAGACCATCGCCGGCCTGCCGCGCGACACGATGGCGGCCTATCACGCCGAGCGCTACACGCCGGAAAACATGGTGCTCGTCGCCAGCGGCGCGGTCGAGCCCGAACGCATCTTCGCCGCCGCCGCACGCGCCTGCGGCGGCTGGGCCCGCGGCCGGCGTCAGCAGCGACAGCGCGCCGCGCCGCCCAAGCTCGGCACCGGCGTCCATCGCCTCAAGCTCGACCGCTTTCGCCAGCAATCGGTGATCATCGCCTATCCCTCCGTCCGACACGGGACCAAGCACGACGCCAGCCTCGGCGCCCTTGGCGCACTCTTCGGCGGCGCAAATTCACGCTGCTACTGGCACATCGTGCAAAAGGGTATCTGCAGCTCGGCGGGCGTGGCGTGGCTCAGCTACGCCGACACCGGAATGCTCGCCTTCTACGCCGACGGCGAACCGGAGCGGGCGGAGGAGATGCACGACGCGCTGCGCAAGGAAATCGCCGATCTGCGCAAGAAGGGCGTCCGCCCCGATGAGGTGGAGCGCGTCCGCAATCAGCGCCGCACGCAGTTGGCCCTCGAAAGCGAAAGCCCGCGCACACGCTTCATGCAGGTGATCGACGACATCGAAGAGGTGGCCCGCCCGCGCAGCGTCAACGCCCGCCTGGCCGAGACCGCCGCCGTCTCCCCCCAGACGATCGCCGACTATTTCCGCGAGTATCCGATCGATGGCGATGGGATGCTGCTCTCCTGCGGCGCGCGAGAGTGGCCATGATCCGGCCCGCAGCCTCGCGCGAGCGCCTCCGCCCGCAAAGCCGCGGCCCGCGTCGCACGCGGCGCGCCCATGCCGCGCGCTGGACATCAACGCCTCAATCTTCCTGCTGGAGCTGCTGATGCGCGTCGTTCGCTTTCTCGATCCCGCCGGCCAGGTCCGTTCCGGTCGCCTCGATGAAGACGGCCGCGCGTTCTGTTTTCGCGAGGACGAAGGCGAAGAGTTGACCTTTGAAGACGCACCGACGCAGGTCTCGCAGTTTCTCGCGCCGATCGCGCCGCCCAATATCTTCGCCATCGGCCGCAACTATCGCGCCCACGCGGCGGAGACCGGCTCGACCGCGCCGGAGCAGCCGATGATCTTCGGCAAGCCGACGACCTCGGTCATCGGCCCGGATGAGTCGATCGTGTTGCCGGCCCACGGCGGCTCGGTCGAAATCGACTACGAAGCCGAGCTGGCGATCGTGATCGGGCGCCTCGCGCGGCGTGTGTCGATCGACGAGGCGTTGAAGTTCGTCTTCGGCTACACCTGCGCCAACGACGTCTCGGCCCGCGACTACCAGCGCAACGACAAGCAATGGACCCGCGCCAAGGGCCAGGACACCTTCTGCCCGCTCGGGCCATGGATCGTCACGGCCGACGAGCTCGGCTCCCCCGATCGACTGCGGATTCAGAGCCGCCTGAACGGACAGGTCATGCAGGACGCCCGAACTAGCGACATGGTGCACTCCTGCGCCGCGCTGATCAGCTATCTATCGCACCAGTTCACCCTCCTGCCCGGCACGATCATCCTGACCGGCACGCCCGAAGGCGTGGGCATGGCCCGCACACCCCCGGTATTCTTGCGCCCGGGCGACGAGATCGCGGTCGAGATCGAGGGCGTCGGCACGCTCACGAACTCGGTCGTCGCGGGCTAGGCGCGGCCGGGCCCGACGACCGCGACATTCGATCTGCGCGGGATCGAGAGCGACGGGATGTTCGAACGACGCCTCTGGTTCTTCATCTGCGGCCTCGGCTTGCTGGCGGTCCTCATCGGCGCGCGGCTGGTCGATATCCAGGTCATTCGCGCCGGCCAATATCACGACCTCGTGCCGCGCATCACCCCGCGCGAGTCCCGCTTCGTTCGCCCCGCCCGCGGCGCCATTCTCGACCGCAAGGGCCGCACCCTCGTCAGCGACGAGCCCGCCTCCGATCTCACCATGTACTACGCCGTCATCGAGCAGAATCCCAACTACCTGCGCACGCTCGCCCGGCGCATGCGGCGCTCCGGCGAGATCCCCGCCGAGGTCGAGCTGGACGAAGCCATAGAGATCCTCCGCGACTCCCTCCTGCAAACGCGGCAAATCGTGGCCGAGGCGGCGGGCATCTCCATCTCAATGCTGAGCGAGCGCGAACAAGCGATCGTCGAACGCGTCCAGGCGGTGAAGACGTTCATTCGCCAAAAGTCGCCCACCATCTCCACCATCCGCGAAGAAAGCCGCTGGCACGCCGTCCTCGAGGACATTCCCCCCAAGCTCGCGGCGGAGTTGCAGTTGCGGCTGGGAAATCAGCCCTGGGTTCGCGTTCAGCCCGGGGCGCGCCGCGTGCGGCGCGAGGCCGACGAACTGACCCACATCCTCGGACGGATCGGCGGGGTCGACGAAAAGCTACTTGCCGCAGACCCGCTCGCCGGCGACGACCTGCGCGAACTCCGATCTGGCGATTTCTGCGGCACCTCGGGCGTCGAGCGCCTGGCAGACCCGATCCTGAGGGGCGCGCGCGGCCGCGTGGTACAGGATTTCGCACAGGGCACCGAAGAGCGCGTCGAGCCCGAGCCCGGCCGCGACGTCATGCTCACCATCGACGCCGACCTGCAGAAGCAGATCTACGCCCTGCTGGCCGAAGGCGTCAAAAACAGCCAGCATCCCGCCGGAGCGGCGGCGGTGGTGATCGACGTCGAATCGCGCGACGTGATCGCCGCAGTCTCCTATCCGACCTACAGCGATGCCGACTTCCGCGATAACTACGACGACCTGCTGCGCGATCGCATTCGCAATCCGCTGCGCAACCGCGCCCTGCAAACCTCCTATCCGCCGGGCTCGACCTGCAAGGCGATCGCAGCCGCGGAGGCGCTCGATGTCGGTGCCGTCGGCCCGGAGACGCGGATTCACTGCACCGGCGCGCTGCTGCCCAACCGGCCGAACATGTTTCGCTGCTGGATCTTCAATCAGAGCCGCGTCACGCACGACGAGACCGACACCCCGGCGGGCCAGCGCGCCGAAGACGCCATCCGCAATTCATGCAACATCTACTTCTACCGCGTCGGCCAAATGCTCGGCCCCGAGCGGCTCTGCGCCGGCTTTGATCGCTTCGGCCTCGGAAGACGCGCCGGCACCGGGCTCATCGAGGAATCCCCAGGGGTCGTCCCCGACGACAAGTGGCTGCAAAAACACATGCGCCGCCACGCCGAAAAAGCCGACGTCTGGAACTGGGCCATCGGCCAGGGCGAGGTGACCGCGACGCCCCTGCAAGTCGCCAACGTCGCCGCCACGATCGCAAGCGGCGTCTGGCGGCCCGTCGTGCTGGTGCGCGATGCCGACGGCACGCCGATCCTGGGCGACAATCACCCCGCCGACGTGCCCATCTCCGCCCGCGCGCTGCAGCCGGTGCGCGTCGGCATGTGGCGCGTCGTCAATGAGCAGGGTGGCACAGCCCCCGGCGCCCGCCTGAGCGACGATGTGGAGCGCTACGTCATGTGCGGCAAAACCGGCTCCGCCCAGACGCAGCCGCTCATCCTGAACCACCGCTTTGTGGTCGAACACCCCGACGGCCGTCGCGAAGAACTGTTGGATATCAGTGGCGAGGAGTTGTTGAAGCGCTTCCCCGATCCGAAGCCGCGCATCGCCAGCCGGCGCGCCAACGATCGCTACCCACCGCTGGTTGAAGGCGGCAAGCTGCCGGCCCACGCCTGGTTCATGGGCTACACGCAGACCCGCGATACGCCCAAGGGCGCCTCCCCGCGCGGTCGCGTCTATGCCATCAGCGTCGTCGTCGAATTCGGGGCCGCAGGCGGGCGCGTCGCCGGGCCGATCGCCAAGTCGATCGCCGAAATGCTCCTCGCGCCGTCGGGGGCCAAGGGCTGATGGCCACACGCGGCATGGTGCGCGAGCCGAGCGCAATGCTGGGGCCGGCCCGTCACGGCCTGTTCGAGTTCACCGGCCTCGGCTGGGGCCTCGCGCTGCCCGTCTTTCTGCTCTCGCTGCTCGGCCTCTTCTGCATTCACGCCACCGATCGACTGGGCGCCGCCGGCGCATCCGGCGAAACCGAATGGATCTTCGCCGAGTGGGCCGCCGTCCTCGGCCCGGCGACCGTGCGCCAGCTCGCGTTCATCCTCACCGGCGTCGGGCTGATGATCGTGACCCTGCTGCCCAGCTACACCCGCATCGGCAAACACGCGTATCTGTTTTATGGCTTGGTCATGGCCGCTCTGGTGGCCCTCATCATCGATCGCTACGTCTGGGATGTGCCCGACTGGCTGATCCCCGTGCGCCGCAATACCCGCCGCTGGCTCACGCTGGGCAGCTACTTTTCGATCCAGCCCAGCGAATTCATGAAGCTCGGGCTCATCCTCGCGCTGGCCCGCTATCTGCGCTATCGCGATTCCTACCGCACCTGGGCCGGGCTGGTGCCCCCGTTTCTGTTTACCGTCGCGCCGATGCTGCTGATCCTCAAACAGCCCGACCTCGGCACACTGCTGATGCTCCTGCCCGTGCTCTTCTGCATGCTCTTTGTCGCAGGAGCGCGCAAGCGCCATCTGGTGACCGTGATCCTCGCCGGCGCTGCCCTATTGCCGGCGTTCTACGCCTGGGGCATGTCAGACTATCAACGCGATCGCATCCGCGTGGTCTTCATGCAAAGCTCCCCCGACGAGCGCTGGCACATGGACAAGGGCTATCAACTGCGACAGGCCAAGATCGCCCTGGCCCTGGGCGGCCTCACCGGCGAGGGCTACGGCCGCGGCCTCTTCCTGGAGGCAAATACCCAGCTCCTGCCCGAAGAAAACAACGACTTCATCTTCGCCATCATCGGCCATCAATTCGGGCTGATCGGCTGCCTCGTACTGATCTCGCTTTACGCCGTCATCGTCATCTGCGGAGTCGAAATCGCCACCAAGACCAACGACCCCTTCGGCCGGCTGCTGGCGGTCGGCGTAATCGTCATGATCGTCTTGCAGGCGCTGCTCAATGTCTGCGAAAACATCGGCATGGCCCCGATCACCGGCATCACCCTGCCCTTCGTCTCCGCCGGCGGCAGCAGCGTCTGGGCAAACTTCATCGCCCTGGGTCTTCTCGTAAACGTCGCCCAGCGCCGGCCGATGATGATGATGCGCAAACCGTTTGAGCACCGGGATGGGTGAAGGGGTCGCGCGCCGCGTATCCGCCGCGGCATGATGTCTCTACCCACAACTGCCAATAGGTCGCCCCTGATAGGTCGCTTCATATCCGCGTAAGAACTGCAGCGCCGGTTCGTGCACCAGTTCCTTCAGAATCTGGCCTACCCTGCGATCGGTAAAGCCCGCGTGATAGCGAACATCGATCCGGCCCGGGGCGAGCATCGCGGCGAGCGCGTTGCCTTTGTAGTCGTCCTCATAGGAGATGCCGGGCGCTTTCTCGTCGCGATGCTGGCAGCTCGCTGAGAAAAAAATCGCACCGTGCTCGTTGAACACCATCTTGGCCGAAAAGCCGCCCTGGCTTGCCAAGCGTGCGAGGTACTCCGCTCCGATCAAGGTCACTTTGCAGCTCTCAATCGTCAGTGGCACCAGCAAGCAGTCGCTCGTGAACGGCACCCGTTACCAATTCACCAGCAACTGCACGAATCCGCCGATATCACCCACGGTCACGTTGCCGTCGAAATTCAGATCGCCGGCCTGCAAGACGTCGATCGTCGGAAACGCCGATGCGTAGCCCGCAGGATCGGTGACGGCGAGGACAAACGCGCCGATATCGCCGACGCTGATGGTCCGGTCGCCGTTCAAGTCGCCGATCAGCTGCCGCCGCTCAGGGTGCAGAAACCACATCCGCGCGCTCGGGTCGGTCGAAAAAGACTCAAGTAGCATCTGAGCGACCTTCAACTCGCCGCTCGGCGCCGGATGCACCCCATCCGCTTCGAGATCGGCCCGCTCCCAGATCAGCCCGTCCGACCGCGGCGAAAGTCCGTCGGCCCACAGATACGCGCTCCACTGCACCAGCGGCACCACCCCGCCCGGCCCGGGCTGCAAACCCGCGTCGGTGCCTGCAATCTGGTCTTCGATCAGTTGCTTCACCGCAAAGCCGTTGGCATATGCGTACGGCTCGGGGTTCAGCGTGCCGACCGCGTAGCCGCCGTAAATACGCGATGAGGCATACACGACCTCGGTGTTGGGGTAGCGGCTGCGGATGATCTGCATGATCGTCTCAAACTGCCCGCGCAGCGTTGCGATCTCGCCCGCCGCCGGCCCGGTCGGATTGCGATTGCCCTCCTTAAACCACACCGCCTGCACCTGCGCAGGCGTCACGCCGAGCGTTTGCAGCCGCTGATTGACGACCGTCCAAAAATTGGCGTTGGGGTTCGAGATGTCCGCCGCCGTCTGGCCGCCCTGCGCGCCATTGACGAAAACGAGCGCCGGATTGCGATCCGAAAACGAGCTCAGCAACCCCGCAAACGCCGTCGACTCCTGCGCCGTGTTCGACATGCCGATCGAAAGCAATACGATCCGCCCGCCCGCGCTCGGCGTCGCCGGCTGCCCGGCGGCGTTTCGCGGCGTGATGCGCATCGCCGCCTGCACCCGATCCACCAGCGGCCGCCCGACCATGTAATTCAGCCCATTCGGGTAAAGCCCGCCGCCGAAGCCTTCAAACGTGTCGCTCGGGCCCATGTCGATCATCGGGATCTGCCCGGTCGAATCCACGGCGCTCGCCATCGTGGTCAACAGACCCCCGGCGAAAAGTCCCACAACGAGCAATCGGGCGGCTTTCATCGATTTCTCCTCAGAGCGTCCGCGACGGCGAAATGGCCGCATTCGCGGCGAGACGCGGACCCAGCCCAATTATTGCCGACGAGGCTGTCGGATTGATGCCGGATTCATCAATTGGGCGAAAACGGCCCGCCCGCCAATCGACCCGTCGCGAGCCACGGGCCCCGGAGCGCGTATTCACCGCCCCTCTGTTTCACCCACGCCCGTTCCTCGCTATCGTTTCACTCTGTATTGAAGCGACCACGGGGATGGGATGGAGCGGGTTTGTAGATGGCCGATGCCCGGGAAGCTCTGGCTCAACGCATACGCGAGCTGCGTCGCCGACACTTCGGCGCCAGCGGCAAGGCCGCGTTTGCCCAAAAGCTGGGCCTGCCGCTCGAAGACTACGCCAAGTTTGAGGAAGGCGTCGTTCCCGCCGGCGATGTGCTGGTCCGCATCTGCGAAACCACCGGCGAAGACTTGCAGTGGCTCCTCACCGGCGAAGCCGCCCGCGGCTCCGTCGTCATCAGCGGCGCCCGCCATCGCCATCGCGATCTGATCACGCGCCTCGCCCAGGCCCTCGACGAGAAGCCCGAGCTGGCCGCCCCGATCGAGGCCTTTGTCGATCTGCTGCTCCGCGGCGAAGACGCCCGGCGAACCGCGCTGCGCGCCCTGCAAATGCCCGCGGCGGAAGACCTCATTCCCTTGCTCGCCGCACGCGACGCGCCCGAGACCTGGCCCGAGCTGCCCATCACCGACCGAGCCAACAAAGACCCATCCGACCCCGACGTCCCCGGCCCCGGTCGACCAAGGCCGTCTCGCCGGCCGCAGAGCCTCGCGCCCGGCGCCGCGCTGCGGGCCACCCGCCCGTTGCTGCTGGCCGAACCCGGCGCCGCCCGCGCCGCCCTGAGCGCGGTCAAGGCCGAGCAGTTCTCGCTGGTCGAGATCGCCCCCGCCGCCGGTGCGGCTCCCGCGCGGTTTTTGCACGTCCCGCGCCTGGCGCGCGATTTTCCCGCCGCCCTCGCCATCGAACTCCCCGACGACGCGATGTCGCCCCTGTTGCAGCGCGGCGACGCAGCCCTCATTTCCCCCGAGTTCGCTCCCCGCGTCGGCGAGCCCGCCATCTGCCGCTTGCGATCGCTGCAAGCCGCGATTTGCCGCGTCTGGTTGTCCGAATCAGACGATGAGATCATCGTCGGACGCGTCGGCGACGGCGAGCGGGAGCGCTACGCTCGGAGCGACCTCTGCTGGTCTGCGGGTGTTTTGTTCCGGCTCGCGCCGGCTGCCTGAAGTGAGAGTGTTGTGCCGCTGCAGTGGATCGATGGCGATGTCTTCATTAAGCCCGTAAACCGGCTGCGGGCGGTCGTACGCCCGCCGGGGTCAAAAAGCCTCACCAATCGCTACCTCACCTGCGCCGCCCTCGCCGACGGCGTCTCGCGCCTCCAAAACGCCGCCCCCGCCGACGATGTGGCCCGCATGGCGGCCGTGCTCACCGGCGTCGGCATCGAAAACACCCGCGAATTCCGCACCAATACGCTGACCGTTCGCGGCGCCGCCGGGCAGATCCCCGCCACCGAGGCCGCGCTCGACATCCATCACGCCGGCACCGCGATGCGCTTCGCGACCGCGCTGCTCAGCACCGGCCACGGCGAGTATCGCCTCGACGGCTCGGAGCGCATGCGACAGCGGCCGATCGGCCAATTGGTCGACGTCCTCCGCCAGCTCGGTGCCCGCATCGAGTACACCGACAACGAAAACTGCCCGCCCCTCATCATTCATGCCGCCGGCCTCGCAGGCGGCACCGCCCACATGGCCCGGACGCCTTCGAGTCAGTTCGTCAGCGCGCTGCTCATGGTCGCTCCCTACGCCGGTCAGGATGTGATGCTCGAACTCGACGAGCCGCCGCCCAGCCGCCCCTACGTCGACATGACCATCGAGGTCATGCGCTCCATGGGCGTCGAGGTCGTCGAGGACCAGGGCACGCGCTTCATCGTCGCCGCCTCGCAGCGCTATCGCGGCGGCAACTACGAGATCGAGCCCGACGCCAGCGGCGCCACCTATTTCTGGGCCGCCGCCGCCGCCACCGGCGGACGCGTCCGCGTCAGCGGCCTGAGCCGATCCAGCCGCCAGGGCGATGCCGCCTTTGTCGACGTCCTCGAAGCCATGGGCTGCCAGGTCGTCTCCGGCCGCGATTTCATCGAGGTCGCCGGCCCCGACGATCGCTCCCTCCGCGGCGTAAACGTCGATCTCAACGCCATGCCTGACACCGTGCAGACGCTGGCCGTGCTGGCGCTCTTCGCCAGCGATAAAACCGAAATTCGCAACGTCGCCAACTTGCGGCTGAAAGAGACCGACCGCCTCAACGCCCTCGCCTCTGAGCTGGCCCGCCTCGGGGCCAGGGTCGATGTCCATCGCGACGGGCTGACCATCTTCCCCCCGGAAGAGCTGAATCCCGCCGAGATCGAAACCTACGACGACCATCGCATGGCCATGAGCTTCTCGATCGCCGCGCTCATGACCAAGGGCGTGGTCATCAAAAATGGCGCCTGCGTCGACAAAAGCTTCCCCGGCTATTTCGACGTGCTGACCGACGCGGTCCGCCAGTCGCGAAATGGCTCTCTCTAGCCATCTTTGTCGCGACCGCCCCGCACCGCCCGAATCTTTGCCCGCGAGCCATTGTCCACCGTTCACGCTTCAACTCGGCCCACGCCCCGCTAGCATCCCGATCCATGAGCCACCCGCCGCGCGCCGACGCCAAACTCCCGCTCCCCCGCGTCCTCGACGTCGGCAATTGCGACGCCGACCACGGTCGCATCCGTCAGTTTCTCACCACCAATTTCGAGTGCGAGATCGACCGCGTCATGTTCATCGACGAGGCCCGCGCCCAGCTCGCGGCCAGGCAATTCGCGCTCGTCCTCGTCAACCGTCTTATCTTTGCCGACGCCACTCCCGGCTTGCCCCTCGTCGACCTCGTGCAGGCTCTGCCGCCCGAGCGGCGCCCCGCGGTCATGTTGATCAGCAATTACGACGACGCCCAGGCTGAGGCCGTCGCACGCGGCGCCCTGCCCGGATTCGGCAAGGCCGCGCTGGGCACCCCCGACGCAAAGGCACGCCTGGCGACGGTGCTGCCGCCCCGCACCGCCCGGCGAGCCTGACGCGACCCGCGCCACATTGCCGCCATTTCCTGCCGGATTTCTGCGGCAAACTTGCCCCATCTCCGTCCGCCCCGGCCGGCGCATTTCGCGCCGCCGCGACCCCACAAAAACTCCACGATTTACGGACCCGCCCCCATCCGCTAGACTGTTTCGTCCTTGACGTTTGACGGCGGCGGCTTTCGCACAACTTGCGACCAGACCCGCATCCGGCGTGATCCCGGCACACCCGCTCCAAACTGGTGTTCGAATGCCTATTCCGAAAATTCTACGCGACCTGCTCGGGATACCGACCGCGTCGTTCGTCGAACAATACATCCTCGCTTACCTCGAGCAGGCTTGCTCCAAGCTGCCCGGCGTCTCGCTACAGAGCGACCGCTACGGCAACCTGCTCGCCACCTATCGCAATAAGCCGCCCAAGACGACCCCCGTCGCCTTCTCCGCCCACATGGACCACCCCGGCTTCGTCTCCATCGAGATGCGCGACGACCGCCATGTCCTCGCCGATTTCCGCGGCTGGGTCGAATCGTCCTACTTCCTGGGCTCCAAGGTCCGCTTCTGGAGCCGCGACCACTGGGTCAGCGGCACCGTCGTCGACATCCTCAAAGAGGTCGACGCCTATCGCATGATCGGGCGCACCGCCCGGCCCGAGCAGGTGCTCGTCCGCGTCGTCGGCCCGGTCGCTCCCAACAGCCCCGGCATGTGGGATCTGCCTGAGCCGCTCGAGGCCGAAGGCCGCGTTCACGCCCGCGGCTGCGACGATGTCGCCGGCGTCGCCGCCCTCCTCGCCCTGCTCGATCGCCTCAGCAAGTCCAACGCCGCCGCCGAGGTTCATTGTCTCTTCACCCGCGCCGAAGAGGTCGGCTTCATCGGCGCGATCGGCGCCGCCAAGGCCCACACCATCGGCAAAAAGACCCCCATCATCGCCATCGAAACCAGCAAAGAGCTCGCCAACGCCAAGCAAGGCGACGGCCCGATCCTGCGCGTCGGCGACAAGAGCAGCGTCTTCACCCCCGCGCTCACCAATTTCTGCGAACGCGTCGCCAAACGCCTCGGCGAAGAGCGAAAAGAGTTCATGTGGCAGCGCAAGCTCATGGACGGCGGCACCTGCGAATCGACCGCCTACCTGGCCTATGGCTACGAAGCCACCGGCATCTGCGTCGCCCTCGCCAATTATCACAACATGGACACCCAGCGCCAGAAGATCGCCAGCGAAAGCGTCCACCTGCGCGACTGGAAAAACATGGTCGACTGGTTTGAGGCCATCGTCCTCGACCCCGTCGGCTACGAGCCGGCCAAGGCCGACAGCATGCGCGACGACTTCGACCAGCGATTCGAAAAGAGCCTCCACCTGCTGACCGGCAAGACCGCCGCCCCCGAAAAACCCGCGAAGCGCAAGCGCGCCACGGTCGCCTAGTCCGATGCACAGCGAAACCATCACCCTCGAAGGTCACATCATCGACTCTCGCGCTCTCAGCGAGACGCTCGATGACATCATTACCTTCGGCGGCGATTTCGAAGTGCTCGAAGTCCACATCGGCCGTCGCAAGCACGACCGCAGCCACGCCCGCATCGAGGTCTACGCCGAAACCCCCGAAAAGCTGGCCCAGCTCATCGGTCAGGTCACCAAGCGCGGCGCCTTCGTCGAAAGCCCGACCGATTGCGAGCTGGTCGACGCCGACATGAACGGCGCCTTCCCCGACGATTTCTATTGCACCACCAACCAGCCCACCTTCGTCCGCCACGCCGGCCAGTGGCGCGAAGTCTCCGACCTCGAAATGGACTGCGGCATCTGGTACGACCCCAACGCCGACCAGTTCCGCTGCATCCCCATGGAAAAAGTCCGCCGCGGCCATCGCGTCGTCTGCGGCACGCGCGGCATCCACATCGAGCCCATCGAGCGCCACCTCGAGCGCGGCACGTTTCAATACCTCGCCACCGAAATCGCCACCGAAAAGCCCAAAGGCGCGATCCTGCGCCACTGCGCCCAGCTCATCCTCGACACCAAAGCCGCCGGCAAGCGCGTGCTGCTCGTCGGCGGCGCGTCGATCGTCCACACCGACAGCGCCCAGTTCGTCGTGCAGATGATCGAAGACGGCACGCTGCACGGCCTGATCGCCAGCAACGCCCTCGCCGTCCACGACATCGAGCTGGCCCTCTACGGCACCAGCCTCGGCGTCTATGTGGAAAAAGCCGCCCTCGCGGACACCGGCCACGAACACCCGCTTCGCGCCATTAACTCGATCCGCCGCGCCGGCGGCATCAAAGCCGCCGTGAAGGCCGGCGTGCTCGACAACGGCATCATGCACGCCTGCGTGAAGCACAACGTCGAATTCTGCCTGCTCGGTTCCGTCCGCGACGAAGCCCCGCTGCCCGAGACCATCGCCGACACGGTCGTCGCCCAGGACCACATCCGCGAAGCCATCCGCGATGTCGGCTTCGTACTCATGGTCGCCAGCCGCACGCTCAGCATCTCGACTGCCTACATCCTCCCCGCGGCGACGCCGGTGGTCTGTGTCGACCTCAACCCCTCCGTACTCAACCGCATCCGCGACCGCGGCACATTCCAAACCATCGGCATCGTGACCGACGCCGAGAGCTTCTTCCGCGAATTGCTGGAAGAGGTGGAAAAGCTGAAGGCCAAGCGCGCGGGCGGGTAGGGCAGACCGCCGCACTCCACGCCCTGCCTCTTTGCGTTGCGAGTTGCGAGTGCAAAGTGTCGAGTGAAAGAGGGGAGAGGGGGAATAGCGAATTGCGAATAGCGAATAGCGAATTGAAGAAGCGCGCGCGGGGGCGGGCGGCGCGCGTAGACGCGCGTCGTTGGATGGGGAAGCGGAATGGAGGTGGCGGGAGTTGAACCCGCCGCTTGCTTCGTCGTTACGGACGAAGGTTGCGTCGATCCGATTGGCGCTTTGGCGTTGCGCGGCCTAACGGCTCGCGCGCCGGGGCGCTTTTCGGATCACTCTGTGCGTGCCGGCCTTTTTTCTTGCAGCCGCGGGGCGGGCTGGCTCGCCGCACCGTTGCGATGTTGCCGTCGCTCGAGTCGCTCGCGGCGCCGGGAGCACGGGCAGGCGGAGTACCGCCAG
>JANRJD010000043.1:0-121319 GCA_033764195.1 Phycisphaerae bacterium | reverse complement strand
GCGGTCGCGGTGTTGATTGATCGTTGCGGCCTGCCGCGCTTCCCGCGCGATTCCCTGCGCGGCTACGCGGGGATTCGGTTGGGTTGCGCGGTGCGGCTCGTCGCTCGGCACGCGGCGCGGTCGGCTGTTTGTCCTTGGGCGGTACGCCGGCGGGTCGCCGATGTTGCCGTTGGATTTGGAGCTTCTTTCGCCGCGTGCGCGGGACGCACAGAGTTTTTTTGCCGGACACCTCCGTTTGGTGAGAGTCAGTCGGTTCGTGCGATCAAGAGGCAGGGCGCGGCGTACCGCGGCCTGCCCTACCGATTGCGAGCCGCGCCCGTGATATCGGCGGGCGCGGGGATCCTGTGAGAATCGTTTGCGGGGGGCGGCGACGAAGCGAGAGGCGGCGGGTGGGAGTGTTGAGGAATGGTGAGGTTTAGCGGCGGATGGGGGAGATTGCGGGGAGCGGGACGCCGCCGAGCTAGGGGCGCGGCGGAAGGTGGGCACGGCCCACCCTACACATTCGCTTGCATCACCGCGTCGCGAGCGATGACGACGACCCAGACCAGGCCGCCGGCGTCGAAGAAGGTGCAGGAGACCTCGTAGCGGTCGGGAGTGTTGACCATGTAGTGGACGGAGTAGCGATCTGCGACGAAGCGTTTTCGTGCGAACGGCTGTCCGAGGATTTGGTCGACGTCGGATTGGTTCACGTTCCTGTGCAGCGGCAGGCCGAGGCAGCGGAGCACTTCTTCGGCAGCGGGGAAATCGAGCAGGTCGATCGAGATAGCGCGCGTCCGCTCCGGGTCGTCTTCGAGCTGCAGGATATCGGAGAAGATGTAGCCTTCGCCGACCCAGAGGTAGTCGTAGTACTCCCAATTCACGCGTTCGTCGATGAGGGCGGGATCGAGGAACTGGGACATGCGGAGCGTGTAGAAGTGTTCGTGGGGGATCATGGTTGGCTTTCGGAGTCGCTTCCGTTGACGACGCGCGATGTCGGGGTGAGCCAGAGGTAGAGCGCCGCCAGCAGCAGCCATGCGGGCGCTCCAACAATAAGACAGCCGATTCCCTCGCGCATTGCGGGCGCCAGCGCCATCGCCAGAACGGCGCTGCAGAGCGATGTGATGCCGACGAAGCGTGCGTCTGCGGCACGTCCACCTCGCCGCAGCGCGATGAGTGCCAGCGGGATGCCCAACAGCAGTACGCCGACGCACGCCCAGCTCGACATTCCCCGCATCGGTCCTTGTACATCCGAGGCCTGCGCCAGTGCGAAGACGATGATGAAGACAAGGAGTGGAATTGCGGTTCGCATTGCCAAGCAATCCTAGCGGATGCCGCTGCTACTTCTCCACGCGTCGACGTACGCGCTCTACCGCTTGCTCATAGCAGGCTAGAAGAGGTGCCGCCGCCGCGGCGATGTTGGGCGGGCCGGTTGCGGCGGCGTCTTGAATCGAGGAGAGGGATGGACAACCGCGCGTCGCTTCGCCGTTGACAAATCGAACGGCGGCGTCGAAATCGCGGCTGTCCATGCAATAGGCGGCGCGATCGGCGACTTGCTTGCAGGTTCGATCGATGTCGGCGGGGTTCGGTTCGTCGGTGGGTTGGAGGCAGATGAAGGGCGGAAGCGACTCGATGCCCCTGCGACCGTGAGGCTGATTCTTCTGCAAGTCGTATGCGAGGAAACAGCGATTTTCGTAACGAACGCCGATCAGGAAGTTGTTGCACAAATAGAGCTGGCCGTAGGAATCCGGCGAGCCAGCCGGGCGAATGATCGATGTCCAACTGCGCGGGTCGTCGCCATTGGTCGCGACCAATACGCGATAGGTCGTCGAGTGCCATGCGACGCGCTCGACTTCGGCGATCGCCATGGCCTGACCTTGGAGGAAGCTGCTGTCGCAGAACGCGTATTGCTTGCCGGAGGTGGTTTGCACCTGGCCGTGAATGGTCCATGGCGCGAGGTTGGCGCCCCAATTCAAGAACGCGCTCAGCGGGAATGCCACGACGCTGATGAGCAGGCCGATGATCGGCCAGCGGAGCCAGCGTCGGAAGAAGGAGGCACAGGAGAGAAAGAAGAGACCCGCGGCAATTGAGAGCGTGCTGATGTTGACAGCGTTCGTGATTCGATCGTCGATGCGGGTGATTCGATCTGGACCCAGCGCAGAGTTAGACGTGGCGCCGCTTGTCTCGAACAATGCGAAGAACGCGAACCAGATGAGTGCGGCGAAGTAGAGGATGATCGTCAGGTGCGTGCGCACGTTGGGTCGTTTGTCACTAATTGCTGACATGGTTCGTCGCCCCGTCGCGTGGTCAGAACTACCAAAATTTCCACCAACTTTTCGATTTTACGACCGACGGCCGATCCAGGTCGGAATAGGGGAAGTGTCCTTTTTCCTTGAGCATTGCAAACAGTGCTTCGCTGCCGTTCTTTCTGGCGAAGTTCATCTCGTCGCGGTGGATGGCCATGATGCCGAGCAGGCCGAACTCGATTGGGGGCGACTTGGGCATATCGGGGTAGGCGAAGAAGACGGTGCATGTTCCGCCGACTTCAGGAATTTCTGCCGGGAATTCCAGCGTTTCGTAGGGGTTTAGCGTGGCCGTGGGGGCGTAGCGTGCGATGAGATTCAGAATCGAGTTGATGAGGCTGTGAGCCTTCTCTAACTCGGGCTGCTCGGGGCCGTCCTTCGCCGGCGCGATGGCGTGGCGCGTGAACATCACCAACTCGTAGGTCTTGAAACAATTGTTCGACGGTCCGGACTTCTCGCCCCAATCGGTCAGCTCCTTCGTCGCGACCGCGGTGCCGTGTCCGCAATTTGGGTAGTAATAAAGATCGAGGTGTCCGCCCAAATCGAAGGGAATCAGTGCGTGGCTGACGAGGTTGTGTTCCTCTCCCAGGAGCGTTTCCATGAAACGGCTCTGCTCTTCAAAGGCAGGAATAGATGAGTAGGCCACGATCCCTCCGATGAATCAACTCTACGCGCAATCTACCAGCGGCATCGCTTGCACAGAGCGGCAGCTTGGTGCGTTGCCGTCGCGGAACGTAATACGACCGTCGACACCGCATTGGCGCGACGGCAGCGCTCTCTACTCGTCGCCGTGCCAGCTCTTTGCCGGGATGTTGGCGGCGGGCTTGGTCGAGATCACGGGCAATGCGGTCGCCGAGACGCTCGCATTGGCGCTGGCGCCGGCCAGCACCGGCATGGGCGTGCCGCCGAGCGATGCGGCGCCGCTCGTTGCACTGGCGGTCACGACCTCTGCGCCGGTGTTCGGGTCCATCTGAGCATCCTTCGGCGATGTCAGCTTTGCGACGCGCGCGAAGGCATGCATCTTGAATGCGTCGAGCACCTGGCGCATGCGGGGCGTGTTTTGCGGCTTGAAGCCGAGGATGCTGGCATCCTTGGGGGCCTGGATTTTCGCCATGCGCTTCCAGCCGAGGTTCATGCCGTAGACGAATCCGGCGGTGGTGATGGAGCGGGTGCGGAGGAAGGTGCGGATGGCGCGCTTCCAGACCCAGGGCTGTGTGGCGGCGCCGTAGCGCAGCTCGCAGATTGCTTCGTCGAGCTCGCGGCCGGTCATCTTGGCGGGGCGATAGACCGTTTCGGTGAAGGTGTAGCGCTCCCAATCGGACGGGTAGTTCATCGCGACCAGCTTGTTTTCGGCCTTGAAGCGGTCGTACATCTTGGTGCCGGGCAGGGGCGTGAGGTTGGTGATCTGCACGATGTCGATGCCCATCTTGACCGCCATCTCGGCCGTGTCGGCGACGGTCTGGGGCGAATCCTGATCGGAGCCGATGATGAAGCCGCCGAAGACGGCGATGCCGGCCTTGTGGAAGCCGTCGACCATGCGCTGATAGTCGGCGAGGCTCTTGCGGTTGATGCCCTTGTGGTATTCCTTGAGCGTGGCTTCGTTGAAGCTTTCGAAGCCGATGAGCATGCCGCGGCAGCCGGCCTTGTAGGCCAGCTTCAGCCCCTCTTCGTCGCCGCCCATGTTGAGCGTGGTCTGGCTGAACCAGAGGCGCTTCTTGCCGCGCTTGATGATCTCGCGGAGGAGCTCCTTGGCCCACTCGGCGTGCTTGGGGCCGACGCCGAAGAAGTTGTCGTCGACGACGAAGATGAACTTTTTCGGCGTGCGGTTCCATTCTTCGATGACATCGTCGATGCGGCGGCGGCGGATGGGGGCGCCGTTGAATTTTGTGACGGAGCAATATTCGCAGCCGACGGGGCAGCCGCGCGAGGTTTGGATGGCGGAGACGTCGTAGTTGCCGTTGATGGCGCCACGAAGCTGCAGGCCGCGGCCGAAGCCGGTGGTTTCGAGGTCGTCGAGGCTGCCGTCATAGCGCGGCTTGAGTTTGCCGGCGGCGGCATCGGCGATGATGCCGGGCCAGATGGCGTCGCATTCGCCGACGGCGACGCTGTCGAAGTGCAGCGCGGCTTCTTCGGGGCAGGCGCTGGCGTGGGGGCCGCCCATGATGGTCTTGATGCCGCGTTTGCGGCACATGGCGGCGATCTCGTAGGCGCGGGTGCTGCCGCTGGTGTAGGCGGTGAGGCCGATGAGGTCGTAGCGACCCTTGTCGATGAGGGCTTCGGTGCCGTCGAGGCCGAAGACCTCGTCGATGATGTCGACCGTGTGGGGTGCGGGGACGAGGTCGGCGAGAACCTGCAGGCCGAGCTGCGGAATGTAGCTGCCGACGGTGTGATAGCCCTGAGTACGCCGCGATATCGGATTAATCAGTGCAATTCGCACAGTGGCTCCTAAGGGGGAGTCTGAGCGGCCCCCGGCGAGCGCTTGGCCCGACCCGAATGCCGATCGTGAGATTGGGATTGTAACGCTCTGAATTGATTTCTGCTGGTTCCACGGCGGAGCGGCGCGTGTGTGGCGGTGGGGCGATGGCGGAGACCTGACAGCGGCCCGCGGCTCGGTATACCCTGCGCAATAACATGCAGTCACCGCTTCAATCCATCGTGAGCCGCTTCGCCGGGCGGCGGGTTTTGCTCGTCGGCGACTTCATGCTCGACCGGTACGTCTTTGGCGACGTGGGGCGGATTTCGCCCGAGGCGCCGGTGCCGGTGGTGCACGTGACGGAGCGGCAGGATCGCGTGGGCGGGGCGGGATCGGTGGCGTTGAACATCGTGGCGCTGGGGGCGGAGGTGCAGTGCTTCGGCCTTGTGGGGCGCGACCTTTTCGGCGAACGCGTGCTCGATTCGTTGCGCGGCGCGGGGGCGCATGTGGACGGCATGGTGCGGACCGAGGATCGGCCGACCATCACGAAGACGCGGATCGTGGGTCTGGCCGAACATCGGCATCGTCAGCAGTTGATGCGGATCGATGATGAGATCGCCGAGCCGCTGCTGGAGCCGGATGCGGGGGCGCTTTGTGCGGCGATTGAGCGGGCGCTGGCGAAGGCCGACGTTGTGTGTCTGGAGGATTATGCGAAGGGTGTGCTGACGCCGGCGATTTGCGAGCGGCTGATCGGGGCGGCGCGGAAGCGGTCGGTGCCGGTGTTGATCGATCCGGCGCGACACCCGGCGTGGGAGAAGTATCGGGGCGCGACGTCGATGACGCCGAACCTGAATGAGCTGGAGATCGGCGTCGGTCGGGCGCTGCAGCGGAGCGAGATTGAGGCGGCGGCGGCGGATGTGGTTGAGCGGCTGGCGCTGGAGTCGCTGGTGGTGACGCTTGGTCGCGATGGGGCGCTGCTGGTGCGGCGTGATGGATCTTCGCAGCATCTGCCGACGACGCCGCGGGCGGTGTATGACAATACGGGTGCGGGCGACGCGGTGCTGGCGATGATGGCGGTGGCGCTGGCGGCGGGGGCGAGCGACGAGCAGGCGGTGCAACTGGCGAACATCGCGGGCGGGATCGAGGTGCAGAAATTCGGATGTGTGCCGATCTCGCGCGACGAAGTGCTGGCGGAGCTGGAGCATGGCAGCCGCCGGGGGCGGGGGAAGATTCGCACGGTGGAGGAGCTGCGGCCGGAGCTCGATGCGCGGCGGCAGCGGGGCGAGTCGATCGTGATGACGAACGGCTGCTTCGACATTTTGCATCCGGGGCATATCGAGTTTCTGGAGCGGGCGAAGTCGTTTGGCAGCGTGCTGGTGGTGGCGATCAACACGGATGAATCGGTGCGGGCGCAGGCGAAGGGGCCGCAACGACCGATCCGGCGCGAGGCCGACCGGGCGCGGATGCTGGCGGCATTGGAGTTCGTCGACTTTGTGGTGAGCTTTGGCGAGGCGACGCCGGAGCGGATCGTGCGCGATGTGACGCCGGATGTTTTGGTGAAGGGGACCGATTGGGCGGTGAAGGGGGTTGTGGGGCGTGAGTTTGTCGAGGGGCGCGGGGGGCGTGTGGAGCTGATTGATCTGGTGGATGGGTTTAGCACGACGAGCGAGCTGCAGCGGGTGCTGGCGGCGGCGGAGGCGGAGCGGGCTGTGGCGCGGAAGTAGGGGGGAGCGAACTGCGCCGAGGCAACGGCCGGTACACCTGTGGCGGCCTTCGAGCCCCCGAGGCTTTGTGAGCCAACATGGTCCTCGAACGAGTTGATCGGTGCGAAGTGGCGCGGGGAGAAACTCGAACCTACCGCACCGGTTTGCCGGTCCAGAAGTCGAACGTGCCAAAGTCGATCGACTCGTCCACAAACTGATTTGTCAGCGATTGGCGAGCGAGTAGAGGGTCGGGGCGAAGTATGAGACATGCTTTATCCGCGATGCCCCCGACAGCATTGCTGCGCGTATCGTAAGTCCGCGGAGAAGAGTTCTCGGGCACGCGGAGCGCCCCGATTTTGATGATCTGATCGTCGACAACGACCTCAACGCTGAACACGAGGGGCCAGGGTAGTTCACGAGTCACGTGAAATTGCGGCCGACGACGGAGGAATTTGCTGAGCGGAGGATCGCGCGGCAGATCCGTGAACTGAACGACAATCGACTCTTGGAGTAATCGCCGAACTTCCTCGCCGCGAATGTGTTCGAGATCGGCGTCGGAGTCTTTCGGGACGATTTCGAGGTCGACTTCTATAACCCGCGCAATGTGCGGAGCCGGCAAATCTCGGTAGAGCGCCCACGCTTCAGATTGATCCGGATGGCGCCATGGGCCGGTTTTCTCCTGCGCCAACAGCAGACGAGCCCGGTCGCGCAGGCTGGGCGGCAGTGACCGCGCCAGGATTTCCGTCTCGTCGAGCATGCACATTCCACCATGTTTGCGATATCGACCCCTTAGATCCACGCGAAGTCTGTACTTGCCCGGTGACAGTCGCGGTTGATCGAGCATGCAAAGAGGGGGATAGTCCGCCACGCAATTCTGGATGTATGCATGCGGCGGGTTCGGTCGGCCGACCTCCACGGCGGATCCGTCGCCGCCAAGATAGGTAAATCGTGGTGTCCATTCGATCCCGGAACCAAATGTGGCCGTAAGCAACGCGTCGACCCGAAAGGGAATGCTGTCATTGTCGCGACATCTGGAACGCACGGTCACGGCGACGTTCCGGGCGGAGTTTTGGACCATTTCCGACCATTCTTCGTCTGAAAGAAGAGCAGCGGAGTCGAGTTGTTCGAGGATGTGCAACCAGGACGAAAACGGCGATTGAGGTCCTCGTGCGTCTCGTTGACCTCTTAGTGCTCGCGAGATGGTGCGTTGCCAGTCCTTACGAGTCAAACCCGGACGATCGCGGATGCGCGATCCCAGTTCGTTGCTGGCGCGGATGTCGTCCTGGTCGATTCGGTAGTGCAGAATCCAAACCGGTGCCTGCTTGTACCAGTCAATCGGACGCCAAATCTGATAGGCCGGCCACATCGAGGCGATGATCATCGCCACCCCCGCACACAACATTGTCCATCGTACTTGCGCAACGCCGCGCCGCGGGCGGCGGCGCCGGGAGTCGGTTCCGCACTCGGGACAGAGCGGCGTCGGCAGGCCCTTGAGCGCGTAGGCGCAGCGGCGACACCTCGGTTCGTTGCCGATTCGCCGGCCGCGCCAGCCGAACGCGACCAGGGTCAGGCCGCCGGCGAGCGCGAGAAGGAACCAATAGAGCGGCGAGATGGTCCACACCCATTCGAACATGGGGATGAGCATAGCGGGTTATGGATGAAGTTCGGTGCCGTGACGGCGTGGCGGAAAGCATGCGTGTGGCATTGGCATTGCGGAGACGTTTGCGCAACTCGTCGGCCGGCGAGCCGCCGGCCGCTACTCTTCGTCGCCCGGGGAGCCGTCGGTCGCTACGGGGTGGTCGGCCGGCGAGCCGTCGGTCGCTACGCGGAGAACAGGCTGTCGAAGGTCGGGATCGCGGTGTGGGCGTGCGGGGCGACCGGTGCGTTGCCGGGGCGGAGTGCCAGGCGCGTTTGCAGGCCCGCGATCGCGGCGGCGTTCAGCTCTTCGACGATGTCAGAGATGAAGAGGATCGAGCCGGCGGGGATTTCAGTTTGGCGCCCGATTGCCGAGATGTTTGGATCGCGGGCGATCGCTGTTGCGATGCGGCGGTAGCTCTCCGCTTCGCGCTTGGGGCCGGTGGTGGTGTCGTAGTAGCCGGAGAGTAGGGGGGTGAGGTCGCCGTGCTCGGTGTGGGAGAGAAAGAGCTTTTGGGCGGCGATGCTGCCGCTGCTGTAGATTCGCAGATTGATGCCGGCGGCGTGCCAGCGGCGGAGGGCGGGGGGCACGTCGGGAAAGAGGGGCGAACGGAGCGATCCGTCGCGATAGCCGCCTTCCCAGATCAGGCCCTGCAGCGCCTTAAGTCCGGTGGCCTTTGCGTCGCGGTCCATCAGGCCGAGCAGGTGGTCGACCATCGCCGATTGGGCCAGGGTGCTCGCGTTTGCGTCGCGCTCGATCTGCGTGCGGACCTCGCGCACGGCCGGCTCATCCCAATGGGCCGCGAGGTGGCTCGACAGCCGGGCGCGGGCGAAGGGGAAGAGCACTTCGTGAACGAAGGAGACCGGGGCGATCGTGCCTTCGATATCGAGCAGGATGCAGCGCGGCTTGATGGGCGCCGGCGATATGGGGCGAGAGTCGCTCATGCGATCGGCACGCGCGGCTGGAATTTCAACTCGCCGCGGAGGTAGCCGGGGCCCCAGCAGAGCGGGGCGAATTCGTTGTGTACGCCGCCCTCGACGTATTGCGGCGTCCAGCCGGAGATGTCTTGAAAGAGGCGGATGGCGCGGATGGTGCGATCGTGGCAGAGATCGAACCAGTGTCGCATGCCGCAGGGGACGGTGATGAGATCGCCGGCGGCGACGGTGATGCTGAAGACGGGGCCGCCTTCGGGGTGGATGTGGAAGAGGCCGTTGCCTTTGACGATGAAGCGGACTTCGTCCTCGGAGTGGCGATGCTCTTTGTTGAATTTGTTGAGCATCGCGTCGAGGCCGGGGGTGTCGGGCGTGACGTTGATGACGTCGGCGGTGACGTATCCGCCGGCGGCTTTGAGCTGCTCGATCTCGGGGGCGTAGGCGGCGAGGATGGCCTCAGCGGAGGCGTCGGGGTCGACGCGGTCTTCGAGGGGCCAGCGCTGGTAGGTCATGCCGAACGGGGCGAGGAAGTCCTTCATCGCGCCGGGGTCGGTGAGCGAACGATTCTCGGAGGGGATGTGGATGGTGGCCATGAGATGATCCTAGTTGCGAGTTTCGAGGGCAGAGTTTCGCGTGGAAGACATTGCCCGACGATGCGGCGCGGTCGTCGAAGAACTTTCTTGCCATCGCGGCGAAGAGGCGGGTGAAACCCGCCCTACAGTGAGCGTCTTCTGGGTTTTAACTCGACACTCTGCACTCGCACCTCGCAACTTGTGCGTTTAACTCGTCGGCCGGCGAGGCCGCCGGCCGCTACTGCAGCGAGCGACGCCGGCCGCTACTGGAGCGAGCGGCGACGGCCGGTGACTTCGAAGAGGAACTCCAAGATCTCCACATGCCGTCGCGCTTCGGCCAGGTCGACGCCCCAAGTATAGAGGCCGTGGGCGCGGATCAGGAATGCGTGGCGCAGGGCGGGGTCGCGGGCGTCGATGCGGCGGCGCACTTCGCGGGCCAGCGCGGGGATGTCCTGCGTGTTCTCGAAGATCGCGATCTCGACGGTGGTCTCGTGCGTCGTGACGCCTGAGAGGCCCTTGAGCATTTCGTAGCCGCTGAGCCGCAGGACGCGCTGGTCGGCGAGCAGGTCCGAGAGCAGCGTGTTCCAGACCGAGTGGGTGTGAAGGATGGACCCGACGCTGGAATCTTGCGCGAGCACGGTGTGCAGGCGCGTCTCGGCGGAGGGTTTGGCGCCTGGGGCCGCTTGGAGCGCGCGGCCCTCGCCGTCGACGGTCACGAAGTCGCGATCGGTGAGGCCGCGCTTGTCCTTACCGCTGGCGGTGACGAGGAGCTTGAGCGGCGAACGATCGAGCACGACGCTGTAGTTGCCGCTGGTGCCCAAGGCCCAATTGCGGTCGTAGAAGAGGCGGGCGATGTCTTGCAGGGCGCGCGTCGCGGCGCTCTCCGGCGATTCGACGAAGTGGGAATCGGCGGCTCGATCGGCGATCTCAAGCATTGACCAAAGCTCCCTTGAACGCCCGGATGCGCTTGGCGGCCTCGGCCAGCACCTCGTCTTCCTTGGCGAAGCAGAAGCGCAGGAGCCCTTCGCCGGTCTTGCCCTGATAGAAGGCGGTGCCGGGCACGCTGGCGACCTTGGTTTCGTTGAGCAGGGCCATCGCGGCGGCCTTGGCGGTGGGGTAGCCGAGGTGGCTGACGTCGGCGAGGACGTAGTAAGCGCCTTGCGGAATGATCGGGCGCAGGCCGGCGTCGGTCAGTCCCTGACAGATGATGTCGCGTTTGCGCTGATAGTCGCCTTTGAGCTTGGCGAAGAACTCGGGCGGCGATTTGAAGCCTTCGGCGATGCCATGTTGGAGCGGCGTCGGTGCGCAGACGTAGAAGAGGTCGTTTGCGAGCGTGATGGCGCGCGAGAGCGGCTCGGGGGCGACGGCGTAGCCCATGCGCCAGCCGGTGATGCTGAAGGTCTTTGAGACGCCCATGAGCGTGACGGTGCGGTCGCGCAGGCCGGGCATGGTCGCGGCGCAGAAGTGCTTGCGGCCATCGTAGATGATGTATTCGTAGATCTCGTCGGTGATGACGAGCAGGTTTTTCTCAACCGCGATTTTCTCGATCACTTTGAGATCGGATTCGCCGTACATGCGACCGCTGGGGTTCGACGGCGAACAGACGACGATGGCGCGGGTGTTGGGCTTGAGCGCGGCGCGGATCTTGGCCTCGTCGAGGGCGAAGTCGGGGGGCGACAAGGTGGCGAATTGCGGCACGAGGCCCGCGAGCAGAGCAGCGTTGAGGTGATAGCCGTAGTAGGGCTCGAGCAGCAGGATGCCGTCGCCGGGGTTGAGCAGGCCCATGATGGCGCAGGCGAAGCCGCCGGAAGAGCCGACTGTGACGGTGATGTTGGTCTTGGGGTCGGCCTCGATGCCGTTGTCGCGGCGGAGTTTTTCGGCGATGAGCTGTCGCAGTTCGAGGGCGCCTTCGGGGAAGGAATAGGTGCTCTTGCGATCGCGGATGGCCTGAATGGCGCCGTCGCGGACGGGCGGGGGCGTGGGCAGATCGCCCAGGCCCTGGCCGAGGTTGATGCCGCCGACCTTCTCGCACTCGCGGGTCATGTTTCGGATTTCGGACTGAGTCATTCCGGCGAGGCGCGCGGAGAGGAACGTAGTCACGGGAGCTCCATTTTCGATTTTTCGTTACGGAATCGGCGCGATCGAACTCGACCCGCGCCGCGGCGGCGGAAGGGCGAGCTTCAACAGCAGAGTGGCCTGCGGTGAGACATTGTTCTGAAGAAGATAGGCGTGGGGATGCGGCGCGGCAAGGGGATTTCCGGTGAAACGGTGCGGCCGGGAAGTGTTGAAAGGGGGTCGGCGGAGGCAGGCGATCGGGCAGGTTGTTGTGGCGTCGCGCGGCCGGGCCGGTCCAAGAGCTAATTCGTCGGTCGGCGAGCCGCAGACCGATGCTTCGCGCGACGCGCGCCTTCGCGGCCGATGTCAGGTGGGATCAGACGACGCGCATGTTGGCGAGGTAGGCTTCGAGCGATTCGTGCTTGCTCATCCGCTCCATCAGCATTTGCATCGCTTTGCCGTTGGGCATGTCGATCAGTTGTCGCCGGACGAAGTGTGCCTTTTTGAGCACCTCTTCGCTGAGCAGCTTTTCTTCTTTTCGGGTGCCGGATTGTTTGACGTCGATGGCGGGCCAGATGCGCATGTTGGCGACTTCGCGATCGAGCACCAGCTCCATATTGCCGGTGCCTTTGAATTCCTGAAAGATGAATTCGTCGGCCCGGCTGCCGGTTTGGACCAGGGCGCTGGCGATGATTGTGAGGGAGCCGGCGTTTTCGACCGTTCGGGCGGCGCCGAAGAACTTTTTCGGCTCTTCGAGGGCGCGGATGTCGAGGCCGCCGGTCATGGTGCGGCCGCTGCTGCCGACGAAGGAGTTGAACGCGCGGGCCAGCCGCGTGATCGAATCGAGCAGGATGATGATGTGTTTGCCCTGCTCGACGAGGCGCTTGGCGCGTTCGGAAACGAGCCGGGCGATGCGGATATGCGATTTCACGTCCTGGTCGTTGCTGGAGGCGACGACTTCGCCGCGGACGTTGCGGCGCATTTCGGTGACTTCCTCGGGCCGCTCGTCGATCAGCAGCACGATCATGTAGGTGTCGGGGTGGTTGGTGGCGATGCCGTGGGCGATCTGTTGCAGCAGGATGGTCTTGCCGGTGCGGGGCGGAGCGACGATGAGCGCTCGCTGGCCGAAGCCGATCGGCGTGAGGAGGTCGAGCACCCACATCTCGCGCGGGCCGCCGGGCGTGGCGAAGCGGATCTGCGTGGTGGGGTCGACGGCGGTGGTGTCGTTGATCAGCGTCGGAGCGCTCCAGCGCTCGACGGCGACGCCTTCGATCTCCTCGACCCGGGCCAGTTGAAAGCGACGGTTGCCCTTGTTGACCTCGCGCACGAGGCCGCGGATGCGCTCGCCGCCGCGTAGTGCGAACTTGCGCACGGCGTCGACGGGGACGTAGGCGTCGTCGGGCCGGATGGCGAAGTTTTTGAGAGGCGAGCGGAGGTAGCCGGCGCCTTGGGGGTCTAATTCGAGCACGCCTTCCACACTTCCGTTGAAGGCGGATCCCGGCGCCGAAGAGGGTTGAGTCATTGCAGCCCTTGCGTAGCAAACAACCGGACAACGCGACCGCGTCGCGTCGGCTGGACTCTCGAACCGCCCGGCAAGCTGCCAGGACACGACGATCGACCGGCCATCACTCCCCCTGCCAAACCGCGCGTCGGCGAATCACCCTATGAAGCGTTCGATTCACCGCCCGAAACCGCCTGTATACCCGCGCGGCGTGGATTTTCAAGCGACGCGGGTGGTCGGCGGAACGTGAAGAGGAATCTAAAGTGTAGCGGCCTGCGTCGTTGGGTGCCGACGCGCATGCGCTGCCCGCGCCGACTTGGCCGAGTGTCGCGCAATCCGGGGACGTTCCCGAAATACCCGTTTTCGAAGGCCGAAAGCAGGGCAATTATCGCGACGATCGCGGCCGCGCGACGGCCCTTGGCGGGAGCGGCGGAATCGCTCAAGCGTTTGGACGCCACGGCCCGATACCCATCGCTGAGCGAATGCTCGCGTCGCAAGGTTGGCGACGGCGAGCGACCCCGAAAACACATCCGACGCATGGACGCGTTGGACAGACCCTTCGAGAGCAGATCGACCGCGCAGCGCGGTCGAGGGCCGCAGCGTGGAATTTGCGGCCGGCGATCGAGGCAGCGAAAGGTGCGTCCATGGCCGAACCACTTCTGTTGCGTTATTTGCAGCCGCTTCTGACCGGCCGTCGGGCCGAGTGCTTCGAACTGGTCCGCAAGGGCCTCGACGATGCGACCGCCAAGCATCTGCTCTGCGAAGTGATCTGGCCGGCGATGACCCAGGTCGACCGGCTCTTTCGCGATGACCGCATTTCTCAGGCGGTGGAGCAGATGGCGACGCGAATCAATCGCACCGCCGCCGATCAGCTCCAGGCGGCGCTGCCGATGACGCCGCGCAACGGCAAGCGTGCCGTCGTGCTCTGCGCGGCGATGGAGACGGAGGAGCTGGGTGCGCAGATCTGCGCCGATCTGCTGCAGGCGGAGGGCTGGGAGATTTTCTTTGTGGGGCGGACCGTGGCCCACGACGAGGTGGTGGCGCTGCTGGGGCAGACTCAGCCGCACGCGCTGCTGGTCTTTGGCTCGGCGCCGGAAGACGTGCCGGACATGCGCGGGCTGATTCAGTACATCCGCGAGCTGGGCACGTGTCCGACGATGAACATCGTGACCAGCGGCGGCATCTTCACGCGGGCCGACGACCTGTGGCGCGAGATCGGGGCTGACGCCTTCGCGCCGACGGCGCGCGACCTGCTGCGGTTGCTGGCGGATCTGGCCCCGCGCGAGCCGAAGTCGGTGCGCCGGAGCATCGTGAAGAAGCGGAATCGCAAGCGCAAGGGTGCTAAGGTGGCGGTGCCGGCGCTGGCGTGCGAGTAGGGCTATCCAAGGGTGATTCGTGCGAACCGAAGAACCGCGGACTTCTCCCGAATGCGGGCGGTCCGCGGTTCGAATGTTTCGTTCGAGAGGGGCGGGGCGGGGGTGGCTCAGCCGAAGAGGATCGAATCCCAGAAGGCCTTGGACATCGAGGGCGGGAAGGTGCCGGTGCCGGTTTCGATCATGGGAATGCGCGGCGCGAGCTCGGGGCGGCGCAGGCACTCGGTCAGATAGTCCGAGGTCTCCGCGATCATGCGGGCGCGCATCTGCTCGTAGGTCTCAGATTTTGCCGGCCACAGTCGGCGATCAAAACGCACGCGCCGCGATCCCTTCTGGCTTACGACGTTTTCGCTGCCGCCGGGACGGGTTGTGCCGTCGCCGCTGACGCGCGAATCGGAAATGCAACATTCCAAAGGATTGTAGCAAGCCCGAGGCTGATCCACTGCAAGGGCAGCGGGCGGACGAGGCCCCACGCGGGCGTTTCGGTCAGGGACTGATAACCGGCGGGGAGGCTGAAGGCGGGCCGCATCGCCGCGACCGCCACCCCGATCATTCCCAGCAAGAAGGGCACGACCCAGGCGCCGCCGATGCTTTGCACGTTGGTGAGCTTGCGGGCCCCCCAACGGGCCAGCGGTAAGCCGGCTGCGACGGCGAAATAGACCTGTTTGACGCGGGTGTCGGCCACGGCGGGGCCCATGAGAAAGGGCACCACGATCACGCCGAGGACCAGCGTCGCCAGCAGCCCGCGCCAGTCGGCCGGGCCGGCGGTCTGATCGAGGTCGGCGGCGGCGCTCTGCGGCGGGTCGAACAGGCTCTTTGCAAATGGCAGGGGCACGAGGCCGATGGCGAGCAGGAGGAAATCGAGCAGCAGCGGCCAATAAACCGCGCCCGTGGGCTGCGAAAGCGACGGATTGCGGGCGATCAGCCATTGGTCTATTGTCTGATCCCGCAGGGCCCAGGCCATCAGCCCCAGGCAGACGGCCACTACGCCCCGCGCCGCACCGCCAGTGATCGCCGTCGCGCCGCCAACGCTCAGGCGGAGCAGCCCGGCGATCGCAATGCCCCCTAGCAGTCCAAAGCGGCCGGCGTGAAGCACCAGCGGGTCGTAATGCGACTCGTAGGCCAATACCCGCGGCTCGACGACGAAGCGAAAGACGGCCCAGACGGTCAGGGCGCAAAGGCCGACCCGCAGCCAGGTTTCCAGCGGAGAATGGTGCGGGGCGTCGGGCGCGGCATCGTAGCGATTCATGGCGGGAAGAGTAGGCCGGTCGGCGGGGGAATGGAAACGCCGGCAGGCGGATCGCCACCCCTGAATCGGGCGGCTGTTTCTTTTTTGGGCGCGCTACAATGTCGGCGGCGGAGGGCGTGTGTCGTCGGGCACGCGCCGGAAGTCTCCACACGCATGGAAGAGTATGAAGACCGCAGTTGCCTATCTATCAGCGCCGATCGCTCCCAATGCAGCGGAGCGCCTGAGCGAAGACATCGTTCGCGGGCTCGAGGGAGCACGAGCGGATCTGCTCGTGCTTTTTGCCAGTCCGCACTTTCTGGAAGAGCTCGACACGCTCGTTGAGGAACTCGCCGAGCGCATCCCGGCGCAGTCGTTCATTGGCGTGACGGGGGAAGCCGTCGTGGCCGGCCCGAACGAACTCGAGGGTCAGGCGGCGATTGTGCTCTGGGCCGCGTCGATGCCGGGTGTGCGGGCCCGCTCGTTTCACCTGCTGCGCGACGATGTGATGCGCATGGACCGGGGCGCCGCGGTGGAGGAGGCGCTCGGTGTGTCGGCGGCGAGCCAGCCGAATTTCATTCTCTTCGGCGATCCGTACAGCTTCCCGATCGGCGATTTTCTCGATCGGCTGCGGCCGACCTACGCGGGTCGACCGGCGGTGGGCGGCATGGCGTCGGCCGGCGAAGCGCCGCATCAGAACGCGCTGGTTTTTGACGGTCAGGTGCTGCACAGCGGCATGGTGGGCGTTGCGCTCACGGGCAATGTGCGGATGGATACGATCGTTTCCCAGGGCTGCCGGCCGATCGGGCGGCACCTTGTCGTGACTCAGGCGGAGAACAACATCATTCGCCAGATCGGCGGGCGCAAGCCGATCGAAGTGGTGAACGAACTGTTGGCGCAAAGCTCGCCGCGCGAGATTGAGCTGATGAAGGAGCGCGGGTTGCTGCTGGGATTTGTGATCAACGAGCAGCAGGCGAAGTTCGGCGTGGGCGATTTTCTGATTCGCAATCCGCTGGGCATTGATCAGGACAGCGGGGCGCTGGTGATCAACGACCGCATTCGCGTCGGGCAGACGATTCAATTTCACGTTCGCGACGCGAGCAGCGCTTCGCAGGATCTGAGCGAGATGCTTCAACCTGCGGCGGAACGGCCGCACGCCGGCGCATTGCTCTTCACCTGCAACGGGCGCGGCACGCGGCTCTTTCCGCGACCGCATCACGACGCGCGCGCGCTGGTGAGTACGTGTCACACGCCGGCGGTCGCCGGGTTTTTCTGCGCCGGCGAGATCGGGCCGGTCGGCGGTGAGAATCATGTGCATGGCTTTACGGCGAGCATCGCGCTGTTTTCGCCGGCGGAGTAGCGGCCCGTTCTTGAAACGGCGTGCGGTGCGCAGGCCGACGAAATAGACTCGCGACAGCGGTGCATATCGCGTCGCTCGATTCGTCGGCCGACGAGCCGTCGGCCGCTACTGCGCAAGGAACTTCGCTTGGCTGAACCCAGCCTCCGCCTGCGGCCGACGATGCGGCTCCGCACCCGCGCGGAGTTCGACCGCGTGCTCAAGAATGGTCGGCGCGCGAGCGACAATCGGCTCACCCTTTGGACGCTGGCGACGGAGGGCGGCGGGCGGCGCTTGGGATTGATTGTCGGGCGGCGGCATGGCAACGCGGTGAGGCGAAATCGGTTGAAGCGCCTGATTCGCGAGGCGTTTCGGCTGATGCGCGGCGACCTTCCCGAAGCGACGGATTTTGTCGTTTCGCCGATTCCGGGGGTGGAGCTGACGCTGGCCGGTGTGCGCGAGGCGATCGGGCTGCTGGTTCAACGGACGCGCCGGGGATCGCGGGCGAAGGTGCGTTGATGCCGCGGGCGAGCTTTCGCGCGATCGTGCGTCTTCCCCACGCGGCATCAACACACCCTACTTCTACTTCGGTCTGGCACACCGAGTGTCTAATCACCCTCGCAAGCTCTTCGTAGGGTGTGTCGATGTCGCGCCAGGGAGCTTGGCTACCCCAACCCGGGTGATGCGACATCGACGCACCATCGCCGGCGAAGGTGCGTTGATGCCGCGGGCGAGCTTTCGCGCGATTGTGCGTCTTCCCCACGCGGCATCAACACACCCTACTTCGGTCTGGCACACCGAGCGTCTAATCACCCTCGCAAGTACGCCGCCGCGAATTCGGCCAGTTTGCGGGCCATCGCGGGCTTGAGGCTGCCGGGCGGCATGCGCCATTCCCAGTTGCCCTCGGGTGTGCCGGGGATGTTCATCCGCGCTCGCGCCGGCAGCTCCAGCAAATCCTGCATCGGGATCACGATCAGATTCGCCGCCGAGCCGTAGAGCGAGCGGATCATTCGCCAGACCATCGGCTCGTCGCTCTTGGCGAAGTAGCGCTCGACGCGCTGATACTCGCTGGGCTCGCCGCCTGGCGCCCGTCGCTTGGCGCGGTGCTCTTGTCGCACGCGTTGATACCAGCCGACCGTTGTCTCGTTGTCGTGAGTACCGGTGAAGGCGACGCAGGGCGGCGTGTACATGTGCGGCAGGTGGTAATGAGCGCCGGGGTGATCCGACCCAAAGCCGCAGCTCATGATGCGCATGCCGGGAAAGCCGTACTTATCGCGCAGCGCGAAGGCCTCGGGCGTGGTTGCGCCGAGATCCTCGGCGATGATGTTCACGTTTCCGAGGGCCTGGCGCGTTGCGCCGAAGAGCGCGTCGCCGGGCGAGGGGGCCCAGTGGCCGTTGCGGGCGTGCTTGGCGTTGCCCGCCAGCCACCAGACGCGATGGAATCCGAGGAAGTGGTCGATGCGGGCGGCGTCGAAGAGGCGGAGCAGCGAGCGGAAGCGATCGACCCACCAGGCGAAACCGGTTCGCTCGTGGGCGGCCCATTCAAACTGCGGGTGGCCCCAAAGCTGGCCGTCGGCGTTGAAGTGGTCGGGCGGGCAGCCGGTGAGCGCGGTCGGCCGGCCGCGATCGTCGAGCGTGAACAGTTCGCGATGTTGCCAGACGTCGGCGCTATCGTGGGCGACGAAGATGGGCACATCGCCGATCAGCCCGACGCCGCGGTGGTGCGCGTGCTTGCGTAGCAGGTGCCACTGTCGATGGAACTCATATTGAAGAAAGCGTTGATATTCGATTTCCTGGGCCAGCTCCTCGCGTGCGGCGTGCAGCGCGTCGGCGTGGCGATCGCGGAGCGGTGCTTCCCAGGTGCTCCACGGCGAATAGCCGCTGCGCTCGTGGCAGGCGGTGAAGAGCGCGAAGTCTTCGAGCCAGGCGCCGCTCTCTTCGCAGAAGCGCCTGTACTCGGCCTTCTTCGTTCCGCCGCCCGATTGAAACGCCGCGAAGGCTTTTCGCAGGCGGTCGTGGCGATGGCGGATGGTGGGTCCGAAGCGGACTTTGCCCGGCGCGCCCTGCAAGCCGGCCAGATCGCCGCGCTCCAGCAGTCCGTCTTCGGCGAGTCGCTTGAGGTCGATCATGAGCGGGCTGCCGGCGAAGGCGCTGGCAGATGCGTAGGGTGAATTGCCGGGGCCGATCGGGTTGTGGGGCAGCATCTGCCACCAGCGCACGCGGGCGTCGGCGAGGAAGTCGATGAAGGCGTACGCCTCGGGTCCGAGGTCGCCGCTGCCGTGCGGGCCGGGCAGCGAAGTGGGGTGCAGGAGCACGCCGGCGGCGCGCTGGTCGAGGCGGAAATTCGGGGCGTTTTGGTGGGGCATAGGGACGGGGATGATAGCGAATGGCGAACAGCGAATGGCGAGTGAAATGCAGAATGAAGTATGCAGAATGCAGAAGGGGATTTCGGCGCGGCGTTCGGACGTCTGGAGGGGCGGCGGGTGGCATGGGTTAGCGGCGCTCCGCTTGCCCGTGCTTCGCATCCGGCGGCGTACGGGAGACAAGGTTGCGGCTTCGGGGCGGGCGGGCGTACGCTGCGCATTGGCGCGGCCTGATACCGGCGCTTTTTGACAACGAATCATCGACGGCGACCGCAACGGCGGCGGCCTCGCGGAGTGCGGCATGCGTGTGGCGATCGTTGGGTTTCCCTATTCCGGCAAGTCGACCGTTTTTTCAGCGATCGCGAACATTCCGCGCGCCAACCTCAATCTGACGGGCGAGAACATCGCCGCCGTGCGGATTCCCGAGCCGCGACTCGACGATCTGGAGAAGATGTATCAGCCCAAGAAGCGGACCGAGGCGACGATGGAGTTCATCGATCTGCCGGGCGGCGCGGGCGATGACGGCAACGCCAACGCGGGCCTTGCCAAGAACCTGCCTTCGCTGCGGCAGGCGGCGGCGCTGGTGGTGGTATTGCGGGCGTTTCAGTCCGACTCGGTGCCGGCTTTCAAGGATCGCGTCGACCCGCGGGCGGACCTGAGCATCATTCGCGACGAGATCACCTTTGCCGACCTGCTGGCATGCACCAATCGTGTGGAGAAGCTCGAGGCGGCGGTGAAGAAGCCGACCAAGGACCAGGAGAAGCAGAAGAAGGAGCTCGAGCTGCTGAAGCGCTGTCAGGAAGCGCTCGAAGCGGGCAAGCCGCTGCGCGACGTGATTCAGCCAGGCGAAGAAGAGAAGCTCGTTCGCAGCTTCGGCTTTCTGACGCAGAAGCCGCTGGTCGTTGCGTTTAACGTGGGTGAGGCGGACGCCGCCAAGCCGCCGCCCTTCATCGACCCTGCCGCCGCGGCGACGGTGACGCTGTGTGCCACGCTGGAACTCGACCTGGCGCAGCTTGCGCCGGAGGAGCGCGGGCCGTTCCTGGCCGAGTATGGGCTGAAGGAGATCGCGGGGCAGCGGCTGGTGCGGGCTGCGTTCGACGCGCTGGGGATGATGTTCTTTCTGACCGCCGGTCCGGAAGAAGTGCGGTCGTGGCCGATCACGCGCGGGGCGACGGCGGTGGACGCGGCGGCCGAGATTCACTCCGACATCGCCCGCGGCTTTATCCGAGCGGAGACGGTTGCGTTCGCCGATTTGCTGGCGGCCGGGAACATGCGCGACGCCAAAGCCGCCAATAAGGTGCGGCTGGAGCCGAAACATTATGTGGTGCAGGATGGCGACGTCATTCTCTTTAAATTCAACGTCTGATTCGCCAGCTTGCGGTTTGGGGCGGCGGGGGTACTTCGCGCGCGCGGCAGTGTCAGGTGTCAGGTGTCAGGTGTCAGGAGGGGCTTCGACAGGCCGTGCTGGTGTCATTGTCGCGTTGGTCGTCACTGCGCTTGCCCGCGCGCAAGCGCCCGCGTCTCGTCCTTCGTCTGCAGCGGTCGAGCCCGCGGCGCGCTATGAGCAATTGGATTGGCTCTGGAAGACGCCCATTCTTGCGGCCGCCGGCGGCAACCTTTCGGCGAGTCGGCCGGTGGAGGAACTGGCGAAGGTGGAGGTGCTCCGCGCGGGGCTGACTGCGGCGCAGATTGATGCCGGCGCGAAGATTTTGCCGATTGCGCGCGAGGACACGATCGAGCCCGGCAAGTCGATCGAAGAATCGCTGGAAAAATCCGGCGTCGTACGGGCGGTGTATGTCGCGATTCCGGATCGGATCGATCCGCTGGACTCCTCCGCGCTCTATCGCTGCGCGATCCGCTGTTACTTCGACGGTGCTGCGGAGCCGCAGATCGAGCTGCCGCTGAGCGTCTTTTTCGGCGGCGGGTTTGGGCGACCCGATGTGAACATGCTGGTGGCCGGGGGGAATCGCACGGTCGAGATTCCGCTGCCCGATCGCCGCGCCGGGGCCGAGTTTTGCTACATGCTGCTGCCGATGCCGTTTCACAACGGCTGTCGGATCGAGATCCTGAACGCGGGCGCGGAGCCGATCAATCTGCTGCTCTATCTGCGGGTTGCGATCGGCGGCGCGACGAAGGACACGCTGCGGCTTCATGCCCGCTATCGCCGCGAATTCCCGGTGCAGAAGCGCAAGCTGAGCGTGGCGGCGCTGCGCGGGAAAGGGCGTTTGGTGGGGCTGTCGCGGCTGCTCGACGCGCCGCGCGATGCGTGGGGCGATATCGCGCCGACGGTGATCGAACTTGATCAGGCGAGTCCTGTCGTGATGCGCTGCCAAGGATTTGGGCCAGCAACACTGCAACCGCCGCACGACGGGATCAGCGGGCCGCTGGAGTGGATCTCGGCGAGCCGGGCCTTTGGGCGTGCGACGGGTGTCGAGTGGCGTGTCGCGGACCCGTTTCAGCATGTTGAGCGGGCAGCGGTGACGATTCCCGTGCAATCTCCGTCGGGCGATGCGGCGGTTGCGCCGTGGATCGGCGCGGCGCTGTGGTGGTATGCGCCGAGTGAGACGCAGCACGATTTTCCGCGTTTGCGAACCGAGGATCTGCGGCCGCCGCCGCTGCGAATGGCGGATGTGGTCGAGATCGAGGGGCGCAGTGCGTCGGCCGAGGCGCGGCGCGTGGCTGCCAAGGAAGCTCGCGGCATTGAGTATTCGGGCGACGCGGCGGTTTCGATTCCGGCGGAGACGGAAGTGAAGATTGATATTCCGTATCTGGCGGCCCGCGAGGTCGAGCTAAAGATTCGCGTGAATCCGCGGCAGGATTTTGGCACGATCCAAGCGACATCGGATGGCGGCAGCGGCGAGATCACCTTTGATCGGCGGATCAGCGGTGTCTATTCGCTGGGGCGTTGGAAGCTGAAGCCGGGGCCGAACACGGTCACGGTGCGGGCGAGTCGGGCGGCGATTTTGGATTGCTGGATGACGCCGGCGGCGGCGCCGTAAGCCGCTACGAATCGGCGCCGACACGTCGGCCTGCGGGCCGCAGGCCGCTACTGGGCAAACGATTCGTCGGCCTGCGGGCCGCAAGCCGCTACTGGGCAAACGATTCGTCGGTCTGCGGGCCGGCGGCCGCTACAAAGCAACTACTGCATGCAAGACGCAACCGATCGCTGGTTTTTTTCTGCCGACCCCATCGCGGCGGGGGCGGGAGAGGCGCGTCTGTCGAGCGAGGAGGCCAACCATGCGACGCGTGTGTTGCGGCTCAGCGCGGGCGATCTGATCACGCTTTTTGACGGCGCGGGCGGCGTGGCGACGGCGGTTTTGCCCGAAGCGGACCGTGCGCCACGGAAACCGAGCAAGCAGCCGCGCGGCGCGACGGCCGAGGGTTTGCGGGTCGAGCTGCGCGATGAACGCCGCGTCGATCCGCCGGCTGCACCGCTGACGCTGATTGTGGCGGCGTGCAAAGGGCCGCGGCTCGAGTGGCTGGTGGAGAAGTGCACGGAATTGGGCGTGGCCGAGCTGTGCTTCGCGCGATTCACGCGGAGCGTCGTCGCGCCGGGCGGCGGCAGTTTGGACAAGCTGCGGCGGATCGCGATCGAGTCCTGCAAGCAATGCCATCGCGCGTGGCTGCCCCGAATCACCCAGGCCGATTCGATCGCCGGCGCGATCGAGTCACGCCGAAATCTGCGGCTCTTCGTCGCTCATCCGCAGCCCGGCGCCCCATTCTTCGGCGCGGCGATCGCGAACGCCGCCGATCCGCGCCGCGGTGCGGCGATTCTGATCGGTCCGGAGGGCGGAATCACGAATGAGGAAGTGAACTTTGCGACGGGGCGCGACGGGGTGATCGTGCGGCTCGCCGACCACATTCTGCGGGTCGAGACCGCGGCGGTGGCGTGTGCGGCGGCGTGGGCGGCGCATGGCGAGTGATGCGCCAAGGCTCTCCGCCGCCGATGCGCGAGCGCGCTCGGCCTGGCCGGTGGAGCGGCTGCTGGCCGAGTGCGAGGCTGACTTCTATCGCGCATCCGGTCCCGGCGGTCAGAAGCGCAATAAGACATCGTCTGCGGTCAGGCTGCGTCACAAGCCCAGCGGCACGATTGTCATCGCCGAAGAAAGTCGCTCGCAGCATGAGAACAAGGCGTGTGCGGTGGAGCGGCTGCGTCTGGCGCTGGTGCTGGAGCATCGTCTGCCGTTGCCATCGCCGCTGGTCTGGCCGATGGCGAATGCGGGCGCGACCGATCGGCTGCGCGTGAACGAAAAAAATCCCGCGTATCTCGATGTGCTGGGCCTCGTGCTGGACGCGCTGCATGCGGCGTCGGGCAAGCCTTCGGCGGCGGGGGAACTGCTGGACGTTTCGGGTTCGAGCCTGACGCGATTTCTCGCGCGAAACCCGCGGGCGTGGGCTGCGGCACAGCAGCTCCGCGCGCAATTCGGCCTGGGTCCGCTGCAGGCGTGACCGCCGGGACCGATACGAAATCGGAGCGCGGTCTCCTCAATTCGACATAAATCGACAGGGCGGGGACCTCGCTCTCGGTCACACTCTGTGATACTCCAAGGGACGCGCGCGGCGCGACAGAGTTGCCTGGTTCGCCCTGCGCGGCGATGAGCGAAGTACGAGCGAGCAAACATGATCCGCTATTCGAAACACACCGGCGGCACGAAGCATTGGCGTCGCGCCCCGCTGGCCGCGATTGCGGCGATCTGGATCTGGGCCATGCCGGCCTCGGCTTCGTCGCCGGGCGATCTGCTGCGCCACGCGCCGGATCAAGCGACGCTGGCGGGCTACATCCCGAACCTGGACTTTGCGGTTCGCTCCGTGGCGCAGATCGGGCGAGCGTTGAAGGACGCCGAGTCGGAGCAGTTGACCACCGAACGATTTCTCGGCGGATTTTCGGTGCTGATCGCCGCCGATCGCGTCGACACCGCTTCGGGAATGGTGATTACGCGCGACGCGGACCTGGGCGTCGGCATTGTCTGCCGCGTGTTGGAGCCCGCGGGCTGGGCGGAGCGCGTGGGGGCCAAGGAACTCAAGCCCGGTCTCTACAGCGTCGAGCGTGGCGGCGGCACGCTTCAGGCGGCGATGCGCGACGGCGTGCTCGCGATCGGCGAGTTGCCCGATTACGCCGACGCCGTGCTTCAATCGCAGGGGCAATTCGGGAAGCGCATGGCCGATGCTCTCGGTGCGATCGATGATCAGACGGTGGTGACTGCGTTTGTCGACGTTACGTCGCTGCGGGTGCTGATCGCCCCTTGGCTGTTCGTGATTCGTCAGACTTCGCTGGCGGCGATGCAGGCCGGCGGCCAGCTCGACGACGGCACGATTGCGTTTTGGACCGAGCTTTTTGACAAGAGCGCCCAACTGGTGAACGAATCGGCCGGTCTGGCGGTCGCGCTGCGGGCCGAGCCGGAGACGCTGGAGCTGCGCGCCGCGCTGACCCCCGAGGCGGGCAGCCGCTTGGGCGCGGTGCTGTCCAGCGTTAAGCGCGGCGCCGGTCCTTTGATTCGCGGCCTGCCCGACAGCGAAGCGGCGATCATCGTGGCCAATGAGTGGGAGCTGTCCCCCGAGTTCGAGCCGCTTTCGATGTGTTTTCTGCGACCGCTCTTTGACCGCCCCGCGATCGCGACCGCCGCCGGCGCTGAGAAGCATGCCGCCGCCATGAAGTCGCTCATCGCGCTGTATCGCCGAACGACCGGCTATTGCTTCATGGCGCAGTTTGGCGGGAAGAGCCGGAAGATGATCGGCGTGGGTGTGCATTACACGCCGGAGCCGGCTCTGACGCGCGACGCGGTGCGTGCGCTGTTCGAGTCGGACCCGGTGTTGTTGCACGCTTTTCTGACGGGGCTGGTGGGCCAGATCGAAGCCGGCCGCGAGACGGTTCCTGAAGGCGAGATCGACACGTATTGCTACGCGATCAAGCACCCCGACGCCGACGCCGAGCGGGCGATGAAGGCGATGTACGGCGACCGCGGCGCATTTTGCATGACGGTGCGGCCCGAGGGCACGATGTTCGCGATGGGCCCGGCCGCCGAAACGCCGTCGGAGTTGAAGCGAGTGCTGGAATCGAAGGGCGTGCTTGCGGAGAACCCGCGGGTGGTCGCGGCGCTCAAGTCGCTCGACGCCGATGCATCGGGCGTGGCGCTGATCGACGGCGTTGCGCTCGCGAACTTCGTGGGCGAGCTGCTGCGCGATATGGGCCTTCTGGCTCCGCGGAAGCAAACGCTCGCCGAACGCAGCGACTACATGGCGTCGGCGATGTTTCTCGAGCCGACGCGCGTCCGCTTTCAGGTGCGGCTGCCGCGCGAGTCGTTGACGACGATCGTGGCGACGGTGCGGGAGATGAAAGAGCGCAAGGCGGAGCGGCGTGCGTTGCGCTAGGGGGCGCCGCACGCGCCGTCAGCGGCTGATCGGGCGCCCGTTCTCGGTCAGTTGCACGAGCGAGGCCGCGAGTCGATCGCGGCCGATCACCTGCCCCGACTTCGGATCCACCTGACCAAAGCTCAGCACTCCCGTTGGGCACATTTGCACGCAGGCGCTGCAGCGCACGCACTCGACATCCGCCATCGGCAGGCCGCGATTGGCGAAGCTCATCACATCGATGCCCTGATGACAGACGCTCGTGCAGACGTTGCACGAGATGCACTTTTTCTTGTCTGCCAGAATGCGAAAACGCGAGAACCGGGCGTAGATGTGCATCAGCGCGGCCAGCGGGCAGGCAAAGCGACACCAGACGCGACCGCTGAACCAGAAATAGCAGCCCACGCCCAGAATGCCCGCCATTACCAGGTCGACCAGATACTCATAGTTCACGAAGGGAATTCGACCGAGCAACGCGCGATAGACGTCGGCGATCGGTGTGCCCGGGGCGATCCACGCCGCGACCCGCAGCAGGAGCAGCAGCGTCACGAACGCCAGCACTGCTTGCCCGACCATGTTGAGCCGGTTCCAGAATTTGCCGTGGGGCATTTTGTGCCGATGGGCGTCGCCGAGCGTCTCGGCGAGCGCGCCGCAGGAGCAGATCCATCCGCAATAAGCGCCCTTGCCGTAGTAGTAGATCAGCAGGGGGATGATGACGAATGTCTGGAGGAAGCTGATGACGAGCCAGGCGGTGAGCGGCTGATCGGTGAAGACGTTGTAGATGAACAGCGGCCAGGCGAGGATCAGCCCGTAGGCGCGCCAGTATTCGCCGTTGGGGAAGAGATTGGCGCCGATCCATCCGCCCAGCCCGCCGCCGGAGAACCAGCCATTCTCGCCCGCCCAGGGCAGCACGATCTCGGGCAATATGAAGAGCGGAAGGCACTGAATTGCCATGAGCGTGTAGGTCTGCAAGCGCACGTAGGGTGTCTTTCGGCGGCGGATGCGCTGCAGGCCGAAGATGACGACGCACAGGCAATAGGCGAGCGTGTAATAAAAGCCCGGCTGCTTGGTGGCGTTGGCGAGGACGTGCAGGATGTGGCCTGTCTGCTGGGCCGCGTCGCCAACGGCGGCCCAAAGGTCGGGCATGTTGAATGGGAACCAGCGGCGGCTCTCGAACCAGTGGTAGATGGGCAACTCGGCCCGCGACTTCTTCCAGTGATAAAGAAATACGCAGAAGGCCATGAACGCGGCGAACGGCGCCCACGAGCGCGCGGTCATTTCGCCGGCGATGGCGACGCCGCTGCGGCGCAGAAAATCGAGCGGGGCCGAGCGGCCGATCATGGTGAAGACCGCGTCGTTGGGAAGATCGATGTTTTGGCCGCCGGCGTTGCGGATTGAAACGGTCTTGTCGCTGATGCGCTCGACGCGGCTGCCCAGCAGAACGCGGATCTGCGGCCGTGCTTGGAGGCCGGCGGCGTTCTCCGGTTTTGGGCGGGTGAATTCGGCGTTTCGATAGGAGAGCGTGACGCTGGCGCCGCTGTCGGCCAGCGCGATCGCGGCCTCCAGCGCGCTGTCGCCGCCGCCCACCACGAGCACTTGCTGTCCGGCGAAGTCGTGCGGGTCATGAAGTCGGTTGTAAACCTTGGGCAGCTCTTCGCCGGAGACGCCCAGCCGTCGAAACTCGCCCGAGCGCCCGATGGCGACGATGACGCGATGGGCGCGGATGGGCGGACCGTCGGCGACGACGGCCTCGAGCTCTGGGCCCGCGCGGCGCACAAACTCGACCCGGGCCCTGTGCGGCTCGATGCCGCGCTCGATCGTCTGGGCCCGCAATTCGTCGATCAGCGCCTCTTTCACCGTGGCGGTCAGCGTTAAGTCGCCGGCGGGCGTCATTTCGGTCGGGTAGGTGTAGATCGGTTTGCGAGCCGGGAAATTGACCAGTGTGGAGAGCGGCTCGCTCGATTCGATGATCGCGAAGCGCAGGCCGAGCTTGCGGGCTTCGAGCGCGGCGGCCAGCCCGGCGACGCCGGCGCCGATGATCAGGAGGTCGAGCGGCGCGGCACCGGACGGTGTGCCCATCGGCGGCGCGCCGAGGCGACGCTTCTGAAACTCGGCGTCCGCGTGGATCTGACGGACGGCGCGGGCGCCCGTGTCGGCGGAGAACTTGAGCAGTGGGATTCCCGCCAGGTCGCCGACGATGTGCAGCCCCGGCACGTTGGTTGTGCCGTCGGGCTGGACGACGGGCAGTTTCTCCACCGTGCCGGCCGGCCAGCCGGTGTGCAGCCAGCGGGTGTATTGACGAAGCAGGTGAAACACCGAGTGGATCCTCGAACGAAGGGGCCGCATCACGCAGAAACGACTTTGCGCCGGTTTAGATGCGCCCGTGTGATCAAGGATACACCGGTCGGCGGCGCACTTGCCTGCGCCCGTGCTTCGCGATGATCATTCTCGCCGCACAAATCCGAGTCCTTATCAGGAGACCACGTTCGATGCGCACTCGTTCTGCTCTCGCACTCGCCGCGATCACGCTGATTGCCGCTTGCAGTTGCACCACCACGGGAACCACGTTCAATCCTGCCGATCAGGCGACCACGATCATCCTGATTCGCCACGCGGAGCGCTTCAACAATCCCGATCCGATCGCCGACACGCAGACGCCGCTCAATACCGAGGGGCTGGCCCGGGCGCAGACGCTGAACGATGTGCTGTCTGAGAACGGGGTCGATGCGATTTACTGCACCGATCTGCTTCGCAACCGCCAGACGGTCGCGCCGCTGGCGGAGACGCTCGGACTGACTCCGAACCTGATCAATCCCGCCTTGTATGTGAATATCAACGCCGCCGCGCAGACGGTGGTCGACCAAATCCTCACGGATCATCCCGGCGAGGTGGTGCTGTTTTGCGGCAATCGCGGCTCGGTTGCGGGGACGCGCGGCATCACCGATTCGATCTATCGGCAGCTCGGCGGCACCGGCGCCTCGCCCGATCGATATCAGGACATGTACATCGCGGTGGTCCCGCCCGATGGCGACGCCCATTTCATTAAGACGATCTATGGGCCGGAGAGCAGCCTGGATTGAATGGCGAATAGCGAATAGCGAATGGCGAATTGAATGCAGAATGCAGAATGATGAATGCAGAAGGGCGCACGGTGGCCGCGCGCTACTGCATCTGAGATTTGTGAGAAGCCAAAGCCGGTGAACTTGGGGCGGCGCCACGGCCATGTGAGCCGTGCCGAATTCCGTGGGGGGCCTTTCTCAATCGCTCGCGCCTGCGCCGCGGATCGGCGTCGGACGATGGGCGAGCGTCGTTGTCGTACGAAGCACGCGCCCCGAGATCGTCGCATCGGTCACGGGTGGGGGGGCTCGCAGCGGCGTCATCGCGCCGCTGCTGCGATGACGGGCGCAGCCGAGGCCGCGCAGGACGCCGAGAGCCGCCAGGGCCGGCGCTGCAACGAGCAGAACTTCACATCCCCAGCGGCTGTTGTTGAAGAGCGTGAGAGGGACAGCGGCAAGAACCATGAGCGGGCACAGCCCCAGCCAAACCCAGGCGCGATCGGAGACGCCGCGAACTTTCCGCAGCAGCGCCGCGCCGATCGCACCGATCAGCACGCCCGCCGCCACGCGACCGGCGATCGCCGGCGGTCCGAGTCGCGTGACGGCGCTATCCGTGAGCAGCGCGCCGAGCGCCGCGGCGTGAATCTCGCAGCCATAAATCGTGCGACCGTCCGGCAGCGAAAGCTGGTCGATCCCGGGCTGCATATGGCCGATGAGCGCGACGCGGCCTTCGAGGAGGGAGCGCAGCTCGACGTCCGACATGCGCAGCACCTCGGCGTAGCTGCGCTGCTCGACACTTTGTGCGGCGCCGATCGATCGCAGGGGAATTCGCGTGAAAATCACGTCGTCGTCAGGCGCCACGGTCGGGCCGCCCCGCGGCCGGTCCAGCTCCGTCGCGGCGACAAAATCGGTCTCGCGAGACCACGATCCGCGGCCGCTCTTGGCGCTTCGCGATTCGTATCTCAGCTCCACGCCGTCGGGAGTGAGCTGATAGTGGGCGCGGTAATCGGGGTGTCGCGCGGCGGCGAAGGCGGCCAGCGCCAGGGAGGGGATCAAGGGAGCGTTGCGACGTCGCAGCACGAGCGTGGCGGGGATATCGATGCCGTTTTGCGTGGCCTTGGCGCTGATCAGCACGCCGATCGAGGCGACCGCTTCGCGCAGCGCATCGCACAGTGCGGGTCGGGCGTCCTCATCGAAACTCTCGGCGCCCACGATGGTCGGCGGGCCGGCGGCGAGGGCGCGGGCAAAGGCGCCGTCGAGTTCGGGCCGACAGCGTGGAAAGTAATAGTCCCAGGCGACGGCTCGCGCGCAGCCGATGCGGAGTCGATCCTGCAAGACGCTGTGCAAGCCGCGCCAGGACCCGCGATCGAGGAGCCGCGCCTCGGGCGCCACGTCGGAAAAATGGCCGTCGCGCAGTTGTGCGACGGTGGCCTCGTCGAAGCCGATCAACACAACCGGGGCCCGACCGGGTGGCGCAGCGGCAGGCGCGTACCGCGCGAGCAGATTCCAGAAGACCCCGGTCATTGTCGATGCGATCGCGACGCACGCCGCGAACGCCACCGAACGGGGCTGATTCTGGAGCAGCGCCGTCAGCGAGCGTCGCAGCCGATAGCGCGGGCCGCCGCGCGGGCCGCGGGCGCTGACGGCCTCGGAGCGTCCGTATGCCCGCAAGTCGCGGAGCAATTCGCCGCAGGTTTGATAGCGATCGGCCGGGTCGGTCGCCGTCGCGCGGCTGATGATGGCCGCCAGGTCGGCCGGTCGGGGCACGCCGCGGGTGCGAAAGTTTGCGCGTAACTCCCCGTCGGCGGGCACTTCCGTGGATTGGGTGAGCAAGTGGAGGAGGATGACGCCCAGCGAATAGACGTCGCTGCGTGCGTCGGAGCCGTGGCCGAAGATTTGCTCGGGCGCCATGTAGCCGGGGGTGCCGGCGCCGCTGTCGACGGCGTCGCCGGTCGGCCGCCCCGCGCTGCCGGTCGTCGGCCTCATTTGGCGCCCGATGCCAAAATCCACCACGCGCGGTTCGCGTTCCGGCGTGACCAAGATGTTCCGCGGTTTGAGATCTCGATGGAGCACGCCGCGCTCGTGGGCGTGCTGCACGGCGGTGACGATTTTCTCGAAGATTTTGAGGGCGTCCGCTAAGGAGTGCTCGCGGCGCGCGAAATAGTCGTCGAGATTTTCTCCCGCGACGTACTCCATCGCGTAATACGGCGGTTCCGATTCGAGCTGGGCGTCATAAAGTGTGGCGATGTGATCGTGGCGCAGGCCGGCGGCGAGATGCACTTCGTTGGCGAGGTTGGCGGCGCCGCGATCGCTGCGCCGCGTCGCGAGCTTGATGGCCTCGACGCGCTCTTTGTCGTGGTGAATCGCCTGATAAACCTGCCCGAATCCGCCTTGCCCGAGCGGTCGGATCATCGTGTAGTGGGCGATCGTGGGCATTGTCGGCCCCGCCACGCCCGCGAAAGCCGCTCGGCATTCGCGGCAGGTCCGCAGATGTTCGACTCGCAAGGCGGTGGCGGCTTCGTCCAGGGCCGTCGCGTTGCGAACTTCGGCGGCGAAGGCCAGAGACTCTCCCCGCAGCGGGCACGCAGCGCCTTTTTCGACGGAATCGCCTTCCATGTGCGATGCCTCGCGCGACCGGCGAAACGGGTAGCCCGGCCGAGCGCGTCGGCGCTCGGCGTGGGCTAAGGCGTGAATGTATCGGAATCGGATCGGACGCGACGAGATGGCCGCGTCCGGGGGTGGGGTGGGCGGAGGGGGCGGTTAGCGCTTGGCGACCCGCGGATTATCGCCCGCGAAGTCGATCACGGTCACATGCGGCGCCACGCGCGGCCGGTCCCAGGCTTGGCTGGGCAGGCGAAACTCACATTCGAGGTAGTTGCGGCCAAACTTCTTGCACTCGTCCTTCACCGGCATGAAGAGGTCGACGGTGTTCTGGCGAAATCGTTTATGGGTCCGATCGGTGACGACGAAGGTCTTGTTGAGGGCCGGAATGTAAACCTCGGTCCCGAACGGAATGTCCTCGGGGGCGGCGCACTGTCCCTTGCCGGCGAGCGTCCCCGCCGCGGTCAGGCCGCGATCGCAATAGGCGGTGACGCGGCAGACCCTGTGAATCGTTTCGGACGAGGCCGAACGGGGGCTGTTAACAACCCAGTGGATAAGCGGTGCTTTTTCGGAGCTTGGGGGAAGGGTCTGGGTGGTGGTCGTGAGCGATGGGGTGCGACGGGAATTGGCCGAGTTTTGGCCCAAACTGAGCGAAATTGTGGGGGCCACATGGGTGGCCAGCACCACGCCCAACAGGCTCGGCACTCCCCAGCGCAGGGCTGTCGCCGCAATTGTGAACAAATCGGAACTCCGTACTGGTCCCTGATACGCCCGGAGAGATCGCGGCTAGATCGCCCAATCCGTGAGAGCCGCCGACTCTCCTACCACGCGCCCCTGTTGCGAGTGGTTTGAGCATGATAGGCGGTCAGAGGGGCCGGACAAGCGACCGCAGTCCGATAACCGCGACAAGTGACCGGGGGCCATTCGGGCGATCGACGTCGAGACCGACGGCGTCGCCGAGCGCCGGCTAGGGCCGGAGCGCCGTCCCGGCCACCTTGCGCAGGTTCGGGGCGCGAAGGCGCACGCGGGTTTCCTGTGAGACATCCGGCCAGAGCGCCGGCGCGACGAAGAGCTGGATGAAATCGGGGTTCACGCGATCGGTATGCCGCCCGAAATCGCTCGCGATCAGGAACTCAGGCCGCCAGCCGACGTTGGCGACCTTCTCGCGAAAGAGCGGCAGCGCTTCGGGCGACGTGCGCTGCGTCGGCTTCACGCCGCGCAGGCCGATGGATGTGCCGCCGATCTCGCGGTCGGCCGTCCCGATCGCCCGCGCCCCGACCCCCAGGACCAGATCGGCTCGCGAGGTGAAGCAGGTCAGCTTTCCGCGAATGTGCTGCAACGCCGGCGCCAGGTCGTAATCCTGACTGAGCGAACCGGAGAGGAAGACCACCTGATCCACCTCGATGCCGGCCGGCAGGGCTTCGAGGGCGAACGCCGTCACCGCGGTGCCGGCGGACAGGGCGATGATCGAAATGGTGAGGTCTGGGTTTGCGGCGCGGGCGCCGGTCAGCTCGTGCGCCAGCCGCACGGCCCGGGCGCGCTTCTCCTCGGTCGCAATCACCTGATCGACGAGCAGGCCGCGCCCCGATTGCCAGCCGAAGAACCGCAGCTCGCCGCTAAATTTCGCGGCGGTCAGGCCCTGACGCACGCCCTGGGACCAGCCCGATCGCGGCCCGCCTCCGGCACCGTCGACGTAATAGACGATCCCATCGCGAAGGCCGAGCGGCTGGGACCGGAACTCCAGAAAGCCGCAACCGCCGCTGAACGGGAGCAGAAACGCGAGTACGCCCAGAACCAGTTCGCGTCGGGTGCTCACTCGCTCGGCTCCAGCCGCCACCAATCGCCATCCTGCTCGACGCGGAGCGCCGGCGTCTGCGGCTCGTGGCCCAGGAGCAGCACCCCGCTGCGTTCGTGCAGCATCTGCAACACGCGGCGCTTGGAGTCGCGATTGTCGAGCGGAAAGAGGTCATAGGCCATGTTGTAGGGCGGGCCGGCGTGCGCCCGCGTCGGGATCACATCGCCGGCAAAAATCAGCGCGCGATCGCGCCCGCGAATGAGGATCGACTGGTGCCCGCGGGTGTGCCCCGGTGTTCGCAGCGCCTCGATGCCGGGCAAGATCGGCCCCTCGCCCTCCAACAGCCGCCAGCGATTGGCGGCGTCGATCGGCGCGAAATTCTCCTCGCGATAGGTCGCGTGCATGATGCCGAAGTTTTTCCGCGCGTCGTCGAATTCGTGGCGCTGTACATGCACGGTCGCCTGCGGAAAGGTCGGCGTCGCGTGGCCGCCGGCGCCGTTCATGGTCAATCCGCCGGCGTGGTCAAAGTGCAGATGGGTGACGATCACGTCGGAAATCGTCGTCGGTTCGACGTTGATCGCGTGCAGCGAGGACAGCAGCCAGTGGGCCGGGTCGATCTCGTAGATGCGCGATTCCTTGGCGTCGAATTTCTGCCCGTGGCCCGTCTCGATGACGACTCGACGGCCGGCGGCGCCGTCGAACTCAACCAAGAGGCAATTGCACGCGAGCGCGATGCGATTCGCCTCGTCGCTGGGCGTCTTTCGGCTCCAGAGCGCCTTGGGGATGATGCCGAACATCGCACCGCCGTCGAGCTTCAGCCCGCCGCCGGAGATGACGCGCACGCGACAGCCGCCGAGATCGAAGGAAGGCAACGCACTCAAGGGGAGCTCCGGAAAACACCAGGTTTCGAGCTGCGTGTGCGGAGTGTCGAATGAAGAGTACCCGCGTTTCTGAACTCGAAACTCCGCACTCGCACCTCGCAACTCTCTTCACCCGCCCCTAGGATGATACTCCGCGATGCAACCCCCGACCGGCGACCTGAAACCGTGAGCGACCACGCCACCGCCATCCGCTGCCTCTGTCTCGACGTCGACGGCGTGTTGACCGATGGTCGCGTGCTGGTTGCGGCGGACGGCGGCCGCGCGCGGGCCTTTCATGTGCACGATGGCTACGGGATTCAGCTGTTTCGTCAGGCGCTGGGCGAAGTGGTGATTATCTCGGGCAAGGCCTGCGGCTCGATCGAGAGCCGCGCCCGCGAGCTGGGGCTGACTCAGTTGGCGCTGGGCAGCAAGGACAAACTGGCCGATCTGCGGCGCATCGCGGCTCCGCTGGGCCTGCGACTCGACGAGATCGCCGCCATGGGCGACGATTGGCCCGATCTGCCGCTGATGCGGGCGGTCGGATACGCGATCGCGCCGGCGAACGCCGTCCGCGAGGTGCGTGAGTCCGCTCGATTTATCACGCAGCGCAGCGGCGGCGACGGCGCCGTCCGCGAGGCGGTGGAGCATCTGCTGCAGCGCACGGGGCGCTGGCAAGCGCTGCGCGAGCAACATTTGAGTTCGCCGCTGCATGGGGCGACGAGTTAGACGGGTCGCACCGGCCATCCGCCGGCGCCTTCGTTCCCGCACGAGATGGATCGATCGCGGCGTAGTGGCGATGATCCCGATCGAGGGTTGGATACGTCTGCCTGCACGGACGCGGGCTGCGACTGAGTTGTTCGCCGCCGGGGACCGACCGGCGGGACGCTGCAGCGACCCGCCCGACGGGGAGCGATGGATCGCCGCTGCCGCACCGGAGTGAGAATGCCCAATCGCATGGTTCGCAATACGCTGCTTTTCCTCGCCCTCGCCGGTCTGGCCACCGTCGGCTATCTGGCGTTCGTCAACTGGATTGCGGGCGGCGCGCTCTCCAATCCGGCCAACACGGCGGGGCCGGGGCTGCCCGATGCGGTCGATCCCGCCTCGCAGCCTTCGATCCAGGTCGGGCCGAATTTCAACATGCCCGGCGGCAAGTCGATGGTGCTGACCGTGTTCGACCCTCGCACCGGCAAGGCCCGCGACCGCTTTCAATTTCAGACCTGGAAGCCCATCGCCGGCGACAGCAAGGAGCTCGAGGTTGAGCAGCCGGAGCTGATGCTTTCGCTCGCCGGGGGATTGGTGGCCTATATCCGGGCTGACGAAGGTCAGGTCACGGTCGAGCGCTTGCAGCAGCAGACGCAGCAGGCGCCGCGCCGCGGGTCGCTGCGCGGCGGGGCCAAGATCGTGCTCGATCGCGTGCCCAGTATCGAGGCGTTTGACCCGAACGCGACCGACAGCAAAGACCGCGTCACGATCGAGCTCGACGACATTCGCTTTGACATGCAGCTCGGAACGCTCGCTGCCGACGGCCGCGTTCGCGTCAACGGACCGCAGTTTCAGATCGACGGCCGCGGACTGGCGCTCGAGTGGAGTTCGGCCGACAACCAGCTGAAAAAGCTGCGTCTGCGCGAAGCCAAGATGGTCGAGCTCACGCTGGGTCAGGGGCTTTTGCCCGAACCCGAGGCCGACGACCCCGCCGCGAGCGACGCGACCAGCCGGCCCGTCGCCGCGAACACCGAGGAGCCGCGGCGCGAGTACACCGCGTATGAGCTGATGCTGCACAAGAATGTGCGGATTGACCAATTCCGCGGCGAGCAGCGCGTTGCCGGCCTGCAGGCCGAAGAAGTGCGGATCGTGCTCGATGTGGGTCGCAACGCGAAGAATCTGGTGGAGCGGCCCGACAAGGCCGCGGCCAGTTCGCCGACCTCCGCGCCCGCCGAGCCGAGCGAAGAGCGTGCCATCGCCGCCGCAACCGTCGAAGCGCCGACCAGCGCCGCGACCAGCGCGCCGGCTGTTCCGCCGACGCGGGTGGTTGTGCAGTGGGATGGCGAACTGGAGTTGAAGCCGCAGACCGACCAGCGTGTTCCGGCGGGCGGGCCGCGCCGCCGCTTTATCGCGACCGGCGAAGTGGTGCGCCTGACGCAAGGCGAAGGCTTTATTGAGTGCGGACGGGTCGAGTTTTATGACGAGTCGCAGCAGCTCTGGCTGGCGCCCGGCCCCAGCGGCTCGGTCCGCCTGCAGCGCGGCGCGCAGACCGCCGCCACTGCCGACAGCATCTATCTCGATCGTCGCCGCGGCATCGTCAAGCTGGTGGGCGATGTGCAGCTCCGCACGCAGGAGCGCAATGGTCGCGGCTTTGCGATCACCGCATCGCTGTGGGGCGAGCTGAAGCTGCGGCCCGAAGCGCCGGCGTCGCCCGAAAGCGCCGCGGAGGCTTCGGCGGCATCGCAGCCGCGCACCGCCGCGAAAAAGTCGCGCGACCCGCTGCAAGCCGATTTCAGCGGCATCGAGTCCGCCCGGTTTCAGGGCGATGTGACCGTCGATCTCGACGGCGACCGGCTGCAATCCGAGGAACTGGAACTGACGTTCGCCACGCCGGATGAGGCGAGGGTTGCCGCCGCGTCGGTGGATAGCGCGGCGGTCGCGAGCGCCCCGGCTGTGGCGGCCAGTCGTCCGGCCAAGGCTGCGTCCGACGGTTCGGGCATCGAGCGGCTGCTGCGCCGCGCCATCGCCAATGGCTCGGTGCGCTACAAGGCCGACGATCAATCGCTCCGGGCCGAGCGGCTGGAGCTCTACTTTGAGCAAGCGCCCAACGGCGCGCCTTTCCCCGCCCGCACGCTCGCCACCGGTCGCGTTCGCGTGCGCAATCGAAACACGTTCATCGCCGGCCGGGCGATCGAGGCCATCACTGTTCCGGTGCTCGCGGCCGGCGCCGCACGGTCTCAGCAGTTCGCGCTGAAGACGCTGGAGATTCGCGAGCAAGCGTTTCTGCGCGACCCCGACGCCGACATCTCCGCTGAAGGCGAGCGCGTCATCGCTGAATTCGGCGATGACAACCGGCTGCTGACGGCGCGCGTCGTCGGCGATGCCGACACCGAGGCGGAAATCGCCGCCGACAATTATCGAGTCCGGGGCCGGGCGATCGATCTCGATCCGAAGACGCGGACGCTGCAAGTCGACGGCCGCTCCACGCTCGCCTTCGACGCTAGCCGCGCGCTGGGCCGCCGATTCCGCAAGCGGCCGATGCTGGTGGAAATCACCAGCGACCGCGCGCTGAAGGTGGACGCTACCTCCGACCAGATCCAATTCTCCGGCAACGTCGTCGCCCGCAGCGGCGACGAGTACTTCGCTGCCGAGACGCTCACGCTCTTCCTGCGCGCGACGCAGCGGCCGCAGATCGTGAAGCGGCCGCAGATCTCGTGGCTGGCGCCGGTTGCGGCGCTCTACGAGTTCGAGCGCCTGGCCAACGCACGCCCGCGGCGCGAGGAGCCGGTAGCCGCACCCGCCAGCGCGCCGGTGGCGACGAAGCCGCCGCCCGCCCGCCCGCGCCGTGCCCAGGAGCGGCTGCGCGACCTCGCCGGCGCATTCCGCTCGGCAGCCTTCGGCGTTCGCGCTCGCGAGCAACGGCTGCCCGCGGTGCAACTCGGCGTCAGCGGTGATGACCGCGGCGCGCGGCGCGATCCGGTTCGCATGCTGGCCGAGACCGCGACTTTCCGCAGCGAGACCTACGGCCGCAATCGCAAGCCGACCTCGACCGCCGAAGTGATCTCGCCCAAGCTCACATTCGACATTCTGGAGCGCCGCCTCGTCAGCGACGGGCAGACTGTGCTCATGATGACGTCGCGCAGCCAGCCCGGCGGAGACGGCGCGGCGCCGGTCGCGGCCGATGACACGCTGGGCCTGCCGTCGCCGCTGATCACGCGCGGCCCGAGCCAAACCGGCCTGAAGTGCGAGAAGTCGATGACCTATCAGATCGGCCGCGACAGCACCGGCGGCCGGCGGGACGCGGTCGTTTTCGATGGCAAGGTGCGCTTTATCTATAACGCCGGAAAGCGCATGCTCGATCTTGAGCGCGAGCTGCCCGACTGGACTGCGGCGGACATCGCCAAGCTGCCGACGCGCGCCACCGCCCTCGACTGCGACCGGCTCGAAGGCGAGTTCATCGCCGAGAAGAGCGCCGAGGCCCGCGACCCGCGCGGCGGCCTGAAACTGGCCTGGCTGATGGCCAGCGGCAACGTCAATCTGCGCGACGAACAGGGTCCGCAGATTCGCTCGGTCTTCTGCAACAACATGGAATTCAACCGCGAGAAGGCGCTCGTCAGCGTCAACGGCACCCCCGCCGGGCCCGCTCGCATCTATCTCGAAAATCCGCAGTCCGGCCAGGGCAGTACGCCGTTCGTCGGCGAGTCGTTCACGATCGACCTGAAGACCAACCAGGTCCGCTCGCAGGGTCTCAAGGGCGAGTTCCGCCGCTAGGCCCAATGTTGTAGCGGCCGGCGGCTCGCCGACCGGCGAAGCGCGGGCGCGGTACACTGAGAGGCATCCACGTCGCCTGCGCTAGCGACGTGGCCTTTGTACCTACCTGGGATTGGAGACATCTGAATGGTTCGACTTCGCTCGTTCGCACGTGCGGCCGGCGCGATCCTGCTTGGTGCAGGCGTCGCCCACGCTGCTACGGTTTCGCTCACCCTGCAAAACGGCAACGGCGGCGGCGGGGAATTCAACACCACCGCCTTCGCCATTCAAAATGACGCCGGGCCGGGCATTTTGTTGACGCAGATGACCTTTACGGTCGGCGACACGCAGTATCTGTTTGACCAGCTCTACCTGAGCGAGGAGCAGTTTCTGGGCGGCAATGGCACGGAGCTCGCCCAACTGCTCGTGGGCGACCGCACCGACGACAACGCCGGCCCCGACCTTTTCACCTACGGCTTCACCAACTTCGGCTCGGGCGTCGCGTTTCGCGGGCAGTGGGATATCGACAACGACAACGGCGATTTCAACGCCGACATGCGAAACGTGTTTTTCAACAACGGCGCCGCGCCGAACGCCGTCGCGACGTTTCTTTTCTCCGACGGCAGTGGGATCGTCTATGAGTTTCCTGATTTGCCGGTGCAAAGCAGCTACACGCTGGTGATTCCGGAGCCGGGGTCGTTGGTGGGGCTGGCTGTGGTTGCGCTTCGTTTGTGGTCTCGAAGACGCTGATCGATTTTGGCAGACAGGGTCGCGCCGCGCAAGCCGCTTCGCAGTCGCCACGGCCGGATCTCTGCCTGCCCCCGGCGTGACGATGGTGACTATGTCGTTCTGGATTCAAGCGGGCTGCCCGCGGCGTACTCCGACTCCCGATTCCGCAGGAGGATTATCACTCGTCGAGGCAATCGAAGCGGCGTTCCCGCTCGAAGCGGAAGACTTGGTACTCGTATGGAACGGCGTGTCGATTCGGCTGTCCTACAAGTACGACATGTCGGTGATCATTGAAGAGTTGCTCAATCTGCTGTCGAAATTGCTCGCCGGCGCAGACAGTATCAACGTGTTGTTCGGCTCTGATACCTTCTTTGCCAATTGGGAGTTGGAGTCACGCGATGGTGAGGTAAAGATCACCGCAGATTGGCAGTCCGCCCTCGCGTCAATCGAGGCCTTGCGAGCAGCCCCGGTTGTGACACTGCCACTTTTGGACTTTCTACGTGAGTGGTGCAGGCCGTTACGTCTCGTTCACCAAGCGACGGCTGACCTCAGGCTGTCACCCGAAGGTTTGAGCCGGTCGCACGCACTCGCGGAACTGGTTGAGAGAATCGGTGAAGAGGGGCGGTTGTATCGTTAACGAGCGTGGCATCGATGCCCGCGCGTCCGGCTCTCCCGCAGGCTCCGCGAAATCATCGGCGCTGTCAGGCGCGGTCAAGCGCCGCCGCGCTCGCCACGGATGTAGGCAAGCGTAAACAGAAGCCCAAGAATCCAAACTATCAGCAGCGTGAATCCGATGATGCAGACCACCAATTCCCAGCCTGCGAGCTGCGGAAAGGCGAATCGCCATCGACGCCCGAGTCGGACTCGCGAACTTGGTGGATCCTCGGACCAGTCGTAGCCGCAGGGACAAATCCGATGCCGCTCATCGACGAGTTTTCTGCAGCCCGGGCAGGTTTTGGTCATGGATCATCGCAGCGAAAGCGGCACCTAGATCTTTCTCGGAATTGTATCGTCGGCGAACTCCACAATCTCACGCACGAAGTCGCCGGCGGATATCAGAGGCTGCCATGCGTTGAGATCAGGTGGAATTCGGCATCGCGCTTGCGTCGCGCACGCGAGTCTCACGTGATACCGGCAAGCGAGGAACCAGACTCGCGCCGGCGCTACGTTCCTGTTAATGCAGTCACAAACAGCCCGATGTCGCCCACCGTTGCCACTCCGTCGCAGTTGCAATCTGCGCGCAGCAGGTCACAACTCGGATACTGCTCTGCGTAAGCCGCGGGATCCGTCAGTGCCAGTACGAACGGCCCGATGTCGCTCACTGACACGAGACCGTCGCAGTTCAGGTCGCCCGGCAGAACGGCGCCGCGGGAATTGCACTTGTCCGCGAAGAACTCCCAAATCGCGTCATTGGCAAAGAAATCGCGAGAGGTTAGGCCGATCACCGACTCAGGTTGATACTGAAGGCCTCCGGGCCACGTGTGACCGCCGTTGAATACGATGATGCGCTCCAGTTCGAATCCGGCGATCGATGGGGCATAGGTCTCACGCACCGAGAACGTGCCGTCGGCCGCTGGATTGGGGAGAGGAACCGCAGTGGGGGAGCCATTCCCGTTGACCTTGCACCAGAACTCCATCGTCGCGAGCGAACTCAGCACCAGGTCACCGGGACCTTGAACGCCGCCATTGAACGGCATTAACGGGTCTGCGGTGCCCGCGATTTGCAGGATGTGCATGGGCCCACCCGGCGTGGCCTGATCAACGAATGCCTGTGTGAGGTTGTGCCCGACCGGCGCGACTGCGGCGATGTGGTCATTGAGTTCCGCCGCAAGCACAAAACAAAATGCGCCGCCGTTGGAGAGGCCCGTCGCATAGACCCGGCGAAGGTCCACGCCGAAGTCGGATTCCAAGCGGTCGAGCGCGGCGCGGACGTAAGCGAGATCGGCCTCTGGGCTGCCTGGACCGGGGCGATAATCGCCCCAGACTCCATCGCCTGCGTCCATGTACGCGACGGCGAAGCCGCGAGCGTCTGAGGTCGGATTGAGAGCGCTGATCGATCGAAACGACTCAGCATTGCCGAATCCGCCGTGGAATCCCAGAACCAGCGGCAGTGGGCCAGGCCCCGGATTCGCAGGAAGGTGCAGCAATAGGCGCCGCGCAGGCCCACCCGGCACGTCGATCGAGACTTCGACGTCGGCTCTAGCCGCGGAAAGACTCAGAGCAATGGCCAGAGTCATGGCGAATGACCGATATCTCACTAGTACCTGGGTGAACACTAATCACTCTCCTGCACGACGAACGCACTTCCGGCGCCGACATTGCAGCGGTCGCAACAGAATTCATGTTTCAAGATCTTTCGAAACAGAGGAGGGACGGCGATTGGCGACGCGATCTCCCGAGAACTCGATCGCAAAACGCCCGACGTTGCGACGTGTGCTAGGGGAAGGTCTCGAGCCAATCCGCCACCACGTTCGCGACGAATCGCGAATGGGCCTCGTCGCGCGTCAGCAGATGATCCGCCCCGGGCAGCGTCAGGAATGACTTCACGCAGTTCAGGCCCTGATAGAGCCGGTCGGCGGCGCCGCGCGTGAGGATGTCGTCGTCGGTGGATTGAAAGACGATCGTCGGGCGATCGACGGCGTGCAGGATCGCCCGGCTGTCGACATTGGAGAAACTTTCGAGCAGCGGGCGGCCGACGGGGACGGGGCGGCCGCCGGCGAAGCTCATCGGCTCGACGTCGCCGCGCTCGACCTGCGGCGCGCGGGTGCGGATCAGTGCGGCGAGGTGCTGCGTGTCCGACGGGCTGTTGAGCGTGGCGAGCAGGCGCGGGGCGCGGAGCTGCGCGATTGCGGCGCAGGCGGCGAAACCGCCCAGGCTGTGGCCCACGATCGCGACGGGCGGGGATTGATGCGTGGCGAGATGATGAGCGGCCGCCACGATGTCGCCGACATGTGATTCGAAGGTTGCATCGGCGAAGGTGCCGCCGCTTTCGCCCAGCCCCGAGTAGTCGAAGCGCAGCACGCCGTAGCCGCGCTCGACCAGTCGGCGTCCGGCCCAGCGGGCGGCCTTGAGGTCTTTGACGCAGGTGAAGCAGGCGGCCCAGAGCACGAAGCCGCGCGGCTCCGCGCTGTCGGGAAGGTCGAGCCGGCCGACGAGCGGATGGTGGAGCGAACCGGCGAATGTGACGCGTTCGGTGGGCATGGCGGGGCGGGAAGGGGCAGGGCGCGGCGTGCCGCGCCGATTCCTGCCGAAACAGTCAGCGTCGGACGGGCGTCATGGGGAGCATGGGGCCACTGCTTGCCGGGGCCGGTCGCGAGCCTGCGGCGGCGCCGCTGACGGTGGTGGGGGCGCCGGTCGCGCCGCGGTATTGCGCGTGCGGGTCGCCCGGGGTGGAACCCGGCGCATCGGACTGCACGCGCGGGCCGAAGTCGTTGTGCCCCGCGGCGCGGGCCGCATCGGAGGATTCCTTGGCGTCATACTTGAAGCCCAGGAAATGTCGCCGCTCGGCGATGCCGTCGCTCTCCTGCAATTGCCAGAGCGGGTCGATGGCCATGCTGACCGGCGCGAACGCGGTGTCGACGACGAACCAGGGCAGTCCGGCGAGCGCGGCGTAGACGTCGCGGCCGCTGAGGCGATATTTGTTGCGGCCGCCGGCGGTGTGGCCGTGGGGATCGTCATCGACGCGGCCGGTGCCGGCCTCGACGAAGGGATTCTCGAACCAGAGCGGGTCGTGCGTCACGGCGCCATCCGCGGCGTAGACGCGATGCTCGGGCCACTCGCGCTGCTTGACCGGCGCGGGCTGAAATCGAGCGCGGGCGTCGCTGGCGGTGTGGGAGTCCCAGACCATCTCGGCGCTGGGGCCGTCTTCGACGAAGACGTTATTCCGCTGGGCGCAGCCCGAGAGGGCCACGAGGCCGCCGATCGCGACCGCGCCCCGCGCCGCGCTGATCATCCGCATTCCGATCATCGTCCCACATCCTTTCAGGACCGAACGTCGAACCTCTGCTGAGAGGAAGGATCGTTCGTTCGATACGGTTCGAAATCCTAGCACGAGCCGCGGATTGCGGCGTTACTCGTCGTGCTGAAAATCCACGGCGTAGTTTGTCGGCTCTTTGGTGATCTGAATGTCGTGCGGGTGAGACTCGGCCGCGCCGGCGTGGGTGACGCGCACAAACCGCGTGTCGCGGCGGAGTTCGTCGATTGTGGCGCAGCCGACGTAGCCCATGCCCTGGCGCAGCCCGCCGACCAGTTGATAGATGTATTCGGACGCCCGACCGCGATAGGGCACGCGGCCTTCGACGCCCTCGGGAACCATCTTTTGGGGCTGGGCCTTGTCCTGAGCGTAGCGATCGGCGCTGCCGGCCATCATCGCGCCGAGCGAGCCCATGCCGCGATATTCCTTGAAGCGACGGCCCTTCCAGATCACGAGTTGTCCCGGCGATTCATCGAGCCCGGCGAAGAGCGAGCCGATCATCACGCACGACGCGCCCGCGGCGATGGCCTTGGTGATGTCGCCGCTGTAGCGGATGCCGCCGTCGGCGATGAGGGGCACCTCGGCCACCGCGGCGCAATCGAGCACGGCGGTGATCTGCGGCACGCCTGCGCCGGTGACGACGCGGGTGGTGCAGATCGCGCCGGGGCCGATGCCGATCTTGATCGCGTCGCAGCCGGCCTGCTGGAGATCCTTGACGGCGTCGGCGGTGGCGGCGTTGCCGGCGATGATCTGGATCGATGATTTTTTGCGGAGATTTTTGACGGTTTCGATGACCGGGTCGCTGTGGCCGTGGGCCGTGTCGATGACGAGCACGTCGACGTCGGCCTGGATCAGCTTTTCGGCGCGCTCGTAGTCATGGACGCCGATCGCCCCGCCTACGCGCAGGCGTCCGCGATTGTCCTTGAGGCTCTGTGGATACTCGCGGCTGCGCTCGATGTCGCGCATGGTGATCAGGCCGGTGAGCTTGCCCGCGCTGTCGACCAGCAGCAGTTTTTCGACTTTGGCTTTCTTGAGGATCGAGTCGGCGGCGTCGAGCGTGGTGTTGGTCGGCGCGGTGACGAGGTTTTCGCGGGTCATCACGTCTGAGACGCGCTGGTCGCCGGCCGAGCTCTCGAGATATTTCATGTCGCGGCGGGTGAGAATGCCGGCGAGGCGGCCGTCGGCGTGCGTGATCGGGATGCCGCTGACGTTTTGCACGCGCATGAGCTCGCGGGCGCGGGAAACGGTTTCTTCGGGGCGGAGCGTGACGGGGTCGAGGATGACGCCGCTCTCGGAGCGCTTCACCTTGTGCACTTCGCGCACCTGCACATCGACCGGCAGATTGCGATGGATGATGCCGATGCCGCCCTCGCTGGCGAGCGCGATCGCGAGGCTGCTCTCGGTGACGGTGTCCATCGGGGCGCTGATCAGCGGGATGTTGAGGCGGATGGTGCGGGTGAGCTGGGTGGCGACGTCGATCTCGCGCGGATGCACGCGGGCGCGGCGGGGAACGAGCAGGACGTCGTCAAATGTGAAGGCGTCGCCGACGATGCGGGGATGAGATTTGTCTGCCATAGAGCAACGATATCCAAACGTTTCGCGAATGTCGAATCGCGACGAATCGACCAAGGGGCGAAGGGGCGAAGGGGCGGCGGGGTGGAGGGGTGGCGGAGGTCCGCAGCGAAAGGGTCGCAGCGGCGTCCCGCTGGCCGTCATCGGAGGGGAATCATCGTCGTTGGGCGAACGAAGATCCGGCGGGACGCCGGTGCTACCTGCGGTGGAACCGAGTAGCATCCGCTTTCGAGGAGAGTGACCGAGCGGCCGGGCTTTTGGTCTGCGAGCCGTGCGGGAAAACCGAGGGAGCGCGCGAGTGGCCAAGGCCGGCGACGACTATTTTCGCTTTTGTCCGGGCGAGGAGCTGATCAAAATCTCCGACGCCGTCTGCCTGGGGCGGCGGCGGGCGGGGTTCGTGAAGTGTCCGGGCTGTCAATTCAACGATGATGAACGCGGCACGCAGCCGTTCGAGGCGACCGTCGTGGGGCGGCGCATCCTGCCGGCGGCGATGCATGTGAGGACCGACGACGTGGAAGGACTCGACAAGGTTTTCAAGGCGTATGACGTTCGCGCGATTTATCCCGATCCGCTGAATGAGGACATCGCCTGGCGAATCGGCAACGCGACCGCTCAGTTTCTGCGCAGCGCGCTGACCGGCTACAACCGCAGCGACACGGGCATGAACACGCTGATCGTCGGTCGCGATATGCGCAAGAGCAGCCCGAGCCTGATGCAGGGTTTCGTCGACGGCGCGACGTCGATCGGCACCGAAGTGATCGACATCGGCATGATCGACACCTCGCAGATTTACTTCGCCACGAATCTGCTCTCGTGCTGCGGCGGCGTGCAGGTGACCGCCAGCCACAATCCATCGAACTACAACGGCTTCAAGATCTGCGGCGTGAAGGGCAAGCCGATCGGGGCGGAGTCGGGGTTGAACGAGATTCAGCGCATCGCCAAGGCGACCACGCGCTATGAATCGAGCGATCGCGGCAAGGTCACCAAACGCGATCTGTCGCGCGAGTACCGCGCTCACATGCATAAGTTCATGGTCGAGCCGCGGCCGATGAAGATCGTGGTCGACGCTTCGAACGGCATGGCGGGGCGGTGGTTTCCGATCCTCTTCGATGGCGTGCCGAACCTGGAAGTGGTGAAGCTGAACTTCTCGCACGAAGGCGAATTCGTGCATCCGCCCAACCCGCTGGTCGAAGCGAACCTGACGCAGCTCAAGCGCGCGGTGCGCGAGTACAAGGCCGATTTTGGGGCCTGCTTCGATGGCGACGCCGATCGCTGCATCTTCGTCGACGAGACGGGCACGACCTGCCGCTGCGACCTGGTTACCGCGCTCTTCGCCCAGGAGTATCTGCGCGACAACGCGGGCGCGACTGTGGTCTATGACCTGCGTTCGAGCCGAGCCGTGCCCGAGACGATTCGCAAGTTCGGGGGCGTGCCGAAGCGCGAGCGCGTCGGGCATGTGTTCATGAAGCGCGCCATGGCCGAGAGCAACGGCGTGGTCGGCGGCGAGCTGAGCGGCCACTTTTACTTCCGCGACTTTTACTACTGTGACTCGGGCATGCTTTCGTTCGTCGCGGTGCTGAATGTGCTGACGCGGACGGGGCGGACGCTGAGCCAGTTGCTCGCGCCCTTCGCGACTTTTGCCAGCAGCGGCGAGCAGAACTTCGAGAACGCGGACAAAGAGGGGACGTTCAAGAAGATCATGGACAAGTATCGCGCCGGGCAGATCGACACGCTCGACGGTGTGACGGTCGATTTTCCGGATTGGTGGTTCAACATCCGCGCGTCGAATACCGAGCCGCTGCTGCGGCTGAACATGGAAGCGCAGACGCCGGCGCTGCTAGAAAAGAAGCTGGCGGAGCTGACCCCGCTGTTGGGTCATCCGGTGGCGCACTGAGGATTAAGCTGGGTGCGACGGCTCGGTGAGTCGTGTGAATCCCGGGTGATGATCGATGTCACCGGCATGCGCGGCGCGCACGCCCGTAACAGAAATATTTAGACCTTTTGTGCGGGCAGAATATGTCCGCACTTCCCGTAGTTTCGGAGATGCCGCTTGTTGCAAACGCTGATTTCGACCGATCGCTGGACCGACACGCAATTCGTTCATCGCGTACTGGAAAGCGGCGTCGAATTCGCGGCGGATTTGTTGCCCGAGCGTCAGACCGTCTCGCTGCACTTCCGCATTCTGGCGGGCACCGCGGATGAGCCGGACGAGCTGGGCGGCATCGCGGGACTGGTCGAGGAGATGCTGCCCAAGGGCACGAAGCGCTTTGACGGCCGCAAACTCGCCGACGAGTTTGACATGCGCGGCATCAAGTGGGGCGGCAGCACGGGGCGACAGTCGACGCTTTTTCGCGTGCTGTGTCTGCCGGAGTTTGTGCACGAGGCGGTTGAACTGATTGCCGAGTTGCTCTGCACGCCGACCTTTCCGAAGGACAAATGCGCGGTGGCGCTCGATCTGGCCAAGCAATCGCTGCGGCGGCTGCGTGATGAGCCGGAAGACGTATTGCGGATGATCAGCCAGCGGCAGGTTTTCGGGCCGCGCTTCGGGCGCTGGGGCGGCGGCACGCTGGAGTCGCTCGAGCAGATCGACCGCGAGAAAATCGAGGCGCATTGGAAGCGCACGTTTTCGGCGGGGCGTTTGCAGGTCTGCGCTGCGGGGCCGATCGAGGCCGACGCCTTCGCCGATTTGCTCGATCAGACCTTCGCCGATTTCGGCAGCGGCGCGGCGGGCGGGCGCGAGAACGCCGATTTCACGCTGCAGCCGGGGCGCGTCCACGAGTCGCAGAAACTGGAGCAGGAGTACATCTGCATCTCGCTGCCCGGCGCGGCCCGCGGCACCGAGGATTTCGCCCGCGAGCAGGTGCTCATCGGCGTGCTGAGCGGCGGCATGAGCGGGCGGCTCTTCACCGAGGTGCGCGAAAAGCTCGGGCTGGTCTATTCGGTGGCGGCGTGGCATGAGCAGCCGCGCGGCAAGGGTGTGATGCACCTGAGCGCCAGCACGACGCCGGAGCGCTGCGAAAAGACCTACGAAACGCTGCTGCGCGAGCTGGCGCGGCTGTCGAAGGATTTGAGCGAAGTCGAGGTCGAGCGCGCGAAGAACGCGATTCTGGCTCACGCGCAGACCGAGGACGACCTGACGCGGGCGCGCGGCGCCACGCTCAGCGACGACCTGTTTCACTTCGGCAAGCCGGTCGGAATCGGTCCGCGCCTGGCGGCGATTCAGGCGGTGTCGCTGAAAGCCGTGCGCGATTACGCGGCTCGGCTGCAGCAGGACAAGCTGTGCGTGGCGACGGTGGGGGAGAAGCAGCTTTCGTAGCGGCAGGCGACTCGCGGGTCGATGAACTCTTTCGCGCGTCGAGCGCCTTTGTGACGACAGCCGCCGCGTCGACCGGCGGGGTCGCCGGTCGCTACCCTACGAATTGATGAACGACGCGGAATCCAACTTCCATGAGTCGCCGACGCCGCGCGATCACTCTGCTTCGCGCGAATCTGTCGCATCGCGCGACGCGGGCGCGGCGTGGACCGTCGTCATCACCGGCAAGTTGCTGCGCCTGACGCGCGGGCAAATCGCCGATCAACTTATGCAGCGCGGCGGCGGCGCGATCGAGCGGGCCGTGACGCGCCGGACCACGCATGTCGTCGTCGGCATGGGTGGCTGGCCGCTGCTCGCCGATGGCCAGGCCTCGCACAGCCTGCTGCGAGCCGAGGCGCTGCAGCAGGGGGGCCAATCGGTCGAGATTTGTTCCGAGCTGGATTTCGCCGAGCGGCTGGGAGTCGCGCTGCCGGCTGATGATTCGCCCAAGACCATCTCGCGCCGCAAGGTCGCGCGCACGCTGGGACTGCCTGAGGAAACGCTTCGCCGCTGGGAGCAACTGAGCCTGGTGCGCTCCAAGCACGATCAGTTCGATTTTCAGGACATTGTGTCGCTGCAGCGACTCGCGGAGCTATTTGCCCACGGCGCGACGCCGGAAACGATCCATCGCAGCCTCGAACGCGTTCGTCGCATCCGCCCCGACGCGCGGCGGCCGCTGGCCCAGCTCGCGATCATCGTGGCCAACCGACAGACGCTGCTGGCGGAGTTCGGCGAGTATCTCATCGGCAGCGACGGACAGCTTCGCTGGCGCTTCGCCGCGGGCGAGGCCGATGGGCAATCTGCGGCGGATGCGGACTCGTTGCGCGACGAGCGCGAATCGACCGATGCAAGCGCCGCCGGCGGGATCAGTCTCTGGCTTCAGCCGGCGGAGTCGCTGGAAGCCGAGGAGTGGCTGCGCCGCGCGGAGCGCTGGGCCGACGAGGATGAGACCGATCGTGCGGCGGCGGCGATCCGCAAGGCCCTCCTGCGCCGCTCCAACTATCCAGCGGCCTATCGCCTGCTGGGCGACATCGAGCACGGCCGCGGCAACACCACTGCGGCGATGGAGCTTTGGCGCGTCGCCGCGATGCAGCTCGGCAACGATGCTGACGCGTGGCTTCTGGCGGCGGAGGCGTGTGAGGAGCTTGGTCGCGCCGAGGAAGCCATCGACGCGTTGCAGAACGCGCTCGCAATCGACCCCGCCCACGCCGCGTCACACCTGCTGATGGCGATGGTTCTCGAGCAGATCGGGCGGACCGATGCGGCGACCGATCATTGGCGTCGCGCGTTGGAAGCAAACCCGCCGACAGCCGCCGACTAAAGGCTCAACGGCAATCGGTCGGCGCTAACTCGCCCGCGGCCCCACCCGCCGCATACGATTGTGCCGTGATAAAACCTCATCCGCCATTATTCGTCGCCGTCTTTGTCGACCCGATGTTTCAGGAGAATTCGCTCCTGATCAGCGCCGCCGAAACCGACGCCGACTGCTGGATCATCGACCCCGGCTTCGACCCGCAGCCCGAAGACACGCTGACCGACATTCGGGAGCGGCGGCTGCGACCGAGCGCCATCCTGCTCACGCATTGTCACGTCGACCACATCGCGGGGATCGGCACGATTCGTTCCGAGCTGCCCGACATTCCGATTTGGTGCCCCGCTGATGAGCGGCACATGCTGCTCGACCCGATGGCGAATTTCTCGGGGCTTTACGGCGTGCCGATCGTCGCCCCCGACGCCGACCGGTTGTTGAAACCGGGCGAGCGGCTGCGGCTAGGCGAGATCGAGTTCGAGGCGCGCGATGTCGCCGGCCATTCGCCCGGAGGACTGGCCTACTACTGCGCCGCCGCGGGCATCGTCGTCGGCGGGGATGCACTCTTCAGCGGCGGGATCGGCCGCTACGACTTTCCCGGCAGCAGCGGCGAACGGCTGATCGCCAACATTCGTTCGAGCCTGCTGACGCTGCCGGGCGAAACCGTCCTCTACCCCGGTCACGGGCCCAGCACGACGATCGCCCGCGAGGCCCGATACAACCCCTATCTGCAGCCGGGGTTTCCGTTGTGATGCGCGCGGCGATGAAAGCGCGCACTCAGGTGACAAAGGCCACACGCCTCTGCGACAGCGGGCGACGAGCGCGATGGTGTGATGCTCTGCTCGCGCTGACACTCCTCGTAATCCCCGCCTGCGACCGCCCCGCTGAGCGCCCGCCGTCTTCGATCGCCGCGACGACAAGTTCAACGGCACCCGCCTCGGCGCAAACCGCTTCGCGCGTGCCCGATCGCGTGCTCGTTCCCAACGTCGACCTAGGCGAAGCGGGCGCCGGCCCTGCCCGCATCGTCAGCCTCGCCCCGAGCGCCACCGAGTTCTGTTGTGCTCTCGGACTGCGCGAGCGCATCGTCGGTCGCACGCGATACTGCGACTACCCGCCCGGCGTCGAAGCGATCGTCGACCTGGGCACGGCCCATGATCTGAGCGCCGAGCGATTGCTGACGCTGCACCCCGACCTCATCCTCGTCACCGGCACGACGCGCGGCCATACCGACCGCCTCGCCGGCCTCGGTCTCGCCTGGCGCACACTGCCCGATGGATCGCTTGCTGACATCTATCGCTCCATCGACGCACTGGGCGAATGGACCAGTCGACCGCGGACGGCGACTGCCCTCGCGGCCGCGATCCGCGAAGACGTTGAGCAGGTCGCGGCGCGCCATCGCGGCGGCCCACGGCGACGCGTTTTGCTCGTTGTGAGTGTCTTGTCCGACCCGCCCGCGCCGCCGACGGTCGCCGGGCCCGGTTCGTTTTATGACGAGCTGATGCGGATGGCGGGCATCATCAACGCCGCCCCGGAAGACGGTCGCGATTTCGGACCTCTCTCGCTCGAAGCGATCCTGACCGCCGATCCGGAGTTCATCATTGAGCTCGACCCCGACGGCGCCGCGCGTCCCGCGGGCGAAGCCGACGCGCGGGTCGCCTGGGGCCGCATCGGTCCGCTGCGGGCGGTGCGCGAAGGGCGAGTGCGGGTGCTTGTGGGCAATCAGCACTATGTCCCCGGTCCGCGAATTGCGCAGACCTTCGACGCGATCTGTCGCGCCCTTGATCGCTAAATATTCGCCCCGTCAGCCCCGCGTTGAACTCAGCCGGCGCAACGCGTCAGGAACCCAATTCCTGCGTACTCGCGTTCGCGCGGCGCTCTTCCTCGGCAACCTCGGCCTGATACTGCGTCGCGTCGGCGTTATTGCGAATTCGGGCCTTCAGCACCGCCCGCAGCGCCCGATTCGAGGCCTGCGTCGCCTCCTGCTGTTCCGCTTTGCCGGTGATCGTCGCAAACCAATGGCCGATGCGCTGCCACATCGACGGCGCCTGTCGCGCGAAGCACGCTTCAGCGATCTCGGCCAGTCGACCGCCCATCGCCGCGGCGCTGCCCAGTCGCGTTTTTTCGTCGCTGTGCAGGGCCTGTTCGAGCAGGTGTCGAATGTGGAAATGCAGCTCGCGCACATCGACCGCGAGCGGCTCGCGGGTGCTGTCCCAGCGCAGCGCGATCGTGTCGATCTTGAGCTTGTTGCCTTGCCGCTTCGGCAGCGCGCCGGTCAACAATTCGTGGGCGATCAGCCCCAGCGAATAGACATCGGACCGCGCGCACAGATCATCGCTTCGCCCCGCCAGTTGCTCGGGGCTCGCGTACTTCGGCGTGCCGATGAAACGCCCGCGCTCTTCGCCCAGGTTGTAGGCCACGTCCCCCTCCAGCCGCGCGATGCCGAAGTCGAGAATCTTGGGCTTGCCCTCGGCGCTCACGAGAATGTTCGCCGGCTTTAGATCGCGATGGATCACGCCGCGGCGATGGGCGTATTCGACCGCATCGCAGATTTGCACGAGCAACTCGATTCGCTCGCGCAGCGCCAGCTCGTTGCCCTCGGCATAGTGCATCAGGCTGGCACCGTCGACGAACTCCATCACGAAGTAGGGCGTATCGAACCGCTGCAACTTGCCATTGACGCTGACGCGCAGCGGCGCCGAGCCCGTGTGAATGAGCCAGCAGATGCCCGGGTGTCGCATCTGCCGCAAAATCTCGACTTCGACCGCGAAGCGCCGCTGGGTCTCGCGCGAGATGCGCCCGAAGCGGATCAGCTTGATCGCGACGTCCGTCTCGAGCGTCGGGTGCGTGCCGCGATAGACCACGCCCATGCCGCCGTAGCCCAGCAGCTCCACCACGCGATATTGATCGATGCAAAACGGCGGCGGCGGCACCCAGTCGGCGGATACGCCGCGCTCGACGTGTCGATGTACGTTCGCGAGCGTCGCGGTGCTGGGAAAACGCAGCGCCCCGCCCATCGGTTTGGCCGGCTCAAAGCCGCGCAGGTGTCGAAAATGGGGCAGGATCGCCAGCGCCTCGGCCCGAACGTGCGTGGCCTCGCCGGCTCCGCGGATAAACGCCGTCTGTCGCGTCGTCGGCTGGTCGGCCGCCGCCTCGACGAGATCGCGTACGCGTTCCTGATCCTGGGTCGACATGGTCGACCGGCTCCTCTGGGGTGAAATGGCCCGGCGCTATGCGCCGGAAGCGCCGTCCCCGGTTCGATCGTCCTCAGTTCGTCCGTCCGTCGTCTTCACGTCCTCCAGCCGGCGGTTCAGCCACGCGAGTGCGTACCGAAAGTCCTTTTCCACCGTGCTGCTGCTCACTGCTAACACTTTGGCCACCTCGGCGTATTTCATCCCGCCGAACCAATGCAGCATGACCACGTCGTGCAGCCGCTGGCTTTCCGCCGCCAGGCCGTCGAGCGCGTCTCCCACATCCAGCACGTCGACCACGCGGTCGTGCCAGCGAATTTCGATCTCATCCGGGTCGACCGGCGTGCGAGCCGCGTGTCCGCCGCGCTTCTGCGCTCCGCGCCGCCGATGGTGATCGAGAATCACCTGCCAAATCTTGCGTACGGCGATGGCGCGAAAATGTTCCGGACTTTGCCAATCGACTTTGGCGCGTTCGATGAGTTGGATGCAGGCCTCGTTGACCAGTTCCGTGGGTCCGAGCGTAAATCCGGCCGGCTGACGCCGGAGATAGGCCTGGGCGTAGCGCCGCAGGTCGTCGTAGACGATCGGCACGAGGTCTGCGATTTGTCGCTTGGCTGGGGAGCCCGCTGCGGGATTTTCCGGCGTTGACGTAGGAGTAGGAGGGATGTCCTTGTCCCGCGCTCCTGAAGTCGCGTGGGATTGCTGAGCGTGATGTCCGCGCGGCGGTTGCGAATCCGCCGGATCGCGCGGCGACATGGACGGCTGATTCATGCGCTGTCGGCTCCGGCTCGCGCGGGACATCGCGCAAATCCGCTTCAGAACGATGCTTACACGTCGGTGGCGCGGCCCGCCCGATCAGCGGCAGGTCCCGCCCGGCGGAAACCCGCCGACGTCATTATGCCGCACCCGCCCACCCGGCGGCGAGCCGAATCGCGGGAATCTGCACGATTTCCGAAAGCCCGCGCTCAGGCTGAACCGCCGCCGTGCCGGCTAAAACTGCGATCGAGATCCCAGATTTGATTCCAATCGTCATCGCTGCGCACCGCCTCCTGCGCCGGGCAGACCTCCATGACGGTACGATTCCCCTCGATATCGGGACCATCGGCCAGACGCCGGCGGTCCGGGCTGCTGACCCACGAGAGTTTCCATTGACCAAAACAATGAACGCGACGGGCGCCCTTTCGCGACCGTGTCCGCTGTGCGGGGCGACGGAGCACGTTGAGTTGCTGCGGCATGAGCCGTGGCGGCTGGTGCGCTGCGCGAAGTGCGAGCTCTGTTATCTGCCGGAGATTCCGCCGGAAGAAGCGATCGAGACCGATTTTGATTGGGCAAAGAGCTTTGCCACCGAGCGTCGGCGGCGCTGGTTTGAGCATCCGCTGATGCGGTTTTGGACGCTGGCGGTGATGTCGCTGAAGCCCAGCCGCGATCATCGAGCGCTGCGCTACATCCAGCGCTTTGCGCCGCGCGGGCGGCTGCTCGACGTGGGCTGCGGCGATGGGCGGCTGGCGGCGTTGGCGCTGCGAAGCGGGTATGACGTCGCCGGTGTCGAGTTGTCGCCGCAGATGGCGGCGAAGGCGGTGCGACGGCTGGGGCGCGAGCGCGTGCATCTGGGGCGTTTGCAGGACGCGCCGTATCAGCCGGGCAGCTTCGACCTGATCGTGACGGTGAGCTATCTCGAGCATGACCCCGATCCGGTCGGCAGCTTGCGACGCATGCGCGAGTTGCTGAAGCCGGGTGGCGTATGCGTGCATAAGACGCCCAACTACGCGAGCAAGCTGCGCGGCTGGCTGGGCACGCGCTGGTCGGGCTATCGCTGGCCCGAGCACGTGCAGTACTACACGCCGCAGACGCTGGGAGCGGTGTTGGAGCGGGCGGGGTTTCGGGCGGAGGCGTCGCAGGCGCCCAGCCTGGGCGACAACATGTGGATTGTGGGGCGACGAGATTGAAGCCGGCGGCGCGGGAGCAAAGCGCTGAGCTGGTGATCGCGGGCTGGCGGGTCGTCGGTGCGGATCATGCGGGAGATCCGGTCTGCGCGAAACGCAACGACCGGAGACGCGGTTGAGTCGAGCGCTTACCGCGCTTCGACATTGCCGCCGCGTGGTGTTCTGAGCAAAGCGGGGGGACGAGCGACAGATATTGTGACGGCGCCGCCGATCGCCCGCTGGTTAAGAGTCCAGCGGGCGGCTCGACGTCCGATGCGCCAAGTTCCTGCGTACCGCTATTGATGAACCGGCTTGCCGTTTGCTTTCAGCTTGACTTCGATGTTGCCGCGGGTGGCTTTGGAGTAGGGACAGAGCGTGTGCGCCTTGGCAACAAGCGCTTCGGCATTCGCTTGGTCCACGCCGTTCAGCGCCGCATTTAACGTCGCATCCAGAAAATAGCCGCTGTCGTCTTTGTTGAGGTTTACCGTTGCGGTGACGGTGATATCGGCGGCACGCAGGGGGATCTTCGCCATCGCGGCGGCGACGTGGATCGCGCCGCCAAAGCACGCCGAGTAACCGGCTGCAAAGAGCTGCTCGGGGTTGGTGCCCGGGCCGTTCGAGCCTGGCGGTGAAAGATTGAGATTGATCTTGCCGTCGGGGCTGGTGGCCTTTCCTTCGCGGCCGGCGGTGGCGCTGGCAACTTCTGAGGCGAGGACTGGCATGTGTTTACTCCATGAGGGGCCATCCGATCGTTGCGGCGGAAACGACCGCCGATCAACGCAAATCTTGCCCGGGAGGACCGCACCCAAGCGCGACCGATGATCAGGTCGCTGCGGATGGGGATGCCTTCTGAGCGGACGGGATTGCGAGGAGCCCACCCGTTCGCCGCGAGTATCGTCGGATGCGCCGACGAAGTGCAAGTCGATTTTTGAGGAATGTGTCGGCCGCGCACGGCGCCGCTGGTTAACCCCGATCACCGTCGGCAAGCCGCTTTTGCGAGTTGAGCACGAAGGACTTGCGGTCATGAGCGCGACGAGAGCAACGTTGCGGCGGGGCCCGGCTCCCGCGGGCGCCCGCCGCATTCGGACGTTTGAGTGGAGGGTGCGTCGAGGGACGCACCCTACTTGCGGTTAGCGAACGCCGCGGACGAACACCGGGCGCGACGCGCGGCCGCCGCTGAAGGCGCGGTTGCGGGCGAAGATGTCGCCGCGACGGCCGATCGGGCCGGTCGTGATCGTCACGTCGCGGGCGTTGCTGACCGCGCGGCCGTGCAGACCGGCATCGCTGACCGCTTCGACATTGCTCCGCGCCACGCCGTGGAAGGTGTCGGCCACGGCGCCGCCGTCGCTGATCGCTTCGCCGCCGAGGTCGCCGCGGCTGACGGCCCGCACGCCGCTGATCGACACGCCGCCGACGCTGGTCGCGGTCGAGTTGGAGCGGCTGATGGCGCGGCCGAATCGGACTCCATCCGCGATGGCGTCGCTATCGCTGACGGCCACGCCGCCGATGGTGAAGGCCGTGCTCTCGCTGTCGGCGATGGCCGATCCGCCGAAGAGGCCGCGGGCGTCGGCGTTGGCGTTGCTGAGCGCGGTGCCGTGGTCGGCGGCGGCGACCGAACGGCTGTCGGCGAATCCGTTGCCGCTGCCGATCGCGCTGCTGTTCGACTGCGCCTGGCCGCCATTCGCGGCGACGGCGTAGGATTGAGAGCGGGCGTTTCCGACGGCGGTCGCGGTGGAGACGGCGGAGCCGCCATTGGTGGCGATGGCGACCGAGCGGGCTTCGCCGGCAAGGCCGGGGGCGGCAAGGATCGCGGCAGACAAGACAAAACCGGCAAGAGTCGTCAGAATCCGTTTCATGGCACAAGCTCCTTTTTCGCTCGTAGCGTTCGGCGTCGTTTGGGGCCTACTCGGCCGGGCGGCGCGGGGTGCGAATCGCGAAGAAGGACGAGCCGCGGGACCGGGTATTCGCGCGGAAGCCCTTGCAGGGACACGGGTTCCGACACTTAGCGGCATTTGTGAAAAGCGGTCGCGGGATTGAATAAGTACGCTCCTTCCGACGTCGAACAGGTCGAGCGGGCGCTCGTGGCTCAGGCTTCGGCCGGGGCGCGGGCGGCACAAGAGGAGTTGTTTGTGCGGCACCGAGACGCCGCGTTTCGGGCCGCCTTTCGTATTACCGGACGTCACGAAGACGCTCTCGATGTCGTCCAAGACAGCTTCGTCAAAGCGTTTGCGCGGCTCTCGTCGTTTCATGGCGATTCGAGTTTCAAAACGTGGCTACTGCGGATCGTCGCCAATCAGGGCCTCGATCTTCTGCGAAAACGCAAGCTGCGGCTGGCGTCGTCGCTCGACGCGGGTCTGCACGATGACGATGAAGCGGGCGGAGGAATTCCCGAGCCCGCGGCCGACGGCGAAAATGCCATGGAGTCGGCGATCGAGAATTCTGAAGCCGCGGCCCGCGTCCAAATAGCGGTCGATCGGCTGCCGCCGGAACAGAAGGCGGTCTTTGCGATGTACGCGACCGGCGATATGACCTACGGGCAGATTGCCGAGTCGCTCGGCGTGCCGATCGGAACAGTGATGAGCCGACTGTTTCACGCGCGGCGCAAGCTGCGTGAATTGCTACCAGACCTGGCGGACGAGGCCGGGTCTTCTGACGGAGAATCATGAGTCCGCATCGAAGAACAACTTTGATCGCCGCGGTCGCCGAAGGCCGGCTCGACACCTTGTCGCCGGCGGACGTGGCGGCGCTGAGCGAACTGCTCAACGCGAATGACACGCTCGCGGCGCAGGTCGCGGCGATGCCCGCGACACCGCAGTCGTGGAGCGAGCCGGCGGTGGCGCAGCCGAGCGGGGCGGAATGGGATCGCGTGTGGGCGGGAATTTCGAACGAATTGGGAGCGGCTGCATCAGACTCGCGCCGCGTCGCGCGGCCGGCGACCCTGCGCGCCTGGAGTCTGCGGCCCTTCGCGGCCGCGGCCGTGTGCGTGCTGATGGTCAGCGTGCTGACGCGTTTCCGTCCGGCGCTGGCGAACCCGCCGCTCGAGCTCGATGTCGCGTCCGAGATTGCGACGCTCGATGTATCGGACGATTGCTCGGCGTTTGTCGTGGATTGCGAAGATTCGGGGCCGATCGTGTGGGTTGTGGAGAACGATGAGTAATTTCCCACTCAGCGCGCGCAGGATTTCGCGGCTTAGCGTCGTCGGCCGCGTGCTGCTCGGCGCGGCGGTCGCGCTGCTCTTTGCCCCGCCGACGCGCGTCGCGCTGGCGCAGCCGCGGGGCGACGATCTGAAATTCGACGTCGAGACGCTCTCGATCCGGGCTACGCGCAGCAACGACGAAGTCTCGCCCAAGCTGCGCGATCTGGCGGAAAAGCTGCGTCAGGAGTTTCGCTTCACGGGCTACCGGGTCGAGAAGGACTCGAACTGCAAAGTGGATGAAGCGGGCGAGAACTGCAAGCATGATCTCGGTTCGAAGTATGAGATTCGCGTTCAATATCAGGGCGTGAACGAGCAGGGCAAGGTGAAGCTCGAGATTGTCGTGCTGCACAGGGACGACAAAAAGCTCAGCTCAACGGTCGCCATTACGCCGGGCAAGACGGCGCTGTTCGGCGGCTGGGATCTGCCCGGTGGCGATAAGCTGATCGTCGCGATCACGCCGACACGGCGCGATTGATCGCCGCGCGCTGAAATCGCGACGGCTGGGTATAATGGGGGTGCGTGGGCGAACTTGCCGAAGCAAACGGACGGCAGCGCGGCGACCAGCCGTAGCGGGCCGTTGGCCTAGGGCGGAGTCCGCGTGTTTGAAAACCCGAAAGATCTCCCCTCTGCGTTGTTCGACCGGGCGTCAGATTATTGCCTGGACCGATGAGTTGAACCCCGGGGGACGGCGATCGACAATCGCCTCGGCGTAGGCGCTCCCTGTGGGCGCGTGGCCTGGGCCGTCGGCTGTCTCCCATTCTTAGAGCAGGGTTCATGCAATGGACGCCCACCGGCAAAGGCGGAGGGAGACCTAATCAATGGCGAATAGCGAATTTCGAGTATCGAATTGAAGGCGCGTGCGACGGCACCCTCTGCAATTCGCTATTCGAAATTCGCTATTCGCCATTGCTTTCCCCCACCCCAATCGCGGACGCCGTCGCTAAGCCTGCCGTGTGCGAGATGCTCACTAGGATCTGCGTGATCCCCAATTCGGCGGCCAGTTTCGCGGTCTGATTGTGCAGCGTGCAGATGGGCTTGCCGAGCGGGTCGGGCAAAATCTCGATGTCGGTCCATTCGATCCCGCCGCGCCAGCCGGTGCCGAGCACTTTCAAGACGGCCTCCTTCGCGGCGAAGCGCCCGGCGAGGCGGATGGCGGCGATCTTCGATTCGGAGCAATACGCTCTCTCGCGCGGGGTGAAGACACGATCGAGAAAGCGGTCGCCATGATCGCGCTGCATGCGTTCGATGCGGGCGATCTCGACGATGTCGATGCCGTGAGCGAGGATCCGCGTTGCCATGCCCGCGAGTGTAGAGGCGACCGCCCGGGCTAGCCCATGGGCCGCTTTCATTCGGCCGTCTCGCTGCCCGACGCAGCGGCAGACCGGATGCGAAAGCGCGCCTACTATTGTGCCTCCATCCGGAAGCGTGTCGCGCAATACGCCCGGGATTCCTCTTTCCGACGCCGCCGCGGCGCGGGGAAGTCATCTTGAGCCAGTCGAATCGAAATTCCGCGACCACTCTGGCGTCGCTTCTGACTTTGGTGGAGCGCGGCTATGTGCCCGACGTCGCGATTCGGGCCGGGATCCGGCGGCTCTGCGCGGCCGGGCTGAAGACGCGCGGCGGAGTCGAGTCTCTGCAGCGCCAGTGCGAGGAATTTCGCGCGGCGATGGCGGCCGGCCCGATCGCCGTCGACACGCGTGCGGCGAATGAGCAGCACTACGAGCTTCCCGAGGCGTTCTTTGGCCTGTGCCTCGGGCCGCATCGCAAGTACAGCGGCTGCTATTGGCCGAGCGGCGTCTCGACGCTGGCGGAGGCCGAAGCGGCGTCGCTGCGAGAAACCTGCGCCCACGCCGACCTGCGCGACGGGCAGCGAATCCTCGAACTCGGCTGCGGCTGGGGGTCGCTGACGCTTTGGATGGCGAAGCACTATCCACGCAGCGAAATCGTCGCGGTCAGCAACTCGCGCCCGCAGCGCGAGTACATCGAGCGGCAGCGCCAGGAGCGCGGGCTGAAGAATGTGCGCATCCTCACCGCCGACATGAATGAATTCGCGCCGCCGGGGACATTCGATCGCGTGGTTTCGGTCGAGATGTTCGAGCACATGCGCAACTGGCCGGCGTTATTGCAGCGAATTCAAGGCTGGATGAACGCGGACGGGCGGCTGTTCGTGCATGTATTTGTGCATGGGCGAGCGCCCTATTTCTTCGAGACGGGGGATGCGGCGCCAGATGCGGTGCGCGGCGCGGATAGGACGACGTCCGCGCGGGCTGAAGCCCGCGGCTCCTCAAGCCAAGACAATCCCGCGGATTGGATGGGGCGATATTTCTTTACTGGCGGGATCATGCCGTCCGACCATCTGATGGCCTATTGCCAGGAGCACCTGCAACTCGAAGCACATTGGCGGCAAGATGGCACGCACTACGCTCGCACCGCCGAGGCGTGGCTGCGTAACTTGGACAGTCGGCGGCGCGAGGCACGGGCCATCTTCGCCCCGGTCTACGGCGAGGCCGACGTCGACCGATGGCTGCGGCGGTGGCGGGTCTTCTTCCTCGCGTGCGCCGAAATGTTCGGCTTCGCTCGCGGACAGGAGTGGTGGGTTTCTCACTATCGCCTGAAGCGACGACCGTAGCCCGCCGCGCACGATTCGTTTGCGCGACATCCGCTCACTCAGACGCTTGATCACCGCCCGCTTCGCCGAAGGCCGGGCAAAGGAGAACATCAAGATGGCTGCCTCGATCGACTGGCAATATCACCGCCGAAGCTGAGAGACCTGCACCGAAGCTCAGGAGTTTCTGAGCGGCCGCGCCGTGAGCGTGGCGGAACAGGTCATCGCGAACAAGGTCAAGCTGGGCAAGGCCGAAGTGCGGGCGTTGCTCAAGTCGGTCACGCGCGTCGTTGCGACGCGGGGGCAGACGATCGTTGAGTTCGATCTCGCGGCGAAGAAAAAGCCGCCCGAGGCCGAGGTGCTGGCCGCGATCATCGGCCCGACGGGCAATCTGCGGGCGCCGACATTTCGCACGGGCAACACGCTGGTCGTCGGCTTCCGGGCCGAGATGTATGGGCGGGTGCTGGGGCTCAAATAGCGGCAGCGCGTCCGGGGCTGCCCGCCCGCGCACTCGATCCGTCGCGACAGCCGACTCGGCCCCGACTCAGCGGGCAACGAGCAGGCATGGCGCATTCGGATCGTGGATTTTCTCGGGCCGAAGCCGATTTCGTCCAACAATCGGTGAAAAGCAGCGATCGTTTTTGGCGCTGCACACGCGACGAAGTACCATGCACGACGGAGAGAGAGGGAAGAAGCGGCGCGCGAGTTCGCGGGGCGTGATGGTTTTTCGCGCGCGCAAAGATTTTGATGGGCCAATACGCGTTCCACATCCCGCTGAGCGATGACCGACTGACGGCGCTGGTTGAGCGCTGGCTGTCCAGCTACGGTTTGCGAATCACTCACAGCGGCGATGTTTACGCCGCCGCGGTGCAGCTTGTGCGGCTGCAGAGCGATCCGCCGCTGGTGGTCGCGATCGGCACCGATTGGCTGCTCGACAGCGAATTTGCGATCTTCGATTACGTTCGCGCCACCTGGAAAGAGACGGTCGTGCTGGCCTATGGGGCCCGCGCGTCGATGGCGCCGCCCGACCCAAGCGGGCACACGCTGCGCTGCACCAGCGAGCGGGCTCTCACCAGCCTGATCCTGGAATCGCCCGAGACGCTCGCCGCGAGGCTCATCGCGCCGCCACGATTTCCGGCGGCGGAGGCCCGTTTCGGCCGCGATGCGCTGCACAGCGGCGGCAAGAGCGAGCCGGTCAGCGCATTTCGCCCCGAGCGCTCCGCCCCGCAGACCGAACAGGCCTTGCTCGATCGTGCGCGATCGCTCGAAGGCGTCGATCTGCGCGGTGTGCAGCCCAAGGCGGCGCTGACTCCGGCCGAGTGGAGCGCGCTGCTCGATGAGATCGATTTGTGATGCAGGTCCGGTCGCGCGCTGGTCGTTTCTGGGGGCGCACCGGTTTGGAAAGAACGCAGGCAATGGTCGCTGCTCGCCGCATTCTCGTGGTCGGTCCGTCGGCGCTGGCGGAGTCGCTCGGTGCGATTCTGCCGGGGGCGCGGATCGCGCGCGAAGAGCATTTGTTAGCGGGCGTCTGGCGCGCGGCGCGCGAGGATTTCGAGTGCGTCCTGCTCGACCACGCCTCGGGCGAGCATCTGCCGCAGGCGATTTCCGCGGTCCGGGAACTGGAACGAAATGTACACTTATTGGTGTGCTGCCCCGCGCACGCCGAGCCGCTTGCGCGCGAGTGGATTGCCGCAGGCGTCCACGACTATGTTTTGGAACCGCTGATGGCGGGCGAGGTTCGGGCAGTGATGGAAGGTAAGACCGCGTCGCGGACGCCTCAGGCGAACCGCGCCGCCGAAACGTTCGTACCGGTCGCTATGGAGCGCCCGAGCAACGCGGAACTCAGTGATATCGCCGGCGTGCTCCGGCATTTATCAGACGGGCCCCAGACGGCCCTGGCGCGCATGGCCGAGACCATCCGCGACGCATTCGGGGCGGCGGGCGTTTCCATCCGGCTCGAACAACATTCGCACGTCGCCGGCGACGCCAGCGAGGCGCTCGTGAAGGAGCCGCTGCGCGTCAACGGTGCGATCGTGGGCGAGATCGGGCTCTCGCGCCGCAAGACCGGCGCCTATGACGCGGGCACAATCGAACGGCTCGGCGCTTATGCCCGACTGCTCGAGCTCACCTATTCCCTGGCGCGACAACACGACCAATTGCGCGATCTGGTCTGGACCGACGACCTCAGCGGGCTGCGCAATCGTCGCTATTTTGATCGCCGCCTGGCGGAGCTGGTCGACTACGCCGCCCGCGAGCGCGGCCGCGTCACGGTCGTGCTGCTCGATATCGACGACTTCAAGCAATACAACGACGCCCACGGCCACGACTTTGGCGACAAGCTGCTGCGCGAAGTCGCCCAGCTCTTGCTGCGGACTTCACGCGAGTCGGACGTCGTGACGCGCTATGGCGGCGACGAGTTCGCGCTCATTTTGTGGGACGCCGAAAAGCCGCGCGTGCCCGGCTCGCAGCACCCGACCAGCGCCCGCGACCTGGCGGAGCGCTTCTGCCGTGCGATGAAGGCTCACCGCTTCGAATGCCTTGGCGAAAACGCTCCCGGCCCGGTCACGCTCAGCGGCGGCCTGGCCAGCTTCCCGTGGGACGGGAAAACCGAAGCCGAGCTGATGCGCGCCGCAGACGAAGCGCTGCTCGGCGCGAAGCGCAACGGCAAAGGCCGGATCCAGGTGGCCGGCGAGACCGAGCGCTGCTGATCGCGCTGCGAACAGCGGGCAAGCCGCTCGCGCGACGCTCTCGCACCGATTGCCCGCCGCGTTCGCGACGGGTAGGCGATCTCTACGTTGAACCCCCGTCGAACCGTTACGTGACCTGTTGCTGCAATAGCGCCCGGACCGCGGCGAGTGTTTCGCTCATGCCCGCCAATGTCGGGTGAATCCGCAGTGCGGTCTGATAGGCCTCCAACGCGCCGTGGAAATCATCGAGTTGCACGCGGGCGTGGCCGAGGTTGGCCGCGGCGCTGTAGTGCCAGATGTTCCACTCGAGCGCCGAGACAAACTCGCGCTCGGCGGCGGGGTATTCCTCCAGCATCGCCAGCGCGATGCCGCGCTGATGGTGCGGTTCGGCGAATCCCGGCTCGGCTCGCACCAGTTCGGCCAAAATCTCATCAGCCTCGCGGTAGTTTTCCTCGCGGATGCAGCGGACGGCGTCGGCCAGCAAATGGTTGGCGTTCGGAGTGCCCGCTCGCATCCAGATGGCGAAAAGGCTGTCTTCGACTTTCTCGACGAAGCGCGGATCGGGCTGGGCCAGCAACCCCACCAGGTCGGGCACGACCTCCGTCGAGCCCTTCACCCCCAGAGCGATCACCGCCGCGGAAACCACGTCGATGGTCGGGGCGCTCAGGAGCGCGACCAACCGTTCCGCCGGCCAGGCGGAGCAGGCACGTACCAGCGCCGTATGGTCGCCGGCCGCGGTGCTGACCGAGACCGACCTCACAAGATCGGTCACTACAGCGTGCTTCAAGCCACACTCCCGAACAAAACTGACAAACGACAGTCCGCCAGACGCCAATCCGTGCGCGCAGCTTCCTTCTGCGCGACGTAACGTCTGCTTCGATGTGGAGACCGAGGACTCTGCTATCTCTCCGCTCCACCGCATACTAGGAGGGCAATTTCGCGAAGGTCAAAGTTTCGCCGTGATTCGCTGACAAAAGCGAACAATTTCGGGGCGATGAGGCCGATTCTCTGCATTGTTTGCGCGATCAGGCCGTCGCGCGAGCCGTCGGCCGTGGATAACGACCGCCCGTCGGCACGCCGCGTCCCCCCGGCAAGCCGTCAGGAGGTGATCGCACCCTCTGGGAAGGACCGAATAGTTATCGGAATTTGTCCGCCGTCACCGCGAGCTGCCACTTGGACGGCTTCACCCGGCACGGCACCCGGGGACGCGGGTGGTTGTCGGCGATGGGAATCGGTGGACGGGCGGCCTCAGTCGCTCTCGGCTCGCGCCGCACGGGGCGGCGAAGAACTGACCGTGTCCGCGTCGACGTCGTCATGAAGGATGCGCACCGCGGGAGTGTCGAGGTCGTCGAACTCCCCCTGGTGAGCGGCCCAGATAAACGCACCGACGGCGATGCCGGCGAAGATCACCGCCAGCGGCAACACGATGTAGATCACGCTCATCGCACGCCTCCGGCGCTCAGCGCGAGTGGTTGGTTTTCGCTCTCGGGCCGAGGCTCGGCGCGGCGCGAGGCGGCGGCGAAGGTGCGGCCGCCGAAGGCGATGGAAAGAACGGTCAGTGAGCTGATAGGCATCAGCACCGCCGCCAGCAACGGGTTGATCAGCCCGGTGATGGCGAGCGTGGCCGCCGTCGCGTTGTAAAGGAGCGACGCGCCGATCGCGATGTGGATGGTGCGCATGGTGCGCCGTGCGGCGACCACCAATTCGTGGATCGGCGCCAGGCCGGGCCGCTGAATGTAAACGTCCGCCGCCGCGAGGCTTGCCTCGGCGCCGCCATGCACGGCGATGCCGACATCGGCCGTGGCCAATGCGGCGGCGTCGTTCACGCCGTCGCCGACCATGACCACTGCGCCGCGCCGTGTTCCGTCGGGCGTCGCGGCGAATGTGGCGGCACCCGACTCCGTGCCCGACTCTCGATTGCCGGTCAGATTCGCGACGATCTCGCGTTTCGACTCGGGCGATACGCCGCCATGCGCCCGCTCCGGGGCGATTCCGGCTTCGTGGGCGACGGCGGCGACGATTTCGGCGTGGTCTCCGGAAAGCACGGTCGCGTTCCATCCGCCGCGCCGCAGGTCAGCGATCGTCTGACGGGCGTCGGCCCGCAGCGGATCGCCCATGCCGGCGAGCGCGACAATTCGGCCATCCTCCGCGACCAGCACCGGACTCAGGCCGGCGGCCAGCAGCCGGCGCTCGCTCGCGGCGATGGTCGTTTCTTCTGTCGTGGCGATGGAGCGGACAAAGCGGGGCGAGCCGATTGCGACGCGTCGCCCGTCAATCTCGCCCATCACCCCGCGGCCGAGCACTTCTTCAAATTTGTCGACCACGGGCAAGCTCGCGCGGTCGCGGGCGGCGTCGAGAATCGCCCGTGCGATCGGATGGGCCGATTGGGCTTCGAGCGCCGCGGCTCGCAGCAGAACGGCTTCGTCGCCGATCCACTGCACCAGCGTCAGCCGTCCCGCGGTCATGGTCCCCGTCTTGTCGAGCACGATCGTGCCGCGACGGCTCAGTGTTTCGAGCGCCGCGCCGCCCTTGATCAGAATGCCGCGCTTGGCGGCACGACCGATCGCAGCGGTCAGCGCGAGCGGCGTCGCGAGGCCGAGCGCGCAGGGGCAGGTGACGATCAGCAGCGCGATGGCGCGCTCCAGCGCCAGATCGGCGCGGCCGGTCTGCCATTGGGCCCAGGCGAACGTGATCGCCGCCAGCGCGATGGCGATGTAGACGAAGCGGCCGCCGATGCGGTCGGTGAGTTGTACGATCGGGGCCCGCCGGCGGCTGGCCTCTTCGACCAGACGCATCAGACCGGCGGCGCGGGTCGCGGGGCCGGCGGCCTCGACGCGGGCCACGACGCGCCGCGTCAGGTTGATGGTGCCCGCAAAGACGCGCTCGCCCGGGCCTGCGGCCACCGGGCGCGATTCGCCGGTGATCAGCTTTTGATCGACCTCGGAACGGCCCTCGGCGATGACGCCGTCGATTGGGAAAGAGTCGCCGGCGCGGACCTCGACCAGATCGCCGGGCGCGAGCGACTCGATCGCGGCTTCGCAGACCGCGCCGCTGGTGTCGATGCGTCGGGCGAAGGTGGGCGTCAGGCTGTAGAGCAATTCGAGCGCGCTGGCCGACCAGCGCTGCTGGCGATACTGAATCCAGCGGCCGACGAGCAGCAGGAAGATCAAAACTGTGATCGAGTCAAAATAGATCTCGCCCGCGCCGCGGATGGTGTTGACCGCGCCGCCGATCGTGCCGGCGAGGATGCCGAGTGCGATGGGGACGTCGAGGTGAGCAGTGCCGGTGCGGATCGCCGCCCACGCGCCGCGCAGGAAGACCGCGCCGGGCCACGCGAGTGAGACCACGGAGAGACCCATCGAGAGCCAGCGGAACAGGCTCTCATATTCGCGCTCAATGCCGGAGATCAGGCCGCTGTATAGCGCGAAGGCCAGCAACATCACGTTGCCCGCCAGCGCGCCGGCGACGGCGATGCGAATCAGAAATCGTCGCTCTTCGGAAACGCGCGCTCGCCGAGCCGCCGCGTCGCGGGCGGGATGCGGCGGATAGCCGAGGGTCTCCAGCGCGCGGCCGATCGCCGAGGGCGATGTTCGACCGCTATCCCAAGTGACCTGCACGGTCGCCTGTCGCAGATTGAGCCGCGCGCCGACGACGCCCGGGCAGACGCGCGGCAGCTTTTCGACGAGCCAGACGCACGCGGCGCAATGGACGTTTTCGAGGAAGAGCTCAACCTGCGCCGTGCCATCGGGCATCGCCTGCACATAGGCTTGGGCGAAGGCCGGCTCGTCCCACTCGGCGTAGCGACGCTGCGAGACGGCGGCGGGCTTGAGCGTGCCGTCGTCGGCCAGCGCCGCGCGCAGGGCGTAGTAGCGATCCAGCCCGCAGCCTTGAATCACCTCGTACACGGTGCGGCAGCCGGCGCAGCAGAACTGGCGCTCGGCGGCGGGCTCGATGAGTCCGTGCGGCACGGGCAGCGAGCAATGCGCGCAGCGCACCGCCGCGCCCGTGACGGTCCGTTCGGACAAAGATTGTGCGATGTCAGCGAGGGGCATGTTGGCAACAGGGCGGGCGCTCCGCGACGGCCTGCTCGATCGGCGCCAATGCCGATGCGGTGCGGGTCTGTGCGGCTTGCGCCAGGGAATGAAATCGGGTCGGGTCGATCTGTGCGCGCGAGATCAGCGCGGTCAGGCCCACGGCAATCAGCGCCACCGAGGTCAGCGCCGGCAGACGCGTCGCGAAGCGGCCCGACAGCCACTGCGCCGCAGCGCCGAAGCCGGCCAGCGCCGGCAGCGTGCCGAGCCAGAAAACGGACATCGCCAGCGCTCCCAGCGCGGCGCTGCCCGTGCCGGCGGCGGTGCAGGCAAAGGCGTAAAGCCAGCCGCAGGGGAGAAGCGTGGTGAGCAGCCCGATCGTGGCGGCGCGCCGCAGCGGAGAGAGCTGCAGCGCCGCGCGATTGCCGGCCATCACCGCGCGGCGGACGAAATCGGGTAGCGGCGCGGGCGGCAGCGAAGCGCCGCTGAGTCGGGCGAGCTGAGCCAGTCCGAATACGACCAGCGTGACGGCGGCCGCCGTGATTGCGAGTTGATTCAGGCCTAGCCATCGGCCGCTGAAATTGAGCGCGCCGCCGGCGGCCCCGGCGACCGCCCCCAGCAGCGCATAGGTCGTGAGCCGGCCCGCGTGATAGGCGCAGTGTCGCACGGCGCGGGCGCGGGGCGAGCCGGCTTCGCTACCCACGGCGAAGACGACAAACGGCCCGCACATGCCCACGCAGTGCAGACTGCCGAGCAGACTCGCGAGAAAAACGGCGGTAATCAGCGCTGTCATGGATTGCCTTCACCAGCGGCCCGCACCCCTCGGCCGTCGCCGCCCGCGGGTTCGCAGGCCGACGGACTCATTCAGCGGACGAGGAGCGCGGGCGCCACGCCCGCGCTCCCGCGACCGACTAGCCCGGCAACACGAGCGGCGCGACAAAGGTCACGATCGCGTCGAGAATGCCGAAGGTGTCGTCAAAGAACACGGGGGTGACGAGGTTGAGGATGTTTCGTCCGCAACCCTGAAACGGGATCAGTTGCAGGGCGACGCCGCCCAGAGCCAGCAGGGCCAGCCGTCGTCGCATAGCGTAGGTGCGCATCGAATTCTTCATGATCGTCTTCTCCTACCAGCTCAGCATGAAATCGACCGTGACGCGATTGCCCATGATGTCATTGTCGGGGTCGGTCAGCGGGAAGGCCCACGTCGTGCCCACGCTCGCGTGCGGCGTCAGCTTCCAGCGGAAGCCCAGGCCCATCGCGATCACGCTGCTGCCCGAAACATCGAACGAACCCAGATTGGTGTAGTCATAGCCGCCGACCGAGAGCGGCAGATGCTCGGCGTCGCTCAGGTAATGCAGCCCGTGAAACTCGACCATCGGCGCGAAGCCCGGCAGCGTCTCCGGCGCGATCTCATAGTCGAAGTGCAGATCCCAGCTCAGGATGTTGTTGCCGCGGTCCTGATCGGTCGGGATGCGGCCCGTGACGTTTCCGAGGATATGGAAGCGGTCATAGCCCTTGGCGAAGCTGAGGAAGGGGCTGAGTTCTTGCGAATCGCCCTGCAGGATGTCCTGATCGCCGTTGCTGAGCTCCCAGCGCATACCGCCCGTCAGCACGAAATCGGAAGCCTCATCGGCGATGATGGCGTACTTGGCGCCGATCGCGAAGTCGTTCCAGCCTTCCGCGCCGGGCAGGGCGCTGGCGTTCAGATCGCTCCAGCCATCCTTGGTGGCGATGAATGCGAGGCGATCGGTGAGCGCTACGCGAATCTGCGCGGCATAGACGTTGACGTTTCCGCCGCCGAGCTGCGAGTCGTTCGGGAAGTCGTGGCCGAGGTAGAGCAGGCGCAGGCTGGTGTTCACGAACGGCGATTCGAAGTAGAGCGGGTTGCCGACCGGCTCATAGAAATGCTCGAAGCCGCGCATGCCGGAGAGGAAGCCCGGCCAGAGGATTTCGGGGTCGCTGTGCCAGGTTTCGCGCGAGAGCGCGAAGGTGGCGCGTTCGCTCGGGAAGCGGCTCGCGGCCGCCTGCGGCGAAAACTCGGCGTTCGCGTCGGCCGGGGCCGCGGTGGCGGGCGGGGCCGCGCCATTGGCGGGCTTGTTGGCCTGCAGCGAGTTGTTGGGCGAGTCGTAGGTCATGGCCAGCGGCTCGGCGGCGATTGCCGCGCCGCCGAAGACCGCGCCGATCAGCGCGCCAGCGCAGCCGGCCCGTCCTCGCTGTCGATGGTCATGGGCTCGAGTGGACATACACACTCCTTGTGCATGGGCAAGTAGAGATCCCGCCTCGGCCACGCGACCGCGCGTGCGCTGCATTCGACGGGTGGTGAGAAATGACAACATGGTGGTAAAGTCTTTTTACTTTTCGATCAACAATTGTTGGGTTGAGGTGAACGAATCTGGACCGCGATGAACGACCGCACGCAGCTCCCACAATCCGGGGATAGAGAAATTTGCGCGGCCTGTATACCAACCATCGCCGACTCTTTCCAGTGCGATTTGCTGGTGATTTTCCGCCCTCGCATGGGGAAAAAGCTCCAGCGCCACCTTGGCCCCGTCGAGTGCCACGCCCAACCGATTCACCAGTCGACACTTCAACTCACGATCCGCTCCTGCCACGGTTGATTTCGTACTAGACATGTCCCATTGAAGCGACCAGCCCAATTCCTCATTGGCGACGCGCTGTCGGGACATATCGTCCCAATTCACTGCTTTTTGGTAGTAATCCGGTTCGACCGCAAATGAGCGGTCGGAGCTGGCCACGAACACCGTGATGATCATCAGCGTCGCGTGCGTCGCCAGCAGGCCGATGATGATCGTCGGCCAAAGGTAGGGCCGCCGTGGCACGGCCGGCGCCGAAGTCGTCTGGTCGCTCATGGCTTGGACTCCGAGGATGCGGCGGGGGCGCTGCGCGCCGGCTTGGCGGCGCTCGGCCCCGGGCCGAGCAGACGATGGGTGACGATCCGCTCCGCGCCGGTTTCGTCGATCAGCTTGAGATTGATCATCATTTCCGTCCGCTGAAACTTCTCGCGCGGGATCGCAATCTGAATGCCTTCCTGAAACGTCTGACGCGGCTCGATCGCAAAGCTGGTCGCGCTGGTGATGAGCCGGCCGAGCGATGCATCCGCGAGTTCGAGCCGAACGGTCATCGGCGCCTCGGTGCGATTGACGACCTTCAGCCGCACAAGATTGGCCACTTCGCCGGTATCGAGGATCGAATAAGGCATGCCCGGCCCGCGCAGCAGCGAGATATCGAGCTTCGCGCGCGTGGCGGCGACGAAGGTGAAGCCGCCCAGAATCGCCGTCAGCACGACGGCGTAAATCGCCAGCCGCGGACGAAGAATCCGAACCGGCTTGCCGTCGATGCCGGCTTGCGAGCTATAGCGGATGAGCCCCTTCGGCCGACCGATCTTGGTCATGACATTGTCGCAGGCGTCGATGCACTGGGCGCAGCCGATGCACTCCATCTGCAAGCCCTTGCGAATGTCGATGCCGGTGGGACAGGTGTCGACGCAGAGGTTGCAGTCGACGCAGTCGCCCACTTTCGCAGCCGACGAATCGGCGGTGGCGTTTGTCGAGCGCGCCGCCTTCAGCACGCGCAGCGATATGCGCGGCTCGCCGCGACGCGGGTCGTAGCTGATGATGAGCGAATCGCGATCGAGCATGACCGACTGAAAGCGGCCATACGGACAGGCGACCAGGCAGGTTTGCTCGCGGAAGTAGGAGAAGTCGAACATCATCGCCGCGGTGACGATGCACATGACCAGAAACGGACCGGGATGATGGAATGGGCTTTGTCGCACCCACTGCGCCAGCGCGTCGACGCCCACAAAATAGGCGAGAAACGTGTGGGCCAGGAACATCGACGCCAGCAGGAACACCACATACTTGGCAAAGGTCCGGACGGCGGTGCGTTTTTTGCCTTGCTTGCCGCCGGCGCCGGGCGGGCCATCGAAGACCCGCTCGAGCGGACGATAGAGAAACTCCATGTAGACAGTCTGGGGACAGGCCCAGCCGCACCACACGCGGCCCAGCAGGGCGGTGATCAGGAAGATCGACGTGACCAGCCCGATCATGAACAGCGCCAGCAAGACGGTGTCGGTGGGCAGAAACGTCGCGCCGAACAGCGTGAATTCGCGGCGTGGAATGTCGAGCAGCATCAACGGACGACCATTGAGCCGAAGGTGCGGGATCAGCGTGAAGATCAGGATCAGCACATAGCCGACGGTGCGCCGCGCCGCCAAAAAGCGGCCGGGCGACAAGCGCGGGTAGAGCCAGTGGCGCGACCCATCGCGGTTGAGCGTGGTCAGCACCTGTTCCTGAGGTTGCAGCAGCGTTGGCAACATAATTCGCGCCTCGCTATCCACTCTGTTCCGTCTTAGGAAGGCTGGCTCGTGGGGGCGCTGGTCGCCGTCCCGTCTTTCGCCGCAGCCGCGGTGGGCCAGGGCGGAATCGGATCGCCTTCGGGCGCCTTGCCGCCGGCAACGGTCGTTCCGCGGAGGTTGGCGATATAGGCCGCCAGCAGCACCACCTCGTTCTTATGCAAGCGGTGCTTCCAGACCGGCATGGCTCCATTCGCGGCGCCATTGGCGATGACCGTGGCGATGTCTTCCAGTTTCTTTACGTTTTTGTAGTGATCATCCGTCATGTTCGGCCCGGTCAACCCCTGCGCATTGTTTCCATGGCAAGAAACGCAATGCTGCGTGAAGGCGGTCTGACCGACCGTCAGCCACTTCGGCTCTTTCATGTACTTGAGGATCGTGCCTTCGTTGGCTTCCAGGTCGCCGATTTCGCCGAACTGGGCACGAAGGTCGTCGGCGACGGCGGACTTGTATTGTTCGTCGATCCGCAGCGGCTTCGACTCCGGACTCATGTGAAAGAACATGAAATAGACCACGCTGAAGACGAAGGTGATGAAGAAAAGCAGGCTCCACCAGCCCGGCGTGGGATTGTCATATTCCTGGATGCCGTCGTATTCATGCTGATCGATGATTCGCGCTTCGCGTGTGCTCATCTGCATTCGCTCCTGCTGATCGGCGTTGCGCCGTTTCCACTATTCGCTTGAAGATCCGTTATGCGTTCGCGTCGCGCCGCTCGGCGCGTCGTCCAGGGGCATGCGCGCTTCGCGATCGATCTCACTGCGCGATCGGGTAAAGACCCAGATCACGAGCATCGCAAAGGTCGCGACGAAAACCACCAGCGCGATCTGCGCAAAGTGCGACATGCCCGCGCCGCTCATGACATCCCGCAGACTCACGACGGCTCCTTCGCATTCGCCGCCGCCTGCGCCACCTTCGGCTCCGTCGCCGGCACGGGGTCCGGCGGCCGGTTGAGGTCGGTGCCCAGCCGCTGCAGGTAGGCGATGATCGCGACGACCTGCGTCTCTTCGAGCGGCGGCAGCGCGGCGTTCGCGGTGGCGTCGTCGCCGAGCCGCGGGTCGACGCCCTGATTCTGCTTCACGATCTCGACCGCAATCTCTTTGGCTTGCTTCTGGGCCAGTTCGACGGCCTGTGCCTGCTCGTCCTTTGAGTAGGGCACATTCATCGTCTGCATCACGCTCAGTTTGCTCGGCAGCGACGCCAGATCGGCCCGGCTCGTCAGCAGCCACTGATAGGTCGGCATGATCGAGTTGGCGTTGATCGCCTGCGGATTGCGGAAGTGCGTCAGATGCCACAGCACCGACTGCTTGCCGCCCTCGCGGGCCAGATCGGGGCCGATGCGCCGGCTGCCCCACTGGAACGGATGGTCATAGACGAACTCGCCCGGCTTGCTGTATTCGCCATAGCGCTTCGTCTCCGACAGGATCGGGCGAATCATCTGCGAATGGCAGTTGTAGCAGCCTTCGGAGATGTAGATGTCGCGCCCACACAGTTCCAGCGGCGTGTAGGGCTTCACCGTCGCGATGGTCGGAATGTTCGACTTGATCAGGAAGGTCGGAATGATCTCGAACAGCGACGCGACCAGCACCGCGATCGTCACCCAGACCGTGAAGGTGAGCGGCAGGCGCTCCCAGCGGCGATGCCAGATGGCCTGATTGAAGACATCGAGCTTGTGAGCCACGTCGGCCACTGAGCCTTGAATCCGCGAGCGAACGGGTGCCTCGCGATAGCCGCCGGTCAGCTCCGCCGCTTCATGCACTTCGACCGTGTACTGCTTCGGACGCGAGGCCCAGGTCATGTACATGTTCGCGCCCAAGAGCGCCAGGCCCGCGATGAACATCGCTCCGCCCAGCACGCGGCCCCAATAGAACGGGATCAGCCGCACGACCGTCTCGACAAAATCGGGATAGCCGAGCTGCCCCGTCGGCGTGATCGCCCGCCACATCAGCCCCTGCGTGATGCCGGCGACGTAGATCGAAACGATGTAGATCAGGATTCCGATCGTGCCCAGCCAGAAGTGCGTGTTGGCGGCCTTCTGGCTCCAGAGCTTGGTCTGGAAGAGCCGCGGCATGAGCCAGTAGATCATGCCGAACGTCATGAAACCGTTCCAACCGAGCGCGCCGCCATGCACGTGGGCGATGGTCCAGTCGGTGTAATGCGAGAGGGCGTTGACGCTCTTGACGCTCAGCATCGGCCCTTCGAAGGTCGACATGCCGTAGAACGTGATGCCGACCACGAAGAACTTGAGGATCGGATCGCTGGCGACCTTGTGCCAAACGCCGCGCAGCGTCAGCAGGCCGTTGATCATGCCGCCCCAGCTCGGCATCCACAGCATGACGCTGAAGAGCATGCCCAGCGTGCTGGCCCAGGCCGGCAGCGCGGTGTAGTGCAGATGGTGCGGGCCCGCCCAGATGTAGATGAAGACCAGCGACCAGAAGTGCAGGATGCTCAGCCGATAGCTGAAGACCGGCCGCTCCGCCGCCTTGGGCAGGAAGTAGTACATCAATCCGAGGAACGGCGTCGTCAGGAAAAACGCGACCGCGTTGTGGCCGTACCACCACTGCATGAACGCGTCCTGCACGCCGGCGTAGATCGGATAGCTCTTCAGCAGCCCGCTGGGAATGACCAGGTTGTTGAAGATGTGCAGGATGGCGACGGTGACGACCGTCGCAATGTAGAACCACAGCGCCACGTACATGTGCCGCTCGCGGCGAACCGCCAGCGTGCCGAAGAAGTTGATCGCGAAGCCCACCCAGACGACCGCGATCGCAATGTCCACCGGCCATTCCAGCTCGGCGTATTCCTTGCTCTGCGTAATGCCGTTGGGCAGCGTCAGCGCCGCGGCGACAATGATCGCCTGCCAGCCCCAGAAGTGGAACCAGCTCAGCGCCGAGCTGAACATCCGCGCCTTGCAGAGCCGCTGCGTGGAGTAATAGATCGCACAAAAGACGGCGTTCCCCGCAAAGGCGAAGATCGCCGCGTTGGTGTGCAGCGGTCGCAGGCGGCCGAACGTGAGTTGCGGCAGGCCGAACGACAGCGCCGGCACCGCCATTTGCAACGCGACGACCAGCCCCGCCAGCGTCGCGACCAGCCCCCAAACCACCGTGGCGGTCAGGAAGGCGCGGCTGATGGCGTCGTCATAGGAAAAGCGCGTTAAGGTTGTCGGGCCGGCCGGGGCGTAGCCATGGGGCCGGTCGATTTCGCGGGAGAGGGGGACGCTTGCGGCGGACATCAGCAGACGCTCCTTCCGTTGCCGTGGTGATGGCTCACTCTCTGCCTATCGCTCTGACAAGGTCATTACTTGACCTAATTATCGTTTTGTCGGCTGTCGATCATGGAGATGAGGTCGGTCGATGTCAAGCGCGATCGAGGGGGGATAGAGTTTTTTTCGAGAGACAATTGCCGTCGGCGGCGGCATAGGCCCACCCGGCGAGTCCGCGCAAGTCTATGTCTTAAAAAAGTTTAGATATTGTTGTCGAGATGAAGGCCGGGCGACGAAAAGGGCCGGCCGACGGCCGAGATTTCATGCGTTTCGCCGCCGTCATGAGGGGCCCCATTGCCCGCCTCAGCCGCCAGACCGGCGTCTGATTGTGAGTCAGAAACCGGCGCGGATTCCCGATTTGCGCTTGACAGGACTAGTTGATATGCCGATCATGTTTTCGTGTGCTATTGCGAGGAGTATCCATGCTGACCCAATCAAGCGGCTACGCCACCAGCGCCTTGGCCTGCATCGCGGCGATGGGCGGTCAACCGATTCTGGTCAAAGAGATCGCTGAGGCCTGCGGCATCCCCGCCCCCTATTTGGCCAAGCTGATTCACACCCTCGGACGAAAGGGGATCGTCGCCACGCAGCGCGGCGTAGGCGGCGGCGTCACGCTCGCCAAAGACGCCCAAAACCTCACGCTGTTCGATGTTTGCTCTGCGATGGACGACCCGATTGTGCAAACGCGCTGCATGCTCGGCACCGCCGAATGTTCCGACGAGCGGGCTTGCCCGGCCCATCGGTTCTGGTCGGCCCATCGCATGAAGCAGATCGAATTTCTTCGAGAAACCACCATCTCGCAGATTGCAGCCTTCGAAGTGCGACGACGCATGTTGCCCAAGCGCGCCAATGAGTCGGGGCCCATTTCGCTCGAAGTTCTGCTCAATCGCGCCGCAAATGGGCGCGCCGAAACCACCGGCGCCTAGCCCGCCGCCGGCCTCCTGCTACTCCAGATACCCCAGCTCCGAAAGCCGCTTCTCCAGCAGCTTTCGCTCTTCTTCGCTGTAAACCTCGGCGCTGGCCGAAAAGACCTTGCGCACCGGCGGCTCGCGTTCCACCGTCGGCTCGGGAGAAAAGAGCTCGGTCAGCGCCCGGCCTTCCATGTCTCCCGGCACGCGCAGCCCCATCGACGACAGCAGCGTCGGCGCGAGGTCCGCGATATCGGCGCTCATTCGCAGGCCCCGCCGCACATTCGGCCCGCCCATCGCAAACACACCCTCTTCGCGATGCGTGCCTTCCATCCGGCGGACGGAACACCAGCGCACGGGCGTGTTTCCGCGGATCTTGCGAACCACCGCCAGCCCCGGCTCGGGCGAGAGCAGCAGATCGGGCATCTGCGGATTGTCCTCGCGCGAGCAGTTGTAAAGCTCTTCGGCGCGATAAACATGCGGAAAAACGGCGATTTCCCGACCGTCGGGCCGGCGGGCGCGAACCGCCATCAGCTTTTCCATGATCTCGGTCCGCAGCGCCTCATAGTCGCTGGGCTCGACGATCCCGTGCGGGCCGCGACCCTTCAGATTGATATACAAAAAGCCGTAGATTCCGGCGTGCATGACGCAGGCCCGCGTCTGCGACCAATCGACCGCCAGCTCGCGCTCAATGCCCCGGCTGCCTTGTTCAAAGCGCGTCACCTTGCCCTTGGTCAGGCGGTGGAACCAGTGCGCGGCGCGCGTGCTGCTGCGGCCATAGGAGCTGCGCAGACAGAGATAGCCCCAGTTTTTCAGCAGCAGATTGGGCTGAGCCCGGCCGTCGAGGCTGCCGTGGCCGTGGTCCGACATGATCATGACCGTCGCGCCGTTCGCGTCGGCATAGTCAAACAGCTTGCCCAGCGCGACGTCGAGCTTGCTGAAGACGTCGGCCGCCATCTCGGCCCGGCGCGGATACAGGTAGGTGTAACGCGGGTCGAGATACTTCCAGGCTTTGTGCTGGAGGTTGTCGACCAGCTTGTACAGCACCATCATCACGTCCCAGCCGTAGCGGTCGCCGCAATACTGGGTCAGCACCTGCCCCTGATCGAAACTGCGCGAGATGTAATCGAGATTCTCGGCCAGCACCGCGTCGCCGCCAAAGGTGCGGCGCTTCCAGTTGGTGCGATAGTTGTAATTGGGAATGAGCTTGAAAATTTCCTGCTTCAAATCGCGCGGATAGGTGAATTCCGCTTCGATGCTGGGCGTCTCGAAGCCGGTGATCACGAAGCCGTTGACCGGCTTGGGCGGATACATCATCGGCACGTTGATCGCGCCGACGCGAAAGCCCTTCTCGCTCAGGATCTCCCAGATCGTCTTCTCGCGGATCTCGTAGGTGCTGTTGAACGACAGCTCGTGGGCAAAGGCGTCGTACTTCTCAAAATCGAGAATGCCGTGACGACCCGGTCCCTTGCCGGTCATGAACGTCGTCCACGCGGCAGGGGTGATGGGCGGCTTGGTGCTGCGCAAAATGCCGGCGGCGCCGTTGGCGATGAAGCGCTCCAGGTTCGGCATGCGACCCTGTTCCATCATCGGGTCCAGCACGTCGAAGGTCGCTCCGTCCAGCCCAATCATCAGCACCCGGTCGGCGACCGACGGCAAAGGACGGACCGGCGGCGAGGCGACCGGCTGGAGCAGGGGCTGCGACCCGGTTTGTGCGGCAATCGACATCCAGAATCCTCAAAGGCGTTGAACTACGACGCTGCACGACGAAGTGTAGCCGAGGCTACAATACGGTCAATACCCGCCCATCTCCAGCAAAGATACCGTTAAGACGCCGGAGCGCGAAGGACTGTGCCGAGATTGAAAGCCGCCGGCCCACCACCCGTCCGATAGTGCGCACGCCCTCGGCCCCATTCGCAGGGTCGCCGCGCTCGGAGTAATGTCCCCGCGGAGAATGAAAATGACCTTTGACGAGCGATGTCACGAAGCCGCGGCTCTCTTCGAACGCGGCGAACATTCCGCGGCGTTGCGAATCTTCGAGGAACTGGCCTCGGACGAGACGAACGACAAGTTTGCGCGGGCCATGATGTGCTACAACATCGCCCGCTGCGAACACGCCAAGGGCTCGCGCCTCGGCGCGATGAAGGCCTTCGAGCGGGCGGCGGGGCTGGCCCTTTACGCGTATGTCTTCGTGCAGCTGCACCGGGTCAGCTGGCTGCGCGAGGTGGGGCGCGACGACGACGCTCGACAATTGCTCGAGCGGCTGATGGCTGTTCCGGAGCTGGCCCGCGACGACCGTGCGATGTGCGAAGAGCACCTGCGGGCGATCCGTGCCGCCCAATCCTGAGCCGCTGCGTCGATTCTGATCCCACGTTCACACCGCGATACACTTTCCCGCCATGAACGCCGCTGAATTCGCCCGTCGCGTCGATCACACGATTCTCAAACCCGAAGCCGGTCCGGCCGACATCGATCGGCTGTGCGACGAAGCGCTCGCGCATGGCTTCGCGGCCGTCTGCGTAAACCCCTGCTGGGTCGAGCGCTGCGTGGCCCGGCTGCGCGGCTCGCCCGTCGCGGTGGCGACGGTCGCGGGCTTTCCCCTGGGCGCGACAACGCCGGGCGCCAAGGCCTTCGAGGCTCACGAAGCCGCGACCGCCGGGGCGACCGAGATCGACATGGTCGTCAACATCGGCAAGCTCATCGCCGGCGATCGCGCCGCCGTCGTCGATGACATCTGGCAGGTGGTCCGCGCGACGCGCTCCGCCAACTCCAAAGCGATCGTCAAAGTCATTCTCGAAACCGCCGCCCTGAACGAAGCCCAGATCATCCTGGGATGCCGCTGCACCGCCGAAGCGCAGGCCGAATTCGTGAAGACTTCGACCGGTTTCCACGCCGCCGGCGGGGCGACGGTGCAGTCCGTCGGGCTGCTCCGCAAGCACGCCGCCCCGATCCGCGTCAAAGCCAGCGGCGGCATACGCGATCTCGCGACCGCCGAAGCCATGATCGCCGCCGGCGCCGACCGACTCGGCATGTCCGCCGGCGTGGCGATCATGCGCGAGCTCGCGGCCCGCGAGGGAACCGCCACAATACGATGAGCCAGCAACACGCGATTCAAATTCGCATCGCCACGCGGGCCGACCTGTCGGCGATCGCGTCGCTCGCGCGGGCGGCCTTCACGCTCGACGCGTTTTCCGACGCACTGTTGGCCGAAAAGCTCTTCGATGCGCCGCTACCCGACGCCGAGCTCTGGCAGACATACCTCGCCGAGCGCGACGGTCGGCTGATCGGATTCATGCAATCGGTCGTACGCCGCGGCAACCCCAAGGCCTGGGTCGGTCTGTTCGCGGTCGACGCCGGCGCTCGTCGTCAGGGCATTGCGAGGCGGCTCTTCGAACACACGCGCTCCGCCTGGCCCAGCCGAATCACCTCCGCGGAGATCCTCGCGCTGCCCGGCAATTACTTCGCCCCCGGCCTCGACCCGCGCTACACCACCGGCCTGAGCTTCGTCGAAGCCCTGGGCTTCACCCGCGGCCGCGATTGCGTCAATCTGAGTTGCAAACTCTGGCGCGAGTTCGACACCGCCGCCGAAGAATCGCGCCTCACCGCTCAAGGAATCGAAATTCGCCGCGCCGACCGCCGGAGCGACGGTCCGCTGCTGGACGCCTTCTTCGCGAGCGACTTTGGGGCCGATTGGCGTTTTGAGGCCGAGCAAGCGCTCCGCCAATCGCCCGAGGCCCTGCACCTCGCGTTGCGCCCCATCGACGGCCAAACCCGCATCGTCGCCTTTTCCGCTCACACGACGCAGAATCGCGAGTGGGGCTTCTTCGGCCCCATGGGCACCACACCCGCCGCCCGCGGCCTGGGGTTGGGGCGGGTGCTCTTGTGGCGTTGCCTGAACGACATGCGAGCGGCAGGGCACCAAAGCTCGGTCATTCCGTGGGTGGGCCCCATTCGCTTTTACCACGACGCCTGTGGCGCTGTCGTGGAGCGGGTTTTCTGGCGATATCAGATGGAATTGGTGCGATAAGCTGAGCCTCAGCCCCGGCTATCGGACGCCGCTCCGACGCGCCAGGCGATCAAATCCTGTAAGACTCATGATTTTCATTGCGATTTGGAAGACGGCTGCGTAGCTTATATAACGATGGTATGGGCAGGTGCGCCCGCGTTCGTGGGCGCGCCGTCGCGCAGCCGTCGCCCACATTCGGGCGAAACAACAGGAAGCTGGTGACTTCATGAATACTCGCATGCTCCATCGTCGCTGTCGCCTCTCGTCCGGCTTCACATTGATTGAGCTCTTGGTCGTCGTCGCGATCATCGCGCTCCTGATCTCGATCCTGCTGCCCTCCCTCGGTCAGGCTCGCGATCAGGCCAAGAGCGTCAAGTGCCTCTCCAACTGCCGCTCGATGGCCCAGGGCGTGATGGTCTACGCCGCCGACAACGCCGACGCGCTGCCCGGTCCGGTCCATCCGGCCATTTATCGCTGGACCGGCATGATGAAGCTGACCAATAACCCCATCAGCAACTACAGCGCCGCCAACGCCGAGTGTCTCCGGAAGCGCATGCTGGCCGGCTTCCTCTCCAAGGTGTTTAACGACAGCTCGCAAAACGAGCAGAGCGCCACCGACGAAACCGCTACCTGCCCCTCGATGTTTACGATCGCCGGCGATGAGGCCTTCATCGCTCACCGCAACTCCACCGGCAACGCCGTCTTTCCGACGGACTATGTCCTGAACAACCCGCCCAACCCGAATCCGCCGGCCAACGGCAGCACCCAGGTCGACCCCGGCACGTCGACCGGCCTCGTCGGCGGCGTTCGCGTGACCGACCCGCCGGAGTATTTCGGCTACAGCAATCCGAGCTGCAACGAGCCGCGCACGCTCGACCGCGCCCCGACCACGCTCAGCCGCATCGGTCGCATGAGGACGCGCTCCGTCGCCCCGGCGGATGAGTGGATGCTGGCCGACGCGTGGTATCGCCCGAAGGCCGGTTCCAACGCCAATTATCAGCAGGAAGGCCCGTATCAGATCGGCTGGTCCGGCCGCGCTCTGCCCTATTTCCCGCCGCACAAGTCGAGCATCCGCAGCTACCGCTTTACGACCGATCGCGATGCCCGCGCGACGTCCTTCTCGAACGGCAAGCGCGACGGCCAGACCAACACCGCGTTCTTCGATGGTCACGCCGCACCGGTCGCTTCCAAGACGCTGAAGCTGGGCACGTTCACGCTGCTCTATGGCTTCCCCGGCACGCAGTATCTGCCGCCGGTCGTGCCCAACAATCCGCAATCGATTCCGTATTGGGAGTAACGCGGCCGCCCGCGATCGATTGCCCTCGCCTCTGAAGGTTGAGCCGCGGCAACGTCCGCGGCTCGTTCGTTTTCATCGTGGTTTCGCGTCGCCGAGAAATCGGCGGACGATTCGCCAATACTGGCGTCCGCCGGCTGAAACTCACCCACCCGCGAGGATTGCATGATGCAACATCGTTCTGTTGCCCCGATTTCGCTTCTGCCGCTTCTGTCCATGATCGCGCTCGTCGGCTGCGCAGCGACCGGTCCGCGGTTGACGCCGGTCGCCGAAAGCGTGGAACCGCCCGGCCAGCTCTTCGAGAACATGGGCAGCCACACGCGCAAAACGAGTATTCGCGACGCCGAAGCTCAGCGTTACTTCGATCAGGGGCTGATCTGGGCGTTCTCCTTCAATCACGACGAAGCCATCCGTTCGTTCCGCGAGGCCGCGCGCCTCGACCCACAGGCCGCGCTGCCATGGTGGGGCATCGCGCTCTGCAACGGCCCACACGTCAACAACGCCATCGTCGATGAGGCGCATAACGCCGCCGCTAACGCGGCCATCGCAGAAGCGCAGCGGCGCCGCGCGGCGGCCCTTCCGGTCGAACAGGCGTTGATCGACGCCGTCGCCAAGCGTTACGGACCGACCGCGGTGGCAGATCGACGCCCCTTCGACGAGGCATACGCCGCCGCAATGCGCGAGGTCTATCGCAAGTTCCCGCAAGACGCCGATGTCACGGCGCTCTACGCCGAATCGCTGATGAACCTGCAACCCTGGGACTACTGGACGACCGACGACGCGCCCAAGGGCAACACGGCGGAGATCCTCGCCACGCTCGAAGCCGCGCTGCGCCTCGACCCGAAGCACCCCGGTGCTCACCACCTTTACATCCACGCCTGCGAAGCCGGCCCGACGCCCGAAAAAGCCCTGGCCTCGGCCGACGTCCTGCGTTCGCTCGTGCCCGCGTCGGGCCACATGGTCCACATGCCTTCGCACATCGACATCCGCGTCGGCCAATGGGACCAGGCGGCGAAAATGAACCTGCGCGCGATCGAGATCGATCGCGACTATCGCGCCCGCTCGCCCAAACAGGGCTTCTATCGCGTTTACATGGCGCACAACCCGCATTTCTTGTCGTTCGCGTGCATGATGCAGGGCCGCTCCGCGGTCGCGCTCCACGCCGCTCGATCGCTGGTGGCGGCCATTCCGCCCGAGTTCTCCGAAAACAGCCCGGCCCTCGTCGATCCCTTCATGAGCGCGCCGATCGACGTCTTCATGCGTTTTGGCAAGTGGGATGAGATTCTCGCCGAGCCGCCGCCCGCCGCGCGGTTCCTTTACTCGACCGCATTCCGCCATTTCGCCCGCGGCGTCGCGCTGGCGGCGAAGAAGGATGTCGCCGGCGCAAAACGCGAACAGGCCGATTTTCGCGCCGCGACGCAGCGCGTGCCCGCCGACCAACTCGTCGGCATCAACCCCGCTCGTCAGGTGCTGGCGATCGCAGAAGAGATGCTCGAAGGCGAGATTTTGCTCGGTGCCGGCGCACGGAACGACGCGATCGAGCGTCTTCGCGCGGCGGTCGCGCTCGAAGACAAGCTGCTCTACATGGAGCCGCCCGAGTGGCAGCACCCCGTTCGTCACCCGCTCGGCGCCGCGCTCCTCGCTGCAGGACGCGTGAGCGAGGCCGAACAGATCTATCGCGAAGACCTGCGTGTCTGGCCCGAAAACGGCTGGTCATTGCACGGTCTGGCTCGCTGCCTCGATCAGCGCGGCGAAACCGCCGAGGCCGCCAAGGTGCGGGCGCGGTTCGAGAAGGTCTGGGCGCAGGCCGACATAAAGATCGACTCAAGCTGTCTGTGCGTTCCGGGAGCAGTGCAGCAGAGCCCGCCGCGCAACGCCGGAAAGAACGGCAAGGCGGATTGCTGCGTCGCGGTCGCCGCCGGCTCGAAGTAGGAATGGGGGCAGGGCGGCAACCCTTCGCGGAAGGCCTCAGCCAAAGCCGCGAAGGGTTGCTTCCCGAGTCGGCGGGCTAGTTCACCAATCGCACTTGCCGCGGATTGCCGTCGCGGGCCGATTCGACGGCGGCGAAGCTGACGACGGTGACCAGCTCCAGCTCGTCGAAGGGGATCAGCGGGGCGCCGCCGCGTTTCACGCTATCGAGGAATTGCAGGAACTGCGTGATCTCCGCCCGGTGACCCTTGTCCTGTTGCGTGCGAAGATTCGGGCCGTTCTTCCAGTCGTAGCTCTTGAGCGACTGCCAGTTGTCGATCAGGGCGACGCGGCCCTCGCTGAAGACCTCGACCCGCTCCTTGGGGTAGCTCTTGCCGCCGTTGGCCCAGTAGTGAATCGTGGCGATCGAGCCGTCGGCGAAGTTGAGCACGATGGTCATCTTGTCTTCGCGCAGCTTGCCGGCCTGCGGTCCGACCATGGTCGCGTAGACATTCGTGATGGGGTGGCCGACGTAGTAGAGCGCGAGATCGATCAGGTGGCAGGCCTCGCCGATGATGCGGCCGCCGCCGCTGCGCGGGTCCTGCGTCCAGTGATCCGCGGGCAGGTGGCCGGCGTTCATCTGAATGTTCAACGTGAGCGGCTGAGCGCGATGCTCCAGCGCCCGCTTGAGCGTCACGCTGTGCGGCGAGAAGCGGCGGTTAAAGCCGACCATGAAGTGCTGATTGGGGTTGGCGGCGACGGCGTCGCGCACCAGTTCCAGACCGGCGCGATCGATCGCCAGCGGCTTCTCGACGAAAACATGCTTGCCCGCAGCCAGCGCCTCGGCGGCCAGCTTCGGATGGCTGCTGTGGCGCGTCGTGATAAAGACAGTGTTGATCTCGGGCCGGGCCAGGACTTCGCGATAGTCCGTCGACGCTTCCAGCGCATCGACCTTTCGACTCGGAACGATGCTCGAAACGCCGCCGGCGCTGACCACGGCCAGGATGTCGCCGCCCGCCGCACGGACCGACGGCAACACGGTGCCTTTCGTAAAGTTGCCGGCGCCGATGACCGCGATCTTGGGCGCGGTCGGCTTCGGGGCGGCATGAACGCCGCGGCGAACCGAGATCGAGCGACGAATGGGCGGCGGTTGATCGGGATAGCTGAGAACCGCGCCGATCATGTTCCCATCGCTGAGCAGGGCGTCATACGCCGTGCCCGCGTTGGCGAGAGCCACGCGGCGCGAGATGAGCGGCTCGACGTCGAGCGTGCCCGCCGCCTGTGCATCGAGCACGGCTTCGATGTTGCGACCCTCGGTCCAGCGCACGAAGGGCAGCGGATAGTCCTGCGCGCCTTCTTCGTACATCGGGTCGTGTCGGCCGGGGCCATACGAACACGAAACCTGGAACTTCAATTCCTTCGCGTAGAAATCGGCTCGCTTCAGATTCAGCGGCACATCGCCCACGAGCACGATTCGCCCGCGACGACGGCACATCTTGGCGCACTGTTCCATGATCGCGTCGGACTTCGCCGAAGCGGTGATCAGCACGCCGTCGACGCCGTTGCCGCGGCTGAATGCCTCGGCGGCGCGTTCGGCGTCGGCGCCGTCGCTGGTGCAAAGGGTCTGCGCTCCGAAGCGCTCTGCGAGTTCGCAGCGAGAAGCCTGCAAATCGAGGCCCAGCACATGACAGCCGCTGCCGCGGAGGAACTGCACCGCGAGCTGACCCAGCAGCCCAAGGCCGAGGACGACGAAGCGCTCGCCAAAGGTCGGCTCGAGCAGCCGCACGCCCTGCAGCGAGATCGCGCCGGCGACGGCGAAGGAGGCGTTTTCGTCGCTGACATCATCAGGAATTTTGGCGCAAAGCGTGGTGGGCACGCAGACGATCTCGGCGTGAGAGCCGTTCGACGCGACGCGATCGCCGACCTGATAACCGTAAACATCGGGCCCCACCTCGATCACGCGGCCGACGTTGCAGTACCCCAGCGCGATCGGCTCATCCAGCTTGCTCATCACCGCGCTATAGGTGGCGTTCCAGCCGTCGGTCTTCAGCTTTTTCCAGACCTCCATGACGCGCTGCGGCTGCTTCATGGCCTTGCCGATCAGCGACGCCCGGCTGGTGTCCACCACCATGCGCTCGGTACCGGCGGAAATAAGGCTGCGGGTGGTCTGAATCAGCAGATGTCCGGGCCGTACAAGCGGCGCGGGAACATCGGCGACTTCGGTCTGCCCGCTGCGAGGATGCTGCAGAATCTGCTTCATGGTGAATTGAACCTGATTCCTGGTGGTGGTTCCGACGGCGCGGCGCGAGGAGAACCCGCGTCTTCATCGGCTACGCCCGACGCCCACTTCAAAAGATACCGTTCGCCGCCTGTCGGGCAAACCGAGTTCGCCAGATTCGACAATTCACGCGCCGCGAATTCGCGAATACGCTGCACCGCACGATGCGAAACTACCTGACGATCGTCTCCGGCCTGCCGCGCTCCGGCACCTCGGTCCTCATGCAAATGATCCACGCCGGCGGCATGCCCGCGCTCATCGACGAAATCCGCGCCGCCGACGAGGACAACCCGCGCGGCTACTTCGAGTTCGAGCCGGTCAAAAAAACCAAGCAGGATCCGAGCTGGGTGCCGCGCGGCGTCGGCAAGGTGGTGAAAATGGTCCACCTGCTGCTCAAGGACCTGCCCGCGGGCTTTGTCTATCGCGTCATCTTCGCGCGCCGCGATCTCGATGAGGTGGTCCGCTCGCAAAACATCATGCTCGAGCGACACGGAAAGTCGACCGCCGGCCTGCCCGAAGACCGCATGAAGCAGATTTATCTCGCGCAGATCCAGGAAGTGCAGGATTTCATGCGCGCCCGCCCCACGCAATTTTCGTGGATCGAAGTGGATTACAACACGCTCGTCCGCGACCCGGCCCCCATCGTGCAACGCGTCAGCGCGTTCCTCGACGGCCTGGATGAGAAGGGAATGTTGACCGCGGTAGACCCCAAGCTCTATCGCAATCGCGAAGCCAAAGGCTGACCGCCGCGTCGCGCGCACATTCCTTCGCGTTTTCGGCGGCGCCCGGCTTAGGCCTCCACCACCAGCTTCGCGATCCGCTCGCCGGCTCGTCCGTCGCCATAGATCGTCTTCGCCCCGGCCCGCAGACGCCGCTTCAGCGCCAGTCCGCTGCGAATCGCAGCCCGGATCGCGCTCGGCGTTTCGGCCGCTCGCATCACGCTGCGTCCGCCCGGCGGTCGCCCGGCCTGGCGATCGCCGATGTCCACCGAGGGCGTCCCCGCAAACGGCGCCTCGATCAATCCGCTCGATGAGTTGCCGATCATCAACGACGCGTCGAGCAGCCGCCGCAGAAACTCGTCGCGGGGCAACGAGCGATGAAACTCGACGCCCGAATCTCCGCGCTCGCGAAGGTGCCGGTCAATGGCCGCGAGCACGCCCTGGTGCCCGCGGTCGCTATTGGGAGCGATCACGACGCTCCGCAATCCGGCCCGTCGCAACTCGTCCAATATCCAACCCATGACACGCTGCTCAAACGCCGCCGATCGGCCGTAGGCGTGCTGCGCCACGATCGCAAAGCGCTCGCCGGCAAAGGGGGCCGACCCGCGTCGCGCGTCGATCAGTTCGCGCAGCCGGTCGATCCCGGGTGCTCCAACGATGAACATTCTCTCTCGCGCCGCGCCCAGCCGTCGCAGTTCGCGCGCCGCTGCCGCCGTCGCCGGCAGGTGCAAATTCGCCATCTGCGTGATCGCGTTGCGCATCTTGCCGTCGAAATCGCCGGGCGCTGCGTCGCCGCCATGAATGTGCGCGACCGATACGCCGATGGTCGTCGCCGCCAGCGCTCCGGCCAGCGCTTCGATGCGATCGCCCAAGACGATCACCCGATCACACTGCATGCGATGCAGCGCCGCCGCGATTCCCGCCACCCCGCGTGCCAGCCCGCGCGCCTGGTCCAGCGGCGAATCGTCGCCACGCTGCATCCGCACAGTCGCCGCGATCGCGTGCCCCGCGCTGCGGATGTCGCGAATGGTGTTGCCGAATTTCGGCAGCAGGTGCATGCCGCAAACGATCAATTCGGTTCTGACGCCGCGCCGCTTCCGCAACGCCGCGATGGTCGATTCGAGCAGTCCGAACTCGGCCCGGGTACCGGTGACGACGGCGATGCGGCGTTTCATGATTGTCGAAAGATAGGTTGAACCCGTGCAGCCTGCACAGAGCAGGGGGGCAAAGCCGGGGGCCTCATTCGACGCAATCCGCTCCCGGCCGCCACTGGCGTCCCCGCGCGCCGGAGCTATGCTCAGCTTGGTCGAGCGACTGATTCGTCGCCCCCGATCCCATCAGCGAGGCGCGTGTTGGTGTCGCACGGAGTGGAAACCCAGATCATCGCCCCGGCCGCTTCGTCGCCTCCCGCGGCGAATCCGGCGATCGCGGCGGACGCGCTCAGCGCCCGCTCCAAAATCGTCGACGTCTGGTCGCATCAGACCCGCCGCAATCGCACGCTCGCGATCATCCTGCTCGCCACCAATCTGCTTCTGTTCGTGGCCCTGTGCGTCTTCGTCCACTGGCTGCACTTTGCGATCCCCTTCGACTTCTCGTGGGAGGGCTACGTCGCGCCGCTGCGGGTGGTCGGCCCCGATACTCAGACGCTGAACGACTTCGTCATCTACCCCATCAGCGTGATCCAAAAGCCGATTCACGCCGTCGTGCTCGGCTCTCTTCTGGCGTCGATCATCGCCGTCCCGATCGTCATCGCCATCCTCTATCGCTTCCCGTTCGCCTTGCCATTCGTTGCGTGTGTGCTCATTTTCGCCCACATGCCGTGGCTCGCCTTCACGCTGCTGCTGAGCTGCGTACTGGCCTCCGTGCGGCCGTTTCGACTCCCGTTTCGCTACGGCGCAGCGCTGGTCGGCTTGCTGCCCGTGCTGGTCTACATGGTGCTCGCTGCGCGCGGCGGCCCGGCCGGGGCGCTTCTCGCCTCGCCCGAAGAGCGCCAGTTGCTCGCCGCTCCGTGGGTGTTGGCGGTGCTCGGCGCAGCCGTCATGCTTGCCCTCGTACTCGGCCTCGCGCGGCTGGTGAACTACCGCCCCGGCGTCGTGACACCCGTTCTCGCCGCGACCTTTGCCACGCCCGCCATCCTCTTCGATCGTGCGGTCGGGGCTGACGAACTGTCCTATCGCGTCTTGCTCAAGCAATGCGGCCCGCAGTCGGATCTGTTCGAGTCGGTCAGCGATGTCGGCCCGCAACTGCTGCGTCTGATTCATCGCTGGACCGACGCCCCGCCCAACGAAGTCGCCGCGATGCAAGCCACCATCGGCGGATTGATCGGCGGCGACCCCGTCGCCCGCAGCCAGGTTTCCGCCCGATTGCTCGGTCGCTTTCAGACCGAGCTGATGGAGCGCCGCCGCGCCGCCTACGACACCTGCAAGCAGTTCATCGCCGACCATCCGCGCAGCCGCTACGTCGACGAAGTGCTGTTCCTGCAAGCCCGCGTGCTCGACCTGCGCTTGCAGGAGGGCGCATTGGCCAGCGCCTCGCCGGCGCGGGTCGTCTACGACAATTTTCCTCATGTGCAGTCGCTGGCAGTCTGGGAGCGGCTGTTGGCCCAATATCCGCGCTCGCCCTTCGCCGCGGTCGCGGCCTTGCGCTCCGCCCAACTCCATCAGCGGGCAGGGGAGATCGAAGCCGCGATCGAGCGGCTGCGCAGCCTGCCGCCGAGCGACGCTCCGCTCGAGCCGATCGATCCCACGCTGCGTTTCGACGCGCGGATCGATCAGCGCGAAGCGCTGGAGTTGCTGGATCTGCTGCAGCGAACCCGCAGCGACCCGCGCTATGGCGATGCCCCGCTTCGCGAGTTGGCCTCGCTCGACCCGCGCCGCGCTTCCTATCGCGCCGAGTTGGCCCGCCTCGCGACGCGCTACCCCGGCGCCGTCGCCGGGCCCGATATCCGATTGCGTTGGATCCTGAGCGAAAGCGACCCCAAAGCGCGCGCCGCGCTGCTTGAAGAGTTCGCGAAATCGTGCCCCGGAGCCCCCGCGCTGCAGGCCAGTCTGCACCTGGGCGAGCTGCAACTGCTGGCGCTCAGCCGCGAGGACGCCGCGATGCGGCAAGCCGGCGTCGAGCGGCTCATCGCGGTGCGCGACGCCGCCCCCGGATCAATCTGGGCCGAGCGGGCCGCCGAGTTACTGCAGCGCGTCGCCCCCGCTTCGGCGAGCAGCAGCCCGCCGCCTATCATCCCCGCGTCCGCACCGACCTCAGCCGCCCCGGAGAATGCCGTCCGATGAGCCGAAAGCAGATCGTTCTGGGAATCACCGGCGCCAGCGGCGCTCCCTATGCCCTGAGACTGCTGAGATTGCTGGTCGAGGCCGATGTCCACGTCCATCTCGTCATCACTCCCTACGGCCGTCAGGTAATGGCCGAAGAGTGCGGCGTGAAATCGCCGACGGTCGTGGGGCTGCTCGGGCGCGAGTCGGAACACGTGACGACCTACAGCCACCTCGACCTCGGCGCCCGCATCTCCAGCGGCTCGTTTCGCACCGATGGCATGGTGATCTGCCCCTGCAGCAGCAACACGCTCTCCGCCATAGCCGCGGGGCTGGCCGACAACCTCGTCACCCGCGCCGCGATGGTCACGCTCAAGGAAAGCCGCCGGCTGTTGATCGTCCCGCGCGAGACGCCGTTGCACACGATCGAAATTGAAAACATGTTGCGGCTCAGCCGCAGCGGGGCGCTAATCGTTCCGGCGGCGCCGGGCTTCTACAACTGTCCGAAGACGATCGAAGAACTGCTCGACTTCATGGCCGGCCGCATTATGGATCTGCTGAATTTGCCCCATTCGCTGAAGATCCGCTGGAACCCCGATGGCGAAGCGACCGCGCACGAAGATCTTTCGGAGGCTCGCGGCCTGTGAGCAGCGCCACGATCGTCGGCACAGCGCGGACCTGGAGCGAGATGATCAAGCTCTCGCACAGCGTCTTCGCGCTTCCATTCGCGCTGCTGGCGACCTTTCTCGCCGCCCGCCCTCAGCGACCCACGATCGAGCAGGTGCTCTGGATCGTGGCCTGCATGGTCTCCGCTCGCAGCGCCGCGATGACCTTTAACCGTCTGGTCGACGCCGCCATCGACGCCCGCAACCCGCGCACCGCCGGCCGTCCGATCCCCGCCGGCCACATTTCGCCGCAGGTCGCGTGGCTGATCTTCGCCGTCGCGTGCGCCGTCTTCGCGCTGTGCTGCGCCGGCTTCTACGTCCGCTTCGCCAATCCGTGGCCGCTGCTTCTGTCGCTGCCGACGCTCGTCGCGATCTGCGGCTACTCCTACGCCAAGCGCTTCACGCGCTTCTCCCACATGATTCTGGGAGTCGTGATCGCCTTCGCTCCGGTCGCCGCGTGGATCGCCATCCAGCCCGCGACGCTCGGCCTGCCCGCGTTGCTGCTGATGGGGGCCGTGGCCTGCTGGATCGCGGGCTTCGACATCATCTATGCCTGTCTCGACGTCGAATTCGACCGCTCGGCCGGGTTGCACAGCCTGCCGTCGCGAATCGGGGTTGGCCCCGCGCTCTGGGTCGCCCGCGGGCTTCACGTCGTAACGGTCGCACTGCTCGTCGCCCTGGCGCCGCTCGCCGGCCTCGGCACTCCCTACCTCGTCGGCGTGGCGGTGGTGGCCGCCGTGCTCGCGATCGAGAACGCCATCGTCTCGCCCGGCGACCTCTCGCGCGTCAACCTCGCCTTCTTCACCTGCAACGGTCTTGTCGGTCTTGTGCTCGGCGGCATGGGAATCTGCGATATCCTGATGCGATGAAGCGCACGCGGGCGACGAGAGTCTCCGCCGGCAGCGACTACGCCAACTTCTGGCGCAGCGCCACGTACATCTTCATCGCCGTCTGGACGCTGCTGCTCACGCCGCTCGCCCTCTGGGGCCTGCCCGGTCGCGAGCGCGACGCGCTGCTCTTCCGCGGCTCCGAAATCTGGCCCGCCGCCTCTTTCGGCAGCGCCGCGGCCGCCGATCAGCGCCAGTCGCGCGCCGGCGGGGCCGATGTCGATCTCAATCCGATCGTCGATCGCAGCCGCCTCGTCGAACTCACCGAGAGCGACGCCCAGCGCGCCGAAATCCTGCGACGCTACCGGCTCTACACGCGCCAACCCGATGAGATGATCACGTTTCAGGCGCTGCAGAGCATGAAGCCCAGCGCCGGCGACCTCGACCCCGGCCTCTACCAATATGGCGGCGGATACATCTACACCGTCGGCGCAGCGCTGGGCGCGGCTCACCTCGTCGGCTATCTCGACCTGCGCCGCCCGATCGACCACTACCTCGACAAACCCGAGGACTTCGCTCACTTTTTTGTCGTCTCACGGCTCCTGACCATCGGCTTCGCCGTGCTGGCCCTGCTGGGCGTCGGCAAACTCGCCGGCCGGCTGGGCGGCCCCGCCGCAAGATTCTGCGCCGTGGCGCTGCTCGCGTTCACACCCGTTTTCATCAACGGCGCCACCGAAGCCAAGCCGCACATGGCGTCGGCCGCGTTTCTGATCTGGTCTGCCTCCGCGCTGGTCGAGCACACCCGCCGCGAACGCCGCGGCCCGTTGCTGCGCGCCGCGATGTTGGCCGGCCTTTCGTTCGCCTTCGTCCTGACGGGCCTGGCCGCAGTCGTGCCGCTCGTATGGCTCGCCCTCCGCCGCATGAGCGGCGGCCCCCGACAATCCTCCCTCTTCGCCCGGCCCGATCGCAGCGCCTTCCTCGCGCCGATCGTCGCGCTCGCGATCTTCGCATTGCTCAATCCCTATCTGCTCCTCAACAAGCTCAGCGGCAAAAACATGGCCGCGGTCGATAGCAACCTCTCCAACTCGATCGCGATGTACGCCGACCAGCTCTCGCACCTGCCCGCCGGCTTTGCCCGCGGCCTGGCGCTCCTGTTCTTGGCGTGCGGCTACCTCATCCCGCTGCTCGGCCTGTTCGCCATTGCTCAACTCGCCCGCGACCGCACCCGCGGCCTGGTCGAAGCGACTCTTGGCGGCGCGGCGATGCTTCTCCTCTGTTTCGCGCTGGCGGCCGGCAAGCCCGCCGAGTTCGCCCGTTTTCTGATCGCTCCGGCCATGGTGCTCTGCGTCGCCATCGCCGTGATCACCGCGCGCGTCCAGCCGCCCCCGCGCCTGCTCCTGCCGATCCTCGCCGCCAGTGCGATCGCCCATCTCGGCGCCTTCCCCTATCTGCGGTCGCTCTGGCTCGACTTGCGCGGCGTCGACGAATCGCGGCATGTCGCCGCGCGCTGGCTGCTGGAGCACATGCCCGCCGACGCGCCGCTCGCGCTGGTTCAGGAGCCGGCGCCCTACGCCACGCCGCCGATCGATTTCGCCCTCCGCCGCGTGGTGCTATTGCCGACCGTCGCACCCGCCAACGATGAAGACTGGGCCGCGCTGCCGCACTGGCTCGTCGCGACGGCCGACCGCCGCTCCTGGTTCGATGGTCAATGGTGGCGTGCGCACTACGAGCTGTCGCACGCCATCGCCGACTCGTGGCGCAGCCCGATCTCGTGGGCGAATAAGCCGGTCTACATCTACACCCGCCGCGCAGCGCCGCTCGTCGAACCGCCGCCCACCGAGCCCCCGAACGCAGACGCGATCGAAGCGCCGCCCCCGAGCCCGCCGCCCAACGAGGCGACGCCCAGCGCCACGCCGCCCGAGCAGCCCGCGGAGCCGCCGATCCCACCGCCCGCCTCGCAACCACCGCCGGCCTCCCGCCCGACCTCGCGCCCTCGCTCGGGGCCGGTGGGTTAGTCGCCCTGCGCAAGATTCCCCGAGTAGAGCCCCACGCCACACGCAAACCACGCCGCACAGGTTCAGCCCGCAACACCGTCGCCCCCATCATGCCTACAATGCCGTCAGTATTCCTCCACGCGGAGAACGACGCCCATGGCGATCGAATTTCACTGTGAACACTGCGGCAAGATGATCCGGGCCGGCGATGAGCACGGCGGCAAGCACGGCAAATGTCCGAGCTGCCACCAGCGGGTTTACATCCCCACCGCCGAAATCGAGCCGCTCGACTTCGCCCCGATCAACGCCGCCGAAGATCGTCGTGCCGAGCAAATGCGCCGCGAATCCCAACAACTCGCCGAAAATCTGCTGAACGACCGCGCCCCGGCGGCGAGCAGCCCCGCCGGCAACGCACGGCCGGAGCCGGCGGCCAACCCCGCTCGCTCCGAAGGCGCTCGCCCCGCGAAGCCGGCGCAACCGCCTCCTCCGCCCGACCTCAACGTGCCCGATGCGCTGAACGAATACGCAATCGCGATGTTCGAAGGCGAGCTCGAAGAGGCCGAGCAGCTCGCCGCCAGCCTGCGGCGCCACCCCAAGCAGCTCAACGACGCCATCACGCGCATCACCGCCGACGAGATTCCCCCCTCGGCCCTCGAACACATTCCCCGCCCCGTGCTGCTCGCGTTCTTTAAGCAGCTTCGCGGCGGGTGATCCGCCCGGCCGCGGCGCTCAGGCCTTCCGCTGCTCCCATGGCCCCGTGATCGCGTAGGTCCGGCCGCTGCCCTGCACATTGACGAAGAGCGTCGAGCCGTCGGGCGAGAAGCACGAGCCCGCAAACTCAAAAATATCGCCCGCGTTCAGCGCCAGTTTGTAGATGCCACCGCTCGGCGTCACACCCACCAGATACTGACTCCGCGGCCCATCCTCGCAAAGCACCAAATCGCCCCACGGCGAAACCGTCAGATTGTCGCAATTCTCCACCAGCGCGCCGTCATTCGGCTCGATGAATAGCTCGACCATCCCCGGCTGCTCGCTCTCGCGCGGCGTACCCTCAAACGGGCTCGGCACATAGCGCCAGACCTGCCCGGCGCGAATGCGGCCGCCGTTCGTGCAGGCAAAGTAAACCGCATCGTTGCCAAACCACATCCCCTCGCCGCGCGCGAACATCGCCGCGCCCGCCGCCACGGCTCGCTTGCGCAGGTCGTCCTCCGGCGATTCCACGTCGTCCAGATCGACCCAACGCACTGCGACGCGATTGTTCGCCGCAAACGGCTCGGCGAGCGGCTTCTTCGTCTTGTCGTCGAGCCAGTTGCGCGTGTCGCGGCTCGGCTCGTCGCGAATCGCTAGTGCTTGCAGCCGCCCGCCCGCCAGCAATTCGCCCGGTTTGTTGGGGATGTATCGCGTGATGATCCCGTCGCCGACGTCCTCCGTCTGATAGACCACGCCCGACTTCGGATCGACCGCGATGGCCTCGCGCCGAAAGCGGCCCATTCCCTTGATCGGCGACGGTCGCGCGAGGCGAATCTCCGCGCTGGCCGGCACCTCAAACGGGTACCCGTGATCTTTTTCATACTCCTCGTCGGAGCGCTGCGTGTTTTCCTCGCAGGTGATCCACGAACCCCACGGCGTCGGCCCGCCGGCACAGTTGTATTGCGTGCCCGCCAGGCTCAGGAAGTGCTTTTCGAGCTTCTTCTCGCGCGTGTTGTAGACCAGCGTCGTCGTGCCGCCGACGCAGGGCGTCTTGTTCCAGCCGCGGTCATAGAGCGACTCGGGCGCAACTTTCGAAAGCAGCTCGTTGCCTTTGCCGAAGGGCCCCAGCTCCGTCCACTTCGACAGCAACTCGTGATTACGCACCAGAATCGTCCGCCCGTTCGGTCCCGCAAAGGCCGCCATGCCGTCAGGCTTGCCGGGCACGAACAGCCCGTCGTCCATCTTCTCGCCGACCCGGCTGAACAGGTGATACGAAAACCCCTCCGGCAGGTCGAGCAGCCCCTGCGGGTCTTTCTTCAGCGGTCCAAAGCCCGGCGCGCTCCAGCCGTCGCTCGTCTGCATGTCGAGCGGCGCGGCGACCAGCCGCTTCAACCCATGAAACCCAAGCGTGACCGCCGCCGCAGCCTTCAGAAAATCGCGCCGCGAGGCGCCCGGCATGGACGACGAAATGTTTGCTGGTGACACGGCGGCACTCTCCATTTGCGGCCCGGAAAACCGGTCTAGCCCGCTCCCCGAATCATCGGCGACGGTCATTTCCACATGCGTCAGTCGGTTTGGTTGCGATGATATCAGCCCGGCGTGCGCAGCCATACCGCGACCCGACCATCCGCAGCCCGCCCCCGGAAGTTAATCCGCGCCTGCCCGATTCGCCGAGCGGGCGAATATCATCATCCACTGCGATGAATAACGGTGTAGACCCAACCGCGACATGCGCCATCTGCGGGCGCACCATTGACCGCAACGACCCGGCCCGGCGACAGTCGCCGTTCTGCTCGAAGCGCTGTCAGCAGGTGGATTTGGGACGTTGGTTGACGGAGGCCTACACGATCGATCGTGATCTGACCCCCGAGGATCTGGGGGATTCCGATTCGCACCACGGGCCCGCTCGCGGCTAGCCGACCGAGCGGCACATCGGCCCGCCCGCCGCCGTCAATCCCGCGCTGTCCGCCGCTGCTCGGCATGGTGCTTGCGCGCGTCGTCGCGAATATCGCGCAGCAACTCGTTCATCGCCGCCATTTGTTGGTTCATTTTTCGCAGTTCGGCGATCATGTCGATCCGCTGGGCACGCGCATCGGCCAGTTGCGCCGGCGGATCCCCGCCGCCCGGGCCGTTGGCCTGCGCCAGCCACGCCAGCGAGACGCCCGCCACAGCGAGCAGCACCAGGAACGGAACGCGACGGTTCTGATTGTTCATGCGGCGACTCCGAAATCGGGGGCGGCGGCGCGATCGCGGCTCACTGCTGAGCCGCACGGCTCACCGAGCCGCGCCGCCGCGCCAAATGCGCTTATCGGTGATATCCGGACGCGGAAAATAGGTCCGCCGCGCTTGCAAAAGCCCCGCTCCCCTCGATACTTAGCGTGAACGGAACGGACCGCCGGAGCGACGCCGCTCGCCGCCGGAGCGTGGGCTTGCAGGGAGACTCGGATCGTGGCCAAACCAATCGTGGGTGTCGTGGGCGCTGGAGTTGTCGGTTCGGCGATGCAGAAGCTCTGCGGGCCGGAAACGGTCATGTACGACCCGTACCGGGCCGAATTCGCCGGCAACCGCGAAAAGATCAACGGCTGCGACGTGGTCTTTATCTGCGTCCCGACCCAGATGCGCAAAGACGGCACTTGCGACACCTCGATCGTCGAGGAGGCCGTCGGCTGGGTGCAGGCCCCGTTGCAGATCATCCGCTCCACCGTCACCCCCGGCACCACCGACAAGCTCCGCCAGAAATACGGCAAGCGCGTCGTCTTCCAGCCCGAATATCTGGGCGAAACCACGGCCCACGTCTTCGGCACGATGGCCGAGCGCGAGTTCGTCGTGCTGGGCGGCACCACCGAAGACACCTCCATGGCCGCCGATTTTTATAAGCACTATTACAACGCCTACCTGCACTGCTATTTCTGCGACGCCATGACCGCCGAAGTGGCCAAGTACATGGAAAACGCCTTCTACGCGGTCAAGGTCACCTTCGTGAACGAGTTCTACGACATCGCCAAGGCGCATGGCGTGGACTTCAACCGCCTGCGCGAGATCTGGCTGGCCGACACCCGCATCAGCCGCGACCACACCTTCGTCTATCCCCACGCCCGCGGCTTCTCGGGCAAGTGCCTGCCCAAGGATTGCAACGCCATCGTGCAGTCTTCCCTGGCCAAGGGCTATGTGCCGAAGTTCATGCAGGCGACCCTCGCCATCAACGAACAGTTCCAGGCGCTAAACGGGCCGAAAACGGAGTTTTCCAGTGCGATTCGCAGCGCGCCCATCGTCGCGCAGGCCGACGCCGCACCCCGTCGCAGCGAATCCGGAAGCAGCGCCGCGCATCGCTGAAAATCGCGTTTGTATTCGGCGCGCCGCGCTGTTAGAACCTATCTCACTTACACATCGCAAAGACACCGTGCGGCCGCTCGCCGTGGGTGCGAGCGAATCGCGCACGATGGATACCTCGAAAGACGAGGCGTCCGCATGAGCGACAAGCAGATCAACGCCGTGATGATCGAGAAGCAAGTACTTCACGATCATCTTTTCGTTTTCAAGTTCAAGCCCGAGGGCTGGACCATCCCCGATTTCAAGCCGGGTCAGTTCAGTTCGCTCGGCATCTTCAAGCCCGACTCGACCCCGGAAAAACCCAAGCTGCTGCGACGGGCCTATTCGATCGCCTCGTCCCCCAAGGAAAAAGCGGCCCTCGAGTTCTACATCACGCTGGTCGACGAAGGCGCGCTGACGCCCAAGCTGGCGGCGATGAACGTCGGCGATCGGCTTTGGATGGACCCCAAGATCGACGGCCACTTCACGCTCGATCCCATCCCCGCCGGACGAGATCTCGTGCTCATCTCCACCGGCACCGGCCTGGCGCCTTACATCTCCATGCTGCGCACCTTCAACAAGACCGGCCGCTGGCGCAAGCTGGTGATTTTGAACGGCGTGCGCGTCGCCCGCGACCTGGCCTATGTCGACGAGTTGAATCGTGCCTGCGCCGCAGACCCCAACATCCACTTCATCCCCATGGTCACGCGCGAGCCGAATTGGGGCGGGCGCTGCGGCCGCGTGAATTCGTTCTTCGAAGGCGACGAATATCAGAAAGTCGTCGGCGTGCCGCTCGACCCCGCCAACACCCACGTGCTGCTCTGCGGCAACCCCGACATGATCGACAGCATGCTGAAGTTTCTCGAAGAGCGCGGCTTCCGCGAATACCACCAGCGCAAATCGCCGGACGGAAACGTTCACTTCGAGCGCTATTGGTAAAAAGCGGAGTTATTCGCCGGCGACGGATGCGTCCCGTTCGCCGGCGCTCGGGCCACCCGCCGGTTCGATCAGCCGCATCATCCAGATCTCGTTCCCGCGCTCGTTGAAGCGGACGTCGGTCATGTACGCCCGCATCAGCATCAGGCCGCGGCCGTGCGGCTTTTCGAGGTTCTCATCGAGCGTGGGGTCGGGCACGTCTTCCGGGCGAAAGCCCGGCCCTTCGTCGGCGATGCTGACGATGATCCGGTCCGCCCCGACGTAATACTGAAGCGTGACGAACTTGGTGGCGTCGTTGCTGTTGCCGTGACGAATCGCGTTGACCAGCGCCTCTTCCATGGCCAGCTTGATCGCGAATACGTCGTCTTCCCCGTACCCCTGCGATTCCATCTGCGCGACGATCGCGTTCTCGGCTTCGCGCACGCGCTCCACCATGTTGGACACACGCACACGCGTCAGACGCGTCGGGGGCACCCCATATTCGACCGGAATGTCCATGCGCATTCGCTCGCGAGGAATCGGCGATAGCCCGCCAGGGCGGGACTAGAGGTCGGCCAGCGCGTCGTCGGCGGTCGCATGAATGCTGAACAACTTGTTCAGCCGCGTGATCTTAAATACTTCGAAAATCTGCTTGTTGATGTTAGCCAGCCGCAGCAGGCCGTTCTGCTCTTTCACGCGATTGTTCACCGTGATCAGCATGCCCAGCGCGGCGCTCGACAGATGATCGACCCCGCTGAAATCCAGCAGCAGACGAACGCCGGGCTCCGACTCCACCAGCCGGTTGATCTCCTCGCCGATCTCTTGAATCGCGAGTTCTTCGAGGATTTTCCGATCGACGAAGGAGACAATGGTCACGTTGTCCGACCGGCGGACCTTCAGGTGCGAGGATGGAGTTTCCATAATCTGGGCTGGTCTCCGCACGGGTGCGAGGCTGGCCGGCGACGACGGACGCATCCCAGTGAATGGAGGTTCACGGTCCACGTCCGGTCATCGGCTCATTCGATCCAAGGGATTCTTAAGACGCGCCGCTCACCTGTCAACCAAACGCGTCACTTTCGCCGCGCCGAACCTGCGCCATCCGCCTCGTTCGACAACGGAGCAGGGCATGCCGCCGCTATCGGACCGCAACGCCGCGCCTCAGCTCGGGGAACGAAGAAAACCCGCCCCAAATTCCCCGCGCGCAACCCGCCTCTCGAACTCTCGCGCCATCCGCCACGCGGGAGCGTGCAAGGCCGCCCGTTTCCGGCCAACGTGCGTAAAGGGCGGCCCCCAGGCTCACTTCACCCACCCTGACGGCCCCCCAAGCGCCACCGCCATCTCCGGCTTGGTTCGCTCACCGTTCCTTAACAGAGAGAGTCGATGGTCGGCAGCAGCACGCGGGGCGAGGACGGCGAAGGTCGCGGACCGCCGCCTCGCCCGAAAGCCCGCGTCATGGCTTGATTTCCAGCGACGCCACCTTGTCCCCCTCCAGCCCGAAGAAAAACCGAAGGATCACAGGACTGCCGGGGAAATTGCCGGTGAGCCGATTCATGACGACGACCCTGCCCTCATTCTGCTCACACCCGATCAGTTCGCTCGTGTACTGATACTTGGTCGAGGCCTCGGTCTTCCATGCCTCGATCGCCGCCCGGCCGCGGAATGAGTGCCCCTCATCCTTCACCACAGCGTGTTCCGTGAAGCACCCAGCAACCGCCTCACCGTCGCGCTTGTCGGCTTCGAAGTAGGCAGCGATCGGACCGGGAAGGTTGAGCGTCATGGCCATCTCCTGATAAGAACCATCGGAGCACCCGCTCCGTCGTTCTCATGGACCCCCGCGGATGACGACTGTGACAACTCTCCGGCGCGATTCTTCAATTTAGATGAAGCGCCGCTCGCAGTCCGCCGCTTTCCAGGATGCGCCGCAGCCACGCAATCTGGTCTGAAGGCTGAAGAAACGGGTGGTCGCGAAAGATGTCCAGATGCTGTCGTTCGACGACGTCCTCGATCTCGCGGGTCGTTTCCGGCGCAATATCCCGGACTCGCTGCACGCGCAGGGGAACAAACATCAGGTTCTGCGGATCGACGTGCCCCGCTTCGATGAAGCCGCGGGTCTTCTTCGGGCACCGGCACGGATTGTTCTTGTTCACCAGGCCGCACTGGTGGTTCATGAAGCTGTGCAGATCGCGCCGAGCGCGCGCCAGACACTGCCGAAAGTTGTCCGCCGTCATATCCAACACGTCAGCGCCCACCGAATCGCTGGCGCCGAGGATCGCGCCGAGTGTGAAAATGAGCCGCTGCTTGCGGTCCAGGCACAGCAGCATCCCCATCGTGCAACTGTTCTTTGTCTCTTCGACCAGCACCGGCAATTCCACCGGCATCGCCCGCGGATCGGGCATGTCCAGATCGGGCGTGCCATCGATGGCCGCGCCGTAATCGGCGAACGTCGTCGACCGCGTCTCCGCCCAGCGGCGCTTCATGTTGAGAACATGATTCGCGGCGATGCGATAAAGCCACGTGCGAAAGGCGCTCTCGCCTTTGAACGTGCTGAGCTTGGTGATGACCTTGATCAGCACTTCCTGGGTGACCTCTTCGGCGTCTTGCGGCCGAAAGACCATCCGGATCGCGATGTTGTAGATCCACGCCTGGTGTCGCAGCACCAGCTGCTCAAGCGCTGCACGGTCGCCGCCGACCACGCGCTCGACCAAAACCGCGTCTGCGGTGCCGCTGTCAGACAGTTCGGCGAACGGATTTAACACGGCTCGGCTCCTGGGTCCGCCTTCTTCGACACCGCCGCCCGGCCATTGTGACAACTTCGGCTTGTCCGCGTGTGCGCTCCTCAAGGCCGCAAGGCGGCAGCGGCGCCTAAGTCCTTGCGAATACTGGCGATAACGAAAAAACCCCGGAAGCTCTCGCTCCGGGGTTCACCGTGAATCCATCGCTCGCGTCGTTCCACGACGCCTCACAAAACTCCCCGAGTAGGACTCGAACCTACAACAACCCGGTTAACAGCCGGGTGCTCTACCATTGAGCTATCGGGGAATCGCCGCCGTGACGCGGACAGACCGTAAAGCGTATCGCGCACGCCGCGAAAGTCAAACTTCACCATCGGCCGCGCCGGTCCGAAAAATTCACCGCCGCCGCTGCCGCCATCCCACCCGCGCAAAGCGCGCCATCTTCCCCACGCCCGCGCCGCCTGCTTGGGCCGCCCCGCGCATTCGAATAGACTGCCGCGACTTTGTACTCATTCGTCCGGAGGTCCGCCGTCGATGTCCCGATCCGCCGCCCAGATTCGCCGCGAGTTTGTCGATTTTTTCCGCGAGAAACTCCACACCCACATCCCCAGCTCGCCGGTCGTGCCCTACGACGATCCCACGCTGCTCTTCACCAACGCCGGCATGAACCAGTTTAAGCCCATCTTCCTGGGCCAACTCCCCGCCGGCCACGCCTTCAGCGGGCTGAAGCGGGCCGCAAACAGCCAGAAGTGCATCCGCGCCGGCGGCAAGCACAACGACCTCGACGACGTCGGCCACGACACCTATCACCACACGTTCTTCGAGATGCTGGGCAACTGGTCCTTCGGCGACTACTTCAAGCGCGAGTCGATCGAGTGGGCCTGGGAGCTGCTGACCAAACGCTGGGGCATCGACGCCAGCCGCCTGCACGCGACCTACTTCGGCGGATTGAAGCGGGCCGACGGCACCTGGGAGCTGGAGCCCGACCACGAGGCCCGCGAACTCTGGAAGCAGATCACGGGCATGCCCGACAGCCACGTCCACCCCGGCAACATGAAGGACAACTTCTGGGAGATGGGCGACACCGGACCCTGCGGCCCCTGCAGCGAGATTCACATCGACCTCACGCCGGACAAAAGCGGCGGCAACCTCGTCAACGCCGGCGACGCGCGGGTCATGGAAATCTGGAATCTCGTCTTCATCCAATTCAACCGCCGGCCCGACGGCAAGCTCGACCCGCTGCCCGCGCGCCACGTCGACACCGGCATGGGCTTCGAACGCGTCACCGCGGTGATCCAGGGCAAGCGCAGCAACTACGACACCGACGTCTTCACGCCGATTTTTGAGGCCATTCAGCAGGTCAGCGGGGCGGCGGGCTACGGCGGACGGCTGGCGACGGCGGGACGCAAAGAGGGCGCGACGCAGGGATCCGAGCGCGAGGCGCTCATGCGCGACGTCGCCTATCGCGTCATCGCCGATCACATTCGCACGCTCACCTTTGCGCTCACCGATGGCGCCACGCCCGACAAGGAGGGGCGCGGCTACGTCCTGCGCCGCATCCTGCGGCGAGCGGTCCGCTATGGCTGGCAATACCTGAATCTGCACGAACCGTTCTTGTTCAAGCTGGTGCCGACCGTCGTCTCCCATTTCGGCGAAGCGTTTCCGGAATTGAAGGCGGCGCAGCCCCGCGTCGTGGAGCTCATCCGCGAGGAAGAGCAGGCCTTCGGGCGCACGCTGGATCGCGGCATCGCGCTCTTCAACGAAGCAGTCGATAACGCCGCCCACGCCGGACACCGTGAAATCAGCGGCGCCGACGCCTTCAAGCTCCACGACACCTACGGCTTCCCCATCGACCTGACGCAGATCATGGCTTCCGAGCGCGGCCTCCAGGTCGATGTCGGCGAATACGAGCGATTGATGGAAGAGGCCCGCGACAAGGCGCGCGCCGGCGGCAAAAAAGGTGCCGGCGGCCTCGCGGCGCTGCCCGGCGATCTGCTCGCGCCCTTCGGCCCCACCGACGATTCGCCCAAGTTCGCCGGCGAGACGCTGACAGGCGCAAAGGTGCGGGCCATCGCCCTGCTCGACGCGAGCGGCGGCGTGGTGATCCGCAGCGACAAATCAACCCCGATCACACCCGGGACCGCCGCCGCGCTCGTGCTCGACAAGACCTGCTTCTACGCCGAGCAGGGCGGACAGGTCGGCGATCACGGCGTCATCGGCGATGGCTCTCTGCGCTTCGATGTCGAAGAGACGCGCCGCTATGGCGACGTCGTGGTTCATGTCGGCACGCTGGTGATGGGCGAAATCCGCGTCGGCGATTCGCTGGCGCTGAAGGTCGACTCGCGCCGCGTTCAGACCAAATCAAACCACACCGGCACGCACCTGCTCAACTGGGCCCTGCGCGAGGTGCTGGGCGAAGGCGTGCAGCAGAAAGGCTCGCTCGTCGACCCCGACAAGCTGCGTTTCGACTTCTCGCATAACAAGCCGCTGAGCGACGAAGAACTGGAGAAGATCGAGGTCGCCACGATCAAGCAGATCATCGCCAGCCAGGCCGTCTACACCAAGGAGGTCGCGCTGGCCGACGGCATGAAATTCAACGGCATTCGCGCGGTCTTTGGCGAGAAATACCCCGATCGCGTTCGCGTCGTTTCCGTCGGCGCGCCGATTGACGACATGCTGAAAAATCCCGCCGACGCACGCTGGCGGCAAAACTCGATCGAATTCTGCGGCGGCACGCACGTCGCCAACACCAGCGACATCGGCGGCTTCGCGATCACAGTCGAAGAGGGCGTCGCCAAGGGCGTGCGGCGCATCGTGGCCATTACGGGCGACAGCGCTCAGATGATGCGCGAGATCGGCAAGAGCTTTGTGCAGCAGGCCGAGGAGCTGCTGACGAAATCGCGCGACGCCGGCCCGCCCTCAGATCTGGCCGAGAGCGTCTCGACGCTGCTGGGCGGCCTGCAATCGGCCGATGTGCCCCTGCGCGAGCACAGCCAGACGATGGTCGCGATCACCGCTCTGCAGGAGATCGTGAAGCAGCAGCGCAAGGTCGCCGCCGCCGGCAGCGCCGAAGTGGTCAAGGCCGAAGTCGAGCGCTTGCTGCCGACCGCGGAAAAAGTAGGCGGCGTCACGGTGCTCGTCGCCGAATTGCCCGACGCGCCGATCGACCAGCTCAAGCACGGCGCCGACATCGCCAAGCAGAAGTCCGGATCCGCCGCGCTCTTCTTCGGCTCGCGCTCGGCGGACAAGGTGACCCTGCTGGCGGCGATGAGCGACGATCTCGTGAAGCGCGGCGTGAAGGCGGGCGACCTCGTGAAGGCGATCGCACCGCTCGTAGGCGGCGGCGGCGGCGGAGCGCCGACTATGGCCCAGGCCGGCGGCAAAGATCCTGCAAAGCTGCCGGAGGCATTGGCCGCGGCGCGGGAGTGGTTACTCGGCAAGCTGCGCTAGCTTCCTGCGCGTCGCACAATCCACGTCTGTCGGTCATACACCGATAGCGGAAGTGCAGACCGTAGCCGCCGATACCGGCGCATTGTCGATATCGCCTGCGCCTGGATTTCCCGCTTCGCCGCCGTTAGACCGACGCCATGAAATCTCCCGGAATCGGCCTCTTCCGCGCCGGCGCGATCACGCTGTTCGTCTTCGCGTCGATTCACTCACTCGCCGTCTTCCGTGCCAACTTCCTCGCCCCGCGCGACGCCCGCGAGGCGGCGCTCCGGACCACCCTGATCGAATACACCGAGTCGCTCGGCCCGCTGACCGCCACCGCCTGGGGCGCCATGCAGATCCTCAACGCCGGCTACTCGATCCTGCTCTTCTTCGTCGTCGCCGTCGATCTCGCCCTCCTGCGCGCCGCGGCGGAGACCGGTCGCCTGGCGCGCCTCGCGGCGATCAATGCCGTCTTCTGCGCCGCGCTCTGCATCGCACCCATCTGGTTCCAGTTCCCACCGCCGATCGTCTTCGCCGCCCCCGCCGCCTTGCTCTTCGCACTAGCCTGGCGGGCTGCAGCGGCCCGTCCCGGCCGATAGCGGGGGCAAGTCGAAGTCGCGCGTGCGCGATTCGCGAGCCGATCCGCTCCGCCGCGCCGCTGTAGACTCCGGCACATGAGCATCGTTCGTCAGTCGCTCGGTCGCGCCGCGTTGCTGCTGCCGCTCGCCTGCGCCTTTCTACGACTCTCGTCGAACGCGTTGGCAGCCGACCCGCCCGCGACTGCTCCCGCGCAAGTCCGCCCCTTTCAGCCCGGCATCGCGATCGACTGGCGCGCGCCCGCCGTGCTGGTCGATTGTCGCATCGTCCTGCGCGAAGGGCCGCTCGAGTTCTTCGCCTGTTTTCCCGGCAAGGAGCACGAAAGCATCCTCCGCATGGAGGCACGAGCCGAGCACATCGCGCTGGCGCTGGGGCTGATCGGCGTCGAAGCCGCGCCGGCCCGCGCCGCAAACGAACCCGATGATGCGACCCTTTCCCCCGCCTCAGCGCCCGCGTCGCAACCGGTGATCGCGTCCTCGCTCGTGGATATCGAGGTCGTTCTTGCGGATCCGCCATCCGCGCCGACCGCCGCCACGCCGTCGACGACCGACATCGCATCGCGACCAACCAGTGCCCCCGTCGAAGCCTGGACCTGGCTCCGCGAACTCGCCACCGCGCGCCCGCCGATCCCCCGCGCCTGGCTCTTCACCGGCTCGCGCAGCGACGGCCGTGGCGGTCTCGCCGCTGATCGCAGCGGCGCCGGCCTCGCGCTGGTCGATATCTCCGAAAGCCTGATCGGCCTCACCCGCAGCCACACCAGCAGCGACGCCGGCCTTTGGGCCGCCTGCAACACGTCCGCCATCCCCGCCGATGATGCCAAGGTCACGCTGATCCTGCGTCCCGCGAAGCCGCGCACCCGCCGCTACACAGTCGATTGGCGCGGCAGCCCGCGCGTCGACGACCGCCTCGTCTCCCTCGCCGATTTCGCCGACCTCATCCGCATCGACCGCACCCTCCGCCCCGAGGCCGCCGTCACCATCCTCGTCGATCCCCAAACTCTGATAGCCGACGAACGCACGCTGATCGCATCGCTCGAGCGCATGGGCGTTCCCTCCGCCGAATATCAACTGATTCGACCGAGATAGGGCGAGGTAGGGCGGCTTTAAGCCGCCTTACGCTCGCTCATCGGCGTCGACACGCGTATCAGTGTTGAAGGGCTATGCGGGAGGGGGAACTTCGCCCGAGGTTACCAGCGGCGTCGAATCGCGATCCAGAACGCACCGAACAAAAGACCGACGCCGATTGCGATCAGCACCAGCGAGATTACGACGGTTTCGAACAGGGCTTCGAGGCCCGTCATGTGCATCGATCAGATTTCCATCCCTCGCTCGCAGAGCAAGGTAGGGCGGGTTTCACCCACGTTGTACGCCCACTGCCGCGAAAAAGTTCGTCGGTCACGACGTACAAAAAGGCGGGGCGAACCCGCCTTCCTTCTGCCTGATTTGCGAAAACCCCCCGACCGCGGCGTTAGTTCAACGGCCGAAACGCATTGTTGAACACATGATCCGCAACCTGTCGCCCCTGCGCAATGCCCGCCGTCTTATCAAACGACCAGTGAATGCCCAGGTAGATGCGGCTCTGCCCATTCTCCTCTTCCGCCTCAGACAGCGTCTGGAACGTCCGCGGCAGCAGCGGACGCACATTGCCGGCGTTGTCCTTCGTAATGCCGTTGTACTCGTCCGACACAAAGGTAAACGGCACTTCGTCAGTACCGGTCAGATTTCGCAGCGTCTCAAACAACGCACCGCCGAAGCCCGCGTGACCCGACGGATACGCCGGGAAGGGCGGCGTGAAGTTCGGGGCCGTCAGGTTGCTGGCAGGGGCGCACAGCGGCACATAGTTCACATCGCCCACAGTCGCCGGATTGTCATCGCCCAGAAGGCTCGGCCCCGTGCCCACATCCGCCTCGCGAATGCCCGTCACCGGCCGCCAATAGTTGTAATAGAACTTCGACTCCCAGATCGCGATGCACGCATCGGCCATCGAGACATTCACCAGCGCCAAAGCCCGCGCCAGCTCGATCCCCTTCAGGCCCTCGTCCACCGAAATCTGCTCCGCAATCTGGTTATACAACCGCGGCGGAGCGCACAGGCTCGGCGTGCCGTCGTAGGCCCAGTAGATGCCGGAGATGGTCTGGTCTTCGGTGCGCGAGGTCGGCGTCACGATGCCGTCGCCGCCGAGCTCCTTCACCTCGTTGAACGCGACCGCGTATTCCGCGCTGTCCAGCGCCGGCGGCTCCGGGCAGCGAAACTGCGTGGCGCTGTTTAACACGAACGGCTTCACGCGGAACCACTCTTCGCCCAGCGGTTCCTGCGTCGGATTCAGCGGATCGGGCCGCCAGGCGCCCGGCGCGTCGCTGACTTCGTAGTCTTCGACGATTTCCGAACCGTCATCCTCGCGCATCGCGAGGATGGCGTCCGCCACTCCCGCGCCGAGCTGAACGCCCTGCGTCTCCGCCGAGCCGTCGGTGATCGCCGCGAGGTCCGCCGCCAGCGCCGCATCGAGCGCCGCCGAGTGCGACGGATAGAGATTCACGAGGGTGTCGTGCGCTGCCTGAGCGATCGCGGCCGCCGCGTTCGCGTTGGGCGAGCTTTCCGGAATCGTGTTGGTATAGCTCTCAAACCCGCCCACGACCGCGTTCGCGGCGTCAAACATGGCGATATGCACGATCGCCATCGCGCGGCTGGAGCGCGTCGGGCCGAGCTGATGGCCGAACGTCCGCGATTCGCCGGGTTCGATCGGCTTGTGATCGAGGCCGCTGCTATCGATCGCGAGCCGGTTCCACTTCACCAGCGCCGCGTCGATCGCAGCCGTCTGATCGGCGGGCGGCGGAGTGATAAACGGACAACCGCCGATGGCGATCGTCAACAGGCCAAGTACGGCGGGTGCGCAAGTTCTCATGCGACGCAGTCCTTTTCTGGTTTGCTCAATTCGGTCGCCGATTGACGACAAATTCTGCACGGATATCGAACAGAGACAAACGTGAGGCGAGGAGTTTCAACGGTTCCGATATACACTATCGGAATCGCGTCAAGTCCGTCTATTCTCGGCCTTCGCGGCCCGCCGCGACCGAAAAAACATGCCGTGGCGTCCCGCGGCCCGTTCGGCCAGAGCTTGGCGTCCGCTGCGTTTCTTGTCCCCCGCGCGCTGCGACCCATTCCGCCGCCGCCGCGGTAGTCTTCGATTTCGAGCGATGCACTTCGCCTGATGCAAGGACCGCAATGTCGACCAGTCCGGTCGAGATGATCGGGGCCTCGCCCGCCTGGCGGCAGGCGCTCGACCTCGCGCGCCGCGTCTGCGCCACCAACGCCACCGTCCTCATCACCGGCGAAACCGGTACCGGCAAGGAAGTCATCGCCCGCCACATCCACCGCAACAGCGCCCGACGCGACCGCCCGCTCATCATCTGCGCCTGCGGCAGCGGCCCCGCCGAGTTGGTCGAGAGCGACCTCTTCGGCCACGAGCGCGGCGCCTTCACCGGCGCGATCCAGCCCCGCGTCGGCGTCTTCGAGCGCGCCCACCGCGCCACGCTCTTGCTCGACGAAGTCGCCGACATCCCCCGCGCTACCCAGGCCAAGCTCCTGCGCGTCTTGCAGGAGCGCCGCTTCACGCGGCTCGGCGCGCCCTACGCCCTCGATTGCGACGTCCGCGTCATCGCCACCACCCACGCCGACCTGCGTAAGCTCGTCGCCCGCGGCCTCTTCCGCGAAGATCTCTTCTATCGCTTGAATGTCTTCCCCATCCCCGTCCCGCCCCTGCGCGAACGCCGCCAGGACATCGGCCTGCTCGCGGAACACTTTCTCGCACAGACCGCCCGTCAGCAGCGCTCCCGCCGCGCCACGCTCAGCGAGCTCGCCCTCGCCGCCCTCGTCAGCTACGACTGGCCCGGCAACGTCCGCCAGTTGCAGAGCGTGTTGGAGCGGGCCGCGCTGCTCGTCCAGGGCCGCACCATCGATGCCCCCGACCTTCCCGCCGAGCTCCTCGCCGGCTGGACCGCCCCCGCCCCCGGCGAATCACCCACCAGCCTCGCCTACGCCCAGCGGCTGCGCGTCGCCCGAGTCATGCACGAATGCAACTGGCGCCTCACGCCCGCCGCCACCCGCCTCGGCGTCTCGCCCCAGGCCCTCCGTCAGCTCGTCCGCCAACTGGGCCTGAAGCCGGGTTGAGCAGAGCAGCAGGGGGGCTCAATCGATCCCGTTCGTCGATTTCCGTACAAGCCCCCGGGATTCGGGCGCTGCCGACGTAGATTCTGGGCGGCGGGCCCGCGTCCCCGTCGTCTATAGCCGCGTCGACTCTTTCAACCCTCCGGAGAATCGCCCGTGTCATCCGCTCAATCCCCGCATTCCGTGCGTCCCGCCCGCCTCGATCCCCCGCGCGGCCGGCCGAGCGCACGATCTCGCCTCGGCCTGCTCGCGGGCTCGGCCCTGCTGACCACCGTCAACCTCGCCCTCGCCGCCGCACCCGCCCCCACCGACTGGCCCGCCTTCCGCGGCCCCCGCGGCGACGGCATCAGCAATTGCCCCTCGCGCCTCGCCAACCCCTCGCCCATCGAGTTGCGCGAAGCCTGGAAAGTCAAGATCGGCAGCGGCTACGCGGGCATCGCCGTCGCCGGCGGTCAGCTCGCCACCGGCTTCTCCGACGGCAAGAACGACGTACTCGCCATGTTCGACGCAAAAAGCGGCCGCGAACAATGGCGGCTCACGCTCGGCCCCACCTACGAAGGCCACGACGGCTCCCACACCGGCCCGATCGCCACGCCCATCATCGCCGACGGCCGCGTCATCATGCTCGGCGCATTCGGCGAACTGGTCGCTGCCGACGCATCCACCGGCAAGGAGCTCTGGCGCGTCGACATCGTGAAGGAATATCAGGCCCGTCCGCCGCGCTACGGCTTCGGCGCCTCGCCGCTGCTGATGGATGGCACGCTGATCGTGGCCGTCGGCGCAGAAGGCGCGCTCGCCATCGGCCTCGATCCCGCCAGCGGCAAGCTGCGCTGGAAGTGCGGCTCCGACACCGTTCAGTTCCAATCGCCGCTCGCGGTCGAGTGGGAAAAGCAGCAGCGATTGCTCCTCCCCGGCGACGGCCGCTTCGTCCTCGCCGACGCCGCCACCGGTAAGCCCATCTGGGAGCGTGCGCTGCCCCAGCGCATCTTCACGCCCGTCGTCGTCTGGGGCGATCGCGCGCTGCTGTCCGATCGCGAAGAGTCCAAGGTCGTCTCCCTCACGCAGGAGACCAAGCTTGACCCGCCCGCCTCCGCCCCGGCCTCCGCCCCGGCGATGCCCGCCACCAAGACCGCGCTGCTCTGGCAGGACCGCTCGCTCCGCAATAGCTACAACGTGCCCATCTATCTCGACGGCCACCTTTACGCCTACACAACGCGTTTCCTCACCTGCGTCAGTGCCGACGACGGCAGCGTGAAGTGGCGCTCGCGCGACCCCGGCGATGGCTTCCTCGTCGTCTGCGACAACCACCTCGTCGTTGTCACCAAAGAGGGCAGCCTCCACGTCGCGCCGGTCACCCCCAAGGAATACGTCGAACGCGCCTCGATCAAGCTCTTCAACGACCTCGTCTGGACCCACCCCAGCTTCGCTGACGGCAGCATCTATGTCCGCAGCCTCGGCGAACTGGCCCGCGTGGACATCGCCGACGCCGGCGCGGCCCCCGTCGCCGCCAAGCACGGCGACGCCACCGCCGGCGGCTTCGCGGGCCTGCTCGCTCGGCTCGAAGGCGCCGCCGACAAAACGGCGCTGATCGACGAATTCATGGCCACCGTCAAAGAGTTTCCGCTCATCGAAGGCCGCGACACCGTTCATTTCCTCTTCCGCGGCGAGGCCAAAGACGTCGCCGTCGCCAGCGACCTCTTCGGCGCGCGGCAGGAAAAGGCCATGACGCACGTCCCCGGCACCGATCTCTTTTATTGCACCGCCAAACTCGAGCCCACCGCCCGTCTGAATTACTGCTTCATCAAGGACTATCAGGAATCGCAGGACCCGCGCAACCCGCGCCAAACCATGAGCTTCGTCGTCGGCCGCGACATGGAGATGAGCTTCGGCCGCGGCGGCGGCTTGCCGATGAACTGGTTCGCGATGCCCGAGTGGAAGGCGCCCGCCTTCCTCCGCGACCTGCCCGAAGCGCAGCGCGGCAAGATCGAGCCGCGCGAGCTCCAGGCCAAGGGATTCGCGACGCCGATCAAAATGTCCGTCTATCTGCCGACGGCATACACCGCCGACAGCGCCAAGCGCTTCCCCACCGCCTACATCCAGAACGGGCGCGGCGCGATCGACATCGCGCAGTGGCCCAAGGCCCTCGACGCCCTCATCGCCGACGGGCGAATCCCGCCCATCGTCGCCGTCTTTCTCGAAATGCCGCAGGGCCCGCGCGACGATCCCGAGGCCGGCGAAAAAGCCCTCGCCGATATCGTCGTTCCCTTCGTCGATGCAAACTTCCGCACCATCGCTCAGCGCGACGCCCGCGCCTCAATCGGCATGGGCCTCGGCGGCCTCAACGCGCTCGCCAGCGCCTTCCAGGCCCCCGCGACATTCGGGCTGATCGGCGTGCAGTCGCCGATGCTCTTCGACGGCGCGCGCCAAGGGCTCATCGCCGCCGCTCCCGAAGCAAGCGCCCACCGCCTGCGCTATTACCAGGAATGGGGCAAATACGACCTGCGCAACCCGCACGAAAACTGGGACATGGCCGCCTTCAATCGCGACTTTGCGAAGAAGATGCAGGAGAAGGGGCACACGGTGCTGGGGCAGGAAGTGATCGACGGCACCGATTGGGAGAGCTGGAAGAACCGAACCGATCGCGTGCTGATCGCGCTCTTCGGAGAGCCGAAAGTCCAGTAGCACCGGCCGCCGCCGCGCAACGCACCGCACGAAAACGCCGCGTGGGGAGATGCAGGACAAATGTCCACATCTCCCCACGCGTCTTCATTCTCATTCAGCCTGATCGCTTAGAACTGGCTCCACAGATACTGATTCGTCACCTCATGGTGGAACTGAATCTCCTGCGGCTTCACCAGCTTGCCCAGCTCCTTCGGGCAGCGGTCGGCCTGGGCCTGCTTCACTTCGGCGAATCGCGCCTGCAGCTCTTCGCCAAACAGCTCCGTGATCCACTTGCTCGACTTGAAGTCGCGGATCGCGTTGTAGATGTTGTCCGGCAAAAAGCGCGTCCGCGCCCGCTTCTCCGGATCCGTCGCATCGGGCCGCGGGCCGTGCAGGCCGGTGCGGAAGAGCGTGTAGATCAGCTGATACGGGTTCGCATCGGGGCCGACCGAGCGCACTTCGATGCGCGCGGCGCGCTCATTCGCGAGCGGAATGCGGACCATCGAGCCGCGATCGACCGGCGAGGCCTTGATCTGATTCGGCGCTTCAAAGTGCGGGTCGAGCCGCCGATAGCCGTTCACGCTCGGGTTGAGCACCAGGCAGATGTCGCTCGCGCTGTGCAGAATGCGATCGATGAAATCCCATCCGAGCTTGCTAAGGTTGTCCTGTCCGCCCTTTTCGTGGAACAGGTTCTTGCCGTCGCGCGCGATCGACATGTTGGTGTGCATGCCGCTGCCGTTGATGCCCGCCACCGGCTTGGGCAAAAAGCTCGCCGAATAGCCCATCTTCTGCGCCACCTGCCGGCACAGCAGCTTGTAAAGCTGAATTTGATCGGCCCCGATCAGCGCCTCGGAATAGGAGAAGTTCATCTCAAACTGCGACGGCGCCACCTCGGGGTGGTCCTTCTCATTCTGGAAGCCCATCGCCCGCTGCACCTCGGCGGCGGTGTCGATGAACTGGCGCAGCGGATCCTGCGGCAGCGAGTGGTAGTAGCCGCCAGTGCTGATGAACTCGAACTTCCCGGTCTCGTGGAAATGGCGCTCCGCGTCGCGGTTCTGAAACAGGAATCCTTCGATTTCCGAGGAGACGTTCATCTGCGTCTTCTCGGTCTTCCAAAGTTCCTCGCCCAGCGCCTTCAACTTGGCGCGGAAATCGGCGCGATAGGGGCTGCCATCTTTGTCCTGCACCAGCCCGAAGACGATCACCTTGCCCGGCCCGAAGATGTCCGAAGGCAGCCAGTAGAACGACGACCAGTCGATCCCCAGCTTCAGGTCAGATTCCGCCTGCACCGTGAAGCCGCGGATCGACGAACCGTCAAACGTCAGATTGTCTGCCGAGTCCAGCAGAAACTTCTTGTCGTAGTCCAGCATGTGCAGCCGGCCTTCGATGTCCGAGAAGCACACCGTGACGGCCTTCAGCCGCTTCTCGTCGCTCAGATAGCGGCGACGGACCTGCTCGATCTCCTTGGGATCCTTGCGCTTGAGCCGCATCTCCTTGGCTTCGAGGTTCATCTCCTCGAGCTTGCCATACGGGATTTCGAGGAAGTCGCGTAGCGGCGTGATCTCTTTGGACATCGTCGTCGGCCTTTCTGACACTGGCTGGTGGCGGTTTGGGGGTGCAAGGATGCGCTGGGCCGGCGAGGCCTCCAGCGAACAGTCCATTGAAATATATTAAGAAAGCGGCAATTTATGTCAAATCTGCGGCGATTTAATATTCGCCGTGCAGATTTTGCCATACGCCATGTTTATGGATCAAGGGCCGATAATCTGCCCTATTCCGTGCCCGAGAGTTTTTTCGCCAGATCCGCCAGCTTCTGCTGCGCCGCCGTCATCGACCGCGCCGGACCCATACCCGCGTGCCCCGCCTGACCCGGCCGCGGATCGGGAACGAAATGCGACGGCTCCGCCGAACCGCCCGCCGAACCCATCGACGCCTCCGGCCCGCGCGAGACAGGCGGCTGCGGCCCGGCCGGCGGAGTCGGATTCTGCCGCGGCTGAACAAGGTTCGGAAGGCCATTCGCCGCCGTCCCTTGCGGCAAACCGCTAATCGACGACCCGCCTCCGCCCGCCATCGGGCCCCGCGCATTGCCCGGCGCAACCCGTGGCGGATCCGTAGTCCCGGCCCCGGCTTCGTTGGCGAAGGCCGTCCGGTCCTTACGCCACCAGCGCTGCACGATCGTTTCCACGCCCAGCGGTTTCGCCCCCTGGCTCCACAATCCAAAAAAGTCCACGTCGTTGCTGCGCGGCAATCGTGGCGGCAGGTCGATCAGCGTTCGCATCGGCATCAGCACCGAATCGCCGATCACAAACCCCTCGCCCGGCTTCAGACTCGGCAACAGCGAGATCAGGCTGCGGAACTGGTCGCTCACCACCCGCGCCGCATACTCCTGATCATCCGGGTTGTTCATGCGCATCAGCACCATGCTGTTGCACTGCGACAGCAGCGTCTCCGAGATTTCGCTCGGCCGCTGGCTCACCACCATCGCCGAAACGCCGTACTTACGGCCTTCCTTCGCCACCTTCTCCACCGCTTCCCGCGCGAACGTCTTGCGATTCGCGATCGGCTTGCGCGGCAGATAGTTGTGCGCCTCTTCGTACACAATCAGCGTCGGCTGCCGGTTCTCCACTGGCGTCCAGAAGTTGAACTCAAACAGCGCTCGCGTCATCACCGCGACCGTCACGTCGACCACGTCGAACGGCAGACCCGAAAGGTCGATGATCGTCAGGTTCTTGCGGCCGCCCAGCCGGCCCAGCACCTGCCGCAACACCGAAGCGACCGCGCCCGACAACTCACGCGCGCCCATCTCGGGCTTGAAGTAGGGGGCCAGCTCTGGATTCCGCTTCACCTGCTCAAACGGCTTCAAAATGAAGTCATAACGCGGGTCGTTCAGTCGCGATTCCAGCAGATTCACAAAGCCCAGCAACCGCCCGTGAAACGTCGCGTGCGGCGTCTCGCCCTCGGCGTTGCCCTTGTTGAACTCCATTCGCCGCGTCAGCAGCAGATGCTCCTGCTCATCCGGCGGCAACTGACGAAACGGCAACCGCGAAAAGGCGTAGTTCTCGCTGTTCAACAGATAGCGCGCTTCGTTCAGGTTCTCCGCCAGCATCTTCAACTGCTCGATCGAAAAGTAGACCGGCGTCTCGACGCTGTAATCGAACTCGAGATTGAGCTCCTTCGCCGCCGTCAGCTTCAGCTTGCGAAACGCGTCGCGCAGAAAGATTCGCTGCGCCGTTTCGTTCTGCGGATTGCTGGTGTCGAGGAAAAGCCGTTCAAACTCCTCAAAGCCCAGCATCCAGTAGGGCAGAATCAGGTTGCGATCGGATAGGTACGTCACGTTCGGCAGCGGCTTGCCGTCATCGCCCGAGAAGGCGTTCAGGTATTCGCCGTGCATGTCGAACATCACCACCTGCGACTCGGGCAGCCGCAGCGCCTCATAGACGATCTTCGCCGTCGTGCAGCTCTTTCCCGAACCCGAGTTCCCCATCACCGCCACGTGCTTGGCAAAAAACTCTTTGCCCAGCACCCGCACCTCGAAGTCGTTGTCGACGGCGAACCGCCCCATGCTGAACGACTTGCGCACGCCGCCCTTGTTGGCGACTTCCTCAAACGTGCCGAAGATCAACTCAAAGTCTTCATCCACGCCCAGCCGTACGCTGTCGCCGATCGTCGGATACTCGCTCACGCCGCGCGAGAATCGGTCCGCCTTGATCGTCCCCAATAGCTGCGCGTGCAGCGACAGACGTCGCGGCCCCTGCGGGTTCGGCCCCGGCTCCAGCTCGCCGCTCACGCCGCACTTCGTCACATACCCGATCAGCGTGCAGTTCTCGATCGGAACGGTGATGTAGGTGCCGAGCCGGCCAACGCGATACTGCGTGCCGTGATAGTCAATCACCAGGTCATTGACGGTGATCTGCACTTCGATGTTGTCGCCGTCGACGCGAACGACCTGACCAATCTTGAGCGGATCCATGGGCTCTCCCGGAGGCGCGATATCCGGTTTCATCGGCATTTTCGGGACAGGCCGGGTTTTGCGCGGCCGACGCCCGGTAAAACGCGGAAACATTGAAACGTCAAAACCGACATGCAATCGCAATCGCTAACGGGGGTGCATTTCTGCATTCTGCATTCTTCATTCTGCATTTCTTCCGACCCGCCCAACACTGCCGATTGAGCCGGTAGACCCGACCCAGCGTGTCGATTGCGGCAGGCGCAGAAACTGCCGATAATGAAACTGGGAAAGTGCATGCGCTCACCAGCCGCGCGTTTGCCGCGCCGCCGCGTCGAGCGACCTAGGACATCCGCATGACCGCCCCGCTCTCGCGCATCAGCCGCGTCGGATTGCAGAAGATCGGCCTCAATCACACCGGTAAATCCTATTGGAACTCGCTCCCGCCCACGCTCGTCGCCGAGTCCCTCCAGCGCCGTGAAGCAGAGCTCTCCGATCGCGGCGCGCTCGTCGCCCGCACCGGCAAGCGCACCGGCCGCTCGCCCAAGGACAAGTTCTTCGTCCGCGAGCCCGGCAGCGCCGACAAAATCGCCTGGGGCAAGGTCAATCTCGAAATCAGCGCCGAGAAGTTCGCCGCCCTCAAGGCGAAGATGTTCGCCCACCTCGCGCAGCGCGACCTCTTCATTCAGGATCTCTGCGCCGGCGCCAGCCCCGCCCATCGGCTCAACCTGCGTGTCGTCACCGAACTCGCCTGGCACAGCCTCTTCGCCCGCACGCTCTTCATCCGTCCTGCCGCCGAGACCCTCGCCGCGCACGACCCCGAATTCACCGTCGTCGCCGCCCCCAGCTTCCTCGCCAACCCCGCCGCCGACGGCACCCCCAGCGAAGCCTTCATCATCGCGAACCTTGCCGAAAAGCTCGTCCTGATCGGCGGCACCGCCTACGCCGGCGAAATCAAGAAATCCATCTTCACCATCATGAACTACCTGCTGCCGCTGAAAGGCGTCGCAGCCATGCACTGCTCGGCCAACATCGGCCAGGCCGGCGACGTCGCCCTCTTCTTCGGCCTCTCCGGCACCGGCAAAACCACCCTCTCCGCCGACCCGCACCGCCGCCTCATCGGCGACGACGAACACGGCTGGGGCGCCGACGGCGTCTTCAATTTCGAAGGCGGCTGCTACGCCAAGTGCATCAAGCTCACCGAGGAAAACGAACCCGACATCTATCGCGCCATCCGCTTCGGCGCCGTGCTCGAAAATGTGATCCTCGATCCGATCACCGCCGTTCCCGACTACAACGACGCCTCCCTCACCGAAAACACCCGCGTCGCTTACCCGCTCGACTACATCGCCGGCGCGGTCGAGCCCTCCGTCGGCGGCCATCCGAAAAACGTCATCTTCCTCACCTGCGACGCTTTCGGCGTCCTCCCCCCGATCTCGCGCCTCACCAGCGAACAGGCCATGTATCACTTCCTCTCCGGCTACACCGCCAAGGTCGCCGGCACAGAGGCCGGCATGGGCAGCGAGCCCCAGGCCACCTTCAGCACCTGCTTCGGCGAACCCTTCCTCCCGCTCAGCCCCGCCACCTACGCCGAGCTCCTCGGTGCAAAAATCTCCCAACACAAATCCCGCATCTGGCTGGTCAACACCGGCTGGAGCGGCGGCCCCTACGGCGTCGGCAGCCGCATCAAGCTCCGCTACACTCGCGCCATGATCAACGCGGCGCTCGACGGAAAACTCGATCAGTCGCAATACACCGCAGATGGGAACTTCGGCGTCGAAGTGCCGCAGACCTGCCCCGAAGTCCCGCCCGAGGTCCTCAACCCGCGCGGTACCTGGGCCGACAGCGCCGCCTACGACCGCAAGGCCCGCGACCTCGCCGGGCTCTTCCGAGCCAATTTCACAAGATTCCCCGAAGCCTCAGAGCGCATCCGCGCGGCGGGACCGAACGCATGACCCCTCATCGTCTCCACCGGCTCGCATTCTCCCCTCGCGCCTCCAGGAGCCTCTTCGCCGCATCCATCCTCGGTGCGAGCCTCGCACTCCTGGCCTCCGCATCCGGCTGCAAGCTCATGGCCGCAGGCGCCGTGCTCTTCGGAAACGAGCCCACCCGCGATGTGCCCGCCGAGTGGCCCCACCTGAACGACAAGAAGATCGCCGTCGCCGTATGGGCCGAGATGGACACGCTCTTCGAGTATCCCTACGTCCAGCTGGAAATCGGCCGACACATCGAAGACGCCCTCGGTCCGCAGGTGAAGGGCGTCACGTTCGTCCCGTCGCAGCAGGTCGTGCAATATCAGCAGCGCGAGCCCAACTGGGACCGCCGCAGCCCGTGCGAGCTCGGCGAAAAGCTCGGCGCCGATCGCGTGCTCTTTATCGAGCTCACCCAATACACCACCCGCGAACCCGACAGCCCCCATCTATTCCGCGGCCGCATCTCCGCCAACGTCAAAATCTTCGACTCCACCGCCGCCGACACCGCCCCGCCTTACCGCACCGTCGTCGAAACGACCTACCCCGCGGACTCCACCGGCGAATACGGCACCGACGACGTCTCCATCCGCAAGTTGACTATGGAGACCTTCGCCCGCGAAGTCGCCCAAAAGTTCTACGACCGCAAGGAGAAGCTGTGAACCGCGCGCGGCCCCGCACTCTGCCGCGCGCCGTGGCCCTGCTCGCGCTCGCCTCCACCCTCGCGCTCGCAGGCTGCGCCAGCCTCGGCTCCGCGCTCTACTTCCTTCAGCCGCGCCAGTGGCAACCGCCCGAGTTCGAGTTCACGGGCGGCCGCCTCGCCGTACTCATCGAGCCCGCCCGCAACGACTTCGACAATCCGCTCTTCAGCTTCGCCGTCCAGGAAAAGCTCACCGAAATCCTCCGTCTGCAGCGCGTCAACATCGACGTCCTCGCCCCCGAAGAATTGCGCCGCCTCCAGCAGGCCAACGCCGATTTCCCACGCTGGAGCCTGCAGCGCGTCGGGCGCGAGGCCAATTGCAACTACGTCCTCTACATCCGACTCCGCGACCTCGTCCTCACCGAGCGCGGCGATTCGCCCATCATCAGCCCGCTGGCGGATTTCACCGCCAAGCTCATCGGCGTCGACGATCCCGACGACAAAGCCGTCCTCTGGCCCTCCTCGCCTCAGGAGCGCGAGGGCCGCGCCTTCCGCGTCAATCGCCCGCCCACCGAACGCGGCGGCCTCGAAACCGTCGATCGCGAAGCCCGCGCCCTCGCCCACGACGCCGCTCGTCGAATCGCCAAGGTCTTTTACAAACACGACGCCGAAGAGCGCGAGAAGCCCGAGCAATAGCAAGCCGCCCCGGACATCGCCCGTCCGCGCCAGCGCCGCACATTCGGATATCGCCTTGCCGCTCTTCAATCGCAACATCCTCGTGCTCCTCCTCGCGACCCTCGCCGCCGTCGCCTGCTCCGCCTTCATCGGTCGCCACTCCATCCGCCTCGCCGAAGTCTTCGACCCCGCCGCCCCCGGCATCTTCTGGCAACTCCGCGTCCCCCGCGTCGCGCTCGCCGCCGTCGCCGGCGCGGGCCTCGCTCTCGGCGGCGCCGTCTTTCAAATCATCTTCCGCAATCCCCTCGCCACCCCCGACACCCTCGGCATCTCCAGCGCCGCCGCTTTCGCCGCCTCCGTCGGCATCCTCACCGACATCCGCTCGCGCTGGCTTGGTTTGCCGGTGGTTTCCGAACTCGCCATCGGCGGCGCCCTGAGCGCCATCGCCATGATCGCTTGGATGGCCCGCGGCCACGCCATCCGCGACCGTGCTTATCTGCTCCTCGTCGGCGTCTGCGTCGCCTCCATGAGCTCCGCCGGCATCGTCCTCGCCACCTACCTCGCCGACGCCACCATCACCAACGAAATCGTCCGCTGGCTCATGGGCTCGCTTGTCACCGTGGAGCTCCGCCACGCCGGCATCGTCGCCGCCGCGCTGCTCCCCACGCTCGCCATCTGCCTGCTTTCCCACCGCGGCCTCGATCTGCTCGCCTTTGGCGATGCCGTCGCAGCTTCCCGCGGCGTCGCCGCCGGCCCCATCGTCTGGAGCTGCCTGCTCGCCATCGGCGCGCTCACCGCCATCATCGTCGGCTTCTGCGGCCCAATCGCCTTCGTCGGTCTGATCGCCCCACACATCGTCCGCGGCCTCATCGGCGGACGATCACTCGTCACCATCGTCGCCGCAACTCTCTTCGGCGCCGGATTCCTACCGCTCTGCGACGCCCTCGCCCGCGTCATCTCCGACTACGAACTCCCCGTCGGCGTCCTCACCAGCATCGGCGGCGCCATGTTCTTCATCTGGCTCCTCCGTCGCGACAGCCGCCTCGGCGTCGCCGCCCGCGGCTGAGCCCGGCTTCGCCAAAAACACCAGCCGCATCCGCCCATACGTCCGATCGTCGCACACCCGCAGCGATCGCACCCCGCCAAAATCAATCGCCGTTCCCGCCTCAAACCGAAAGACGATCAGACCATCAGCCGCCAGCCGCGTGCCCACGCGCTCCAAAAGATCAATCACCCGTGGCCCACGCTCCGCATCGCGATAGGGCGGGTCGACAAAGATCAGCCCAAAACCCGCCGGATCGTCCGCCAGCGGCAGCCGCATCGCGAACGCGTTATCCACCGTCAGCTTCAGCCGCTCATCCGCCCGACACTTCGCCAGATTGGTCCGCAGCGCCGGGATCGTCCGCCGATCCTTCTCAATAAACACGCACTTGCTCGCCCCGCGCGACACCGCCTCAATCCCCAGATTCCCCGCCCCGGCGAACAGATCCAGCACCTCGACCGGCGGGATCTGCGCCGGCGTGCCAAACTTCGAGCCGAGAATATTAAAAAGAGTTTCTTTCACCCGGTCCGTGATCGGCCGCGTCTGATCGCCTTCCGGGCCGATCAGCGTCCGCCCGCGAAATTCGCCCGCAATCACCCGCATCGTAAACCCTGAAATCTCGATCGGCGGACACGCGACTCGCCGGGGGTATTCAAACGCCGCGAACGAAGACCCGATACGCCTGTCGCTATGCTACGCGACCTACGAAGCATCCTCGACGGTTGGGACTACGAGCCGGGCAAAATCTCGGTCCGTAAAATTATCGGGCGCGATGGTCGCGAGAAGATTCAGACACGAATCGATCTCGGCGTCCTCCAACTCGAAAACGACGGCCGACCCGACGGCAAACGCCCCCACGGCTGCGAGTCGCTCCTCGAGTTCCAGGAATCACGCCTCAGCAAGCACCTCTCCAGCGGCGGCAGCGACGAAGATTTCGTCCTCTCGCCCGAAGAGTGCCGCGATCTCCGCCACGAGGCCTATCTCTACTACCAGCGCTACCTCTCTCAGTTCGTGCTCGAAGAGTTCGAGGCCGTCGACCGCGACACCGAGCGAAATCTGCGCGTCATCGACTTCTGCGAGCGCTACGGCGCCACCCCCTTCGACCGCCAGGCGCTCACGCCGCAGCGGGCCTACGTGCTCATGATGAACTGCCGCGCCCGCGTCTATGAGGCGCTCCAGCAAAACGCCTTCGACAGCGCGCTCCGCCGCGTCGAAGAGGGCATCGCCGAAATCCGCGAGATCCCGCTCGAACAGGAGCCCGCCGGCGTCCTCGACGCCGACACCGATACGGACGACGGCCGCGAGCCCGCCGACCACGAAACCGAGCTCAAGGTCCTGCTCCAGCTCCGCCGCGATGTCCTGCAGCGCATGCCCGCCGACGCCATGCCGCGTCTCCAGTGGGAGCTCCAGGCCGCCCTCGATCGCGAAGATTACGAAAAGGCCGCCCAACTCCGCGACCAGCTCGCCACCCGCAGCAGCGGCGGACGAAAGAGCATGGCCGGCTAAAGTCCGCCCGCACCCGCGCAGTCAAGGTCGCGGCCACCGTCGCCCTCGCTCTCGCGGCCACGGTCGCCGTCGCCAATAGCTACCAATCTCCGCCAATCCCCCACACCCAATCCTCGCCCGCCTCGACTCCTCCTCCAACGACGCAAACGATCCCATCAGGATCGATCCCTGCGCCCACGCATGCATGGGCGCGAGCGTAGGGTCCGCTGTGCGGACCTCTTGGTAGGGCGGGTTCCACCCGCCTCTTCGCCGCGCCATCCCGCCCCGCGGCTGCAAGAAAACCGGCCGACACGCACAGCGTGATCCCACGTGTGCCACGGCTCTGTGAGCCGTGTCTTCGGCAACCGGACGACGGCACCAAGCCTCAAGCCGCCCCGCCCCTGAAAACGCCCGCCATCCCATTCGCGAAGCACACGCTCTGCCGCGTGTCGCCCGAGCTGTTCATCACATAGGCCCCGCCGCTGATGCTGCACGAGCCGATGTCGTC
>JANRJD010000014.1:0-87330 GCA_033764195.1 Phycisphaerae bacterium | reverse complement strand
GCGGCGGCAGCGGCAGCAGCGGGCTTGGCGGCGGCGGGGGCGGCCGCGGAGGCACCGGCGCCGTCGTCGATGACGAGCATGATCTCGCCGACCTTGACGGTCTGACCAGGCTTTACGTTGATTTTGCTGACGATGCCCGTCTTGGGCGAGGGGATCTCGACCGCGGCTTTGTCGGTCTCGACCTCGAGCATCGGCTTGAATTCTTCGATCCGCTCGCCTTCCTTCACGAGGACGTTGACGATCTGACCCTCGTGGATGCCTTCGCCCAGGTCGGGCAGCTTGAACTCGTACATGCAAACACCTCGCCGGATGAATTCGTGTTGGGTCGAGGAGTGTAGCGCGGCGAGTGCGGGAGCGCCAAGCGAAACCGGTGGACGGCGCCCCCCTACCACCCGGAAACCGCTTGTCGCGGATGGCCGCGCGGCGGTTTATCGCGGGGCGATCCGGGCGCGTAACTCACGCAGCCGCAAGAGCTGCGGGCTTGTGGAGCCGGCGGCGTCGGGGAGGCCGGCTTCCGCGCAGTTCAGGAAATAGTCGGCGTCTTCGGCAGCGCCGCGCTCGGCATGGAGTGCGCCGAGCAGGAGGCAGGCCTGGGCGAGACCGGCGTCGTGGGGCGCCAGGCGCGGGGCGAGGCGATCGACCTGTTGCTGCAATTCGGCGAGCGCCTCTTCGCCGTGGCCGGCGCTAATGAGCGCCTCGGCACGCAATCGGGCGGCGCCGATGGCGTCTGCCCAGCGATCCACGGAGAGAAAGATTCGGTGGGCCTCCTCCAACTCCGCCGCGGCTTCGTCGTGGCGAGCGTCGGCGGTGAGGAGTCGGGCATAGCGAACCATCAACTGGGCCGATCGGAAGAACTCGCCGCCGACCGCCATCATCGCCGCGCGCGATTCGAGGAAGTGCGGCTCGGCGTCGCCGTCGGGGTCGCCGAGCAGGGTCAGCGCATCGGCCAATCCGGACTGCGCTATGGCCGCGTCCATGTGAGGGGCGGCGCCCCAAATTGCGCGCGAGCGCTGCAGCGCCTCGCGATAGCTGGCGACGGCATCGTCGAAACGGCCGGCGGTGACGCAGAGGCTGCCGATGTTGTTGAGGACATAGGGCACCGACTCGTGATTCTCGCCCAGCATTTTGTAACGCCGCAGGGCGATTCGATACCACCGCTCGGCTTCCTCGAGCTTTCCGGCGTGTCGCTTGATGAGGCCGACGCTGTTGGCGGCGCGGGCGAGGTATCCGTCGCCTTCGCCGAGCGTTTTTTCGTAGATGGCGTAAGCCTGTTCGATCATGGCCTCCGCCTCCGGCAATCGTCCGAGCGCGCGGTTGGCGCGTGCCAGCGCGTCGAGGCAATGGGCGACCTGATAGGTTTCCGGCCCATAGAGCTCGCGCAGCAAGCCGAGCGCCTCGCGGTATTGAGGTTCGGCGGCGGCGTCCATGCCGATCTCGCGATAGGCGTCGCCGATCGTCATCCGCAGCGAAGCGACCTCCGCCGGCGGCGTGAAGCTGCGCTCTTCGTTGATGTTCTCCGCCGCGCGGTCGAGCAGTTCGCGGACAGTGAGCGCGCCGCCGCGGGCCTTTCCGGTCTTGCCTGCGTTAACCAGGATGTCGTCGAGGATCGATTTCACACCGCGGGCCGTTCCGGCTTCTACGTTGAATCTTCGCAATGCGTCGTCGGCCCGGCGACGCTGCTCCTCGGCTCGAAGGTAGAGCAAGGTGCTCGTGACGGCGGCGGCGGTCGAAAGCAGCAGAAAGCTACAGACGGTGGCGGCGACGAGCCAATGTCGGCGCAGGAACTTGCGAGCGCGATAGGCGGCGCTCGGCGGATGGGCGAGGACGGGCTCGCCGTCGATGTAGCGCCGAATATCGGCCGAGAGCGCCTCGACCGACGAATAGCGCGCCGCCTGATCCTTCGCCAGTGCTTTGCCGAGGATCGCGTCGAGCTCGCGCCCGAGCGCGGGGTTGTGGGTTGAGGCGGCCGGCGGATCGCTCTCCACGACCGCGCGCAGCGCCGCGGCGAGCGGCAACGCCGGGTCGACCACGAAGACGCCCGTCAGCGCGCGATAGAGCACAGCGCCGAGCGCGTAGACATCGGTCCGCACGTCGATGGCGCGCAGATCGCCCCGCGCCTGTTCCGGGGCGGCGAAGGCCGGCGTGCCCAAAAAATCGCCGCTGCCGGTGAAGAGCGAGTCCGCCCCATCTGCCGACGTCGTGAGCTTCGCGAGGCCGAAGTCGAGGACATGCGGACCGCCGCCGCGATCGACGAGGATGTTTGTCGGCTTGAGATCGCGGTGAATCACGCCGCGCCGGTGGGCGTGTTGCACGGCGTCGCAGACGGTCAGAAACGCGGTGAGCGTTTCGCGCAGGTCGCGGATTGCGCCGCCGGCCGGGGACGCCCATTGATCGAACGGCACGCCGTCGACCAACTGCATCGTGAGGACGAGCTGGCCGTCGATCTGCTCGCTGCCGTAGACCGTGACGATGTGCGGATGCGAGAGCGCGGCTGCCGCTTCGATCTCGCGCTCGAAGCGGGCCCGCATTTGCGGCGTGGCGAAGAAGCCGGCGGAGAGCCGCTTGATCGCGACGGTGCGGCGCGTGCGCGGATCGAAGGCGCGATAGACCACGCCCTGGCCGCCGCGGCCGATCGGAAACAGCTCGGTGTAGTCCCCAAATCGCTCCGACGGCGAATGCGACTCGGCCGCTCGGACTTCGGCCAGCCAACGATCATCGTCGAGTCCGAAGCCGAACCGCCCCGCGATTTCGGCGATCTCGCTCGAGGCGCGCTCGCCCGCGACGCGGGTGATCTCATCGGCTGATCGGTTCTTCGTCAACGCGATCCTCCTCGCGGACCTGCTCGACGATCAATTCCTGCATGCGGATGCGCACGCGCTGACGAGCCTTCTGCACGGCGGCTTCGCTCATTCCGAGTTCGCGCATGACCTCCTGGACGCTGGCGCCGGCCATGCAGCGCTCGAAGACCGCCATCGACTGCGGCTCGAAATCTCGCCGCACCGCCGTCAGGGCCAGTCGGTAGTGATGCGCCACCCACTCGGCCTCCCAGGAAGCGGATTCGGCGGGCGAGACAGCGGAATCATCGACGAGGATTCCGCCTTCATCGGGGGGTAGCGGGGAAAGTCCTCGCTCCGGACATCGCGCGAACTGATAAATCGAATTTCGCGTGCAGCGAAAGAGATAGTCTCGAAAACGGCCGCGGGACCGGTCGTAGGTAAACGCCGGCAGGCTCTTGGCCAGACCAACAAAGACCCGTTGCACGATGTCTTCGGCCTCAATCGCGGCCAACCCGCGCCGCCGGCAGAAACGCAGCAGCAACTCGCGATAGCGCTCGTCGAGCTCGCGCCAAGCTCGTTGGTCGCTCGTGTCGCGACAGCGCGAGAGCAGGGAGATTGCTGTGCTCGGAACCGCCATAGGACCACTCAATCCAGAGGTGACTGTCTCGGCGTAGTGAACTGACAGTGTAACTCTTGGCTCCACCTTCCCGAAGCCCGACTTGCGGCTCGGTTCGCCAGTTTCCGCTGCGCGGTGTCCACCGCGTGCTTTCCGCCCACTACCCCCGTTCGGCGAACTCGTCGCCCCGACACCCTTCGATCCGCCCCGCGCCGGACTTCTGACTCGCGCGGGCTCGCCGCCGCGCGAGGTTTCCGAGGAGAGCATGATGAAGCATTATCTGAACCAGAGCGCGGGCATTGGGCTGGTCGCGATTGTTGCGGGGCTGGGCAGCGCGGCCATCGCCGCCGACACCCCTCCGCCCGCCGCGGAAGCGACCGCGCCGCTCGAACCACCCGAACCGCCGGCCGCGACGGTCGGTCCCCCCGACGAGTTGCAGGCGATCTTTGGCAACGGCATTACTTATCAGGGCAAGCTGCTCATCAGCGGTCAGCCTCCGCCGGTCGCCGGCCCGAACTCGACCATCGACTTCGAGCTGCAACTGTATGACGCGCTCACGCTCGGAAATCCGCGCGGATCCGTGGAAAAAGTGAACGACTTCGGCAATTTCGACGACGCCGGCGTGTTCACTCTGCAGAACCTGAATTTCGGCGCGACTGCGTTCGACGGGAATGAGCGCTGGCTTGAAATCCGCGTTCGTGATGGCGCCAGCACCGGCACCTATACCACGCTCACGCCACGCCAGCCGATCACCGCGACGCCGCACGCGCTGAAGGCCAAGTCGGCCTATGCGCTCGACGCGGCGGACGGCGACCCGGCGAGCGCGGTCTTTGTCGATGCCGCCGGCAACGTCGGCGTCGGCACGCTCGCCCCCGGGAGCCGGCTCCACGTCGCGGGCAGCGCTACACCGGCCATTCGCCTGCAAGACACCGACGCCGCCGACACAGATGCGCCGACCTATCGAATGGCCATCGGCTCGGACAACACGCTACGCCTGGGCGACGCCAGCACCAGCGACAGTATGTATCTCTGGCCGGGCACGCGAAACGTGAGCGTCGGCACGAACGTGGAAGGTGGGCGATTGCTGGTTGAGCAAAGCGTCACGGGCACAAACACGGCGCTGCGAGTTCGCCTGAACGATGGCAGCCCGGTCACGCGATTCCTGGTCAGCGACAACGGCGGCACCTCGATCGGGGCAAACGTCGTTGGACCCACGAACGGCCTGCGCGTCGCGGGCGATAGTTGGATGCTGGGCAACGTCGGCATCGGCACAACGACGCCGGCCAACAAGCTCAGCGTGGCGGGGGCGATCGAGTCGACGAGCGGCGGATTCGTTTTCCCGGACGGCACGACCCAGACGACGGCGGCGGCCGGTGGAGCTCAACTGTGGACCGCGAGCGGAACGAATATCTCTAACAACAACACCGGCAACGTCGGCATCGGCACCAGTTCGCCGCTCGAAGAACTGCATGTGCTCAAAAGCCAAAGCGACGCAACGCGAATCTTCGTGCAAAACAACACGCTCTCGCCCAGCGCGTCGGCAGGCGTTAAGTTGCAGACAACTCTCCGGACCACTCCCTTAGAAATTGCCGAGGCATCATTATCCTTAACAGGCGGGATCGCCGGCGGCAAGCTGACCATCGACAGTGGTAGCGACATCTTGTTGACCACTGGCGGCAATGTTGGTGTCGGCACGACCACACCGAGCAGCAAACTCACCGTGGCGGGCGCGGTGCGATCCACCAGCGGCGGCTTCATCTTTCCCGACGGTACGACGCAGGCCACTGCCCAACTCGTCGGGCCAGCGGGGCCGGCGGGGCCGCAGGGTGTTCCGGGGCCGCGTGGTCCTACAGGTCTAGACGGTCCACCCGGGCCCGCGGGGCCGGCGGGGCCCATCGGTCCGCAGGGGCCGGTCGGGCCAGCCGTATCCACCAGCGCGGTATGCCCGCAGGCAGTGGGGATGGGCTTTTTCTGCAACTCTTTCTGCATGGGAACGGTCGTGGCGGACGCGCCGGGGCCCTGCTCGGTCACCTCGGATACAGGCATATGTTCCGCGCTGACGGGTGGTCGTTGCTGCGTGTGCGCACCGAACTAGCGATTGCCTTCATTACCACGCTTCGGAGCGAGTCGCCGGTACACGATCGGCGACTCCGTCACCGGAGGAGAATCCAAGATGTCATTCTTGCCGGTCCGGTTCGCTGCAGTGCTCGCTTTGGCGACTTTTGTTGCCACGCTCATCATTCCGAGCAGTGCGGCTCAGTTAGCGGTGGACGATTCCAAACCGCGCTACGAACTGACGCTTTCCGCCGATGAATTCGTCCTGCTCCATGCCGCGGCGCAATCCGGCGTACAGAAGTATGGCGGCGACGCGGACTTTCGAATCATGATCTTCCGATCGGGCGAGGACTCGCGGTACCGAATCACGATCGATCAAAAGCTCCTGCTTGACGTATGGACCTATTGGATGGCGGAAAAAACCGCTGACGTGGTCGGGCGAGCGGATTTCGACCAGTTGTCGGAAGCGGCTCGGACGGTGCTCACCATCGCCCAACGGGTGAACGCGGCTCTGGCGTCCGCCAAAGCAAATCCGGTGTGGGAGACCGCGGCCTTTGAGGGTCGGCTTGTCGCCGATGCCGAAGGCCTCGTCCTGGCCCGCGAGCCGCAGGCGCTGCGATTGGATGTCGGGCCTCTGGACAATCTTTATCCATTCATCGGCGGAGAGGTCATCGTCTTCGGGAGCGAGCGCGTCCGCGGTCGAATCGCTGCGCAGCGCGTGATCGAGCATCGCAAGAATGCGCTCGAAATCATCGTCATGAGCCAGTGTCCGTTTGCAAAGCGTGCCGAAGCCGCCGTGTTGGAACACCTTCGATCGCAATCCGAAGCCGGAAACACCAACGCTGCGCCAGGAGCGATTCCGTCGGACACGCCATTCGACCTGTCGGTGCGATACTTGTTCACCGCTATCCAATCGGGCGGCAAGCGCACCTACGGCAGTCTGCACGGCGAGCCCGAGATTCGCGAGAACCTGGTGCAGATGATCGTGCGCGATGAGTATTCGCACGCATTCCGCGACTATCTCAGCCTTCGCATCAAAAGCGATGAGCCTTGGCAGACACTGGCGAAGGAAGTCGGTTTGAGCGCGGACGACCTCTCTTACATCGAGGACCGCATCACCAGAGATCGCGACGCGATCATTGCGGCGGAGTACGCGTTCGTCCAATCGCGCTTCGGCGCTGTAGCGGGAAGCCCGACATTTTTCTGGGAAAGCCGTCCCATCCAGGAGCTGGCGGACGTGCCGCACCTGCGAGGCGTCGCCTCCGTCGCGGGGCAGTGCGGAGGAGCTGATTCCGCGGGCCACCATTGATTGCATTCGTGACGGTCGCAGCCATTCCGTCTTTTTCGGGCGAGCGACGACGGCCAACGCCTTACTGACTATTTGGCGAGTTCATTGCCTTTGAGACACCTGTTGATTGAGGAGAAATCGATGAAGCGATACTTGAATCAGATTGCGGGCATCGGGTTCGCCACGCTCTTCGCCGGTCTCGGCGCTTGGGCCATCGCCGCCGACCCAGCCGCGTCCACTGCAGCGGGACAACCGCTGACCGGCGCGGTCGACTCGCCCGGTGCGTCTGCCGTGCCGACGGGCGAACTGCAGGCGATCTTTGGCAACAACATCACCTATCAGGGCAAGCTGCTCTTCAACAATCAGCCGCCGCCTGACGCCGGCGCGAATTCGACGATCGACTTCCAGCTTCAGTTGTACGACGCACTGACGCTCGGAAACGCCGTCGGCTCGCTCGCCAGCGTCAACGACTTCGCCGGCTTTGACGATGCCGGCGTGTTCACCCTGCAAAACCTGAACTTCGGCCCCACCGCCTTCGACGGTAACGAGCGCTGGGTCGAAATTCGCGTCCGCGACGGCATGAGCACCGGTCTATACACCACCCTGACGCCCCGCCAACCGATCACCGCTGCGCCGCATGCGATTAAGTCTAAGGCAGCATTCGCGCTCGACGCGGCCGACGGAAACCCGGCCAACGCCGTCGTCACAGATAATGTCGGCAACGTCGGCATCGGCCGGGCCGCACCGCTGGCGACGACGCATATGGCCAATTTTGACCTCGGAATCACCAGTGCCGCACTCGAAAATGATGACTTGATCATCGAATCGCAAGACGCCGCGATCGGCCTCTATAGCGAAGGCTCGGGCACATGGTCCTCCGCGATCGCCCTCAAGGAGCTCGTCGCCGGAGTGTTGGTCGACACATGGGGCATCGTGCGGCGATCGTCGGTGGCAAGCAATCCGTCGAGCCTGCATTTCACCTATGGCCCGAGCGACAACTATGCCTCCAACCCGGCGGCGATGGTGATCACGTCCGGCGGCGACATTGGCATCGGCACAACGACACCGACGGAAGAATTGCAGGTCTTTCGAAGCCAGGGCGGCGCCACATCGATCCTCGTCAGCAACAATCAGTTCTCCGCCACCGCGTCCGCCGAGTTGCATCTGCATTCGGTGATCGCAGTTTCTCCGACCGTGGAATTGGCCGATGCGTCGCTGTCATTGCCCGGCGGACTGGCGGGCGGCGACCTGACGATCGACAATGAAAACAGAGCAATCGCGGTTAATGGCTCCGGCCTTTCCGTATCCGGACCGGCAGGCGCCGCGAGCCCCGATCTCGACGACGGCACCATCGTTGTCAACAATCTTTTTGGCGACAGGACGATCGAGCTGAGCGGCGGCATCGCAGGAACGGAAGACGGTCCCACCGGAATTCCCGGTCCTGAGGCCGCTGCCGGACGGCTCGCGCTGTTTCGCGTTGACGGCACTCCGATGCTGTGGCTCGAAGGCGAGACGGGCACACTTCGATTCCTCACCGTGAATCGCACGCGGATTGTCCCGCCCGCCGCGTTCGCCTGTTCGGGAACGGCTGAGCTCTGTCTGGATTGGTCTGTCTCCAACAACGTCGCGACGTCGGTTTGCGTCGTCGGCGGCCCGGCCGAAACGCGCGACGCCGAGGCCCAGGCGATGGTCGATTTGCCAGCGGGCGCGACCATTACCAGCATGGCGGCTGACCTCGACGACAACGACGGAAACAACAACATCACCGTGCGGCTGCGCCGCGTTGACGGCGCCGGCGTATCGAGCGTCATGGCGTCCGTCGCCACCTCGGGCGCCGGCGGCCCGGTCACTCTGACTGATTCATCGATCGCCAACCCCGTCGTCGCGGATAGCTTTATGTATTACGTCACGTTTCACGCCGGCGGCATCACGCTGCCGACCGACGATCTCCAACTGTCCGCGGTTCGGATCAACTACACTGTCAGCAAGTTTGACCCGCGCGATCACTAAGGCCGGATCTGCTTCGAGAGATGAGTTCTGTTCGCGGGCGCTCGCCGGATGATGGACGGGGCGCCCCGCGAATTCCGTCGGACTCCCCCGGCGATTGTGTCCGTTTCCAGCGCCTCCAAAAGTCACCCAGCGGCGTGGGTGCCTCGCGGGAGACGAGCTGTCATGAGGGGGGATCCAATCTCGACGAGCGCAATCTAAGGGGGTTGGTTGATTCGCCGCCTTGCGTGCATCACACGCAAGGCCGAACCGTTGGTCTATCCCGAGCCACTGTCGGCGGGTCTGCCACCGCTCAGGCGAACGCGTGCGGGAACTCGCCTGGGGGGCGGGCGACCGGCCGTGAAGCTTGGCAGGCGTGCGCGTATATTGTGCTCATTCGGCCGCGACTCCTCGTCGGCGACGAGCCGAATCGACCTTTTTTTCGTTGAGAAACCGCCATGTCCGCCTCCGCTCACACGCCCGCCGCCCCCAGCGCCCGCCGCTCACCCCGCGCGCCGGTCTCGATCTTTGACAGCAGCGCCTCCGCCAGCCGCGCCGCCGCGCTGGAGATCGCCACGCTCATTCGCGCCCAGGCGGCGAAGGGGCAGAAAGCCGTGCTGGGCCTTGCGACCGGCTCGACGCCGACGGGCGTTTATGACGAACTGGTGCGCATGCACCGCGAAGAGAAGCTCTCGTTCGCCAACGTCGTCACCTTCAACCTCGACGAGTATTTCCCGATGCCGCCCGACGCTTTCCAAAGCTATCGGCGGTTCATGAACGAGCATCTCTTTGATCTGGTCGATATCCCCAAAAACCAGACGCACGTGCCCGACGGCACCGTTGCGCCCGACAAGCTGGCGCAGGCCTGCGCCGACTATGAGCAGCGCATCAAAGACGCCGGCGGCGTTCAGCTTCAGATTCTCGGCATCGGCCGCACCGGCCACATCGGCTTTAACGAGCCGGGCTCGCCGCGCGCCAGCCGCACGCGCCTGATCACGCTCGACAAAGTGACTCGGCTCGACGCGGCCAGCGATTTCTTCGGCGAATGGAACGTGCCCAAGCAAGCCGTGACGATGGGCGTCGGCACGATTCTCGACGCGAAGCGCGTGCTGCTGCTGGCCTTTGGCGAGGGCAAGGCCAAGATCATTCGCGAGGCGCTCGAGGGCGAGGTGACGCAGAGCATCGCGGCCAGCTTTTTGCAGGAACACCCGGCCGCGACCTTCCTGCTCGATTCTGCCGCCGCCAGCGAGCTGACGCCGGTGAAGACGCCGTGGCTGCTGGGGCCGCTGGCGGAGTTCGGCTTGCAATGGGACGACGCGACCACCAAGCGGGCCGTGATGTGGCTGGCCGACAAGGTCCGCAAGCCGATCCTGAAGCTGGTCGGCGAAGACTACAACGAGCATGGCCTGCAGGAGCTGCTGAGCGCACGCGGCTCGGCCTACAACGTCAACATCACCGTCTTCAAGCAACTGCAAAACACGATCACCGGCTGGCCCGGCGGGAAGAAGGACCGCCCGAAGCTCGACGGATCGGCGGATCCCTTTCCCAAGCGGATCGTGGTCTTCAGCCCGCACCCGGACGACGACGTGATCTCGATGGGCGGCACGTTCATCCGCCTCTGCGATCAGGGCCACGATGTGCATGTCGCCTATCAGACCTCGGGCAACATCGCGGTGTGGGACGAGGAGGCGCTGCGCCACTGCGACTTTGTCAGCGAGTTTGCCCGCGCCTTTGAGATCAAGAGCGACAAAGTCGACGGGCTCATCGCCGATGTGCAGCGGTTCATCGGCTCGAAGGCCGCCGGCGCGATCGACATTGCGGCGCTGCAGACGATCAAGGGGCTGATCCGCCGCACCGAGGCCCGCGCCGCGGCGCGCTACTCCGGCGTGAAGCCGAGCAACATTCATTTCCTCGACATGCCGTTTTACGAGACGGGTCGCGTCCGCAAGAAGCCGCTGGGCGAGGAAGACATCGCGATCATCGTGAAGGTGCTCGAGACGGTGAAGCCGCACCAGATTTACGCGGCCGGCGACCTGAGCGACCCGCACGGCACGCATCGCGTGTGCCTGGCGGCGATTGAGCAGGCGGTGCTTCGGCTGCGCGAGAAGCAGGATTGGATCCGCGAGTGCGCCGTGTGGTATTACCGCGGCGCGTGGCAGGAATGGGAGCCGCACGAGATCGAGATGGCCGTCCCGCTCAGCCCCGACGAGGTGGAGCGCAAGCGGATGGCGATCTTCAAACACGAGTCGCAGAAGGACAAAGCGCTCTTCCCCGGCCCTTGGGACATGCGCGAATTCTGGAAGCGGGCCGAAGACCGCAATCGCGAGACGGCGGCGAAGTATGACCGCCTCGGGTTGCCGGAGTATGAGGCGATCGAAGCCTTCGTCCGCTGGGACCCGGCCAAGGGCGCGGCTCACGCGGGCAAGGCGGCCAAGGCCGAGCCGCTGCGGCGGATTGGGCCGGCGTAGTCCGTTCGCTCGACGGCGCAGGTTGCGCTTTCGCGGTCGCGCGGGTTGCGGCCCCTACCGACACGGCCTGATCCCGCGCGCCAGCGGCTTGCGGCCCCCCGCAAGCCGCCGACAGCCGGCCGGCACGACCCTCGTCAGGTCGCGTTCTAATTCAACCCGGTCAGCAGCCCCACAAACCCGCCGATGTCGCCGACGGTGACGAAGCTATCTCCGTTGATGTCGGCGTTGAGCAGTTCGCAGCCCGGATTCGCGCTGGCGTAGCCGCCGGCATCGGTGATCGCCAGGACGAAGCCGGAGATGTCGCCAACCGTGATGAAGCCGTCGCAGTTCATGTCGCCGATACGGACCACCACCATGCGTCCGGTCGAAGCGTTGGGGCGCTCGAAGCGGACATTGAGCGTCGGGTCGACGAACGCCGCCGAGTAGCCGCTGAAATTGCCGGTGATGTTCGAGGCGGTGAGCACGGTGAAGCGATTGCCGACGGCGGGGTTGAATCCGCCGAGGCTGACGCCGCGGAGCGTGCCGTTGACGACCGCTGCGCCGCTGACGGTGAGCACGTCGTGCTGGGTGACGGGGGTGGCGCCGCCGATTTCGAACTCAAGCGTGCTGGCGGTGTTCAACGACGGGAGCACGCCGCTAATGGTCATCCGACCCGCGCTGTCGCCGGGGCGAATCGTGACGCCGGGGAGCGAGTTCGCGCTGATGGTCGTGATCGTGCCCGCACCCTTTAGAACGCCGCTGGTAATGGTGGCCGTGCCCAGGGCGCCGTTGGCTCCGGCGGGGATGGCGATGGTCCCGCCGGCGTTATCAAACGTGCCGGCGAGGCGCAGCGTGCCGCCTGGGGCAGCGTTCATGAGGCCGCGGTTGGTGATGGTTGCGCCGCTGCCGGATTCGCACTGGAGCTGGCTTGCGCCTTGCGCGGTGATGGTGCCGCCGGCCTCGTTGGTGAGGTTTGTGGGCGAACCGACCCAGCCGAAGCGGCCCGAGCCGATGATGGTGTTGTCGACGTTAATCAACTCGCCGCCGGGGGCTGCTTTGTAGATCCAGTTGTTGCCGTTGTCGGAGAGCTCGATCGTGCCGCCGCCGGTGAGAGTCAGCGGGCCGTCGGTGGGTCGCAGGTAAGTGCCGGAACCGGTCGCGTCGATTCGAATGACGCCGTTGTTGACGAGTGAGCCGCGACAGTGGAGGAGGGCGGAGTTGCTGATCCGAATGGTGGCGTTGTTCACCACGGGCACAGGATCGGCGTCGAACGTGGTTGTCCCACCGATCACGGTGATTGCACCGGTGCCCGTTGCGTTGAATGTGCCCGCCGTGATGTTGGCGTTGTTGAGATTGACTTGCGAAGCGTCGAGCGCTTCGATGAGTCCGTCGGTGTTGTCGAAGACGCCTTGGATTTGCAACGTTCCGGAATCGGCGCGGAACACGCCCTGATTGGTGATGACCGCGCCCGTGCCGGACTCGACGATCAGCGGCTGCGTCCCCCGGGCGATGACCGTGCCGCCGGCCTGGTTGGTGATGTTGGTCGGCGAGCCGGACCAGCCGAAGCGGCCCGCGCCGATGATGGTGTTGTCGACATTAATCAACTCGCCGCCGGTGGCTGCTTTATAGATCCAGTTGTTGCCGTTGTCGGAGAGTTCGATCGTGCCGCCGCCGCTCAGAGTCAGTGGGCCGTCGGTGGGTCGCAGGTAAGTGCCGGAGCCGGTCGAGTCGATTCGAATGACGCCGTTGTTGACGAGTGAGCCGCGACAGTGGAGGAGGGCGGAGTTGCTGATCCGAATGGTGGCGTTGTTCACGACGGGCACAGGATCGGCGTCGAACGTGGTTGTCCCACCAATCACGGTGATTGCACCGGTGCCCGTTGCGTTGAATGTGCCCGCGGTAATGTTGGCGACATTCAGGTTGACTTGGGACGCGTTCAGCGCCTCGATCAGGCCGTCGGTGTTGTCGAAATTGCCCTGAATGGAAAGCGTTCCGGCATCTGCTTGGAATACGCCTTGATTGATAATCGTTGCGCCGGCCCCCGTCTCGCATAGGAGTGGATTTGCGCCCCGGGCGATGACGGTGCCACCGGCCTGGTTGGTGATATTCGTGGGCGAACCGGACCAGCCGAAGCGGCCGGCGCCGACGATCGTGTTGTTGACGTTGACCACCGCGCCGCCGCTCGTGACTTTGTAGATCCAGTTGTTGGCGCTGTCGGACAGTTCGATCGTGCCGCCGCCTGTCAGCGTGAGCAGGCCGGTAGTCGGTTGGAGATACGTGGAGCCGCCGGACGAGTCGATCCGGATCACGCCGTTGTTGATGAAAGTTCCAAGTCCCTGGAGGCGATTGCCATTAATAATCCTTACGCGATCGTTGGAGTCAATCTGCATATCCCCGACCAGGACGGTGATATTGACCGACAACACCGACGCATTCGGATTTCCGCCATCGACGAGGATGTTGGCGCCGGCGCTGGGCTGTGAACCGCCGAGCCAGTTCGCGCCGACGTTCCAGTTTCCGGAGCTTCCGCCCCAGGTGAAGGTCGGGCCGCCGCCGATGGCTACGGCGGAGGCCATCACCATCATGCTTCCGACCCGCAGAAGCGCCCGCATCCCACGCGAGGTCGCTTGGTCATTGCCGAACCCGGCCCCGGTGGTCGCACGCCGCATTTCATTCCGCCTGGACATAGCTTCTCCCTTCCGTTTCTGAGCAGTTTTCGGACGCGTTGTCGGCTGGCACGGCTGAAAAGAGCGATTCACCGGTCTGACTGGAGAAGCGTCAGCCTCCATCGCCGCCTGAACATACTTCTAGATAAGCTGCCTCAAGCGGCGTTCTGACAGGATCTCACCAAAAAAATCCCGCCGCCGCAGCCCCGCGTGCGACATCAACCTCGCGGATGTGAACGGCGACGGTGTGGTTTCGGTTGGCGATATCGGTGGGTTTGTCGGGCTGTTGACCGGGCGGTGACGTGCGTTTTTTGGAGGCGGGCCGCGCCCCTGTTCTGTCGCATGAGCGCGGCGGGCGGGCCGGCTGCTAGCGCTCCACGACCAAGAGCCGATTTGGGGCGATCAACTCCATGCTATCGATCGTGCGACTCGCGGCATGCGCGCCGCTGACGAGTTGCGATGCCAGGTCGAACACGAACACGACGTTGCCGTTCGAATCCGCGATGTAGAGCCGGTCCTCGGAGTCGGTCGTCGCGAACGACGGCTTCGGGGCCACGTCCACATCGCTGATCGACAGAGCCACATCGGGCGTCGCGGCGCCGTCGAGCGATTTCGCGGCGTTGAAGAGCAGCACCTGGCCGAGATCGCGCACGCCGACCCACAGGCGATCCTGCGCGTCGATGTCGATGCCGATTGTGTTGTCAAAGCCGGCGTTCGAAATCACGCGATCGGGCGTCACATCGCCTTGCAGCGCCGACGGGTTGTCGAAGGCCAGGATGTCCGACGTGCCGCCGCGGGCGTCGACCACATAGAGCGAGCCATTCGCAAAGCGAATCTGCTCGGCGTTGAAGAGCGGCTGATTGACGCGGAAGGTGCGCACCGGCGCGATGTCACCGTTAAAGAGCTGCGGCGTCGCGATGTTGAAAACCAGCAGATCGCCGACCGGATTGGAGAGATAGAGCAGTTCATTGTCGCGATCGATCGCGATGCCGCTCGGGTTGTTGGCGATCAACGTTGCGTCGCCCGAGACGACCCGATCGGGCGCGCGATTGCCCGTCGCGGTCAGCGGATTGTCGTAGATCGCGATCGACCCGCCCTTGGCGCCGCTGATGAGGTAGAGCGCACCGCGGCTATCGAGCGCGGCGTCGCGCGGTTGAATGACCGTGTTGTTGCTCGACATCAGTTCGGTCGACGCGGGCAGGTTCGCTCCGCTGAGGCTCTGCGCGTTATCAAATCCGACAAAGCCGGTGTTCGGCCCGAGAACGAAGAGTATGGTCTTCAAATCCGAGTCGCCGGGCTGTTCGCCGATCGGGTCCCCCGATTGACCGGGACCGGGATCGCCGGCGCCCTCGACCGGCGTCACGCACCCGCCCGCAAGCATTGCCGCCAGAATCACCGCCGCACCGCTGAGAATGACGAAAAACCCGCGCATTTCGCACCGTCCTTTGAGAAAGCATCGTGCATGCTGGCCTGGCGGCGCCCTGCCGCAGTCAGGCACGTTTGGCCCCATCACGCCGCACCACGGCGGACACAAGAGGGGCTGATTTTCAACGCGGGGGTTGCGCGAGCGCCGCGCCAGAAATCGCTCCAGATTCCGAATCCCCCCTCGCGCCGGCCGACATCGGCAAGCATCCGCCCGGACCGGCGGCGATATAACAATATGAGTCTTATGTGCGGATCGCGGGCGCGTCGCCCCGCTGCCGCCGGGCGTTCATCGCTGCTGATTTGCGGAAAAGTGGAGGATCGTGCGCCGAAACGCGACCATTCGCCTGATTCTGCTGAGCGCGGCGTGCACCGCCGGCGGGTCGGCCTTTTCCTGGGCTCAGGCGCCGGGGACGCCGGCCGCGCCGGAGCGACGCCCGCGCGTCATCATTCGCGATGCGCGCAGCAAGGCGGAATCGCGCGATCAGCAATATCCGCCGTATAACCGCGAGGCCGGACCCTTTCCGGTGCGGACGGCGTCCGCCGAGTGGCTCGACGGCGCCCGGACGCGCACGGTGCGGGTGAAGGCCTATCGGCCGATCGGGGATCAGGCCGAGGCCCGACGGCGGCCGCTGGTGTTGCTATCGGCGGGGCTGGCGCAAACTCGCGATGACGGCGGATTTCTCGCCGAGCACTGGGCGAGCCATGGGTACATCACGTTGGTGGTGGAACACGAGGCGATCGCGCGAAACGATCCGCCGCGCGACGCGGCGCGGGCCGGCGGCTTCGACGCGCGCCCGGAAGCGTGGCGCGCGATTCCGCTCGACCTGCGCTTCGCGCTCGACCAGGCGCTGCGCGACCCGGCACTCGCGACCCGCGTCGACCGCGAGCGCATCGGCGTGTTTGGACAGGGAATGGGCGCATTCGGGGCGCTGGCGGTCTGTGGCGTTTCGGTTGACTTTCCGCAAAAGCGTAACGAAGCCGCGGCACGAGATGTAACGTTCCTCGACCCGCGCTTCCGGGCGCTGATCGCTGCCTCGCCGCCGTCTGAGGATGTGTGCGGGTTGGATCGGACGGCGTGGCAGACTCTGGCGACGCCGGCGCTGCATGTTGTCGGCATGGCGGATGAGACGAGCGATGTGAAGTCTTGGCGCGATCGGCTGACGGGATATCGGCAGACCACGCAGCGCGACCAGTTTTTGCTCACGATCCGCAGGGCCGACGCCGCCGACCTCAACGACGCACCGCTCTCGAAGCAGGCGGAGCGCGGTCGGCAGCCGGCGGCGCGAGACTGGCTGCGCATGACGAGCATGGCGTTCTGGGATTCCTACCTGCTCGGCGATCCGGCTGCGCAGCAATGGTTGCTGGATGATTTGATCGAAGGGGCGAGCGCGCGGGCGGTGAAGCTGGATTCGAAGAACGTGACGCCGGTCGGGCGAATCATCGCCCCTGAGACGCCGGGCACGGCGCAGCCGCGCTGAGGCGTCGAGATTCGTGTTCATCGACGGCGTTGGCGAGTGAAATGCGAAGAGCCGGCGTCAGGAATAACGCCGGCTCCGGGGGATTCGAGTTGGGTCAGTGACGCGGACTTAGGCGCCGCGGCGCTTCATCACCCAGAGGCCCATCAGCGACAGGCCCAGCAAGCCGAGGGGCAATCCGCCGCAAAGCGACGGAGCAGGCGACAGCGGCGCGGAGACGCTGGGATTCGGCGACTCGGACTCGGCGGCCAGCGGGGGCAGGCCCAACCGATCGCGAATATCCGAGGGAAGATTGGCCACGACGCGCGGCGACGCCACACCACCTGCGGAAGTCGAGACGACCTGCACGACCGTGGTGTCGGAGTCCTGCTCCAGGCCGTCGCTCACCAGCAGGCGGAAGTAGTAGGTGCCGGGCTTGAGCGCCTGCCACTGAGAAACCGGATCGTCGAGGCCGGCCAACGGCTGGAACTGATCGACGAATACGGCGGGGTCGACGGTGCCGCCGATGGAGTTCGTCTGCACCCAGCGGTAACGCAGCACGTCACCATCGGGGTCGTTGGAGCCGCCGCCGTTCAACTGGATGATGCCGCCGACAACGACGGGGCCGGTGAGGTCCTGGATGCTGGCGATCGGCGCGCGATTGGCCGGCAGGGACGAAACCACCTCGATCAGGACCGTGTCGGACGACGGAACGTCGTTGACGTTGTCATCGACCAGAAGACGAAACTCATAAACGCCGACCTGAGTCAACGTGACTTCGGCGATCTCCGGACGATTCGTCACATCGGGATAGCTGGGGTCGACGCGCACGGGGCCGGCCACCCACTCCCAGGTGAAGGTCAGATTGTCGCGTTCGAAAACCTGCCCGTCCTGCGGGTCGAAACCGATGTTGGTCCCGTCGAAAGTCTGACCGCCGTCGAGTTCAATCGTCGAGCCAGCGGCGATCGTGCGATCGCTGCCCGCATCGGCGAACGGGGGCGGATTGGGGCCGAGGAAGCGGCTGTCCTTGATCGCGAAGAGAGACTGCGAAAACGTCGCGATTGCATCGAGTTCGGGATCTGCCTCAAACGCGGTCGAAAAGTCGATGAGCCAACTGACGTCCCAGTCGATGAGCCCGCGCAGGCGGGCCTGATTGCGGCCGTTCCACTGCGGCACGACCCAGACATACTGGAGCCGACGCTGGTCTTCCACGTTGTCGTCGAAGATGAATGCTTGCGGAAGCAGGATGAACTCGGCCTTGGCCTCGATCAGCGGCGTCGCCACCGGGCTGGGATAGCCGGGCAGCGGCACGAATGTCGCCCGCGGACGCACGAAGATGTCGAGATCTTCTTCGTCCGGGTTCGGGGTGGCGTTCATGTTGCCCTGCATTTCGTCGTCGATGTCTTCGCCGGAAATCGTGAACTCGACGAGGATCACATCGCCTTCCGTGACGATGTCGACATCGGGATCGAACGGGAAGAACAGCAAGTCGCCGGTCATCGGGTCGAATTCCAGCAGTTCATCGCGCGCGAGGAACCAATCCGGCCCGCTCACGAGCCGCGGCGGAGCGCCGGACTGAGCAAACAGGTCCTGCGCAAACGCCAGCCCGAGCAGCAGCGCGAGAATTAAGTTCGTTCGTCTCATCGTTAACCACTCCTGCGGGCGATCGAGCCCGTCATCCCCCCGCCCAAATGATCTTAGCTCGCACCCACGGTGATCGTTGCCGCCGGCGTATCGTCGGTCGGGAGATTCAGCAGAAACGTGGCCTGAATCGCCTCGCCCTCAAAGAACTCGTTGCCATTCTTCACGCCGCCGCCGGTCTTCAGGAACAAGCCGGGCGAGAGCGGATTGCAGTCATAGACGTCGATCTGCGCGAGGGTCTTGCGTCCGGCGCCGCGCGTGGCGCCGTCAAACAGCTCGCCATCGGTGCCGCTGGGATCGTCGGGCGTGCGCACCAGCTCGCCGTCGATCGTGAAGAAAAACGCCACGCTGTCGCAGGAAATCGGCGGCGAGCTGAAGAACAGCACGCGATCCGGAGTGATCAGGGTCCGCGTAACCGTTTCGCCGGCCGGGATGGTCAGCCGCTCCGAGCCGGCCTGACCCAAGCCGTTTCGCACGAACGTGCCGGGGGGCAAGTCGATGACGCCCAGACGAACCGAGCGCACCAGCTGCACATAGCCATCGGACAGCAGCTGATCGCCCTGGTCGGCATTGCGGACGCTGTTCACGCCGATCCAGGCGAGAAACGAGACGTTCAGGTCGGCGTCGGCCTCCTGGTTGGTGAGCGAAATGGTCTGCGAGCGTCGGAATTGACCGGTCGCTCCGCCACCGCCGCCACCACCGCCGCCTCCGCCGCCGCCACCACCGCCACCGCTGCCCGAATCGCCGCCGAGGACATCTTCGGTGAGGATCAGAAACGCGTTGGGATCGCCGGTCGTGACGCAGCCGGCGAGGATCGTCGCGGCGGCCAAGGCGAGCCTCGTGGCGTACATTCGTCCCATATGCATCTGTTTCAACATCTTGCGTATATCTCGCATGTCACAGATTACTGTTCGCCCACGCCGTAAATCAGGTAGGACTCACCCGCGCGGGTGCGGCCGCCGCGCGGCGTCGCCCGCGGGGAGCTGAGCAGGAGATCGACGTTGCCGTCGCCATCGACATCGCCGGCGGTGGCGATGCCGAACGAACGGTCGCCCTGTTCACCGATCGAAGCTCCCAGTTGGTGATCGCTTCCCGCGCCGATGAACATCACACCCGGCAATTGCGGAGTGCCGATCGCGCTCAGGTTGATGGTGCCGCGAAGCGTCGACGAGCCATAGATCAGATAGACGACGCCGCACGCTTCACGATCGATCTCAATCTGGCCGTCGAGGTCGATATCTAGCCGCACCGACCGCTGCGGGGCGGCGATCAGGATGTCGTCCAGCCCGTCGCCGTCGAAGTCGCGAATGCCGGCGACGCGGGTTCCCGCGAGGTCGCCTTCCGACTCGCCCACGAACGTGACACCCAGATTGCGGCTGGGGATCTCGGCGAGCGGAATCTCCGCCTCGGTCAGGTTGATCGTCTCGCGGCCGCCGAAGAAGACCGTGGCGCCGCCGCGACGATTGTTGACGAAGGCCGAGCCGATGACGATGTCGCCGATGCCGTCGCCGTTGAAGTCGCCGGCCGAATCCTGCGACTCGCCCAGGCGATCGCCCGGACTGCCGATCACGCGGATACCGTCAAACACTCGGGAACCACTGGGATTGCCGGAGTTCAGCGGGAGGCCCAGTTCTTCCAGGTTGAGGTCAGCGCCGCGCATCAGGTCGCGAATGCGGCCAAAGACGATGAAGACCGCGCCGGAGCCGTTGTTGCTCAGCGGGCTGCCGATGCCAATATCGTCGATGCCGTCGTCGTTGAAATCCGACACGCGCACCGCATTGCCGACGCGCGCGCCCGCAAAGCCGCCGTAGAAGCGCGTGGTCTTCGCCGGGTCGGGAGGCGCGCCAAAATCCGGAACCGGTGTGCAAGGCGGCCCATCGATGGTCGCGATGTAACCCGGCGAGAACGGCAATCCCTCATCGGGATCGAGCCGCTGATCGTCCAAGATGAAGTGGTATGGGCCGGAGTGCGGAATCGCCCGCTCATCGGTGTTGACCGTCGGCCCGCCATAGGTCGGTGAAGCACCCGGGCCGCCGATGAGCGACCAGAGGTAGGTGCCGTTGCCGGTGTTGTTGTAGTAGACGCTTACGGCGCCTGCGCCCGCCACCGGCGAGAGCACGTTGATCGAGCAGGCCTGCGAATCGCGGTTGGGGACGGAGATGATGATCCCGTCATATTCGTAACGATCGAGAAACTCGCCGCACTGATCATTGAAGTCGACGGTCGAGATACGACAGCCGAGGCGCTCCCCGGAAAGGCGATAGGGGCCACCCGGAATGTGCTGGTAGAAATAAGTGTCGTCGTCACCCGTGATGGACTGGGGCGCCTTCGGTCCGTAGAAGCCCTCAGGACAAACGCAGGGACTCGGATTTCCCGGGATCAGGCAACTGTCGCCGGCGCCCACTTGCTCAATGGTCCCGATATCGGACAGGTCGATCGGATTGCGGCCTGGGAAGCCGATGTCCGGTCGCAGAGTGGCGCCCGCCATGATGACGACCGCACCGGACCGGAAATAACCATCCGGATCAAGTTCATTCTCGTCATTCAGCCGTAGCGAATCCGTGAACGGGAGGCCGAAGGCCACCTCGCGAACGCCGTCGCGATCCCAGTCGTCCAGCGAGGTGATCGCAGTGATGCCGCGGCTCGGGCGAATCGGATCGCGGACCTCGGGCACGCCGGTGAACACATCACCGCGGAAGAGCACGCCGGTCGAGTTCAGATTAACACGGCCCGAGAACCGCTCGGCTCGGCCGTAGACCAGGTACGCCTCGCCGACGCCGGTGCGCTGCAGATTGAACGCATAGTCCGGGCGGCCGAACTGCGAGACGAGGATGAAGTCTTCGAAGCCGTCGTTATCAATATCGTTGATGGAGGCGACGCGCGAGCCGCAGTTGTCGCGCGGATTGAAGCCCTCGAACACCGCGCCGCGCAGGGCCGAGGTCGGCAGTTCGAGGTCGCGCAGATCGAGCTTGCCGGCGAGACGATTTCGCAGGCGGATCGTGCCGGGGGCGTAAATCGGGAAGGTGCCCAGGCCGTCGCTGACGATCGCCAGAATTCGATAGGTACCCGGAGCGAACGAGGCGGTCGGCAAATCGAAGGTGAACGTGTCGCCGGTCTGCGAGTTGCTCTCGCGCAGCAACACTTCATCGCCATCGGGGGTTGAGTCGGGGTCGAGGAAGATGCGGACGCTGACCACGCTGTCCGGGTCGCTGACCGACCACGCGACGTTGAAGCTCGGGTTGACGTCGAGCGTGCGATCAAAGGTGAAGCTGTCGCGCGGCGAAGTGAAGAACAGATCCGGCGCCTGATTCACCGTGATCCGTCCGGTGGCGTAGTCGAACGCCACGATCGACCCGACTTCGCGCTGCCGCACGCCGATGAAGTAGCGACCGGCCGCCAGCCGCGTGGTGTTGATGACCAAACTCGACGTGGTCAGCGGCAACTCATCTTCGATCAGCGTTTCGTTGCCGTTGTTGGGGTTGTCGTCCACATCGAGAAAAACTTCGAGCCGGGCCAGGGTCGACCGGGCCACGTTGCGCCAGGCGAGTTCGACCGGCGTGCCGCCCGTGATCGAAAAGTCGCTGACGGGCGCCAGCACATCGACCACCGGCGTGGCGCCGAGCTGGGCGTTGTCGCCGGTGGTGCCGAAGATGAATTCCTCCGTCAGGACGGCCTGCGGACAGCCGGTCAGCAGCGGCAGCGCCGCGGCGGAGCCGGCAACCAGCAGCCCGCGCATTGCGCCGCGGAATAGAGTCGCGCCCATTCGTCGATCCTGGATTCGGTAATGCATGCCATCCATATCGGGTTCGGCCTCTGCGCGATGCGCTAGCTTCCGGAGTTCGAATTCGTGTTCGAGACGCTGTTGGACGAGCGGCGAATGAACGCAAACACCTGATATCCGGACGATGTCGCGCTGGATTCGTCGACCACGAACGTAATCGTGTCGCCGCAGGAATAGTTCACGCCGTCGTCTTTGAGGATGACGCCCAGCGGCTCCACTTCGATAAAGGGGGAGTTGGCGTCGCCGTTGCCCAGGCGCACCAGAGCGCCGATGGCGTCGGCGTCGGTCACGTCGCCGAGGGTCATTTCGTCCACTGGGCAGACCAGCGCCTCGCCGAGATCGGAAACGCCCGGAAAAATGATGTTGTTGAGGGTTTCGACATCATTCCCGCCGGTGCGATACGACACCTGCATCTCGACCGTGCGCGAGGTGCGATTCTCGAAGCGCACTTCGATCGACGGCGCTTCGCCGGGGATCTCGGCCGCGCCGGTGTTCCCTAGTCCGAGTGAATTCAGAAATTCCTGGTCGAACAGCGAAAGCACCTGCCCCACGCAACCCGCCTGAAGCAGGCCCGCCGCCGCCATACACCCGAATGTGACCCGTCGTCGCATCGTCACCACGCACTCCTGCCTAGCGTCCGCGAATGATTCGAACGCGAATCACGTAATTTACGTCGGCCTCATCGTCGTCGCCCACCGGTGCTTCATCGATCGTGATGTCGATGACGTTGCCGCAGAAGAAGTCCTCGCCGTTGACCAACGCGGTGCCCGCGTAATTTACGTCGACATTGCCGTCGGCCTCGGTGACGACCGCCGCGAGCGGGGTATACGCAAAGTCGTCGTCGGTCACGCCGAGAGTGGCGAAGTTCACGCCGCACGAAAAGGTGATGTTGCGCGAATCTCCGGGGGCAAGCCCGCGCTCGATCTCCTCAATCCCTTCCTCTAAGGCATCCGGGTTTTCGCCCACGATCACGTTGAAGGTCACGGGGAATTCAGTTTCGTTTCGGAGGTTCACGATGCTCCGCCCTGTCGGCCCTCGCAGCGAGGTGACGTCGAGGCCGAGGTTCGCGAACAAATCGTCCGAAAAGAGATCCAGCCCCACGGCGCAGCCGCCGCTGCCGCCCAGCGCCGCCGCTGCCATCCCGATCGCTCCGAGCATCGTCCGCAAACTACGTCGCATCTCACGCTCCGACTCGCGCCGCCGGCGGCCGCGTTGCACGGCCGCTCGCCACGCATCCATTGTTAGCGAACGGATCAAACTCAAAAGTGTCTCAGCCGCTTCGCACGGCCGAAACCCGCGTTGAAAACCAGTTCAATACTTCAAAACGCTGTGCACCGGCATGTCTCCCAGCCGGGCACGACCGCTCAAGCCGGTCAGCTCAATCAACACCGCGACCCCGACCAGCGTCGCACCTCCGCCGCGCACCAGTTGAACGCACGCCTCCAGCGTTCCGCCCGTCGCCAGGACGTCGTCGACCACCAGCACGCGCTGCCCGACTCGCAGCGCATCGGCATGAATTTCAAGCGAATCGGTGCCGTACTCGAGCGCGTAGCTCTCTTTCCGCGTCGCCCGCGGCAGCTTGCCCGGCTTGCGCACCGGCACAAAGCCCACCGCCAGCGCCTTGGCGGCGGCGGTGCCGAAGATGAAGCCGCGCGACTCCGCCCCGACCACGATTTCGACACCCTTGCCGCGGAAGGGCTGAACCAAAAATTCGACCGCCAGCGCCAATGCCGAGGGATCGGCCAGCAGCGGCGTAATGTCTTTGAATCCCACCCCGGGCTTCGGAAAATCCGGCACGTCACGGATAAACCGGCGCAGCATTGTTCCGTCGACTACGGAGTCCACACGCGTCTCCTGCGCCGCTGCGCGCCCAAAACCCTGGCCGTCGGAACCATCGTCCGCTAATCCGCGGGAGGATCGCCGCGCCGGCGATACAACTCGGTCCCACGGAGCGGGAGCGGATGCTAAGGGAGCATCCACGCGGTCGCAACGGTTGCGCGAAATGAGCGGCGCCGACTCTTCGCAGTGCCGGCTCCGGCCCCAACGACGCTGCCGCCGATCGGCGCCGCCCTTCTCGGAAAACGGCCTTCGAGCGTCGCGCCGATCGCCCATTCCATTGCACCCATTCAACTGCGACCGCCGCCGGTCCGAAGCAACAAGGTCGAGCGGCGGCGACTCGCCCCGTATCGGACGTATCTGCCCCGCAATGGGTTCCGGGAGCCAAATGTCGGCGTCCTCATTGATCTGGGTCATCGGGCTGCTGGCGGGCACATTGGTGCTTGCCGGGCTGGCGCGCTCGGCCGCGGTCAGCGGCAAGCTGATGGACCAGTATTCGAAAGTGCTCCGCACCGCACGCGAAGAGCGCCGCGCCCAGCTGGAAGCGCAAAAAGACGCCGAGTGATCAACACGCGATCCCGCCCGCTCCCCGTCGGACTGTCCCCGCTTTTCGACCGCTACTGATGATCGGCATTGAGGCAGACGCGCAGCCGCTCATGCGCCCGAGCCCGCATCATGTGAACCGCCCCTGATGAGCGATTCAGCCGTCGAGAAACATCGTCGATCGACAGCCCTTCGAGGTCGTACAGCCGAACCACTTCGGCATATCGCTCCGGAAGCGTCGCGATGGCCGACTCCAACTGGCTGATGGCCTCGCGCCGCCCGACGCTGCGGCTGGGCGTGGCGCTCTCCTGATCCAGCGTATCCAGCAGCCCCGTCATTGATTGTTCGCGCGTCGAGGGCTTGATGCGGTCGCGCGGCTGCGGCTGCTTCAGCCGCTCGAGCGATCGAATCGCGTCGCGGAGGTTGTTCTGCGCAATTCGTAGCAGCCAGGCCCGAAATGGCGTGCCCCGAGCCGGGTCAAAGTTGCGGATTTGAAGGAACGCTTCGAGGTAGGTGACCTGCATCACGTCGGCCGGCTCGAGTGCGGCGCGCCAGATTTCCTGGATCTGCAGGCTTCGTTCGATCGACGGGCCGTGCAGCCGCAGGAGCTCGGTGAGCGCCTCGGTATCGCCGACGACCGCGGCAGCCACTAGTTGAACTTCGTCTTGCTCGGGCATGGCGGTGCGTCACCGGGGGTGGCAGGAACGAAACCTCGCCCATGATACGTCAGGGCGGCAAGTACGCGACGGGGTGGTTCGGCGGGCCTGTTAATCTTCAATGTGCGAATTTAGGAAAGATTTTTTCACATCGGGTTGACATACCGTATCTAGTATAGTAGCTTCGCGACGTAACAATGGTTAGTACGATTGGGTCCCGAGGCGCGGTGAACCCAAGTGTCCGAAACCTAGTTGCCGCGGTTGGCCAAGTCTGAGAGTTCGGGAGCAAAAAGCGGACGGATCGAGCGTTGAATGCGATGTCCGTATTGCAAGGCAAACGACGACAAGGTGGTCGATTCTCGCGCCACGGACGGCGGACGTTCTATTCGCCGGCGGCGGGAGTGCCTCGGCTGCGAACGCCGCTACACGACCTATGAGCGGTTGGAAGAGGGTGTTCGGCTTCAGGTGATCAAGCGCGACGGCACGCGCATGCCCTACGAACGAGCCAAGCTGAACGAGAGCATTCGACAGGCCGCCTACAAAAGGCCGATCAGCTCCGAGAACTTGGAGCAGATCGTTGACGAGATCGAAGAGAGTCTGGTCGCGGACTTCGACAAAGAGGTGAGTTCGCAGACGATCGGCGAACGAGTGTGTGCAGTGCTGCGGCGAGTGGATTCGGTCGCGTACGTGCGATTCGCGTCGATCTATCGGCAGTTCAAGGACGTCGGTGACTTTATGGATGAAGCGCGAGAATTGCTGGAGCGCCCATCCGCCGACATCCCCGGCCAGCAAAGTCTCTTTTCGGAGACGAAGCCATCGTGAGCCGAAACGGGTTGTACGTCATCAAGCGTGACGGGTGTCAGGAGCCGTTTTCGATCGCAAAGCTTCGCAGCAGCCTGACGCGTGTGATGCGCGTCAGCGAGTGCGATCCGAAACTGGCCGAGCCGCTGGCAAAAGCTGTCCTGTCGCATCTGGACGACTGGCAGGAACCCCAGCCGCCGGCCACCGATTACGTGTTTCGCTGTGCGAAGGCGGTGCTGGAGCAGACCGGGCTGGAAGACGCGGCCCGCGAGTTCGCCCGTCAGCGCCGCATCCGCGATGAGCGACGCAAGGCGGTGCGCATCGTCGATCGCGACACGCCGGCCAAGCGCTTTGCGGCCTGGCGCAAGAGCGAAGTCGTTCGCTCGCTGAAAGAGGAATACGGCATCGGCCACGCGGCCGCGCGCTTCCTGGCCGGCCGCACCGAAGAACAGATTTTTGCGTTGAACTACAAACTGGTCAGTCGAACGCTGGTCTCGGAGCTGCTGCGAAATGAGCTGCATGCCTGGGGTCTGTCGGACGAGCGGCTGACCACGCCGAACCGGACCGAATCGGTCGGCTGAACAGGATTGGCTGCCGGCTGTGCTCCGCGCGAGTGGTGCGGCTGACGCCGGAAGTTGAAGCAGGTTTGATCCAGGCCCGAGTCCGCGCGATGACGCGCCACGGCGTCGCCGGATTCGTGAGCTTGAAGGGAAGGAGTCCGGCTCGCGACGCGTTCATGGAAGACGCTGTCTTGATGGAGGAAGTCTGAATCGGCCTACCGCCGCAAGGCCGTCGCGAGCCGTTCCTGTCCCTTCGAAAGATCGCTCAGCCTCCGTTCCCTGATGAGGGCGCGCCGAGTCCCGCCCACGCCCATGCTCGGCGCGCCCGCCCTTTTTTCTCGATCGTTCGAGCCCCCCCTTCCGCCCCGCCAGCGCTAGCGCCGCGATCCCTGAATGCTTTTCACCAACTCGACCAACTGATCCAGAGCTTTGCTCCAGCCGTCGAAGAACCCCATGTCGACGTGTTTTTGGCGGTCTTCGGGGCTGCTGTGCAGGACGGTCGCCGTGTATTTCGTCCCGTTGCCGTGTGCCTCGATCAGAATCGTGGCGGTCATGAACCCTGAGCCGCGCGGGCGATAGCCCGGCCCCAGCGCATCGGTGAAAACCAGCTTTCGGCCCTGAACGACCTCCAGCACACAGCCGCCGCTGTCGGGAAAGATCTCGCCCTCGGGCGAGCGCATGATTGTGCGGAAGATGCCGCCGGGCCGCAGGTCGAGCTCACACTCGACCGTGCTCCACGGCTTGGGCGTGAACCACTTCACCAGGTGCTCCGGCGTGGTCCACGCCATCCAGACCAAATCGGGCGGCACATCCACCACGCGTTCGAGCACCAGATCCCGCGTTGAATCCACGGCGTAATTTGTATTGGAACTCATGATTCAGCGTCCTTTGGTTTGAGGGATTTCACATAGTCGTCAAATTGATCGCGCCGTCGTTCCCATTGATCGCGCTGCTGCGCGATCCAGCTCTCCGCCTGCCGCAGCGCTTTGGGACGAAGCCGCACCATCCGCACGCGGCCCGACTTCTGCGATTCGATCAGCTCGCAGGCCTTGAGCACGCTCAGATGTTGCAGGAAGGAGGGCAGAGCCATGTCGAAGTGGCGGGCCAACTCCGCCACCGCTGCGGGACCGCGGCACAGCCGCGCGACGACCGCGCGGCGGGTGGGGTCGGCGAGGGCTTTGAAAAGCCGGTCGAGTCGGGCTTCTTGGTTAGGCATCCACCTTACTTTACGCCCGCCCAAAAGTTAGGTCAATACCTATCTTTCGCCGCATGCGGCGGGGACTCGACGGTTGGGATCGGTGAAATCGTGGGCTGTGAGGGTTGTTCGTCAGTATGCCAAACCGCGGGCCGCTATGTCGGCTCCGGTTCCGGCGGGCGCTTCTTGCGCCGCCGATGCTCGGCAAGAAAACTGATTCGCGGCATGTCGGCGTCGCCGACCGCGCGGCGCACGGCTTCGCGCGCGTCCTGCAGCGCCGTGCGGCGCGAGAGATGGATCAGGACGATCTTCTCACAGTTGAGTTGCGGCATGATCTCGCGCAAGTACTCGACATGCATGTGCCGCCCGCCGCGGGCGCGGTGCTTGTGGTCGGGGTCGATGAAGGTGCATTCGAGCAGCAGCACCTTGGCCTCGCGCACGCAGGGCAGATCGAAGAACGGCCCCGGCGCCGTGTCGCCGCAATAGGTCACCAGCGGCACTTCGAGCCGTTGCTCGATGGCGATGCCCTTTTTCTTCAGCTCCACCAGCGCCGGCCCGGCGAGCCCCTGATACTCCTCGCGCAGCCGCTTTCTCACCTCGATGGCGCTGAAGCCCAGCGCCGGCACGATCGTGCGATCGGGCTTGCGCGAAGGGTGATTGACTTCGAAAGGCCGCACGAGCAAATCGCGCCGCAGTTCGACATCGCGCCCCGGCTCCACCGCCACCAGCCGCGACTCCGGCTTGCTGCCGTCGATCTCGCCCCAGAGCCGCAGCAGCGCCTCGAAGCTGTCGATCAGGGCCGGATGCATGTACATCGTGCCCGGGGCGTTGTCGATGAACATCCGCTGCGAGAAGTAATAGGCCACGCCGGCGGCGTGATCCATGTGGCCGTGGGAGAGAAAGATGTGATCGACGTTGAGCACGGAGTCGGGGCAGCGGCCCACGTCGAAGCCGAGATTCAGCTCGGGCGCGACGATGTAGGTCTCGGCCCCGGCGACCGACGCACCAAGGAGGCGGATCTGCTCGTGAATGAACTCGGCCGGCGCAAAGGACACACAGCGTTTATACCGACAGCGACGCGGCGCAGACAGTAGGCCGACGGCGGTGCCGCAGGTCGGGCCGGGGGTTGCAGGCCGTCGGGTACCATGGCACCGCTGTTTCACGTGAAACAGTTTTGCTCGGGCCGCGACGGCGCGGCGCGGGGGACACCAATGGGCGACAGACTTGCTGCGAGCGGCGCGATGAGCAACGAATCGGCGCCGCAAAAGGCGAATGACTCGGTCGAGGAACGCCGCTTGCCGATGGGCGAGCCACGCTCCCCCGACGCCGGACCGGCGGAAACCTGCTGCATCGCGTGCGATTATGACCTGCGCGGATCGATCACGGCGCAGTGCCCGGAGTGCGGGTTTGTTCAGCCGGCCGGCGCGGTCGCGCCCGGGGTGCCCGTAGCGGTGCGGCTGGAGCGTTCGCCGGCGAGCGTGGCGGCCGCGATTTGGTTGATGCGCTCGCCGGAACGGGCGATCGGCGCTGCCGCGACGATGACGCTGCCATTTCGGCCCATCGCGGGGCGGCTGTTGCCGATCCTGGCGCTGATGATGGTGTTGGCTCGTTTGCTGCTAACAGTGGTGTTCATCGAACTGAACGGATCACAATTCGGCGGGCGCGTCTTGGGAGACGCGGTCTACTCCGGGCTGGCCGCCGTGGCAGATGTCCTGCTCGGCATCGGCGGCACCTATCTGCTGGCGATTGTGTTGCTGGCATGGTGGCGCACGCCACGGCGTCTGCGCCGCCCGCTGGACCTCGCGTCGGTGCTGTATTGCGGGGTGACCTTTGCGGCACTGACGACGGCTCTGCTGCGCACCGGCAACATGATCACGATGCACTTCGATCTTTTGCCGCGGTTCGCGGTTGTTGGGATGACCGGACTGTGGGAGTTGATCGCATTTGTTGAGTACGGGCTGGCGTGGCTCTGGTGCCGTGCATGCACCGAGCCGGTCACGCCGCCGGCGGACCGGTCGGCGGTCGCGATCCTGATCGGGGCGGTGATGCTGGCGCGTTGGTCGATCGAGAACTGGATCGCAACTGCGGCCGCGTATCTTTGGTTTTGGTTGGCGCAGTTGGCGGTCGAGTGGCTGTGATGTGCACCGGTGGCGCGGGCGAGGCGGTGGAACTCGAGCGCGCCTGCCGGCTTCGACGAGCCGGGAGGCGGGTGAAACCCGCCCTACCAACGCGCCACTACCGCCTTACCACCCTGCCGCGCCGATCGTCGCTTACGGACGCGAGGCCGAGTCGCGCGGGTCGGAGCCGGCGGCGGTTTCGGCGCTGTCGTTGTAGCCGTCGCCGTCCCAATCCGGCACTACATCCTGCAAGCTCGAGATGCGTCCGCGGATGGAGGCGATGCTGTTGTTCTGCAGCGACGTGCCCAGGTAGAGCCGCGCTGCGCCGTTAAGGTTGAGCGTGTTCGTCCAGCCGCCGTCGGGCGACTGATTGGCGTAGGGCGTCGCGTAGTTGCCGATGATGATGCCCATCGGCTGATCGGGCGTCTGCGCGATGTGGTTGGGGGCGCGCGAGTAATCGACCTGGCCGGCGGCGTTCATCAGCCGGATGATCCAGATGTTGTCCCACTGACCGCGCCAGGGCTGGCCGCCGGCGGCGTTCGACTCATTGGCGACGCCATACAGGTGCTCAAAGTTCTTGGCGAAGACCACCTCGTTCAGCGGGGCGCGGCTGGTGTCGTGGTTGTAATAGCGCCAGACCTGCTGGGGGAATCCGGCGGGCGCCACGCAGTCGTCGCGCAGCCACTCGAAGTACTTCTGCAGCAGGTTCTCGATGGCGGCCTTTCGCGGCGCGTCGGTCTCGCGCGTGCGCCACAGCAGGAAGGCGGGCACCATGGAGTGCTCACTGGTGATGTAGGCGGCCGGCTCCATGTGCCGACCCCAGGCGATGCGGTCGTCCTGCCAGTGATATTGCTGCGCCAGGCCGCGATAGCCGTACGCCGCGTGGCGACCGACGACGTAGTCGATGTTGAGGCGGACGGCGTCGAGATAGCGCTGCTCGCCGGTGACGCGATAGAGCTCCATCAGCAGAATGATCGCGTCGCTGGTGGTGTTGTCGTTGAGCGTCTTATGCGGCATGTACGGGCCGTCGGGGTTGCGCGTGTCGGCGTTCTGGTTGTATGCAACCGCGAAGGCGCGCGCGACCGGCAAAACCTGCGGAATGCCGCCGTTGCGATAGGGTCGAATGCCCGCGTGCTCGACGTCCTTGAGGTTCACCAGCAGGTCGCCAAAGCGCTTCGCGCCGGCGAGGAAGCGCGCGTCGCCGCCGGCTTCATAGAGCCGCAGCAGCGCCATCGCGCAGGACTGACTGGTGGAGTCGTCGAGGGTCATGAGGTTCTGGTAATCGGGGACCGGATGGCGTCGCGCGCCCCAACTGCCCCAGACGCCGACGTTTTGCCACTGGCCGTCGACGTACGCGCCGTCCTGGAACCAGCCGCCGCCGAGCGCGTTTTGCACGAAGAGCAAACTGTCGCCGACGCGTTCGGCGCGGCGGAGCAGTTCGCGATCCTGCGTGACGCGATAGCCATTGGTGAGGCTGGCCAGGACGCCGGCGCAGCCATCGCGGCCCTGGAAATCCCACAGCGGTGCGTCGCTGAGTGCGCCGGCTTCGTCGCCCCAGAATCCGGAGCCGCCGTCGGCGGCGCTGATGGTGGCCCAGCCGGGGAGGTTTTGTCCGTTGATGTTGAACTCGGCCCGCACGCCCCAGAGGCGTTCGAGGCCCGCGTGCATCGCGTAAACCAGCGCCTGGCGATTGAAGCGCGCGGTCACCTTCACGCGATCGGTCGAAACCTGCTGGCCGTTGCGCAGCGTCAGTTCAAACTCCAACTCGGCGGAGTTGGGCGTGGCCGGAGCGCGGAAGCTCGGCTGTGGGGTGGCGGCGTCGCGCAGGACGACTTCGGTGCCGCTGGTTTGGCGCCACTCGATCGTCGTGCCGTCGGGAATCAGGCTGGCATTGCTCGACAGACGGACCATCTGGAATCCGGCGGCGTCCTGATCGGGGCCGGCGTTGGCTTGGAGCGAGTTGTCGGTCATGAGCAGGGAGAGCGTGGCGCCGGCGCTGGCGCCGTTGGCATCGACGCAGCGGATCACGAGGCCGTCGCCGCCGAGGTAGCCCGCCAGCGCCTGGTAGGTCGCATAGACCGTCTCCGCGCTTTGCGTCGTGGGCCGGCTGAAGACGAGCGTGCCGTGTTCCGGCGGGGTGGCGATCTCCCAGCGCAGCTCGGAGCCGACCGCGTCGACGTCGATCGCCGACAGCTCGATCAGCACGCTGCCACCCGGCGCGAGCGTGCGGGTGAAGGAAGTTTCGCGGAGTCGCGGCGCGTCATTCACGGCATTGACGCGCAGGCTGGCGAGGGCCGTTTCGCTCGGGCGGCCGTCGGCCTCGGCCCGGAACGAGAAGGAATCGGCGCCGTTGAAGTCGAGGTTCGGCGAATACCAGACGGACGCCGGCGAGTTACCGAGGAGCGCCGGAAGATTGCTGGAGCTGATCAGTTCGCCGTCGCGCGTGCGGCGCAGGACGCCGTGCGCGGGCAGCGAAGTGACCGCGATGGCGGCCGATGCGCCGGCGGCGGAAGCGCCGGTCATCTGGAGTTCGATGGCGGCCTCTTCGTTCGTGGCGGCGGTCAGGTCGTTGGCGGTCGGCGCGCCCGGCAGCGGCGGCTGGCCCTGGGCCAGGCGACCGAAATCGCGCGAGAAGTAGTTGCGCGCCAGGCCCGAAATTGCGTACTCGACCGGGCTGAAGTTCTGACCGGTTTGTTCGACACGGACGGTGCCGCTCCAGCTTTCGGGCAGCAGCAGCGCGTATTCGCCGGAGCTGTTGGTGGTGGCGCGAAGTTCCGAGTTGCCGGAGGCAACGACGGGAACACCCGCCCGCGCAGATCCGGCGGCGTCGGCGACGCGACCGGCGAAGAGGGCGCGCGCATTGACGCGCAGATCACCCACCGAGCCGTCGGCCAGCGCGCACGCGATCGGCAAGGTCATGCCCGCGTAGCGAAGCCACAGTCGGACGACGTGGCCGTCGGCCCGGGGAGCGACCGGCGCTCGGAGCGTTGCGTGAGTGTTCATGGGGCCGGCGAGCTCCTCACCATCGAGTTGCCAGATGTAACGGACGTCTCCGCCGGGCAGCGTACCGTTAGGCACCGTCGCTCGCAGCCGCAACGCGAGATCGGCGCCGTCCTGAACCGATTCGGCGTCGAATCGGACGTCGGGGACGACGGCAATACGCACCGTCGCGATGTCGGAGAGATCGATGCCGCGTCGGATCAGATAGCTGAACTGCGCAATGCCGCTGTAGCCTTGCGGGGGCGTGAAGCGGATGGTCGCGGTTCCGTTGGAGTTTTGGACGATCGGGTCGAGCCGGCCGAAGCGCGGCGTGCCGACGATGACGAACTGCAGATCGGCGCCCGCGTTGTCAGGGCTGGCGAGCGTGACTTCGAGGGGCTGGTCGATTCGGGTGGCGAGCTCGACGTTTGGCGCATCGATCGGCGCGCCGTTGGCAGGCGTGCTGGCGCCGTCGACCGGGTTGTTCGTGGGCGGGTTGCTCGGCGAGGGCGGCGTGTTGACATCGTCGATCGCGATCGGCGTGCCGTCAGACGGGTTCTGCGGCTGGCCGTCGAAGATCGGGATGATCGGACCGTTGCCGGGGTTGGGGCTGTTGGCGCCGTCGCCGGAGGGTGCCGGGCAGCCGCCCAGGAACATCCACGCCGTGCCCGCCAATACAAAAGCGGCGGGGCGCACCAACCGTGCAACTCGTCCAATAATACTTTGCTGCATGTGCTTCCACTCCGGTTGGGTCATGCGGCGCCTCCCCAGGTTCGCAGGTACCCACTTGAAGGCTGCGAAATGAGCTAGTCTGCTTCCACCCTCCCCGACGCGCGCGCAGAGCGCAAGGACCGCAAACAGTTCGAATCAGGCGCGATCGAGCGGCGCTTGATCACGCCACCGCGGGCGCGCCCCGATAAAATGGGAGTGCTGTCCCCGGACTCCAGCGGATGACGATGCAAACCGAAAAGAACAATCTGAATGGCCGCCCCACGGTCGGAATTGACGTTTCTTGGGCGACTTTCGCAATTTTGTTGATATTGCTCGGCGGATGGGGCTATCGGACATACGACGCGCACCTGAACGGGACGGGCGGTCTGGCGCCGATCGCGCGCGGGTCGCTGACGGCGATTCCGTTGCGGCTCGCGGGGTGGGAAGGGACCGACGCACCGCTCAAGGAGTCGATCTTTCAGGCGGCGGACTGCGACGACGCGCTGCAGCGACATTATGAGATGCGCGGCGATCCGAAGCTGATTTGTCTTTACATCGCGGTCGGAGTGCGGGCGCGCGATCTCGTGCCGCATCGACCGGATGTGTGCTACCCCTCGAACGGCTTTACGCAGAAATCGCGTGAGCGGGTGTCGATTCCGTTGGGAGAGGGCAAGACGATCGAAGCCAATCTGTATCGCTTTGATCCCTCCCAGCTGAGCCCGAACAACATGCTCGTGCTCAACTTTTACTCGATCGGAGGATCGACCGCGCCGGATGTGGAGACGCTGCGCAAGTCTGCGCGGGCCGGGCAGGGAAGCGCCGGGCATGTGGCGCAGGTGCAGATTACCCGCGGCTTTCGCGGCGAAATCCCGGATGAGTCGGACATCAAAGTCATGCGCGAGTTTGCCGCGGCCGCTGCGCCGGAGATTGAGGCGGCGATCGCGAAGGCTGCGGCAGCGGGAGGCGTTCAATGAGCGGCGCCACGCAACAAGTTCGCGGCAAGTCCGCCTATGGGCGACACGCAGCGAGAAGCGCGTCGCCGGCGGTCGTTGCGGGGGCGAACTGGAGCTGGCGCGATCTGCTGATCGCCATTGGCGTGGTCGCGGCATTGTTGTGGGCCTATTGGCACACGTTGTTTCGGCTTTGGCGCGAGTGGGAGAATCCGAACTATTCGGCGGGGATGCTGGTGCCGATCGCGGCGATCTATCTGCTTTCGCTGGAGCGTGATGCCCTAGCACGGCTTCGGCCGCGCGTCGCGCCGGCGGGGCTGGGGCTGATCGCGCTGGCGCTGCTGATGCGATTTGAGGCGCTGCGCAGCCTGTATGAGTCGATCGATCGCGCGTCTTTGGTGGTGATGATTGCGGGGGTGACGCTGTTTTTGTGCGGTTGGCGCGTCTTCTGGAGTGTGCGCTGGCTGCTGGTGTTTTTGTTCCTGGCGATGCCGCTGCCGGGCTTCATTCACAATCGAATCGCGGGGCCGCTGCAGGACTTGTCGACGGGCGGCACGGTGTTTGTGTTGCAGACGCTGGGCTTTGACGTCGATCGTCAGGGTCATGTGCTGACGCTGAACGGGCAGCAGCCGGTGGGGATCGAAGAGGCTTGCAGCGGTCTGCGGATGCTGACGGCGTTTGTGATCGTGGCGGCGGTGATGGCGTTTCTGATTGAGCGGCCCGCGTGGCAGCGGGCGACGCTGGTGCTGTCGAGCATCGGGGTCGCGATCTTGTGCAATCTGGTTCGGCTGTGCCTGACGGCGGTCGCATTTCTCTATCTGCCGGGCGGTTTTGCCGAGCAGTTCGTCCACGACATGGCGGGGATGGCGTTGATGATGCCGATGGCGGTGGGGTTTCTGCTGCTGGAGTTGTGGGTCCTGAAACAACTCAGCACGCCGGCGGCGGAAAAAGCGGCCTCGCGTTGATTTTCCGTTTTACTTCGTGATTTTCACGTCCTAGAGTGCCATGCGGGGTTTGGAAGCGCCTCGCATGGCATAGAGGTCGGCGCCCAGCGCCTTCTCTCGCTGATCTTCCGCAGTGCGTTTTGGTTGCACTTGCGCGCCCGTACGGGTGCGCCCGGATGAAGTACGCGCGTCTTTTCGATTCGCAGACTTCAAGCGGAGAAGGTGCGCGCGTGCGGGATCGCGGGATGGGGGATTGCGCCGACACCGGAGGACTTGATGATGCGGTCAGGGTTGGCCTTAGGGTTATTGCTCACGCTGGTTCCCACCACATTTGGGGGGCTGGCGTTTGGTGATTTGCAGTTCAATCCGCAACTGAACGGCACCGGCGTCGTGGGCAGCACGGGGCCTTTTTACGTCAGTGGCACGCCGGCGTGGCTGAATGACAAGAATCAGCTTGTGAGCCTGACATCGCCGATCGAGGGCGTGCCGGGCTTTGCGCAGTTCCGCGGGTTTGTTGACAGTGCTGCTTATGCAATCGCGCCGGGTGTTGTCGGCTTTGCGTATCGCATTCGGCTCGCCAACAACAGCGCGGACCGCCTGGTTCGCGCGTCATTGGGCGGCGATTGGCGGGAACTGGATATTCCGCTGGCTGGGGCCGATGGCTCGGGAGTCAGCGCCAACCTAACCGGCGCGGGCCCGCGCTGGACGAACGGCAACCCGTACGTCATCGAGCGTGCGACCGATAACGGATCGCCGCTGTGGGCTTTCCGCTTTGGCTCCAACGGCACGGTCATCAACCGCAACCAGCGCTCGGCGTGGGTATGGTTTGAGACCAATTCGGAAGGATTCATCCAGGAATCGATTTCGCTGCAGGATGGCGGCGCGGTCGGGGCTGCTCGGATCATCTCGGTTCCGGAACCGACGGCGTTTCTCGTTCTCATCCCCTTGGGCGTTTTGGTGTTTGGCTTCGGACGGGGACGCGCGGCCTAAGTCTTTTCCAGAGATTGAGTTAAGACTAAGAATTTTGGCATCGGCCTGACGGGAGATCCGCCCGTTTTGCCGATGCCTTCGTAATTTATCGGTGCGACAGCCGCTCTTCAGAGACTGGTCTTAGAATTGATTATCTGAAAGCCCGGTCGGGCTCGCATCGCAGCGATTGGCGGCAGAATCCCGAAATTCGACTTGCGAGCGCCTGGACAGCGGGTCTAAACTATGCTGAGCGAAAGAGCTGCGCGCTGAAAGCGCGTCGCCGACGGAGAATAGAAGCAACCGTGAACGTTCGCATTGCACAACTTTTGCTGCTCGTCGCCGGGATGGCGGCGATGTCGCACGCTGAGGCGCCCGCCCGACTGGCGGCGGCGACCGTCGGCGATCGCGTTGCGCAGCGTGAGTTGTTGGATGCGATTGCGGATGCTTCGCTGAATGGGCTGGTGCGAGCGGAGCCGGCGATGGGGCCGGAGTTTCCGTCGCGTCCTGATTCTTCGGGTTCGCCGACGCTGCTGATGCTGTGTGCCTTGGGCGGCGCTGGATTGTTCCAGGTCGGCTGGTCGGCACGCAGCTGGAAGCTCGGGGCCCTGCCCGATTGGTATGCAGAGCACGCTCCGGACCAGATCGGTCGGACGCTGCGATACCTGCCCGGTCAGGCGATTGAGACCGGATATCCCTGGCAGTTTGACGCGCTGGCGGAGACGCCTTCGTTGCGGATTCCGGCGCGATCCGACATTCCCTGCAAACCAAGAACGCGATTCGTGGTTGAGGTTGATGCTCCGCGAGGTCCTCCCGTTCGGTGAAGTCTGCTTGATCGTGAACGGAAAATGTGACCTCGGATTGATTGACCTGAAAACAGAAGTTTTTCTAAACCACGGAAAGTGAATCAAAACATGCGTAAGTTTGTTCTGTCTGCTCTCGCTGTCGCTGCTTTCGCGGCCCCCTCGTTCGCGGCTCTGGCTCCGGGCCAGGTCCTGTACAACCCGCAGCTGAACGGCACCGGCGAAATTGGTGCCGGCGGCCCGTTCTACACCTCGGGCGCTCCGGCTTGGCTGGGCGGCCCGCTGCTCGCCACGCTGTCGGCCCCGATTGCCGGCATTCCGGGCTTCCTGCAGTTCCAGGGCACGGTCACGAGCCGCGTCGCCCAGGTCAGCCCGGGCGTGCTGGGCTTCGCCTACCAGATTGAGCTGAATGCTCAGAGCGCCCCGAACCTGGTTCGCGCGGCTCTGAACCCGATCGGCTGGAGCGGCGTCAACATCCTCGACACCGGTGCGGACGGCTCGGGCGTGAGCACGAACGCCAGCGGCAACACGGTGTGGAACGACGGCGACCCGTACTTCATCGAGCGCGCCGCCACCCCGGAAGAGAACCCGCAGTGGCAGTTCCGCCTCGGCTCGGACGGCACCCAGATCAACAAGAGCAACCGCTCGGCTTGGGTGTGGTTCGAAGTCCAGGCTCAGTCGTGGAGCGAGTCGACCATCAGCCTGCTGGACGGCGGCGCTGCTGGCGCTTCGCGCGTCCTGACGATCGTCATCCCGTCGCCGGCCGCTGCCGGTCTGGGCATGCTCGGTCTGGCCCTCGTCGGCGCTCTGCGTCGTCGGTAAGCCTGCTGATCGCTTGATCTGATCATTCCGCGGCGCAGGATGCGCCGCGTCGGATAGCACCAACCATCCGAAAACCCCGCCGCGTCCTCGCCGGCGGGGTTTCTGTTTTGTTGGATCGCGGCGGGGGAAAATGCGACCGACGCCGGCGGCGGACGCGAGCGAGAGCGCGATTACGTCGGCGGAGCGCGCGGGAATTGACGGGCGTCGAAGGGTGGAGCTGGAACGCTACGTCCGCGGGTGAGCCGACGGGCCGCTACGACGTGAACGCTGGTTCCACGCGGTCGCAGATGTAGTGATAGGCGAGGGCGTGGGCTTCCTGGATGCGGTCGGTGCTGCGATGGGGGACGGCAAAGAGCCAATCGGCGAGCGGTGCGAGTTTGCCGCCGGTGTCGCCGGTGAAGGCGATGACGCGTGTGCCGCGCTCGCGGGCGGCCTGCGCGGCGCGGAGGACGTTGGGGGAGTTGCCGCTGGTGCTAAGCCCCCAGAGCAGATCGCCCGCGCCGGCGAGGGCTTCGACCTGTCTTGAGAAGACGGTCTCGAAGCCGAAGTCGTTGCCAATCGCCGTCAGGTTGGAGGTATCCGTCGTCAGGGCGATGGCGGGGAGTGCGCGGCGATTGACCTTGAAGCGGCCGACGAGCTCGGCGGCGATGTGCTGGGCATCCGCGGCGCTGCCGCCATTGCCGCAAATCAGCAGACGATGGCCGGCGCGGAAAGCGGCGGTGATTGCGTCGGCGACGGCGTCGAGCAGCGGCCCGCGATCGGCGAGGGCGCGGATCAACTCGCTGTGATCGTGAAGGGTCTGCGTCCAGTTCGTGGCGCTCAAGAATCGGCTCCATCGAGCGAATACGAGCGCGGCGAGCGATGCCGCGCCTCGTGCGGTACATCATCGCGGAAAATGGGAATCGCGGTAAGGCGCAGGGCCAAGCGTTGCGCTACGATGGCGGCTTCGCAGGGCGAGGCTCGGCCTGGCTCGGTCAAGACGGTATTGGAGAGTGAGCGATGCGGATCTTCTTTGCTGGGCTGATCGCGGGAATCGTGGCGTATGGGTGGGGGCTGTTCTCGTGGATGGGGTTGCCGTTTCACGGCCAGAGCCTGCACAACATCGAGGCGCCGCCGGCGGTCGTGGAGGAATGGTTTCAGAAGAATCTGCCGAAGTCGGGGGCGTATCACTACCCCGGCTTCGAAAAGAACGCCGACGGATCGCCGCCGAGCCAGGCACAGATGGAGGCGACGTTTGAGCGGATGCGGAAAAGTCCGGGCGTTTCGGTGATGTTTTATGTCGCCGGCGGGCGCGAGCCGATCCCGAATTGGAAGATCGGAGCAAACGTCGGGGTTTGCGTGGTGGCGGCGTGGATTGCGGCGTGGATGCTGAGCCTGGCGGCGGATCGACTGAGGGGCTATTTCGATCGGGCGGCGTTCGTGTTTGGGCTGGGGCTCTTCGCGATGCTGGCGGCGCTGGGGCCGCAGTTCATCTGGTTTGATTGGCCGCTGGATTATGCGGTGCCGACGCTGCTGGATCCGTTGATTGCGTGGCTCCTGGCGGGGCTGGTGATTGCGGGGATTGTGCGGCCGGGGCGGGTCACGCGCAGCGAGCGGGCCTAATCGGCAGAGTGGAATTCGATGGACGGATCATCGAACGATCATCGCAACAACCGCGGGGCAGTGCGGAAGACGGCGCGCTCCGCGAGGTGCATCGCCTGCGGATATTCGCTGCGCGGCATTGAATCGGATCGATGTCCGGAGTGCGGGCTGTTCCTGACGGAGGACGTTCGCCGGGGGGTGGCGATTCCCTGGGAGTTCCGTTCGCAGATCGGCGTGTGGCGTGCGTATTGGCGGATGGTCTGGTGGGTGCTGTTCAGGCCGGAAGCGTTGATGGCCGCGAGCGAGTGGCCCTTGCGGGCCGATGCGTCGCGGCGTTTTTGGCTCTGGACGGTCGCGGGCGTGTCGGCGGTCATTCTCGCGAGCCTTCTCTTGCACTTCGCGAGCGTGATGCCGCCGTCATCGAGCTTGCTGTGCTTCGGGGTTCTTGCTGTCGCCATCCCGGTCGCGCTGAGCGTGGCGACAAGCGCGTTGGCGACCGATCGCCATCCGGTGTCGGGCGTGGCCGAGGAACGAGAGCGCGGGATTGCGCTGAGCTACTACCTTTCGGCGCTGGCTTGGCCGCTGGGGCTGGCGTGTGCGGCGGTGAGTGGCATGTATTGGGTGTTTCCCATCAATCAGTTCAACTTTCCGGTTCTGGTCGGCGCGACGCTTTTGCTGCTGACTGTCGGAGCCGGCTTCTGGGTGGCTGACCTGGCGGCATACATCTCGCAAATCCGCTTGCGCGCCCGAGGACCGTACACCACGTTTGGCTGGAGCGCAATGACAGGAATGGGGCTCGCGATCATCATCTTGGTGGTGGCGTCATGGGTTTCCGGAGTGATCGTGCTCCTCAGCGGCGTATAGCCACGCCGCAAAGATGTGAGCCGCGACCGCAGCGATATTCGTAAGAGGGGGTGAGATGAACACTGATTCACAAACCCCGATGACCATCGCGCCGGCCTGCCCGGCGTGCGGCTATTCGCTGCGTGCGCTCGAATCGGAGCGGTGTCCGGAGTGCGGGTTGGCGCTGACGGCGGAGATGCGGGTTGCGTCGGCGATTCCGTGGGAGCATCGGCGGAGGATTGGGGGATGGGTTCGGAGACATGGCGGCTCGTCGGGTCGCAGGCACGAATAGGTTAATCCATCGTACGGAGAACGCAGGTCGCGCACGGATTCGATTGTCCGGGGGGGCTGGCAGAACCGGGCGAATGTTGACCTCTGATGGGCCATGCGTGGCGGGGCCAAGTGCCGCGTGGGTCACGGGTTGCGCTTCGGCGCGCGGTCTGCGGTTGGCCCGTGGCTCTGGCACGACACGCCTTCGGAGTGAAATGGGCCGGGGACGTTTCTCGGGGCGGCGGAGGTATGGCTCGCGGAGCCCCAGCGGACCGCGGCGGTCCGTATTTTCCGGCGAATTCTCAAGTTCCGCGGCTCCAAACGTCGTTTCATTGTGTAACGCCCGCCCGCTTGCGGCCCCGGCGGCGGCGGCGACAATGCGCCAAGTCGGCGGAGACGATGCGCTCCGTCGGCGGCGGAGCGTCGGCTTGTGGGCCGACCGCAGCTGCGGCTCGCCCGCGCATCGAAAGAATCTAAACGGGAAAGGAATCGCAAGATGAAGTCATTTCAGTGGTTGAGGATCGGCCTGGCGCTTGCCGCGATCGGTGCGGCTCAGATGAGCACGGCCGCGGCGCCGGAGCAGATGACGGAGGAAAACGTCATCACCGGCACGATGGAGATCCAGTTTAAGACCCGCACAACGCCGGACACGTCGGGCAACTACGTCGACGGCTCGCCGCAGATGGGCGTGCAGGACGAGTACAAGCTGAATATGACCGTCGCCAAGACGGTGGAATTTGCGGGCAAGCTGGTGCGTCAGCCGAACATTTACAGCAAGAACCTGAAGCAGGTGAAGCAGGGCGCCGCGATCGGCTTTGATCTGGGCGTGTCGGTGCTGAACCCGCGCGACATGAAGCAGAAGAAGTCGGTCGGCAAGTGGGTCGGCGTGGTGCCGATCGACACGGCGAGCGGCGCTTATGACCTGCGCGGCGGTGCGAAGGACGAACGTCCGTTGCGCTTCGCGATCGACGCCGTCGGCAAGGCGCCGGCGTTCCAGGACGAGTTCGCCGGCAAGCTGGTCGGCAAGGCCGAGAAGAAGGAAAACCTCGCCGAGTACACGTTTAAGCGGCTGGTCGGCAATCGCACGGTCGAGGTGGTGGTGAAGAAGTCGGACCCGATGCGGTTCGACAACATCGAGCTGGGCAAGGGCCCGGCCGAGACCTATCCGCGGACGCGCGTCATGGGCCGGCTGGACTATGACTACGAGACGGGCAACTGGTTCACCGACGGCATCAAGTTCCGCTATGCCTTTGACGGCGCGGATGTCGAAGACGTGGTGACCGGCTCGATCAAGTGGGTCGAGGATCCCGATCGCTCGACGAACGGCAAGGGCTACTACGAATTCAACCTGCGCTTTAACGAAGACAAGAACCGCAGCGCGACGAACGAAGGCGCGGCGTTCGAGAAGATGAGCGACGAAGAGGCGTTCTTTGCGGTGGACGACAGCATTCCGACGCTGACGGGCCGCATCGCCTATGAGGACACCTTCATCGCCGGCAGCGATACGCCGTCGTCGAGCAAGGTGACCTACAACCTGCACGCGAACAAGCTGACCAAGCAGCAGGTGATGAACTTCTTCAAGCTGTGGATGCTGGCGGTCGGTCCGACGAACGACGAATAAGCACCGATCTTGAAGAGCCGCGGGCCACAAACCCGCGCAGACGTGACTCAGTCGAAGAGCGCCGCCGTCGTGAAGATGACGTGCGGCGCTTTCATAGGGTAGCACCGGCGTCGTGTCGGTCATTTCGCGAAACTGAAGCTTCAGCGCGGAACCGGTGAGATGCCGGTGTTCCCCTTGCGATCAGAATCGGCGAATCGCCGGTGCGACCCTTCCGTCATCCATCTTGCGAATAAGGAATCGATCGAATGTCTCGTTTTCTCTATCACCGTTTCATGCGTCAGCATCGCACCGACCGCGGCCCCGCGCGCGATGCGAAGAGCCGCCGCGAATTTCTGCGGATCGCCGGCGCCGCTTCGGCGTCGATGCTGCTCTCGGGCATGCCGCTCGTGGCACGGGCCGGGGCGAATGCGCCGGGCAAGCGCGTCGTGATCGTCGGAGCGGGCTTCGCCGGCTTGGCCGCTGCGTATGAGCTAAAGGCGGCGGGCTACGACGTGACGATCATCGAAGCGCGCGACCGCGTCGGCGGGCGTGTGCTGACCTTCACCGATTTCGTGAAGGATCGCGTCGTGGAGGGCGGCGCCGAGCTGGTGGGCAGCAACCATCCGACCTGGGTCGCCTATCAGCAGAAATTCGGCCTCGAATGGCTCGAAATGAGCGGCGACGAGGAGTTTGATACGCCGGTGTTCGTGGGCGGAAAGCTGCTCACGAAGGACGAGGTGTCGGAGGCGACCAACGCCGCGGGCGAGATCGAGAAGGCGTTCAACGCGGCGGCGGAGGGCATCATCGCCGAGCGGCCGTGGGATAGCCCCAAGGCGGCGGAGCTGGACAAGATGAGCGTGGCCGACGCTCTGGCCAAGATCGACGCGCCGCCGATGGCCAAGAAGCTGTTCGACATGCTGATGGAGTCGGACAACGGCGTCTCGACCGATCGGCAGAGCTACCTCGGCCTGCTGGCGATGATCGCGGGCGGCGGCGGCGAGAAGTTCTGGAGCGACACCGAGGTCTATCGCTGCAAGGGCGGCAACGGGTTGCTTGCTTCGAAGCTGGCCGAGGAAATCGGCAGCAGCCGGATCGTGTTGAAAATCGCCGTCACCGACATCCGCGCGACGGCGAAGGAAGTGACCGTGACCTGCTCCGACGGGCGCACGCTGACGTGCGACGACGTGATCATCACCGTTCCGCCGGCGATCTGGTCGAAGATCAACATCTCGCCCGCACTGCCGGCGACGCTGAAGCCGCAGACGGGTCTGAATGTGAAGTATCTCGCGCATGTGAAGACGCGCTTCTGGCGGGCGGGCAACCTGAGCCAATATGGCGTCAGCGACGGCGCGCTGAACCAGACCTGGGACGCGACCGACGCACAGGAAGGCGACGAGAACGTCGTGCTGACGGGGTTCTCCGGCGGGCGCAGCGCCGAAAAGTGCCTGGCGTTTGATAAGGACAAGCGCGACGCCGAGTATCGCAAGGAGTATGAGAAGATCTACCCGATCTTCGGCGAGCAGTTTGTCGCCAGCCGCTTCATGGATTGGCCGCGCGACAAGTGGACGATGATGAGCTACTCGTTCCCGGCGCCGGGGCAGGTGACCACGGTCGGCCCGGTGCTTTATCAGGGACTGGGCGGCAAGGTCCACTTCGCCGGTGAGCACTGCTCGTATCAATTCGTCGGCTACATGGAAGGCGGATTGAACAGCGGCGCGTCGCTGGCCAAGCGCATCGCCAAGCGCGACGGTACGATTCCGGCGTGAATGCACCACAGCCGGAGAGCACAGCCCAACTGACTCTCCGGCTCTCCGCGCTCGCCGCGCCCATGCTCGGCGAGCAGATCTTCAACTTTCTGATCGGGTTCTACGACACCTATCTGGCCGGGACGATCAGCCGCGAGGTGACGGCGGCGGTCGGCACGGGCGCTTACTTCGGCTGGTTTCTGACGCTGGGTTTCGCCGTGGTGACGACGGGCGTCGGGGCGCTGATTTCGCGCGCCATCGGGGCAAGGGATCTGCCGTGGGCGAATCGCGTCTTGCGACAGGGCGTGGTGATCTCGCTGCTGATCGGGGCGTTGCTGTCGGTGGTGGTGTTTCAGAACGCGAACGCGATCGCGTCTGCGTTTTCGCAGACCAGCGCGGCGAGAGGCTTTTCGCGGCTGTTTCTGAAGATCGATGCCTGGGGCTACGTGTTTGCCAGCGTCACATTCGTCGCGACGGCGGCGCTGCGCGCCGCGGGAAACGCGCGGGCGCCGCTGATCCTGATGGCGTGCGTTGCGGTGCTGAACGCGGTCGTTTCCACCGCGCTGGTGCAGGGTTGGTATGACGTGCCGCTGGGTGTCGAGGGCATCGCGCTGGGGACGCTCTTTGCGCGGGTGTGCGGCGCGGCGGGAGCGATGGCGTTGCTGCTGATCGGGCAGCGCGGCATTCGGCTGAACCCGTTCGGTTCGTGGTTTGATCGCGAAGCGATTGTGCGGCTGCTGCGGGTCGGCCTGCCGGCCGGCGGCGAAGCGGCGTTTCTTTTTGCGGCGCAACTTTCATTTATCTGGCTGGTGGCCCGCAGCGCGACGGGGGACGCCGCCACCACCAACTTTGCGGCGCACATGATCGCGATTCGGCTCGAGGCGATCTCGTTTCTGCCGGCGGTGGCATGGATGACGGCGGCGGCGGCGCTGGCGGGGCAATCGATCGGCGCGGGCGAACCGCAGCGGGCCGAACGGATCGGGCACCTGGCGGCGATGCTGGGCGCGGCGTCTTGCGCGGTCGTGGGCGGAAGCATGTTTTTCTTTTCGCCGATAATTTATGAACACATGACTCGCGATGCGGGGGTGCGCGAGATTGGGGCGCGGGTGCTGCCGTTCATGGGCCTGATGCAGCCGGTTCTGGGCGCCGGGCTGATCTACGCCGGCACGCTGCGGGGCGTCGGCGACACACGGGCGACGATGCTGATTTCGCTGATTTGCAGCGTGGGCCTGCGGGTGCCGTTGGCGGCGATCGGCATTCACACGGTGGGTGGGCTGCTGGGAGCGTGGCTGGGGATGTTTGCGGACAATTCGTGTCGGGCGTTGCTGAGCGCGCTGCGGTTTCGTCAGGGGGCGTGGAAACGATTGCGGGTGTAGCGGAGGGGTGAAGGGGCGAAGAGGGGTGGAGGGGTGCGAAAAAGCACTGCGCTCCTCGATTCTCCTCACCCCTCCACCCCTCTCGCCCCTTGCCCCTTCCATTTCATATTTTGCAATTCCTTAACGCCTTGCCAGCCGTGCCCTAACATCCACCCGCGAAGGTCTATGTCCAGCAAGTTCGGTTCATCGCGAAACATTGTTGGTGTTGCCGTTCCGCGGCAGCCGGGAGTGCGCATGTTGGCAACCGACAGACCATCCGCGCGCCTGAACAAGGGCGTGAAGTCGATTCTGATCGTCGAAGACGAAGCCGATCTGGCTGAGGTCTTGCATTACCAGCTCAAGCGAGAGGGTTTTGATTGTCGCGTGGCCGGCGACGGCGCGGCGGCGCTGGCGGAGATTGAGCGACACCCGCCCGACCTCGTGGTTCTCGATCGCATGTTGCCGAAGGCTTCGGGCGATGAAGTCGCGATGAAGCTCAAGAGCGACCCGCGACTGCAACACATTCCCGTGATCATGGTGACCGCGAAGGCGGAAGAGACCGACGAGCTGGTCGGCTTCGCGATCGGGGCGGACGACTACATTCGAAAGCCCTTTTCGCCCAAGCTGCTGATCGCGCGGATTCAGGCCGTCTTGCGGCGGCAGGAATCGACGGCGCGTTCGCCGGAAGTCATCTCCAGCGGGCCGGTCGTGCTGGATCGCGGGCGGCATGTGGTGACGGTGGAAGGCGAGCAGATTCCGCTGACGGCGACGGAGCTTCGCGTGCTGAGCACGCTGATGTCGGCCCGCGGCAGAGTGCTCAGCCGGGAACAGGTGATCGACGCCGTGTTGGGGTATGGCGTGGCCGTGACGCAGCGGACGATCGACGTGCATGTGGCGGCGCTGCGGAAGAAGATGGCCGCGGCGTCGGGCTGGATTCAGACGGTGCGCGGGGTGGGATATGCGTTTCGTCCGCCGGGCGAGGGCTCGTCGGGCAAAGAGGAATAGTGTCGCGGATCTGCCACTGAGGCCGGGCCGGAGAGCGAGCGCTTGGCGCACCACGCGAATCGAATCTGGGGCATCCTGCTGGTGGTCGCCGCCGGCTTCGGCACGGCAGCGATTGCGTTTCTGCTATGGCAGGAACAGGCGGTGCAGGGCGCATGGCTGAATGCGGCGCTGCGGATCGACGCCGAGGCGGCGGAGCGGCTGGCGGACGAAGTGCAAAAGCGGCGCGGCGAGTTGGCGGGGCTCGCGCCGGAGGCGCTCGATCAAGCCCTGCGCGAGTTTGGGCTGGGCGGTGGATATTCGCTGGAACTGCTGGCGCGTGATGGTCGCGTCCTGGCTGCGGGGGAGAGCGGGCGAGCGCACGGAACCGAGATCGACCCGACGACCGCGGCACTGACCGCGAACGCGCTGCTGGAGCGCGTGGTGCAGTCGCACCGCGGATCGACGCGCTTCGCCGCCACGGAAACGACGACCGTTCGCGCCCTGCGACCCGATGGGAGCGACCCCTTTGCCGCGATCCTGCTGCACCGGGTGCGACCCGTCAACACGATCGCCGCGGCGGTCGGGCTGTCGGTCTTGCCGCAGGTGGTGTTGTTTTCGCTGCTGCCGCTCGCGGTGTTGGCGCTGTTTCTCTATCGCACCTGGACGCATCCGCTGGGGCGGGTTTTGCAGGCGGCCCGCGTGGCGGCGGAGGGGCGCTCCACGGCGGCGATCGCGCAGCCCGAGCGCGGCGAACTGGGCGTTCTGGCCCATGCGGTCTCGCGCGTGCAGCGGCGTCTGCAACATCAGATCGAGAATCTGCAACTGGAGCGCGACAGCATCGCCGCGCTGCTGAATCGCATGCACGAAGGGGTGATCGTGGCCGACTCGCGGGGGCGCGTGGCGCTGATCAACCCGGCGGCGGCGCGGCTGCTGAATCTGCCGTTGGACGAGGGCGGCGGCACGGCGACGATGATCGGCAAGCCGGTGGAACGCTGCATTCCGCATCATGACGTGCAGCGGCTGCTGCACGCAGGTCGCGACGAATCGCCGCGCGCCGGCGACTACCGGGTGGACGCGGCTCCGGAGGATGCGACCTTCGCGGTCGATCTGCCCGATCGCACGCTGGAGATCGTGGCCCGCGCGGCGGACCTGCGCCTGCCGAGCGAGGACGACGCGAGCGGTCGCGTGCGCAGCCGGTTCATCGTGCTGACGGATACGACCGACCTGAGCGAAGCGTTGCAGATGAAGGCGGAGTTTGTGGCGAACGCCTCGCACGAGCTTCGGACGCCGCTCTCGACGATCCGCGCCGCGATCGAGACGCTGCAGAATATGAACTGGGCGGAAGAACCCGACGACGCCGCGCGATTTTTGGGGCTGATCGATCGTCATAGCGCGCGGTTGAGCGATCTGGTGTCCGATCTGCTGGACCTGTCGCGGATCGAGTCGCCGGCGGTTTCTCATCCGGCGCGGCCGATCGACCTTTCGAACTTTCTCGACGAGCTGGCGGACCGCTTCGCGGACAAGCTCGCCTCGCGCGGGGTGTCGCTGAAGGCGACGATCACGGGCGGATCGCCGGAGCTGATCGCAAGCCCCTATGTGCTTCAGTTGGCGCTCGACAACCTGGTGGACAACGCGATTAAATTTTCGCCGAGCGGGTCGGAGGTTTGCATCAGCGCCGCGGCGGATGAGGCGGGAGTGACCTTTGACGTCGTCGACCGCGGCTGCGGCATTCCGGAGGCCGAGGCGCGGCGCGTCTTTGAGCGGTTTTATCAGGTGGAGCGCGCCCGCGGCGGAGGTCCGACGCGCGGCAGCGGTCTGGGGCTGGCGATCGTCAAGCACGCGGCGACGGTGCTGGGCGGCGCGGTTTCCCTGGAAAGCACCGTGGGCGAGGGGACGACCGTGACGTTTCGCATGCCGCTCTTGCCGCCTACAATCTCGACTGGGGCGGAATCGGATAGCCAGCGTGACTCGACTTCGCCGGAGCGTGCGTGAGACAGACCCGACTGCCCAGACTCTCTCTGCGACGGCCGCTCGCCGCGGCCGGCTGGAGCGCCGCACTGGTTGGCTATGTGGCGTGCGTCGGTTGCGGGAAGCTGCCGCAGTCTAAAGAGATTCTGGTTGACGGATCGAGCACGGTGGAGCCGATCCTGCTGGCGGCGGCGGAGCTTTTCCGCTCGGAAGCGCCGGATGTGCAGGTCAACGTCTCGGCCAGCGGCACGGGCGGCGGCTTCAAAAAATTCACGGATGAGCAGCCCGAGTTGCGGACCGACATCTCGAACGCGAGCCGGCCGATTCGCGACGAAGAGCGGGCGCGGGCGGCGCAGGTCGGGGTCGAGTTTTTGGAGCTTCCGATCGCCTATGACGGCCTCTCGATCGTCGTTCATCCTTCGAACGATTTTTGCGACCACCTGACGGTCGAGGAGCTGCGGCGAATGTGGTCGCGGCGCGAGCCGCTGACCAACTGGCGCCAGGTGCGGGCGTCGTTCCCCGACTTGCCGCTGCGGCTCTACGGCCCCGGCCACGACAGCGGCACCTATGACTACTTCGTCGAGGCGATTGTGCATGATAAGAACGACATGCGCAGCGACTACATCGCCAATGAGAATGACAACGTGCTGGTGCAAGGCGTCAGCAAAGATCGCGGGGCGCTGGGCTTTTTCGGCTTTGCCTACTTTGAAGCGAATGCGGATCGGCTGAAGCTCTTGGCGATCGACGGCGGCAACGGCAAGGCGGTCAAACCCAGCCGCATGACGATCGCGAGCGGCGAATACACGCCGCTCTCGCGGCCGATGTTCGTCTATGTGAACAAGGCGGCCGCGCGCCGCGATGAGGTTCGGCGGTTCATCGAGTTTCTGTTGAACGACCCGCGGCGATTCGTGGAGCATCCGGAGGTGGGCTATGTCGGCCTGCCGGATTCGCTCTACAGCACGGTGCGGGCCCGCTTTCGCGAGGGGCGCTCGGGCAGCGTCTATGCCAACGGCGGGCATGCGTCTCGGCTCGAAATTCTCTTCGGCCCGGTGGGGAGCTGATCGCCGATGCAATCACCTCCGACCGAACTGCTGGGCAAGTCGCGCGTTCGCGTGGGAGAGCTGTTCATTCACGGATTCCTGGCGCTCTGTGCGCTGGTTTCGGTGCTGACGACGGCGGGCATCATCTGGGTGCTGGTGAGCGAATCCTGGCACTTTTTTCAGCAGGTCTCGCCGATCGCCTTTCTGACCGGCACGGTCTGGGAGCCTTACACCGGCGCGGGCAGCTTCGGCGTATTGCCGCTGATTTGCGGCACTGTGCTGATCGCGGGCGGGGCGCTGTTGGTGGGGGTGCCGATCGGCCTGGGTGTGGCGGTGTTCATGAGCGAGTATGCGCCGCCCTGGTTTCGATCGCTGCTGAAGCCGGTGCTTGAGGTGCTGGCGGGCATTCCGACGGTGGTCTACGGCTATTTCGCGCTGACATTTGTCACTCCCAATCTGATTCAAACGTGGGTGCCGACCGCATCGACCTTTAACGGCGCCAGCGCCGCGATCGTGGTGGGCATCATGATCATTCCCACGATCGCTTCGCTCTGTGACGACGCGTTTCGAGCGGTGCCGCGCACGCTGCGCGAGGCCGCGTATGCGCTTTCGGCGACCAAGGTCGAGGTGACCTTGCGAATCGTCCTGCCGGCGGCGGCATCGGGCGTGGCGGCGGCGTGCATCCTGGCGCTGGGACGGGCCGTGGGCGAGACCATGGCGGTGGCGCTCGCCGCGGGGTCGACGCCGGCGATCACGCTCAATCCGTTTCGCAGCTTGCAGACCATGACGGGTTACATCGTGCAGGTGCAGACGGGCGACGCGAGCCACGGCGGCACACCGGCGTTTCGATCGCTGTACGCGGTCGGGCTGCTGCTGTTTCTGATGACGCTGGGGCTCAACCTGCTCTCGACGATGATCGGGCGGCGATTTCGGGAGAAATACGAATGAGCGCCGCTCCCGCGCCGCCTCGGGCGGCGGAGTTCGACAACTCGATCACGGCCTTCGACCAGCGGCTGGCGCAGCGGCGGATGTGGGGCGTCGTCTTCGCACTCCTCTGCGCGGCGCTGACGCTGCTGGCGTTGATGGTGCTGGCGGTTTTGCTGACGCAGATCGCGGAGCAGGGATGGCCGCGCCTGTCGACCAAACTGCTGACGCGTTTTCCGTCGCGACTGTTCCCCGAGGAAGCGGGCATCAAGAGCGCACTCTGGGGCACGATCTGGCTGATCGGGCTCACCAGCGTCATTTCGGTGACGGTCGGCCTGGGAGCCGCGATCTATCTCGAAGAGTTCGCGCCGCGTAATCGGCTGACCGACTTCATCCAGCTCAATCTGGCCAACCTGGCCGGCGTGCCGTCGATCGTCTACGGCATTCTGGGCCTGGTGGTTTTCGTACGCACGCTGCGCATGAATTACAGCATTTTGGCAGGGGCCTGCACGCTCAGCCTGGTGGTGCTGCCGGTGATCATCATCGCCTCGCGCGAGGCGATTTCGGCCGTGCCGAATTCGATTCGTCTGGCGGCGTTTGCGGTCGGATCGACACGCTGGCAGGCGGCGTGGCACCATGTGCTGCCGATGGCGCTGCCGGGCATTCTGACGGGGGTGATCCTGAGCATCTCGCGCGCCATCGGGGAGACGGCGCCGCTGATCATGGTGGGAGCGTTGAGCTTTGTGCAGTTTGTGCCCGGCCGATCGGTGGCGCCGCCCAGCGTCGACACCTCGCTGACGTGGCTGGGTCAGGTGGTGGGCGATAAGTACACCGCGCTGCCGCATCAGGTTTACACCTGGGCACAGGATTCGCGGCCGGCGTTTCAGGAGCTGGCTGCCTCGACCATTGTGGTCCTGCTTATCATCCTGCTATCGCTGAACGCGTTGGCGACCTTCATCCGTGCGCGCTATACCCCGAGGCTGTGATCATGCCTGAAACCGCAACGCCGCGCCCCGCTCCGCCGATTGTCGCTCCGCGCCCGCCGCTCTCGCCTGCGCCGCCGGTGGAGGCCTTCGCGGAGCCGCCGATTCGCGTTCGCAATTTCAGCGTCTACTACGGCAAGTTTCACGCGATCAAGAGCGTGTCGCTCGATATTGCGCCCAAGCAGGTGACCGCGATCATCGGCCCTTCGGGCTGCGGCAAGAGCACGCTGCTGCGCTCCATGAACCGCATGAACGACTTCGTGCCGTCGCTGCGGGTGGAGGGGGCGATCGAGTATCACGGGCTCAATATCTACGGCCCGAAGTGCGATCCGGTCGAACTGCGACGACGGGTGGGCATGGTGTTTCAGCGGCCCAATCCCTTTCCGAAGTCGATCTTCGACAATGTCGCGTGGGGCGCGCGAATCAACGGCTATCGCGGGAATCTGAATGAGCTGGTGGAGGTCGCGCTGTCGCGTGCCGCGCTCTGGGAAGAAGTGAAGGACAAGCTCAATCGCAGCGCTTATGAGCTGTCGGGCGGCCAGCAGCAGCGGCTTTGCATCGCCCGCGCCATCGCCATGCGGCCCGAGGTGCTGCTGATGGACGAACCCTGCTCGGCGCTCGATCCGATCGCGACTGCCAAGATTGAGGATTTGATTGATTACCTGAAGACGGAATACACTGTCATCCTGGTTACGCACAACATGCAGCAGGCGGCCCGCGTGTCCGACCGCACCGCGTTTATGTACATGGGCGAGTTGATCGAAACCAACCAGACTTCGACGCTGTTCACCAAGCCCGCCAACGCCCGCACGCAGGATTACATCACCGGACGCTTCGGCTAAGCCGCCGCCGCGCTCGCATCGCACCGCAGCACGAGGCATACGCCGTTGACCGCGCATTTTGTTAATCTGCTCGAAGAACTCCGCCGTCGGATGCTGCGCATCGCCAGCCAGGTCGAAGACATGTTGCAGGAAGCCTGCGAATGTCTGGAGCAGCCGATCGAGACTCTGGCGCAGCGCGTGATCGCGCGCGATGCGGAGATCGACGCCGAAGAGGTGGCGGTCGAGGCCGAGACCATTCGCCTGCTGGCCCTATATCAGCCGGTCGGCAGCGATCTGCGGCTGCTGTTCACCATCACCAAAGTCACCAATGATCTGGAACGTGTGGCGGATTGCGCCGTCAACATCGCCGAGCGTTGCCGACACCTCGAGGTGCAGCAGCTCGCGCGGCGCAACGACGACCTGATGAAGCTGAGCCGGTCGGTGCGGGCGATCCTGCGCACGGTGGTGCAGAGCCTCAGCGCAGAGGACCTGTCGGCGGCGCAGCGGGCTTTGTCGGGGGATCACGCGATCGACCAGCAGTACGCCGGCATCGTGCGCAACATCGTGGCCGAGGCGCCGCGCGAGCCGGACCACATGGCGGGCTATGTCGACGTGCTGTCGGTGGCGAAGAACCTGGAGCGCATCGCCGATCACGCCACCAACATCGCGGAAGACGTGGTGTTTCTGCTGACCGGCGCCATCGTGAGGCATCGCCATGAGTAGCTCCCGGCGGCGCGGCCGGTTTTCGAGCGGGGCGGCATGAGCACGGCCGACCTCGCCGCCTTCGTCGAGCTGGGTCGCTCCCCGATCAGCGAAGCGCAGCCCGCCGGCGCCGCGGCGCGCTACGAGCCGGAGTTCGAAGAATTGCAGGAGCAGATCGGGCGAATCGGCTCGATCCACGGGGGAACAGTCGATTGGGAGCGCGTCGTCGCGCTCGCGACGCAGATCCTGACGACAAAATCAAAGGACTTTCTGGCCGCGAGCTACCTCGTCTGCGGCCTGTTTGAGCGGCAGTCTTACGCCGGGCTGGCTCGCGGCTTGGCGACGCTAAGCGCGATGTGCGAGGCGCACTGGGACGCCGGCTTTCCGAAGGCGACGCCCCCGCTGCCGCGTGTGAACTCGCTGCAATACTGCTTTGACAAGCTGCAACCGCAGCTCGATTCGAGCGGCGGCGGGCCAAAGCAACGACCGCAGGCGAACGACGCCGATTGGCTGATTGCGGCCCGCGATTCCCTGCAGAAACTCGCCACCGACTTCGCGGCGAAGTATCAGAGTGGGTCGCCGTCGCCCAATGTTGCCCCGACGCTGCGGGCCATGCAGGCGCTGTGCGATCGCTTTGCCGCGCCCAAGCCCGCCGACAAGCCGCCCGTGGCCACGGCCACGACGAACGCCCCGGGCGCGAGCGGCGATTCGGCCGCGGTGGCTGCCGCCAGCGGCGACTTCGCCACGCCAAGCGCGGCGGCGCAGGCCGCGATCCGGCTCGCGAAGTTCTTCTTCGATCAGAATCCGCGCGAGCCGCGTAGCTACGCCCTGCTTCGCGCCGTTCACTTCGGCGGCATTGTCGAGCCGCCCAAAGACCGCGTGATTCCGCCGATTCCCGCGCCGCGACGTCAGCAGCTTGAGGGGCTGGCGGCAAGCCCCTCGCTCGACGCGATTTCGCAGCTGGAAGCGCAATTTGCGCAGACTCCGCTCTGGCTCGACCTGCAGCGACTGACCAGCGCCGCGCTGCGCGGCATGGGGCCGGAGTATCGCGCCGCGCTGATCATCGTCGAGGGCTTTGCTGCGAGCGTGCACCAGGCGTTTCCGGCGTTGGTCGAACTCTCATTTCGAGATGGCACGCCCTTCGCCGATGGCGCGACGCGGGCCTGGCTCGCCCAGTTGGGCGGCGCAAGCAGCGGCGGCGGATCGGGCGGCGGCGCTTCGCCCGAGGACCCGCTCGGCCAATCGATCGCGACGGCGCGGTCGCTGCTGGCCGCTTCGAAATCGAGCGAGGCAATTCAGGAGCTGACTCGCGCCGCCGAAAGCGCCGCGGGAATGCGGGCGTACTTCCGCGCTCGGCTCGCGCTGGCGGAGGTGCTGTGCGACGCGGCGCGGCCGGCCGTCGCGGTGCCCCTGCTCGACGAGCTCGAGACGCTGGCGGCCAATCATCGCTTGATCGAGTGGGAGCCGGATTTGGCGCTGTCGCTCTTTCGGCAGCTTTACCAGGCATTGCAGAAGGCCCGCCCGAAGCCGACGCCCGAGGAGCAGCGAAGGCTGTCGGATCTGTTCGGGCAGCTTTGTCGCCTCGACCCCGGCGCGGCGATGCAGCTCGACGGACCCGCCGCCCGATGACCCGCCGCCGCCGCAACCGGCTCATTCGCCGAATGCTGCTGTTGATCGCACTCTCGGGCGGAGCCGCGGCGGCGTGGCACTATCGCGCCACATGGGTTACGGCGGTTCAATCACAAGCGGCGGAACTGCAACGCAAGTTCGCGGTCGCGCCGACCAGCGGCCCGGCCTCGCGCCCCATCGCCGCCAATACGCCAAAACGGACGACCGAAAAGCTCTGGGAACTGCGTGATCGGCGGGCCTATTCGGAAATGACCGCGTGGATCGTGCCGGAGCGGGCGAAGGCGACGACCGATCTGCTGGCGGCGGTCGACATTTTTCTGCTCGCGGAGCGCCAGCTGCGCGACCATGTTCGCGACAACGTCGGCAGCGGGCTGCGCGACGCGATCGACCTCTCCACGTTTGGCGAACACCTCGATGTTTTCAGCACCAACACCGAGCTGCTGGATGAGATCATCGCCGGCGACGCGGCACAGGTGACCTATTGGGTGAATGGCAGACTGCCGCGGCGAATTGCGAATTTCGTCCGCGGCGGCGGCGACCGCTGGCTCTACGACCCCGGCCCCGGCGATCATCCGGATTTGCCGCGCGCGTTTCGCGCGCTGGCGGACGGGCTGCGGCAAACCTTCCTCGATTTGAAGAGCGGGCGCATCGACGCCGGTCGGGTGCGCGCCGAGCCGCAATATCTGGCGATGGAGCTGTCCGAACGGCTCGCCCCCGGACTGCGGCTGTTTCCCCGGCCGAACGAACGCAAGTCTCCCTGACCCGTCGCCGGGCACGGGCCCGCGCCGCTGCGGTCACTGCATCTTCATATACGCAAACACCGCGCCGCCGACGACCGCGATCGCGGCGAGAATCGTGAGCGTGATTTTGAGCACGCTCCAAGGTCGATGGCCCTGCACTTCGCCGGTGCGGGCGTTGACGAGAAAGCGATAGGTCTTGCCGCGGTATTGATAGGCGCTGATCCAGATCGGCAGCAGGATGTGCTTAAAGCTGATGTTGCGATAGTCGACATGGAGCGAGTGGATTTGTTGATGGTCGCCGCCGATGTCATGAGCGACGGTGCGCCGGATCGGGCCGGCCATCAGCGATTTCGCGTCGGCAAATCCGGCTTCGAGGCCGACCTGATAGTGCTCCGCCGCGAAGCCGCTCAGAAACTCGTCGCGGTAGGGTTCAAGCTGCGTGAGGTCCCACGGGTCGATCTCTTCGACCAGAGCCCGCGGCAGGCTGCGGGTCGCGACGACCAACAGATCGTCGAAGCTGTTGCGCACGCGGCCGGAGACGCTCGTCCAGCGCGTGCGGCGCTCCATGACGGTGCGCGTCTCGGTTCGGCCGTTGACGACCACCGTCACGGTGACGGGGACGTAGTAGTCGTCGCCGCGCATGCCGGTGTAGTCGGTGATGGTGTTGCAGTCGTAGGTCCAGAATGGGGCGTAGACGCCGACGATGCGGTCTTCGACGCGGGCGTAGCGCTGCAGCCCGCTGGGGGCGAACCAGAGCGACTTGAGCCACTTCGCAAAGGCCTGATTCGCGGCGTCCGATGTGACGCGAAAGGGTAGCAAAGCCTGAGCCCGGAGCAGGCGTTGGATCTGATTCGCGATGACGATCGGCGTGGCACAATACGGGCAGGAAATCGACGCGGCGCCGGCGGGGTGTTGAATCTCGGCGGCGCAACTGTCGCACTTGGTGATGCGGCGTTCGACGACCTCGATCTCGGGCGCGGGTTCGTTCGCGTCGGCGAGGGCGCGCAGATAGCGCTCGTAGTCCAGCTCGTGAATCTGCGACGCCGGGGCCGCGATCTCGTTGGTGAATCCGCAGTAAGGACAGCCGAGCGCGCGTGTGCCGGGCACGAAGACGAGCTTCGCGCCACACTGGCCGCAGGGGAATTTGCCGCTCGCGCCGCCAGATTGAGGCGTAGGTGTCGCCGCTGGCGTCGATTGACCGCGGTCGTCGGCCGGCGGGCGCGGCGGTGCGGCGCGGTCATCCGGCGAGGAGGACTCGCGCGGCAGCGGCGGCATGGAGAAGTCGGCGGCCGACACGGGGGAAGGTTACTTCGGGCGCGCAGCGAGCGGCGGTGGCACCGAGTCGAACGCGCTGGCGAGATCGGTCACCTTGCCTGCATCGACCCACTCGGCCATGCCGGCGGTCCAGACCAGTGTGTCGCGGCGAACCTCGCCGGCCTGCACTTTGCGGACCACCGTTGCGAGGTCGAACGGCCCGGCGGGCTGATTGTTGATCGCGACGTGATACATCTTCTGCGTGGGCAGCGGGGGCGGCGCGGCGCCCATGCCGGGGGCGTTGGCGGCCTGCGACATCGACTGGCCGATCTGATTGGCCATCGCGTAGCCCATGCCCATTCCCATGCCGCCAGCCGCCATTCCGCCGGGGTTCTTCGCGGCGTCGCGCATCGCGTCGGCGGTCTGGATCTGGGTGTATTGGGCGAGATTGCCGATGACGCCGATCTTGGAGCGCTGGTCGAGGGCCTGTTCGACTTCTGGCGGGAGGGAGATGTTCTCGACCAACACCTTGGTGAGCTCGAGCCCGTAGCTCTCAAACTCGGGGCCGATCTTCTGGGTCAAGAACGTGCCCAGCTCTTCATAGTTCGCCGCCAGATCGAGCACGGGAATCTTGCTCTCGCCGAGAATGTCGGTGAAGCGCGAGACGATCAGGTTGCGAAGCTGATCGGTGATGCCGTCGGTGTTGAACTGGGCATTGGTGCCGACGATCTGGCGGATGAAGGCGTCGGGCTTCTGTACGCGCATGGCATAGGTGCCGAAGGCCCGCAGCCGCACGGGGCCAAACTCAGCGTCGCGCGTCATGAGCGGGTTCATCGTGCCCCACTTGAGGTCGGTGAACTGCTTCATGCTGATGAAATAGACTTCGGCCTTGAACGGGCTCTCAAAGCCGTAGTACCAACCGAGAATAGTGCTTAGCACGGGCAGGTTCTTGGTTTCGAGGGTGTAGGTGCCCGGCTGGAAAACGTCGGCAAGCTGGCCTTCGTTGACGAATACGGCGGCCTGGCCTTCGCGGACGACGAGCTTCGCACCGTACTTGATCTCATTTCCGTGCCGCTCGAAGCGATGCACCATGGTTTGGGGCGCGGCGTCGAGCCATTGGATAATGTCGATCAATTCGCCCTTGAGGCGGTCCCAGAGTCCCATGCTGCGTTCTCCTGCTGCCCTGTCGCTGTGGCGGGCCGCTGTAGCTGCGGCGCTCCGATGCAGAGTCGCTCGTCGTTGCGTCGCAGGCGATTCGTCCGGTATTGGTAGCGCGCCGCCAAAGGCGGAAATATTGTACCGCGGCTGGGTGGGAAGCTCGCGGCGACCGCCGCGGACCAAGGCCCGAGTTGGGGGGGCCAATCGGGCGGCGGCCGCTCCCATTTTTGTTATCGACGCTGTCACCGAGATTGTGTCGACAAACCCCGTGAGCGACCCGCGCAGCCCCCCTTGCAAAATCGCGGCGACCCTGCGATAATCCGTGGCTCGCGAAAGCGCCTCTGGGCGATCGACGCGGGTGTAGCTCAGTGGTAGAGCGTCACGTTGCCAACGTGAATGTCGTGGGTTCGAATCCCATCACCCGCTTTTTCCCCGGCTCGCCGGAATCCCTCCCGCCGCATTCCCACGAACATTGCCAGTCGCCGCCCGTGTTTGGGTTAACGCTTCTCGACGTTGTTCGGCGCTGGGGCGGTGGGCGAACCCTTGGCTCCCGCTGTTCGTATCGCAGATACCCTCCTCTATCGACCGCCGCGCCTGGTCGCACAGGCTCGGCTTCGGAGATGCAGCTTGGAAATGAACTGGCGGCACACGCATGCTCGGCGGCTGGCGTTATTGACCTTGGCCGCGATGGGGATCGCCGGCGCTGCCGACCCGCCTCAGGCCAACATCCGGCTCAACGGGGATAAGTATGTCGTCACCCAGTGGCGCAGCAGCGGTCCCGCCCGGTTCGAGTTTGAGTCGCCGGAGCTGACCGCATCGATCGTCGACGCCGGTGGCGGCCAGTGGTCGTTCGAGCTCAATCCGCGGCAGTCGGTGCAGGAAGTGTGGTTTCCGTGGGAACCGCAGCAGATCGTGCTCAACTCCGATATGTCGGACGACGTCGTCCTCACCCCGAAGTTCGGCGGGACGGCGTGCCGCATGGATTCGCTAATGGAGTGGGGGTGGAACGGCAATCTCTATCCGGGCGTCAGCTTCTCGCCGCTGCTAATCGTCACGGATCGCCGGTCGGCGCGAGTCGCGGCGGCGACCAACTGGCCGCCGCGCAATCTGACGCCGATGTACTCGCGCAACCGCATCACGCTCGTCTCGCACGAACCGCTGCCGCCGGGGCGAAAGCAGACATACTCCATCTTGTACGCCAGCTATCCCCATGACGCGGCCGCGGGCGGGGAACCGTGGCAGAAGCCGGTCGAGGTTTTCCGCGAATGGCTGCAGAGCAAGCTGCGAAGCGAAAATCTGTTTCCGCCGCGCTATTCGCAGACGCTGCAAGAGACGCCGGGCTGGCTGAATGTGCAGTTGCAGAATTCGCCCCGTTTCGACCCGCGCTATCTCGAACAGTTTCACGAGCGCTGGCACGGCGAATTTCCGTGGATTCAGTTTTGGGGGCAGATGAGCAATTACACCGGTCAGGCGGCGCTGGCTCGACCAGCGGTCAAGCCGGGCGAGGAGTGCGGCTGTTGCGTGGGCCGGCGTGAGTTGCACGCCCGCTATCGACCCGATCTGCCGCGGCTCATCGATCAATTTCGAGCGGCGGGGACGCGGGTCGGCTTTTACGCCCGGCCGCGCGACCCGCTGGACCTTCAACGCCTCGACGACCCGACTCTCCGCGAAGGCGTCTCGCACCTGGATTGGATGCGCGAGTGGGTGCGCCAAAACTGCGAGGATCACCACGCCGAAGCGATTTATCTCGACACGATCGGCAATGTATGTTTCGCAGCCACGCCGTTGTTCGTCGCCCGGGTTCTGGGCGAGCCGAAATTCGCCGACGCGATCGTGGAGGGAGTCGAGGATCTGTACCCCAGCGCGTTTTTGGGCAGCGGGTTTCTGAGCGGAGGTTTCAACGTCGGCGAGCGAGGAAAGCCCGCAGAGGCGAACAAGGAGCCTTCCTTCGTCCGCTTTTCGCGTTATCTCCTCAACGAGCACGTGTTCTTTTTCGGAGAATCCAACGGCGACCACAAGCACTGGGGAGCTGCAAACGACCATCGCGTCGAGCGCGAGGCATTCCTTTTGGGAGCCAAGCTCGACGTCATCACGCCGACGCAAAAGCCGGAACAGACGCTCGGACCGATCAACGCGGCCCTCGGCGAGATCCTGACGACGTGGCGTGAGGTCGGCTTTTGGCAGCGACGACCGGTGTACGAAGATACGCGCGGCATCCGCAATGTCCCGCCCGGCGTGCGCGTCCGCCGCTTTCGCGGCAGCCGGGGGGAGGTGCTGCTGGCGATCGAAAACTGGAGTCGCGCGGCGGGGCAACAGGCGGTTTTGGACGGAGCGCCGATCGCGATTCCGACGCGGCGACTGTCGATCGTGGTGGTCGGCGGGGGCGAGTAGGCTCGCGGACAAGGACTGGTTGTATTCGGCCGAACCGCGCGCGATACTGCGCTTTCGCCGCGAGGATGCGCACGGGCGGCGCGGCCGAGAAGCGCGCTCGCGTGCCGGAGTGGTCCTGAATGGATGCGACTCTTTTCTTCTTCGCGACGATCCTGTTGCTCACAGGTCTCGCGCTGCTTGCCATCTATATCTGGACGGAAAATGGATCGATCTTCGATCCGGTAGCCGTGTTCTGGGGCGGGTTCATCATGTACGTGCCGGTCGCGATGCTCGGCGTCGCGTTTAAGTTTCCGGGGCGAGCGACGGCCACCGTCGCGGTGGAGGCGGCCGCGCTCGCCGTCGCCGGGACGGTGATGTACATCCTCGGCCTCTACAGCGGGAAAGCCCGCGGCTTTGTCGCGTCGATCCCCATTCCCGCCCCCACCTTCGGCCCGGCGCAGCTCATCGCCATGTGGATCTTCACCATTTCGATGGTCGCGTTTTCGCTGACCGGGTCGGTGGTCGTCGGTCAGGCCTGGTCGCAAGTCGTGGGCGCACTGGTGAACAGCAACGTCGGCGCCGCGGCCCTGCTCAGCGTGCTCGGGTTCTTCATGTTCCGCGGCAACCCGATCGCGCGACTGTTCATGGTGGCGGGGTTCTTTTTCATCATCGGCATGCTGATCGTCTTCTCCTGGTCGCGCCGTCCGCAGGTCGGTCTGGTGCTGGCCGCGTTCGGCTTCATCTATGTCTTCCGCATGAGAAACTCCGGCGCCTTTAAGAAAGGCCTGCTGTTGATCAGCACGGCGGCGGTCGCGGGCCTGCTGCTGCTCTACCTCGGTGCGACGCGCGGCAACCGCTTCTACGGCTCGGCGGCGGGTGCTGCCTACGGCATTTTCAGCAGCGAGAATTTCGCCGACTTCATCGGCGGCCTCGATATCAACTACTACACCTATGAGTTCGCCGTGCAGCGCATCCCGCGCGAACGCGAGTTCCTGTGGGGCAGCGGGTATGTGACGGCGTTCCTGTTCTTCATTCCCCGCGCGATCTGGGAGAGCAAGCCCGTCTCCTCCGGCAGCATCATCAGCCGCATGTGGTACAGCACGAACTATCTGGAGAACAACCTCGGCATCGTGCCCTTCGGTGAGCTGTATATGAACTTCACCGCGATCGGCGTGATCCTGGGCATGTGGGTCAGCGGCCGGGTCGTGCGCATCCTGAACACCTATCTGCGCCAGAACCCCGACAACATGGCGCTCTGGCTGGCGTGGCTTGTGTGCATCCCCGATTTGGCGACGATCTGGCGCGGCGACTTTACGGCGATGTATGTGTCGAGCGTAACGAAGACCGTGCTGTTCCTCGGTCTCGCGTGGGTGTCGAGTACGCTCTTCCCCTCTCCCAAGAAGGCCACGCCGCCGTCGATGGCCCCGGTTCGCACGGCCACTCCGCCGCCCGGCGCCGCGGTACGCCCGCCGACGCCCTGGGTGCCCGGATATCGGCGGATGCCGCACGGCCGATCGCGCTGACGGCCGCGTGGCGGCACCGGCAAGCGCGCGCCGCTGAGCGCTTCGTGAGTTCGAACTAGAAGATTCGTTTATGGGGGATCAGCGTCAGATGCGGCGCGCGTAGTCGCGCCGCACCACGCGGGCGAACGGCCGGCCACCCGCCAGCAGCGCCGCCAGAAACGCCGCCACCAGTGAACTGACCACGATCGACTGCAGCCACGCGCCGAACGAAGCGGCGGCGTGGCCGAGGATCAGCGTCTGCGTGACGCGCAACACCAGTTGGCCGACGACGGCGGCCAGCACGGCGACAGTAAAGCGGGGAAAGAGGCTGCGGGTGTTTAGCTGAGCACGCATCACCGTTGCGGCCCATGCCGCGCCGCCGAGACTCAGCGCGTGCAGGCCCAGGGGGCCGTCGCTGCCGATCGATTGCAGATATCCCGCCAGGCAAGCGGCGATCCGTCCATCGGCGGCGGGCATCGTCAGCGCAACAAAGAGCGCCAAGGCCAGAAACAGATCGAGCCCAGCGCCCGGCACAAGCCGGGCGAGCGTCGTCTGCACAAGGAAGACCGCGAGCAGCGCGATGAAAAACCGCGGCCAGCTCAACGCGGGCCCGCCTGAACCGGACGGAAACGATGAATCGTCGGCCCACCCGAAGGAGACGTCGGACGCAGACGGCTGCCCACCGACGAACGAGGTCGCGGCGGGGGCGATGGATCAGGCGCAGCAGCGGCATCACTCGGCGGCGATTGTTCTTCCGCCGGGGGCTGCGTCGCGTAGGCGGGCTCGCCCGAGGGGGCGGCATCGAACGGCTGGTCGGCATCCGGATTCTGATACGAGTTTTCGACCGGCGGAGGAGCCTGATCGAACCCCGGCGCCGCGTCGGCCTCGCGCACGTTCGCGGCTCGCTCGCGATCGGCCGCGGCCAGCGAGCGCGACCTGCCTGAGCGCTGCGTCGGCGAACTCACCGGAGAGGTGCGGGGCCAGCGCAACGCCAGTGCCTGATCGCGCTTCGGCGTCGATTTGATCTCGCGGCCATCGCTGCGACGATACGCGACGACGATCTCGACTTCCTTGCCCGTCACATCGACGCCCGGCGGGAAATCGAGAGGGAAGCCGTAGTAGTAGCCTGTGATCGCCTTCTTGGCGATGCGAAAGCTGCGATGAACCGCGCTGTCGAAGCGCCACTCATGCAACAATCGGAAACCCGAGCGCGCGCCCGCGGCGCCCCCGGAAACCTCCGAGACGCTGATCGTGATCGGCCCGGATACAAACGCGCCCTTTTGCAACTGACCGCTGACAAAGTAAACCGCCGGGCGGATCCCCTTGGGGTTGCCGTCGGAGTCGTAGGTCCAAGCCGTCTGCGGCCAATACGCGACGACTTGGACGATGTCATCGCGCGTGTCGATCGAGAGCGGATCGATCTCGTTCGGCCCGCGCGGCGTGAATGCCTGACAGCCGGCGAGCGCCAGCAGCGCCGCCGAAAAAACCACAGGCATGATCACCCGAAACGGGCGCGACGCAATCACATCATCCTCCGGTGCGGGCGCGATAGCCCGCCGGAATCGGGAGGTCGTAGGTCGGCTTACGCGGCGCGGGCGGGGCCGCGGTCTCGTTCGTCCGCGTGCGTGTCGGCTGTTCGTTCTCGGGCAACGGCTCGGCCGGGAACTCGCGCGTGTAGGGGCGACGTTCGCGCTGCTCCGGCTGGAACGAGCCGAAGACGCCATCCTGATCGGCCGGGTTCAGCTGCTCCGGCGGCACGCGCAGCCGATTGAGCAGCGGGTTGGTCAAAATCTCGCCCGGCAGGTCGCCGGTGCGGTCGCGCTGCGCGATCGACTCCTCGCGGAAATCCTCGACCGTGCGAATCACGCGCGGCGTCAGCACCACGAGCAGCTCCGTCTGGGTCTGCGAATCCTGCTGGAAGCGGAACGCGCTGCCCAGAATCGGAATGTCGCCGATGATCGGCACCTTGCTCTCGCTGTTGGTCTTGCGAGAGGTAATCAGACCGCCGAGGACGATCGTTTCGCTGTCGCGCACCGTGACAGTCGTCTCGAGCTGGCGACGGAAAAAGACCGGAGCCGTGACGCCGGGGCCGACCTGCACCGTCGAATCGGTGAAGTCCGACACTTCCTGCAAAATCTCCATCCGCACGAAGCCGTCAGGATTGATCTGCGGCGTGACGGTCAGCGTGATGCCGACATCCTGCCGCGCGACCTGCGTCTGCACCTGACCGCCGAAGGTCGTGCCCGTGCCGCTGACGTAGGGCACGTCGTCGACGACTTCGATCGTCGCCTCCTGGTTATCCGTCGCGACGATCTGCGGACGGCTCAGCACCTGCAGCCGGCTCTCTGTCTGCAGAGCGCGGAAGAGGAAATCGAACTCTGCGCCCGTGATGGCGAAGGTGAAGCCGCCCAAGCCGCTGCCGCCGGCGCCGACGTCGGTGCCGCCGACCACGTCAAACGAGGTCGTGTCATCCGGGCCGGCGCGAGTGAAGGCCAGGTCCTGACCGCTGAACTCGATGCCGAGCTCAAGGTCGTTGCCGAGCGTCACTTCGACGATCAGCACCTCGATCGAAACCTGCGGCGGCGGCTGATCGAGCTCGCGCAGAATGTCGAGCACGTTGCTCTCAAAGCGCGGGCTATAGGCGAAGATGACGCGATTGGCCTCTTCATTGTCGATCGCGACGATCTCGCGCTCCTGCTTGCGCTGAGCCGAAATCTCGTCGCCGAGCGATTCGAGCCGGGCCTGCTCGGCCTCGCTGTAGTCGCGAAGACTCGCAGCCAGCTCCGCCGCGGGGATGTTGCGCGGCGAATAGACCATCGTCTTGCGCTCTTCGATCGGCTGGGTGTCGAGCTGATAAACCAGCTCGCGAACCAATTGCAGATAGCCGGGCGTGCCGGCGGCGATGATCGAGTTCGTGCGGATGTCGGCGCTGAACGAGACATCCTGAATGCCGCCACCGCTCGAGCCCGCGAACGTGAGCTGGCGCTGCTGGTCGTCGCCGGCGTTGCCGCCCGCGCCCTGTCCGCCGCCCGTGCCCGCGCCGCCGGCCTCGTCGAACAATTCGCGCAGCGTCTCGGCCAGCTGACCCGCGTCGGAGTTCCGCAGCGGGAATACCTCGATCTTGTCCGAGCGCGGCGGAATATCAATCGCGCTGACCAGCGACTCGACCAGCGGCATGCTGTCGGGCGGCGCGGTGACCGCGAGCTGATTGGTGCGCGTGTCGGCGGTGATGATGATCTGATCGCGCATGGCGCGGAGCATCTCGGTCGTCGCGCCCGGATTGAGGCGCTCATAGATGATCATCACCTGCTTGGCCGCTTCGGATTGGGCGCCGCCGCCCGACCCGCCCGTCCCGCCGCCGACGGCGCCGCCGCGGCCTTCCAGGATAGCGCTCAGCAGATCAGCGGCCGACTCGGCATCCGCCTGTTCGAGACGGAAGAAGCGAACCTGCGCTCCGCCGCGGGCGTCCGTCGTGTCGAGGCGGACGACCATGCGTTCGACCTCGCTCACCAGATTCGGCGGCCCGACCGCGATGATCGAATTTGTCACGGCATCGTGCGCGATCGCGAGATCGGTCTCGCCTTCGCCGCCGCTGCCCGTGAAGAGCTCATTGACCTGCTCGGAGAGGTCTTCGGCCTTGGCCCGCTGCAGCGGGATGATCGCCGTCTTCAGGCCGATCTCGCGCGGCTTATCGAGCAGATCGACCCAGCGACGAATCTGCGCCAGATCTTCCTTCGCGGCGGCGACGAGCAGATTCCCCGAAACGGGATCGGCCGCGACATAGACCGGCGTGCCGGCGGCCGAGTCGGCCGGGCGGCTCTTGGTAATCAACTCGTCGACCAGCTTGGCGATGTTGGTCGGGCTGCTGAGCTGCACCGGGATCACCGCGACCTCGACGGAACCGCTCGACTCGACGTCAAACTGATTGATCAGCTTCTCGGCCTCGCTCAGGAAGTCGCGCGTGCCGGTGAGCACAAGCGAATTCGTTCGCGGATCCGCCAGGACGTGCAGCGTGTTCTTCGGCTCGTTGCCCGGCTCCGACTCCTTCTTCTTGTCGAAGATCTCCTGCAGCGATTCCTGCAGCTTGGCCGAGTCGGCGAATTTCAGGGCGCGGAGCCGCGTGTCGATCGTGGTGTAACTCGTGGCGCTATCCAGCTGCTGCGCCAGGTTTTCGATCATGTCGTGCATCTCCTGCGACGCAAAGACGACCAGGAGATTTGACCGATCCTCGGGCACGACCACCGCGCTATCGCGGGCTTCGTTGCCGTCTTCGCCCAGCGCCTGCGCCCGCTTCTCGAGCAGGTCGGTGAGCTGCTCGGCGAGCTTGGTGGCGGCGACGTTCTTCAGTTCGATGATGCGCGCCGCCTGCCCGAGCTGCGCGGCGGGCTTGTCAAACTCGGCGATCAGGCCGCCCGCGAGCAGCAGCGCGTCCTTCTGGCCGATCATCACCACCGTGTTGCTGCGCACGTCGTGCGTCACCGACACGTTGTAAGGCAAACCGCGCGCGGAAAGCGCCGGCGGCATGGGCGGCAAAACGCCCTTCTCCACCGAGTCGCCCGAGCCTTCGGCCGGACGACGCAGAGCGCCCTTGCCCGACGTGAAGACATCTTCGAGCAACGTCGCCACCGACTCGGCCTTGGCATACTTCAACACGAAGGCGCGAACGCCGGTGTCGATGCCCTCGGGAAGCGTGTCGAACACGCCGACGACGGCCTTGAGCGGTTCCAGGTTCTTGCTGGAGGAGAAGACCAGCAGCGAGTTGGTGCCCTTCTCGGGGACGATCTTGATCGGCTTTTCCAAATCGAGCTCGGGCAACTCGCGCCCGTCGGCCAGCTTCAGCTTCAACTTGCGGACGAAGGGCTTAGCGCCCGCGCCGCCCTCGGCGCTCGCGGCTTCGCGAGCGAGAGTCTGCTGCTCGTCGATCAGGTCGGTCAGCGTCGTCGCGACCTCCTCAGCAATTGCGTTCTTGAGCGGGATCAGCACGACCTCCGCCCGGCTGAACTCGGCGGCGGCGGTCTTGTCTTCGATCTTGACGTCGAGCGCACCGACCAGCCGCGTGATTTCTTCGATGTCCTTCGGCGTGCCGATCACCAGAACGCCGTTGGTACTCGGCAGCGCCTGAACCGAAGGCTGAGCCTCGGTCGGCACCTGTCGAATCGCATTCAGACGTTCGATCGCCGGCTTCAACTGCGCGACGACATTGCTGGCGATGGCATTGTCCAGCGTGATCGTTTTGAAGTCGGTCTGACCATCCACGGTCAGGTCATCGATCTGGCTGATCAGATCGCGCAGGACTTCGATGTTCCGCTCGGAGGCCGACACGATCAGCGAGTTGCTGCGCGCCTCAGCGCTGATACTGAAGCGGTCTTCGGGACCCGAGCCGCCGCCGCTCTCGATGAAGTCGGTCATCGTCTTGGTGACGACTTCCGCGACGACCGCGGCTTTCGAATTGGTCAGCGGGAAAATCTCAATCGTCGGCTTCGGGACCGTGTTCTCCATGAGCCGCAGGATCGACTCAATGAACGCGATGTCCGCCTCATCGCCCGTGACGATGATCTGACGTGCGCCAAGCGGGGCCGCGGTCACCGCGCCCTGCAACTCACCGGCAACGCCGGCGGCGACGTCCGCCGGATTCGCGGGAGCGCTCGCGGGCGCGGCGCGATCGGCGCCAAAGGCGCGACGCGGCTGCTGCACCGGAGCATCGACATTGGCGGCCGCATCCGCCGGCGGATCAGCCAGCGCCACGAGCCGCGGAACATCTTCCATGAAACTGGCCGGATCGCGGGCCGCGGCGAGCCGCAGACGGGCCGCCTCAATCGCCTCGCGTCCGCCCTCTTCGAGCAAGAAGCCGACCAGCATCGGCGAAACGGGCGACGCCGCGACCGACGGCACGGTCGGCACATAGGCCGGCGACTCGAGCAGATCGAGCGGATCGGCCATCAAGCCGCGCGGAGCGCGCTCGATCCGCCAGGCGCCGCGACGGCCGGTGTTTCGTCCGGTGTTGCGACGACGGTTGCCGTCGCCGCCCGCGGGCTGCGCCTGAATCGGGCGGAATCCGCCGAAGTCGCCGCCGGGGAATCCACCGCGGAAAAACGTCGGAAAGCCACCGTCGAATCCACCGCCACCTCGGTTGTTGCGATTTCCGCCGCCGGAGCGACCGCTGTTGCCGCCGCTGCGGTTCTGCTGCATGCGCTCAATCATGCCCTGCGCATCTTCGGCGGTCAGATTGGTCAATTGAATGATGCGCGTGGTCTGACGCGTCGGGCCGATCTTTTCCAATTGATCGACCACGTTCTGCACCATGCCGAAGGTCGACGGATGGCCGCCGATGATGATGGCGTTGGCGAAGGCATCGGAGCCGATCACGACCGGGCGCGGCTGACGCCCGTTGAACTGCGCGTCCTGCTCTTCGGCCTGGTTGACCAGCCGTTCGACGTCGGCCGCGACGGTCGCCGCATCGCGACCCGGCGGAATCTTGCGCACGATGATCGTGTTGCCGGCGAGGTCCTTGCGGTCGAAGCGTGAGACGAGGTCCTGCACCTGGGCGATCTGCCGCTTGCTGCCGCGGGCGATGATCAGGTTGGACGAGTCGTTGGGAATGAGCTTCGGCCCGCGCCGCAGCGACGCGCCGGGCTGCCCCTGCGACACGCCGGCCGACTGCTCGTCGAAGAACTGCTGCACGAAATTCACGACCTGCGAAGCGGTCGCTTCCTTCACGACGATGTCGGCGAACTGCTCATTCAGATCGAGGTTGTCGAGTTGCTGAATGACTTCCTTGTCGACCGTCTGAATATCCTGCGGACGGCCATAGACCATCACTGCGTTCAGCGACGGCTCGGGCACCGCCTGCACATCGAGCAGCGGTCCGCCGCCCCCGCCGCCGCCCATGCCCGGAATGCCCGGACGACCGCCGCGCTGTCCGCCGCCACCACCACCGACCGAACCGCCGCCGGCGAGGACGTTGATGGCATCGGCGACGATCGCAGCATCGGCCTGGTCGAGACGGAAGATCGTAAACTGCTTGCGCTGCGTGTCGTCGGCCGGCACATCCACCGTCGCGATCAGATTGCCGACGAAGGCGAAAATCTCTTCCGAGCCGACGATCGTGATGCTGTTCGTCCGCGGATCGGCCACCGCCGTAAACGGATCAAACGGCGGCTTGCCGTTCGGGTTTCGCGGCAGCATCGCCATGTACTCGACGAATGCGCCCTTCACCTTCTCCACCAGCATCTCGGCGTTGGCGTGCTTCACCGCGAAGGTGCGCAGCTTGAGCTGCTCGTTCGGCTGATCCCAGCGGCGAACGACCTCTTCGATCTGCGCGAAGACCGCATCGGGCGCCTTGACCAGCAGCCCCTTCGAGTTGCTGTCGCCCACGATCACGACGGCGTTGGCCGAACCGCCCGCGCCGCCTTCGCCGCGCGGACCGCGACGAGCCGCGCCGCCGCCGAAGATCGCACCGAGCTTGTCGGCCAGGTCCTCGGCATCGGCGTACACCAGACTGATATTGCGGAAGGCGCGTTTGCTGTTCTCTTCAAACTCGGCGATCTTGGTGAAGATCTCCTCGCGCTTCGTCTCCGAACCCCAGACCGTGATCGAATTCGTGGAAGGCTCGGCCGCGATGCGCAGCGCCGTCGCGGCGCCGCCGCCCTCGGACCCGCGGCCGCCGCCGGCCTGCACAAAGATTTCGCTGATGGTCTTGGCGATCGCACTCGCGTCGCCCCATTGCAGCACCTGCGTCTCGGCCTCGGCCAGCCCGCCGGCCACATCGAGCGTCTTGATCTGCGCGACGACGGTCTCAAAGTCCTTGGCCTGCGCCGTGAAGATGATCTTGTTAGCCCGCGGATCGCCCGAAATCGTCACCGGACCGAGCGCCGCCGGCGAAGCCGCCGCACCGCGACCCGCGCCGCCGCCCGCCGCCTCGAAAATCTCGCGCAGCAGCGGCAGAATGTCATCGACCCGCGCCAGCGACAGTTCATACTGATAGATGCCGACAAGCTGCCGACCCTCAAGCGACTCCAACTCGACGATCACATTTTCGATCGCCTTCATCGCCTCAGGCGGAGCGCTCACGAGGAGCGAGTTGGTGATCTTGTTCGGCACCACCTCGACCGACTGAATCTTCGCGCCGCCCTCCACGCCCGGCACGCTCACGGCCTGCTGCTGCAGCATCTGCAGCAGGTCGGCCTGTCCGCCGCGACCGGCCGCCGCCGGCCCGCCCGCTCCGCCGCCGCTGCGGCGCTGCTGGGCCTTGTCAATGCCGAAAACCGCCTTGATGTTTTCGGCGGTCTCGTTGGCATCGAGATTGACCAGTTGGAAGACGCGGAAGTCCACGTCTCCCGGCTTGATGTCCAATTCCCGCAATAACGTGCGAATCTCGGGCAGATCGGTTTCGTCGCACTTGATGATCAGATAGTTGTGCCCGGCGTCGGTCGCGATTTTGATTCGCTGGCCGCCCTGTTGAGCGCGCCCGGCCCGACCGCCCTGCTGATTGGGCTGGCCGCCGACCATGTTGCGAATCTGATCCATCATGCCGCCCTGCTGGTTGCGGCCGCCCTGACCATCCTGCCCGTCGCCGCCTTCGCGATTCCGCTGCTGCTGCTGTTGCTGCTGCATCTGCGGCGGAATCTGAATCTGCTGGCGGTCGTTGAACATGATGTTCAACACTTCGGCGGCGGCGTTCACGTCGCCGTAGGTGAACTCAAAGATGCGAATCACCTGGCCGGTGCTGAGGTCTTCCTCGAGCACGTCGAGCACATCTTCCAACTCGCTGACTGCGTCTTCGGTGCCGCTGATCACCACCTGACCGTCGGGATTCACGACGATCTTGGCCGGCTCGCGGCGCGGCCCCGGAGCGGCGTTGCCCGTCGCACCAGCGGGCTGGCTGCTGGCGGAAGCTTGCAACAGCACGCTCAGATCCGTCGCGGCGGCGATCGCCGGCGCGGCCATCATCGCAGACGCCGCACCGGGCGCGAGCATGACGGGGCCGATCGACTGAGCCGAAACGGCGCCGCTGGTCGCAATCGGGCGCGAAGCGGCCTGGCCGCGCTGAATCGCGCCGAGAATCGCCGCGCCGGCGCCGGGCTTGGGCTCGTTGAACCCGATCCCGCCGCGACGCCGCGGACGCTCATTCGCGCCGACGCTGTTTCGCTTCGCGTCTTCCTTCTTACGCTTGTTCTCTTCGGGGCGCAGGACTTCGATCAGCGATTCCTGCGGCTTGTCGGGCGTCGGGGTCTCGATGTTGACGTTTTCGACCCGCTGCTGGAGATACGCCATGTACTGCTGCATCTTCTCCGGCGGCAGCTTGCGCGTGACGATCTTGTTGGAGACCTTGGCCCGCGACTCGACTTCGCGAATCGCCTTCTCGATCTGCGGAAACTCGCCCGGCCGGCAGACGACCTTGATGTAGCGCCCGTCCCAGTCGGCGTCGATATCCGGTCCGCCGTCATCAGGCGACGGGAACAAATCCTCGACGTCCCACGCAATATCGTCCGCATCGCCTTTGAAGATGTCGACAAAGTAGATCTGCTTGCCGCCCGGCTGCTTTCGCTTGCCGTCGGGACCGTAGGGGTTCTGATCGAAGTCCTTGATGATGGCCTCGATCTGGGCCATGTCGCGCCGGGCCGCGGTGATGATGAGCCGGCTTTCCTCATCATCCTCCGTAATTGTCACCGGCACCTTCGAAGACGACGCCCCGCCGCCCTCGAACAGCCCATCGAGCACATCCTTGATCGTCGTCGTGCTGGCATACTCAATATTGAACGTGCGAATCTCGGGCCGAATCTGGCTCGCCTCTTCCAGGTCGCTGGCGTGCTTGGTCAGGTCGCCCACGTCCTTGGGCAAACCCTTCAGGATGATCGAGTTGCTGCCCGCATCCGGCGTCACCTGCACCAGCGGCGCGCCCATGCCGCCGCGACCCGCCGGCCCGCCCTTGCTGGCCATCGCGGTCAGCGTCTGGGCGAGCTGCGTCGCCTCGCCGCGCTCCAGGCGGATGATCCGCGTGACTTCGCCCGTGTCCACCTCGCTGTCGAGCATCTTCATCAGCTCGCCCGCGAGCGCCTGATACTTGTCCGGTGCATAGACGATCATGCGGTTCGAGACCGTGTCGGCCACGACCTTCACCGGCGTCTTCACCTTGCGCCCGGCCTCGCTCTCGGCCACTTTGGCCGTCAGCAGCGCCTCGACGTTGGCCTGCAACTGGTCGGCCCGCACATAGGTCAGGGCATAGGCCTGCGGCTTGCTCTCCGGAATTTCCTTTGACTCGATGCCGCCGATGAGCGACTGAATGAACGACATGTACTTGGCCGGCGCGCCGACCAGCAGCGTGTTGGTCGTGCCTTCGCCAAAGGCGAAGGGCTTGATCTGTCCGCGTCGGGTCGTCTGCCCCAAAGTCGCCAGGAAGAAATTGACCTGATTCGCGACCTGCTCGGCGCTCATCACCTTGAGCTCAAACGAGCGGACGTCGAGCTTGCTGTCATCTTCGCGGTCGATCGATTCGATCACCGTCTTGATCTGTTCCAACTGAGCCTTCGGCGCGCGGACGACCAGCGTGTTGTTCGCCACGGTCACTTGCAGCGTCTGGCTCTGGCGGTTGCCGCCCGCTTTGCCCTGCCCAAAGAGCTGATTGATCATGTTCGCCGTTTCGCCCGGGTCGGCAAACGTCAATTCGATCAGCGTCGGCGGCTCATCGGCCGTGGCGAAGGCCTTGTCCAGCTCCGCCACCAGCGTCTCAATCTCCGGCATCTTGTCGGTCGGCGCCACCGCCACGACGCTGCCATTGCCCAGCGCCGTGAACTTGATCTCGGTGCCGACGGCGTTGCGTCGCCCCGCGCCCGACTCGGTGAACCGCTCATTCAAAATGTTCACGACCTGCCACGGATCGTTGGCCTGCTTCAATTCGAAGATGCGGACCAGCTTTCGCGCCACCTCCGGCTGATCGAGCAGCGCGACGAAATTCTCAATCTCCGGCAACACGCTCTTGGGCGCGTTGGCCAAAATGCGATTCAGCTTCTCATCGACCGAAATCTTGATCCGCTCGGCGACCGCGTTGCCGCGCCGCGTGCGAAGCTGCTGCACGAAAACATCATTGATCTTCTGCGCGATGTAGCCGGCGTCCGACTCCTTCACCACGAAGACCTGCTGCTCGGGCACGACCTTCTCGGCCTCGCTCGCGAACTGCTTCACGAAACCGTCGAGCTCGGGCTTCCAATCGCGCGGAATCGTGTAAATCAACGACTCGGTCAGCTCATCCGCCGCGAAAGTCGCGCGGAGCTTGTCGGCCCGCTGCGGACGACCGCCGAAGACCTGATTCAACGTCTGTGCCAGACCGCCCACCTGCAACCCCGGCAGCTTGATCACTTCCGTGATCGTCGCACCCTCGGCGACCGGCTTGTCGACCTGTACGTCATACTCATTCAACAGCAGCTGCGCCTCTTTGGCAGCGACCTGCGGTGCATAGACCAGCACGCGGCCGGTGCGTGGATCGGGCGTGACCTGCACCTGCCGAGCCGTGTTCGAACCAAAGACCGACGTGACGCTGGCCTCGATCTGCGGCTTCAGCCACTGCACGGTTTCGTTCACGTCGGCGAACTTCAATTTGTAATAGATGCGCTGCCACGCCAGCTCGCTGGTCTGCTGGCGATATTCGCCGATCAGCTTGTCGACCTCGGGCATGAGGTCCTGCGGGCAACTGACCAGAATCGTCTCGGTGGTCGGGTCGGCCGAGAACTGGGCGCTCGCCCCGCGGTCCTTGGCCCGCTCGCGAAAGGCGGTCGACATCAGGTTGGCGATCGACTGCACCTGCGCGCCCGGCATCTTCACCAGCGTGGTGACGATTTCGCGCCCTTCCGGCGCGTCGAGCTTGGCGATGAAGTCGGCGATCTGTGCGTGCTTCTCCGCCGGCGCTTCCACGATCACCTGCGTCTCGGTCGCCAGCGCCGTCACCAGCGCCCCGCGACTGGCGCTCGCGCCGCCGCGACCGGCCCGTCCGCCGCGCGAAGTTCCACCGCCGAAGAGACCGCTAATCGCCTCGGCGACCTCGCGCGGCTCGGCATACTTGGGCGAATAGAACTTCTGCTCCGGCACCATCGCGGCCACGCGTTGGTCCTGCCCCATCACAAAGCTCTTAATGCGTTCGAGCGTCGTCGCGTCGGCCTTCACGATCAGCGAGTTGGTCGCCGGCTCGGGGTCGATCACGACCTCGTCGCCCGCCGCACTCGCCCCGCCGCCGCGACCCGACCGCCGCCCGCCGCCGCCGCCGCCCTGCATAAACAGCCGCGCCGCCTGCTCCGCGACGTCGGTCGCGTCGGCATGTTGCAGCGGCAGCACTTCAATCTTCTTCAGGTCTTCCACATCGAGCCGGGCGATGAGCTGGGCGATTTCGTCCTGCGCCGGCTGCACGCCCTGCACCAACAGGCTCGTCCCCGCCGCATTCACGATCACGCTCGAGCGCCCCAGAACCGGGTGCTCATAGTTGCGATAGAACGCATCGACCAGCGCCGCAATCGCCTGCGGATCGCCCTGCTTGATCTCATAGCTCGCGAACACCGGCTGATCGTCGATCGCCTCGGCGTCCCACTGCGTGATGGTCTCTTCGACCTTGGCCCAGTCCTTATCCTCGCAGACGACGATCAGCGTGCCCGCCTCATCCAGCGGGATGACCTGCGCCTCGCCCACCATGCTCACGCCCGACCCGCTGCCGCCGCGACGGCTGGGGCCGCGGAAGGCCGGCGTCGATTGCGCGCTCTGCGCCAGCAACTGCTGCACGATCGGCGCCACCTGGCTCGGCTTGAGCTTCGTCAGATGCACGACATGCCGCACCAGCTCCGGCTGCTGCACGTCGAGCTGCTGGATGATGCCCGCGATCTTGGTCATGTCTTCGCGATCGGCCAGCACATGCAGCGCATTGGCCGAATCGTCGAGCACCACCCGCGTCCCGCCACGACCGCGCGTGATGCGCGTGTTGAAGCTGCCCAGCCCCTGCGCGATCTGATCGATCACGGGGTGAATGCGGGCCGCCTCGGCGTTCTTGATGACGAAGGTCTTAAAGTTGCTCGGCACTTCGCAATCAATGATCTGCAGCAGTTCCTTAACGCGCTTTTGCCCCTCTTCGTTGGCATACACGATCAAAGCGTTCGTCCGCTCGTCCGCCGCGATGCGAATCGTCTTCTTCGCCCGCTCAAAGATGCCTTCGGCGATGATCGATTCGGGCGTCGCCGCTCCCTGACCGGGCTGCACAAACTGCTGCGGCTGATTGGGCTGATTCGGGCGTCGCGGCTGCATGTTCTGCACCGCGCGGCGCTGCTGCCAGTTGGGGTTCGTCTGGCCCTGTTCCTGCTGGAAGATCTGCGTGAGGACGCGCTCGACCTCGGTCGCGTCGGCGTACTTGATCGGCACGACCACCGTCTCGAACTTGCCCAGGTCGGGCTTGCTGTCGACCTTGCGGATCAGCTCTTCGATCTGCGCCATCTGAATCGGCGTCGCCTTCACGATCAGGCTGTTCGTCCGGTCGTCCGCCGTGATCAGGATCTCGGGCCCGCTCGTCTCCGCCGTCGGCACATTCACGCCCGCCGGATTCGGCGCGCCGGGCCGCGCCCGCGGCGGTTGCGGCCGAAACGCGCCGAACTGCTGCTGCTGCGGCAGGTCCATCAACTGACGAACCATGCGCTCGATCTCGGCCGCGTTGGTCTTGATCTCGAAGACGCGGATGGAGCGCGGGTCGAGCGGATCGAGCGCCACCATCTTCGACAGCGCGAAGAATCGATCGATGTCGTTCACCGTGCCGACCAGCTTGATCTGATTGGTATCGCCCAACACCGAGATGCGGGCGCTATCGGGCAGCGCATCCTGGAACGTGTCGACCAGTTGCTGAGCGCTCTGCTCCGGCACGCGGTAATAGACGATCGCGTAATCCATCCGTCGCAGCGACGGCCGCGCCTCGTCATACAGCTCGCGCGTGCGATAGGTGCGCTCGATCGGCACACGCTGCGGCATCTCCGACAGCGGGATGACTTCGAGATAGTTCTCGGTCTCGACGAAGCGATAGCCCTGATTCTGCATCAGGAAGTTCAGCTCATCGACCGCTTCCTCCAGCGTGAAGCGCTTCGGGTTGATGTAGTTCAGCGTGCCGCCGATGATCAGGTCCTGCTCGTTGATCAGCGGCTTGTCGAAGCGCTTCGCGAATTGCTTGATGACATCTTCCCACGCCGTCTCCGAGAAGTTGAACCACTCGGTCTTGCCGTCGGCGGGGACCACCGGCTGCGCGTTCGGCACCGCCACCGCGGGCGGCGTTCCGGTCGCGGGCTGATCGGTCGCCGGCGAGCCGCTCTCGGGCGCCGGCGTCGTGCCGGTCTGGGGCTTGTTGATCGGACGCGGGTTCTTGAGCCAGGCCGGCGGGCCGACAAAGTCGGCGCTGCTGATCGCCGGCAACGACGCGCTGGTCGGCGCCGAACTGGTGCTCGGCATCGAAGCGGCGTCGCTCGTCGCCGGGAGAGTCGTCGCGCTGCTGTCGCTCGGCACGGCCGGCGCGGGCGCGACGGGAGCAGGCGTCACCGGCGCCGGCGTCTCACCCGCCGCAGCGCCACCCGGCGCGGCCGCGCCGGTCGCCGGATCGGTGGCCGCGTTGGCCGCCGCCGGCTGCGTCGCGCCGCGCAGCTCGGCGCGGACCAGATCGAGCTTCTGCTGTTCGGTCAAATTCTGCGCCGCGTTGTTCGGCGGCGCGGCGTTGGGGCGCGCGGCGTTCGGCTGCGCGGGGTTCGCAGGCGCCGGCTCGCCCCTCTTGGCGGCGTCGGCAGCAGCCTTCTTCGCTGCCTCCTCGGCCTTCAGCCGCTTCTCCAGTTCCAGCAATTGCTGAATCGCCTTGGCGGTTTCCTCGGCTTCCTGCGAAGCGGGCGAGCGCTGATATTCGCTGTCTTCAAAAGCGATCGCCACCATCGCCGGCATCGGCATGTTGGCTGCGCTCAAGAGCGGCAGCAGCGCCGTCGTCACCGACAGACCCAGAGTGCCCACCCAATTCGCCCGACGACCGAGAATCGTTCGCATCATGTTCGAAACCCTTGCAGGTTCGCTCGCGGAAGAATCCCGCGAAACTACATCACAGGCCTGGAACGAACCGACGGGCTCTTCGCCCGTCGAACGTCGTCGCCGATCGTCGAAAAACGCATTCGTAACCCGCTGAGGCCACGCAGTTTCGCGATTTCTGACACCGGCTCGCCGACCGCTGCAGCACCGCCGTCACCGGCGCTGCCCTCGCTCGGCTCGGAGTTATACCGCGCCGCATCTCGGAAGTGGCACCCGCAAAGGGCACTTACGAATGCCTCCGCCCCCCGGGCTCCGACCAACCTCAACCGCGCACGGCGTCCGCCAGCCGCCCCTTCGCCCCCTTCAGCAGCCCTTCGGCCGCCGCTCGATCGACCCCCCGCCGGTGCATCACCACCGCCGTCTTCACATGCCCGCCCGAGTCGTCGAGCAAGCGCCCGGCGGCGGGGCGGTCGAGGCCGGTCAGGGTCATGATCATGCGCGTCCCGCGATCGACCAGCTTTTTGTTGGCCCGCGTGTTCACGTCGACCATCAGGTTTTCATAAACCTTGCCAATGCGGATCATGCTGATCGTCGTCACCATGTTGAGCACCAGCTTGGTCGCCGTCCCCGCCTTCATCCGCGTGCTGCCGGTCACCACCTCGGGGCCGACCACCACGCGAATCGAAACGTCGTAATCATCCGCCAGATGCTCGCGCGTCACACAGGCGAAAAAGACCGTCTTCGCGCCGAGCTCGCGCGCCCGTCGCAGCGCGCCATGGACATAGGGCGTCGTGCCGCCGGTGGTAATGCCGAAGACGACGTCGCGCCGGTCCACCTGCTTCTCGTCCATCGCCGCCGCCCCCATCTCCGCCGAATCTTCCGCACCCTCGACCGCCATCCGCAGCGCATCCCACCCGCCGGCGATTACCCCCTGCACCATTCGTGGATCCGAAAGAAACGTCGGCGGACACTCCGACGCATCGAGCACGCCCAGCCGCCCGCTCGTCCCGGCGCCGACGTAGATCAGCCGCCCCCCGCTCTCAAACGCCGCGGTCACCAATTCGATTGCCTTGCACACATCGGCCTTGGCCGCCGCAATCGCCGCGCTGATCTTCGCGTCTTCGCCGTGTATGACGTCAAACGCATCCGCAATCGACGCGCGATCAATCGCCATCGATGCGGGGTTGCGGAGTTCCGTGGTGAGGTGGCCGCGGTCGTTCATTCAGGTTCTCCGGCAATTGAGCGCCATTTCGAGAGTCAGTTTCGAGTTTCGAGTGCAGAGTGTCGAGTGGAAGAAAACAGCGGTGGCGCACTCCGCCGCTACGAAGGGCTTCCCGGTTTCGTTTTGAACTTGAAACCTTTCACTCGCGTCTTGAGACTTCTTCCACGATCGCCTGCCGAAACAGCGGCAACAAAATCTCATGGTGCCCCGTTACCGCGTTCCCATGGCCCGCCTTCACCGGACGGCTCACCACGTTTTGCGCCGGACGATAGTGCCGCAGCATGTCAAAATTCGCAGTTCTCATGCCGTCCAGGTCGTAGCCCAGATTGCGCGCGATCGACACCGCCTTCAAAAAAACCTCCGGCATGATCACCGCCGAGCCGAAGTTCAGAAACGCGCCGCCCGTCTTCGGCCCGGCGCCGGCGCTCGCCGCCCCGGCTGACGCCGCACTCGCTGGTTCGCCCATCGCCGCGACCACTTGGCAAAAGGTGCGAAAATCCGCCAGCGTCGCCTCGCCCAACGCCGCCCCATCCGCCGCGGGGTGCATATGCACCGTGTCCGTCCCGATCGCGACGTGAACCGTCGCCGGGATGTTCAATCTCGCCGCCGCCGCGAACAGGCTCAACTCGCGATGTGCCGCGTCCCCCTTCCACAAAAGGTTGCCCAGCGCTCGCCCCAGCCCCACGCTCCGCCCATCGCGCGCCGCCGCGTTCATCCGCTCGCAGGTCTCGTTCACCATGCCGAAGCTGCCGTCGCGAATCGTGTCCGCCACTTCCTCGCTGGTTTCGCCCGTCTCCGCCAATTCGAGATCATGGATTGCGCCCGAGCCGTTGGTCGCGAGCGCCGTGATAATGCCGCGCTCCATCAGGTCGATCACCAGCGGGCTGCACCCGGTCTTCACGATGTGTCCGCCGAACGCGAAAAGCACCGGCTTGCCCGAGCGCCGCGCCGCGACCACGCCCCGCACCGCTGCTCGAAGCTCCGAGGCCCCGAGAAAACCCGGCAAATTCGCATACCAATCCGCGAACGACGCCCCCGCCGCGGTCGGCTTGCCCAACCGCTCCAGCGACACCTTGTGCGCCCGCGCCGCACGCGAGCGCATCTTCAGCTTCGTCAAGTCGAGCGCCGCGGATGCGGGCTGCGGCAATCGTTCGGATGGGTTCAACTCAATCCTCTTCACGCACGAAGCACAAGGCTCTGCGTTGTTTCACCATTACACTGGGAGGCAATCACCAATCGCCCGCAACCGCTTCATCAACTCCGCCCGTGGATCGTCGATCTCCACCGTCACACCCACGCACAGCAGTCGCGGACCGTCGCTCGGCCACACCTGCGACAGTTTCACCCAATCCTTGCGGGTTGTCACCACGCTTGCGGCGCCAGCCTGTCGCGCGATCGACGCGATCTCTTGCGCATCCGCCGCCGAATAGCGATGATGATCGTCGAAAACGAGAAAGTCGCGCAGCGAAACACCCGCGTCGCCCAACAGTCTGACAAAGGTCCGCGGATTGCCTATTCCCGCCACCGCGATCGCCGGCTCACCCGCCGCCGGCAACGCGGCCTTCTCGCTGACCACCCGCCCCAACAGCACCGGAGCCGCCGCTCCGCACTCCGCAATCTTCGCCCGAATCTGCTCAATCCGCCCCACACTCACCTGATTCGCGCGATTCACGATGATCAAACCCGCCCGCCGCAGCGACTCCACCGGCTCACGCAGCCGCCCCGCCGGCAACAGCGCCTCTCGCCCAAAAGGGTCGAGCGCATCGATCACCACGATGTCGAGATCACGCGCCAGCCGTCGATGCTGAAAGCCGTCGTCGAGCACGCAGACACTCGCCCGGTGCGCTCTTACCGCCTCCGCCGCCCCCGCCACCCGGTCGCGGTTGACCACCACCGGCACATCAGGCAGCGCCAGCTCGAACTCGCGCACCTCGTCCGCCGTCTCGCCCGGCCGCGCGCCATAGCCGCGCGTCAGAATCGCGGGCCGAGCGCCAAGCGCCGCCAGCATCCGACAAACCACAATCACAATCGGCGTCTTCCCCGTCCCACCCGTCGTCAGATTGCCTACGCTCACCACGGGAACAGCCGCGCGACGGCTGTGCCTCGCGTCGTCGAAATGCCGATTGCGACGACGGATGATCGCTTCGTAAATCGTGGCGGCGGGAAGAAGCCAGCGATTGGCCGAAGGCGGAGAGTCGTCAATCCGGACCGAGTCCGTCGGCGTCGCACCACCGTCGCTCGCGAGCGGCGGAGCGTGTGCCAGCAATTGCGGCGGCAAGCGCCTCATTTCAGATAGCCGGCCTCGCGCTGCCAGCGAACGGCCTTGGGGATGCCGCCCGAGAGCGGCGTCTGCGGGTCGTAGCCCAGCAACGTGCGGGCCTTCGAGATATCCGCGACATAGCGCGTCACCTCGCCCGCGCGGGCCGGCTCATAGCGCGCGTTGGCCTCTTTGCCGAGCGAAAGCTGAATCAGGTTAACGAGATCGACCAGCGTCGAGCCTTGGCCATACGCCAGATTGATCGTCTGCCGATTGATCTCGCGCTTCACGAGCTTCTCGATCCCGCGCAGCACGCCATCGACGCAATCATCGACATAGGTGAAGTCGAGCACCTTGTTCTTGCCAAAGACGACGATCGGCTCGTTGTTCGCGACTTTGGTGATGAACAGCGGAATCACCCGCTCCATCCGCGCAGCGTCGCAATCAAACCGCCCATAGACATTGCTGAATCGAAACACGAGGTGCGGCAGGTCGTAGCACTCGTGATAGCTGTAGATGAACGCCTCGCCGCAAATCTTCGACGCGCTATACGGGCTCTCGGCGACGACGAAATCGGCCTGAGCCTCGTCGGTGATGTGGCGGTGGATGTCGCCATAGACCTCGCGCGAGCTGCCAAAGATCAGCGGCGTCTTGGAGAGCCGGCAATATTCGACGACGTTGAAGCACATCGTGACGTTTTCGAACGCCCGTTGCGGATGCTCGACCAGCTCAAAGACCTTGGCGTGCGCCGCCAGATGCAGCACACAGTCGAACTTGCCCACCACCGGAAAATCGCCGCCGGGGGTCTTCGTCAGGTCGGCGACGACCGTCGGCACGCGCGTGGTCCAGGTGTTCTTGCGGATGTCGATGCCCTGCACATCGTGGCCGCGTTCCTGCAGCGCCAGCGCGACGTTCGTGCCGATCTGCCCGCTCGAACCTGTGATCAATACGCGCATTCGGTCGCTCTGTAGGTTTGGTCAACGCACCGCGCCGCTGACGAATTCTGCCGCGGGCTTCGACCCGCGTGCCGAAAACGAGCCGTGGGCTGGAGTCCGCACGTCGAAAACGAGCCGCGGGCTTCAGCCCGCGCGGTCGCGCTTGGGTGAGGCCCGCTCCAGTTATTCCGAATTGGGTTCTATCGCCGCGCCGAGCCCCCCGTCAATCGCGGACGATCCGCGGCGCCGGTCGCGGATCGTCCGACTTTCGCTCCCGACCGATCCGTCCGAGCAGCCGCTTGTCGCTCCCACCGCTGTCGGCCGGCTCGGCGATGGGCGGCAGCTTCGGCAACCCGCCGGGCCCCACGGGCGGCGGAGTCAGCGCCCCGCGCACCAGCAGATCGATCATGCGCCAGCCCGCGAACGTCTCCTCAAACTCCGCGTTCGCAGCCAGCGCCTCCCGTACCTGGGCAGCCAGCGTCTCATCATCCGGATCGGTGAGCCATTCGCTTAACAACTGCTCAATATGGTCGCCGCTCATCGTCTGTACTCCCTGCCCGGCCCAACGCCGACATCCACTGAGAGGACACGCGCGGGGGCGACCCGGTGGGAAAAACACATCATCTGACATTTGGCGGGAGCGTTGCGGAGCTCGCGCCTGCTTCACTTAGGAGGTATTTATCGGACATTTACCGCCGAGCGTAGGTCGGGTCATCGCCGCGACGGCCACGGCCGCATCAATCGCTTGTCGAAGGGGCCCGACGGCGCCGCGCGGCCACCGCCGGTTCGCGCGACGGGACAACGTGATTCGGCGTCGGCTGAGTTCCAATTGTTTAGCGACAGGCCTTGTCGTAAGCTTCCTGTTGAGGGAGGCACTCATGCGATCAACGCTCTCGACAGCACTTCTCGTTTGTTTATCAGCGAGTATCTGCCCTGCAGGTGGTCCCTACCGATTCCATCGCATTGACGTCGGTACTCCGATCGCGGTGAACAACACAGGCAGCGTGATCGCCACGGCTCCACCTGACTCGCGAACCTTTCTGTTCGCCTACGGCGTGCCACTTGAGATCAACCGTGTATTCGGGCTCGAATCGTCCGTGCTGTTCGATATCAATGATGCTAACGACTTGGTGGGTCGGGCGGTCTTCCCACCGAGCCGGCCGATCCACTTCGACTTCTCCACTGGCGAGCTGACGCCGCTCCCGGTCCTTAGCGCCTGGGGTGGTACCGCTTACGCGCTTAACAACCACGGTGTAATCGTCGGCGCTTGTTTCACCTGGACCAACGGAGAGCGCGCCGTCCGCTGGGTGAATGGCGCACTTGAAGACGTATCGCCGCCGACTGTCCCAATGGGAAACGGCAACGTGATTCGCGCCATCGACATTAACGACGCCAACCAACTCCTTGGCGTCTATCTCTGGTCCGAAGCTGGCCAAGGCCGTGCATCCGGCTTTGTCATCGACGAGGAGGCCTACATATTCCTTCCGCCCGAGCTTTTCCCGGTGGCGATAAACAACGCGGGACAAGTCCTGTGTCGAGACCAGAACGGTAGCGGGGCGTTGGTGTGGGATGATGGCGTCGTAACGCCGATCGTTGTCGACTCCGGTGGCCTCGTTCAGGTGTACGAGGCGATCGACGATTTTGGCAGGATTTACGGTAACTGGGGCCCATTTGGTCAGATTCCCGTCATCGTGGATAGCGGAAACGCTGTCGATCTTCGATCGTGCTTTCCGGCGAACGCCTGCCCCGGCCAGCTCGCGGCGGTCAGTCCGAATGGCGTCATGGTCGGCAGTTACAAACGCAACTGTACGTCTGGCGATTTTGACTGCTATATCCTCGTCCCTGAGGCGGACCTCAACTGGGACGGCGTCGTCACCGTCGGCGACATCGGCCCCTTCGTGCTCGCTCTCACAGAACCGCTCGCGTACCGCGCAGAGTTCGGCTGGCAGAATCCGCCCACGGGAGACATGAACGGCGACGGCAACGTCACCGTCGGCGACATCGGCGAATTTGTTCGCGCGCTCACTGAGTAAGCTTGTGAAGCGAGTAGGCCGGGTCATCGCCCCGACGGCAATTGGCGAGTCACGCGATCGGCGAAAAGGGCGTGCTAACACACCCGCGCCGCTGATTAGCCATGCGTGGGGACGACGTCATTCGGCACCGACTCCGTCGGGTCGATGACCCGACCTACGATCTGCTCAACGCCTCCGGGCACCCCTTGAATTTGGAGATAGACCATGCGCGCTTTTCAGTTGCTGATTGTGTTGGCCTTGAGCAGTGCCCTTCATGCTGACGATCCGCCCCACCTCACGGTCGGGCTGCGCGAAAAGCTGCTGTTCAAATCCGCCGGTCTGTTCCTGAAGGATGTGCCGAGCCTGACAACTGATTTAGGTGTTAACTATGAGATATTCGATATCCCCACGGCGCCCAGCGTGATCACGCGCGTCTTCCTTGCGGTTCATCCGAGCGTCGAAGCGGCAGCCGCGCAGCGTTCCGAGGTTTCCCGGTGGATGGCACTCGCGCTGGATCATGCGGATGTCGCACTCAACATCGGCGACGACCGCCGAGTCATCTCAGGCAATCTCGACGGCGGCGGAACGATATGGGTGCGTCGTGGCAACGTCACGATAACACTCGTTTGGGCCCGCAACTCGCAGCGCCCCTTGCAGGTGATGGAAAAGCTGGACATCGCAATTCGGGACAATCGCGAAATCGCGCCAGTCGGCCTACTCCGCGAACAACCCGACATCCTCTCCACCGGCATCGCCAATCCACTCACAATCAGCGAGGGCCAGTTGGTGGCTCCCACGACCGTCGGCTTGGGGCCGGCGAACGATGTTCGCTACTACGTCGAGGACGCCGGCGGGCTTGCGAAGGTCGAACAGCGCGATTCGAAGTTCTATGTAACGAAATATCAACCGAAGCCCGACCGCCCGGCCGAGCTTGCGCTCGCGTCAGAGCCGGCAAAAATCTGTGTCTATGCGGCGGGCCGCTTGAATTTGTTTACGTCGAAGACCTTCACGCTGTCAGTCGCTCCCTGAGCATCGCAGACCATAGGCAAGTAGGTCGGGTCATCGACCCGACGGCGATGGGCGGATCACGCAATCGGCAAACAGGGCGTGCTAACACACCCGCGCCGCTGATTAGCCATGCGTGGGGACGCCGTCATTCGGCACCGCCTCCGTCGGGTCGATGACCCGACCTACGATCGCTCCCGTGTCCCCACCCCAAAGAAAAACCCCGCGCGATCGCGCGGGGCTTTCAAGAATGCGTATGGATTGATTGCAGACGAAAGAATCAGATTCGGACGGCAAACAAATCAGACATGAGCACCCAGCCGGGCGCGGAGCGTCTTGCGGGCCTGGAAGACGTGCCATTTCACCGCTTCCACGCTGCACCGCATCACCGCCGCAATTTCCTTCTGCGGCAGCTCCTCGATCGTGCTCATCACCAGCGCCAGACGCTGCTTCACCGGCAGCGCCGCGATCTCGCGGCGGGTGCGTTCGAGCAATTCCTGGGCCGAGAGTTTGCGGCTCGGCTCCTCACAGGCGCGGTCGGCCACGCCGTCGCCGCCGGTCGAGCTGTCGTCGCTCTCGATATCGAGCGATGCGATGCGCGGGGCGGTGCCGCGTGAGCGGCGAAAGTTCAGGGCGCGGTTGGTGACGATTCGCAGCAGCCAACTCCCGAAGGAGCGGTCGTCCTTCAGGCTGGCCATGTTGCGATAGGCCCTCAGCAGCGCATCCTGCGATACTTCGAGGCTGTCCTGCATGTTCCCGAGCAGCTTGTAGGCGACGTTATAGACGCGTCGCTGATAGCGCTCGGCGAGGCGGTCGAAGGCGAACCGATCGCCTCCGCGGGCCTGAGCAATCAGGTCCAATTCGAGATGTACTTCGGCAGCAAAGCCGGCAGCAACCACGGGCACCTCCAGTCTTGTTCGCACCACGCGCGCAGACTGGGAGCAGGTCGCGCCGACGGCGTTGGAACGTAAACGCAAGTTGTCACAAGCGGTTACGAGCACCCGGCCAGAGTTCTTGGCAGCACGTTGGCCGGTCGCTCTTTCCCGACACCGCGGTCCTTTTAGGATCGCGTTCTAGGGATAGGACGGAGAAGTTAGCGATTCATTCATCAAAAGCGAGACCACTTCCACGAATTGGGGGTAAATCCGTAGACCGGCATTAGACACCGAAAAGCACGACAGAGACCCGCTCAAAAACACCGCGACGGCGGTCGGGGAGTCGCCCGAACGCCGTCGCGGTTCGTAGGAGGGTCGGTTGGTATGTGGCGCCTTTGCCGGGTGGCGGGGCGCTGTGCGGGCGGAAGCCCGCGGTTCGTTGCGGGGCGCCGCGCGCGGTTATGCCGCGCGGCTGGTTGAAGCAGTTCGTCGGCCTGCGAGCCGCAGGCCGCTACTGAACGGACTATCCGCCGACGGCGTCGCGGAAGTCGTCGGTGGCGCTGCGGAAGGGGATCGTGGCGCCGTCGATGGTTTCGAGGAAGTCGATCAGCTGCGCCTGCTGGGTGGCGTTTAGCAGGGTTGAGACCGTGACGCCGCCGATCGTGTGGCGATCGAGCACTTCCTGGAGCGTCTTGGCCGAGCCGTCGTGGAAGTAGGGGGCGTGATAGGCGATGCCCAGGAGGCCCGGCACGTTGAAGCCGATGCCGCCCGCGGCGAGCGTCGCGTTGTTGCGGATCTCGATCGGGCTCTGGTTGCTGAAGGTGCCGACCGGCTCGATGAAGGTGATGGTCTGGCCGTTGCTGGTGTAGCTGCGGACCTGGCCGTTGCCGGCGTTGTCGACGCCGATGTCGCGCGGCGCGCCGCCCGCGAGCGGGTTGGCGATGAAGCCTGGATTGTCGGCCCAGACGATCTGGCTCTTGGTCCACTTCGGTCCGCCGTGGCACGAAGCGCAGTTGGTCTCGAACAGGTCGCGGCCGGCGGCGATGCTGGCGGCGTTGTCGCCGTCGGGCAGGATCGGGGCGCGGACGGTCTGGACCCAGAGCGTCTGCGCGTCGAGCGCGTCGCTGACGCCGGAGTTCAGGCCGTGGTTGTAGACGCCGGGGTTGATCGGGTCGCCGGCGAAGCCCTTGCCGCCCTGCACCGCGACGGAGTTTTCGTTGAAGTCGGTCACGCTGCCGCGGACGGCGTTCCAGTTGCTGATGCGCTGATCGATCGGGTGATCCTTGGCGAAGAAGGCGTCGAGCGGGAGCGTCTGGCGCGGGCCGGTGGCGAAGATCCAGGTGACGCCGTCGGCCAGGCCGTCGGGGTGGCACGAGGCGCAGCTGCTCCAGCTGTTGTCGGACATCTTGTTGCGCGAGAGCAGCGGATTGATGTTGCGGACCGGCTTGTCAAAGATCTCGTTATCCGGCACGCCCAGGGCCGAGAAGAAGGCCAGCTTGCCGACCAGCACGGCATGATCAAACGTGCCCGGGGTGGGCGGGGTGCCGGTCGGGATGTCGCGCGTGATCACGGTGTTGGACTGCAGGTTGAGGGCGCTGACCGAGACGTTGACTTCGTTGTTGACGTAGGCGCGGGTGCCTTCGCTGTTGATGACGACGCCGTTGGGCAGGTTGCCGGTCTGGAAGCGGACGATGTTGGGGGCGTTGAGCGTCAGCAGGCCGTCGTTGCCGAGCTGGGCCTTCATGACGAAGTTGCCGCCGCGCGAGACGAAGAGGAAGTTCTTGCCTTCGGCGTCGGCGTCGACGGCGACGGTGTCGGCCGAGAAGAGCCGCGTCAGGACGCTGGTCTCCTGGGCGACGGAGGGCTGGGTCTCGAGCTTGATCTGGTTGTTGAGGTTCAGGTGCTCGTTGGTGTTCTGCGTGTTGTTGGCGGTGTTGACGACGTGCACGAGCGCCTGGACGTTGACGTTAAAGCGGATGGGCGGCTCGGGCTGGGCGCCGATGCTGGGCAGGAAGAGCCGCGTGCCACGGATCAGGGCGGCGTGAAGCTGGTTGGGGAAGACCGCCTGCACATCCTCATCAATGATGTTGTTGGTCGCGTCGATGATGGTCGTGTCGGGGCAGAAGGTGTCGAACGCGGCGGCGGCGTTGAGCTGCTTGCAGAAGATGTTGCGGTTGGCCGTGAAGCCCGAGTTGGCCAGCGGCGAGAGCGTGATGCGCGTCAGCGAGCCGGGATTGCCGACGGTGAAGGCGTCGACGAAGGCCTCTTTGCCGTCGTCGAAGGCTTCGCCTCTGCCGCCCTCGATGGTCTCGGCGAAGAACTCGGTGACGTAGACGGTCTCGTCGTTGTCGTCGCCGTCGCCGTCGTTGGTGATGGCGATGGCCTGCGGGAAGCCGGGCAGGTTGATGGTGGCGATGACGGCCAGGGTGTCGGTGTTGATGACCGAGACGGTCTTGTTGGTGTGGTTGGCGACATAGAGCCGCGTGCCGTTGGGCGTGACGGCGCAGCCGCGCGGCTCGGT
>JANRJD010000031.1:0-155487 GCA_033764195.1 Phycisphaerae bacterium | reverse complement strand
GCAGGCCAAGGTGACCTACGCCGAGTTCAAGAACGGCGAGAGCCGGGCCTCACGCGCCAGCGGTTCGAGCTTCAGCATCACCGACAACACCGCGTATACAATGAAAGCCGTGGTGACCGAATCCGGCGGGTTGCAGACGCTGAATGTCTACATCGCGGGGACGCTGCGCCTGACGACCGGCACGATCGATGATTCGTGGTCGGCCGGTTACGTCGGCCTGTGGCGCGACAAGACCGACGACGACAGCCCGGCGGTCACGCTCGACCAGACCTTCGACAACTTCAAGGCCGGCACGGATCAGAACGCCGACGGCGACATCGACGACGCGGGCGACCACGTCTTCGTGAACTTCGACTTCGCGGGCAGCTGGCAGACGCTGAGCCTCAGCTACGACGACAACGGCAATCTCACCGCCGACGGGGTGTATAAGTATCGCTACGACGCCTGGAACCGCTTGGTGGCGACCTGCTATCCGTCGGGCGATATCACAGTTGCCGGCCAGCGCATCGGGCAATACGAATACGACGGCAAGAATCGCAGATTGCGCCGCGTCGTGACCAATCGCGGCGCGGGCGCGTGGCAGGCCGACGCCAACGGCGAATACCGCTACTTCTACGACGACCAGTGGCGGATCGTCGAGGTCCGCAACGGCAGCGGGCAGGTCAAACAGCAGTGGCTCTTCGGCACGCAATACGTCGACGAGATCGTGCTGATGGACAACAACGGCCCGACCGACACGGACGACGACTGCGACCCGGATACGGATCTGCTGAGCGAAATCGCCGTGGCCGGCGATCAGCGCTACTTCTACCACCAGGACCGCAACTGGAACGTCGTGGCGCTCTCGACCATCACGGATGGGTCGAGCTATATCAACGGCGATATCGTCGAGCGCTATTCGTACACCCCATACGGCGAGCCGACGGTGATTGCCGTGACGGCGGCGAGCGGCGGGACGGGGAATGTAAGAGGGGCGTCGCTCGCGGGGAACGTCTTCCTGCATCAGGGCTTGCCGATCGATCGGGAGAAGGCGAGTTATCAGAATCGGCGACGGGAATATGCCAACGGGCTTCAGCGATTTGAAAAGCGTGATCCCTTGACGCGGGGGCGGCGTCCGGCCCGAGGTTATGGCGACGGGATGAACGTCTATCAGGCTGTTCGGTCGCTGCCCACCTCAATGCGAGATCCAAGCGGTTTGGGCTGCGAACTCACATTCAACGTGTGTTCGGAAACTGGAAACTCAACATCTGGGTGCAGCCGCGACTGTCAGTACACATGCACAGAGTCTGCTGCGCACCGCGCGACAGTAGCAACCGCATCTTGCGGTAAAATGGAGTGCGCCGATTTGGTTAGGGCAGGGTTGCTGCCGCCGCCAGGCCAGCAAACTCGCATTATCAACAGCCGCACAACAAACTGGTGCTGCGCGCTAACCGGCTGGGGCGGCCCACCGGGCAGTTGCCCAGCTCCGCCTCCACCAAATACTCAATTGTTCTGCGAAGGGCCCATAGGCAATATCGATATCGACTGTGCCGCTGCCGATTGTCGGAGCGCGTGTGATCAGGCGGTCGAGTTGATATCGCAGGGCTGTGAGCACTTGCCCGCGTCGACACCGCCCCTCGTGAGGTACGCTTGTCAGGTGATTTCGACTTTTGGTCCGCAGGCCTGTGGCGACGTTTGCAATAGCTTCTGTGATTAGGCTGACGACGCTGGGCCGTTGTCCAATGTAGATCAAATCATGCAATATGGAACAGTCGTTGGATCTCTCGCCCGAGGACCATTGCATTGGATCGGCACAAATTGCCGGCGGAAAGGATGTCCGTGTTGGAGTTGCGTAGTTTGATTCGCCTGCGGACGACGCTAGCGCTGCTGATAGCAGGCACAATCGCTCTAGCTTTACTCGTAGTTAGCTATTACCGGATGGTCCGGCTTTGGGGGACGCCCAGTTGGGCGGCGTATTTGGAGGTCGGCGGCACTACGATTTCAGTCGCCGGAAAATCTGTACCATTCGGTAGTGGATTTCGTGTGTTTCCGCGAGCGAGCCGACAACTACGCTGGTTGCCGTCATACACCAAGACTAGCTGGGGCGGCATGGTTTTTGTGCCGCTTTGGCCGTTTGTGATGGGATTTTATGGAGCTGCACTCTATATGATTGTCGCACGAATGAATAGAGCTGGCCCGACATGTAGTCAGTGCGGCTACAGTGCGATAGGCAATGTCTCTGGCCGGTGCCCAGAATGCGGTGTGGCGCTCACCACAACGCCTGCGTGACAAACCGCAGTTCACATTGCGCCTAACTCCAGTCGCGTTTCGGTTTCGATCATGTGGAAGCGGGAGCGGACCAACCCGCAAAGCGCGAACAACGTCGACAGCGACCGTTCAAGGCGACGGTGGTTGCCCCCGCCGTCGACCTATCAACATTCGATCTGCGAAACCCACCGCGGCCCGTTGCAGCCGTGGTGCGCGACGGAAGGAGTATTGGCCGACGCTCCACCGGCGGGACACCTGATGCAGCGACTCGTGCCGGAATTGATCCGCGTCACCGACATCGGCTCGTGCTTCGTCTGGCAGAGTCCGCTGCGGGCCGATCGCTGGCACCGCTACTTCCCGCAATGCTGGCGCATCGTCGCCGCCTGCAAGCTGCAATCGCCGCGATACTCGCGACAAACGTGCCTGAGTTGGGATCCGGTGATCTTTTGGAGCGGCCGCTCCAAGCTCCGCGACGAACTGCCACGCGACTGGCATGTCTGCGACTTGCAGCCGTGGGATGGCTACGCCGGCGACAACCCGGTTCCCTGACCTCGCCTGCTCGAACAGGTGCGCTACTTCTGCGACTCGACTCGGGCCGATTCCATCCTCGACCCGTTCCTGGGCAGCGGCACCACGGGCGTCGCCGCGATCCTCGCCGGTAAGCGATTCGTCGGCATCGAACAAGACCCGGTCTACTTCGCCTACGCGTTCAAGCGGATCGAACCTGCTACGCGCGAGGCCGCGAATAGGATGGAAAAGCGACAATCGAGAACAGCCTGAAGCGACTCACCATCGCAAGCTGCTGACCCTCCGGCGCTGACCTTCGCTCTAGGACCGTATCGATCACCGGCCCCGCGGCGCAAAGCCTCGAAGGATGGAGGCACGCCAGCCCGGAACCAAAAGCTCTCGTCTCGCATACTCGCCAAGTTGTCGTTCGAGAGCGTGGTCGCCAAACATCGCTGCGACGTCTTGCGGGCGCATATCATTGACATCGCGTATTCGAACAGTCGCCCCGGCATCAAGTAGGTCTTGCACAAGCGCTGTATCGCCACGCGCTACAGCCCAGTGCAACGCCGACTCACCGTGATCGCCTGTGGCGTCAACATCGGCTCCGGAAGCTAACAATCTTCGTGCCGCCCGAAGGTACCCGCGCGCGGCGGCGTCAAGCAAATTGCACGGCTCGGTGCCATACAGATTTCCAAGCTTCCCATCATGGCTCATGGCGACACCCCCATCTCCTCATATCCCCTGGCTTACACGACGCGCAACGCACTTGTCAACGCAACGAAGACGACCGCAGACCGCCTCACCTTTGACATTCGGTTGAACGGTGAACGGCCACACAGCGTCACGCTCAATTGGCCAACAGATGCCGCCGCCCGGGCCGCGGCCCTCCCGGCCGCAGGGAATGTTCGTTCCCCGTAGCCGTCAGCAATTGGCGCATGAACCAAATCCTGCGCAAGAATGCGGCTACCACAGGCTCGCTGTCGCTAGAAGCGGATGCACCTTGACCGAGAAACGTCCTCCCGTTAATTTCCACCTGTAACTGATCTTGAAGGTCCGTCGGGAGGCGGAGCATGAAGAACACGCCAAATCGGCGAGCGTCAAAGAATGCGCCTCATGCGGGGCGGAATCGACGATCTGATCAGCGTGCGGATACGATCGACGAAAATTATGAGCAGTCGCGCGACATCGATGTGCAGTCGGGACTACTCATGATGGTAGATATTGAGCGTTTTTCGGGGCGTCCATCACGTTTTCAGCGAAAATTGGTTGCAAAACTTGGCCACGGGCTTTCCAGATCCAAGTTGGTTTCGGAGCCCAAAGAGTTTGGCACAATTTGTAATAGCACTGGCGACGGTGCTCTACTCGCGTTTTCGGGCTCCGTTGTCGAGCGTGATCTTCTCGACCTAGCGATCAAGACAGTAAACACGATGGCGCACGACGATGACCCTAGCATGAAGGTGGGACTCCGCGTCGGCCTTCATCGTGGTTCGTTTGCCGTCATGAAAGATCCAACCAACGGAAACATGGTCGCCATCGGTACTGGGCCCAATCTTTGCCAGCGCGTGATGGGATTCTCCGACGCCGGGCATATTGTAGCGTCGGAGGCGTTTTGCTCTCACTGGGAAACGGAAGAGGGGGCGGAAGCCTCTGCAATCTCGAATTTGTTTTCTCGACCCTTCCTTGTATATGCAAAGCATGACTTTCCTCTGCGAGTTCGAGTGCACATCGGTCACGACCCGAATCGTCTGAACGGACTGCCAGCCAAGTTTGCCAAGTTGCACGAGACTGAGCTTCAAATTATTATGACTTTGGGCGAAATTGAACAGCAATTTGTGTACAAATTGAAGTCAAACCCGATGACCTTTCCGAGCGAACTCTCGACACGAGTTTCGCTATTTGGCTATCGCGCAACGGGAGGCAAGGAAGGTGTACTGGAGCCGACGATCTACCGTTTTCACCGCGACGAGATTCGGCCGGCAGCGGGAACGACTAAGTACATCGTACGGGATCCGCCTGGCGGTGCACAAGCGAAGGCGTTTGTGACCGGTCATGCGAAATGTATAAACAAGCTCGCCGACCCCGTGAAGGATTGGGATCATTATGTATCTCAACTCGGAGAAGAAGGTCTTTCTCGCGAAACCGTCATGAATTTTTCGCGCAACGCAAGGGCGTTTCTTGCGTTTCGTTTTGGGCGACAGGACCTTGGCCCCCTCGGTGTGGTCTGCATTGATTGCAATGACCCACTCGAAGGAATCGAGCGATCCAAGCTTGAGCTCTTGGGGGAAGAATTGCAAAGCCATTATAGTACACTTGTCGCCAGCTTATGGAGTGAGCGGACTAGATAGGGTTCACTTCTGTTGGAGCGTGTTTGCAATGAAATTGATGCCAAATTCCGAACTCCTTGAGCAGGCACGGCGTATCCTTTACTCAATATACACCAATGACCTGCCCCCAGCTGGCCCGAGACGTGTCGAGTTCAATCTCCGGACGGTCAATATGGAAAGAATATTTTCTCAATATGAAGTGCAAGACATGTCACTGCTGGAGCCGTCGCAGTCCGTTGGGGTTTCCGCGTCCCATGGCATCCGAAAACCCACCGGGGCGTCCGAGTAGCTCAGTTCTGTGTAATTGGGCAGACAGTTCTTTGCGGCCCGCAAGCCGCAATCGCCACGTTACTCGCGATAGAGGTGCCTGAGCTGGGATCCGGTGATCTTCTGGAGCGGCCGTTCATTGCTCCGCGACGAGCTACCGCGCGACTGGCAGATGTGCGACCTGCAGCCATGGGATGGTTACGCCGGCAGCAACCCGGTTCCCTGCCCTCGCCCGCTCGAACAGGAGCGCTACTCCTGCGACTCGATTCGGGCCGATTTCATCCTCGACCCGTTCCTCGGCACCGGCACCACAATCCTCGCCGGCAACCCCGCGCCTTTTCGATCACGTCTGCATCCAACGAGCGATACGCGCATCGGGTCCTGTAAAAGGTGTTCGCGGTGATTTGAAGCGAAGATCGACGCCAAGAAAAGTTCAACTGGCGTCCAGTCACCTCCAATTCGAACCCTCGTCGATCGACGCGATTTCTCGCGCCGAGCGATCTTCCATTTCATCCGACGACGTCGCCCCAAAGACGTCTCATGGGCGCGTGGTCCAGGGGTTGAAACCCCTGGCTACGTTCGCTCGCCCTCCGGGCGAAAGCGGTGGCTCGCGCCGCCCCTTCTCCCCTCCACCCCTTCGCCCCTTCACCCCTCCACCCCTTCCTCTTCCACTCGACACTCTGCACTCGCAACTCGAAACTCCCCCGCCCCCTCCACCCCTTTCGCCAAACCGACCAAGGCAGCCAGCGCCGTCAGCCGAAAAGCGGTTGTCATCGTCGATACTCGCGCATTCATCGATCTCGCTCCGTTTCGTTTTGAAGTTGGTTGTCGCAGCCGCGTTCGGCGACCTGGTCCACACCACGGGACACGGGCCGCGTCGCAAATATTTCCATCTACTGGCCTGCGGGCTCCGCTTCTTCCGACGCGGCGGTGGTGCAAGTGCACTCAGTGCCCTCCACGCAGCCTCGGCAACAGTACGTCTTGCCGTCGCTCTCGAATCCAGACAGCGTGGCCCACTCGTCTCGCTCCATACCGCAGCTCGGGCAGGGCTCATCATTCACTTGGCACCTCACGTTTTGCCTAAGTCGTCAAGCTCTCTACAACAACCAGCACGCCAGTCATTGTGCCGACGTCCATTGAAGCGCTGCTGAACAAGCCCTGAAAACCGAGTAATCCAAGCGGGGTGTCCGGCCTATCCTGCATTTCTCCGCGGCGCAATCGCGAATTGACGCGGCGCTCACGTGTGCATGCAAGACTTCCGAACGTATGGCTGCTGAATGCAGGCGGCTTGCGAGTGGGAGCCCGCTGCCGCCTGCAGAATTGATTTTCAACATCGCAACGGCGGCGCTGCGACGAGGACTTATATGAAGAAGCTAACTCGTTCCACCATGAGGCCGGGGCGCGCATCCAAGCTGATGCTCGTGTTGTTGTGGCTGGTAGGTCTGCCGCTACCCCTGGTTCTTCTACTCTACTTTATTCAGGGATGTTGAGTCGCGAACGGACGGCAAGAGCGGTGAATGGGGAGTCGGTGCAATGCCTTTTGATGCACTGACTCCGTAGATCCCTGTGTCGCCTGCGGCCGGGGCGGCGCCGCCCGGAACCGAGGTGTTCCGCTCGGCTCCGCCCTGCACTGCGCAATAACTGTGTCGATTGAAGTGAACCGTGCATCTGCACGAAACCTACTCAAGCCCAGGAGCTACTATGTCACGCTTGCCTCTCGTCGCCGCGATGGTCGTTGCGGCCTTCTCGCTGATCCAAGACCCGAATCAGAGGGCGCTGGCGCAACCCGCCAACTCCAATTGGAACGTCAACGGCAACTACAATGGAAATCCGAACCGGAATGACAATGGGAACGAAAATCGCAACTCGAACATGAACCGCAACGGCAATCAGAACGACAACAACAACGTGAACGGCAACCACAATCGCAACAGCAACGGCGCTGCGAATCGAAATGACAACGGCGGCGGGCTCGATCGCACGCGACGCGCCGCCAACGACAACTCGAACTCAGGAATGTCCAATCGGCCCACCACGCTGCGACGCGCCTCCGAACTCGTCACCGGCGACGTGCAGGGACGCGACAACCGGTCCGTCGGACGTCTGGAAGATATCGTCATCGACGCCGAGTCCGGTCGCATCGTGTATGGCGTCCTCGGCGGCGGAGAAGGCGACCAGCAGTACGCACTGCCGTGGTCTACGATGCAGGGCCGAGAAGCGGGCCAGGGATTCACGCTGAATGTCGACCCGCAGCGGCTCCGCACGGCGCCGCGCTTCCAACGCGGGCAGTGGCCGGCGTGGGCGGATCGCAAATGGTCCGACACGGTCCATCAGCACTATGGCGTTTCTCCGTTTTGGAATGACAGTGCAGACAACCGCGCGGACACGCGGACCGATCGTCCCGCCGACCGCAACAACCCAGGCGAGAAGAGCGCCCAGACGGGCCGGGGCTACCCCAACGCCTGGGTGCGCTACAGTGAACTGCAGAACGCGCCGATTCGATCCACGCAAAATGACGATGTGGGCCGCCTGGTCCAGATCGCGATCGACTCGAGCAGTGGTCGCGCGATCTACGGCATCGTTCAACGCCCTAACGGCATGCTGCATGCCGTTCCGTGGTCGGCATTCCAGTTTGGCGCGAACAACTCCATCTCGCTGACGGGCAGTGCGGCGCAGTTCCCCGATATCAGCGGCTTCTCAAACGACAAGTGGCCGGACATGACCGATGAGAACTGGGCCCGAGAGGTCCACCGTCGATTTGGAAAAGAGCCGTTCTGGCAGAACGAGAAGTAAATCTCGGGCTGGACTCGCGGCCTCCGCGTCTGCGCATCGGTCGAGTCGGTATTGGCGGCCGCCTCGACTTCGCGGGACGCATCGCGGCCGCAGCCTGGTGATCACGCGGGTTGCGCCTGAGCCGGCGCAACCCACGCCATTCACTGCCGGCTCATCGATCGATGTCGTCGTCCTTGCGCGCGGCATGGTACGGGTTGAACTTCGTCCATCTCGATCAATCTGGACAAACTCAAGCTGATCTTCGCTGTGCCGGCGAGCCGTCCGATGCGGGGCGTCGCTCCATGAGGAGGACGGGCCCGTTGCGATGCCGCGGCTCCTGCCTCGGTCGAGGAATGGAATAGGCGATCAACTTGTTTGTTTAGCGATGATCGAGCATTTCTGCGAACCAAGCGGTGTGCGTGCGCATGCGGCGCGCGAGGGCGGCGCCATCGTGCGTAGGCCACGCAGAACTGCCCGCGTCGGCCTGAATGTGCGGCTGGGGCGGGCGGGGGCCGAGAAAAGTTTCGCCGTTGATGTGCTTAGTGACAATTCAATGACTACGATATTAATTGAAACGGGCAAGGCTCTGCGAGCGCGATTGGCTGTTCCCCGATCTCGCCGTGTCCTTAGAGCGTTCCCCCCGACTGGCGAAAGAACATTGTTTTAGCTGTGAATAAGCGCCCGAACGCTCCTGCCTCCGGCGATTGGCCGGGACGAGGCCGGTGCGCTCGGATTGCCTCGGCGGTGGCTCGGCGGCGATGCGTTAGCGTCGCTAAGCCTCAGCACGCAATGTACTGCTACAGATCGAACAGCGCTGGTTTCGTAACTTCAACCGGAGTTTGTCGATGCAGGCGCTGAATCAGGTTGATAGGCGTTTTCGAGTATTGGCGGAGTCGTTGCCGCAGCTTGTGTGGAGCTGCGATGCGGAGGGGGCGTGCGACTATCTGGGCCCGCAATGGGTGAGCTACACCGGCGTGCCCGAGAAACCGCAACTCGGGGCCGGATGGCTCGAGCAGCTTCATCCGGATGATCGCGAACCTACGATGTCGCATTGGCGGGCGGCGGCCGCGGCGGGGACGAATTTTGAATTCAAGTTTCGGATCCGCCGCAGGGATGGCGTCTATCGGTGGTTCAAAACACTAGCCGTTCCAGTTCGCGATGAGCGCGGGCGAATCGTGCAGTGGTGCGGCAGCAACACCGACATCGATGATCTCAAGCGGGCCGAGGAGGCGCTGGAAGAGCGCGAGCGTCGCTTTCGGGCCATCTTCAACAGCACGTTTGAGTACATGGCATTGTTGACGCTGGAGGGGCTGGTGCTGGAGGTCAATCGCGCAGCGCTGGAGTGTGTGAGGGCCAGGAAGAACGAGGTCGTGGGGCGGCCGTTTCCCGAGACTCCGTGGTGGGCGCCTTATCCCGAGGAGCAGGCCCGTGTGCGTGAGGCGATCTCGCGGGCGGCGGACGGGGAGTTCGTGAGGTGGGAGGCTCGCTATCACAACGCCGACATCGATCCAGCGTTCATCGATGTCTCGCTCTCGCCGATCTTTGACGCGAGGGGGAATGTCGCGCTGCTTCTGCCGGAAGGCCGCGACATTTCGGAGCGGAAACGGTCTGAGGAGGCGCTGCGTCGCAGCGAGGCGCGCTTTCATGAACTGGCCGAATCCATGCCGCAACTGGTTTGGATGGCAAATGAGAAGGGCGAACTCACCTATGTCAACTTACAGATGGCGCGCTATGCCGACATGGAGCGGCTGCCGAATGGAGTCTTTAACTGGAAGCCGCTGCTTCACCCGGAAGATCTCGAACGGACAGCTCGAATATGGGAGGCGGCGGTTGCCAGCGGCGCGGTGTATGAGCAGGAGCATCGCGTTCGCATGGCCGATGGCGCTTATCGCTGGCACCTGAGTCGCGCGCGACGGGTCGAGGGCAAACCGGCGCAGTGGTTTGGAACCGCCACCGACATTCATGACTTTCGTACTGCCTTGCGGGCACGGCAGGAGTCCGACGAACGATTTCGCATCCTGGCGGACAACATGCCGCAATTGGCATGGATCGCAGATGAGCTGGGATCTTCGGTCTGGTACAACGCCCGCTGGTACGATTACACGGGCACGGGGCCGGAAGATATGAAGGGCACGGGGTGGCAGAAACTCCACCATCCGGATCATCTTGCGCGGGTGCTTCAGGGTTTGCGCCGGGCACGCGAGGCAGGCGAAGTTTGGGAAGATACGTTTCCGCTGCGCGGCAAAGATGGTGAGTATCGCTGGTTTCTTTCGCGGGCGGCGCCGATCCGGGATGCCCACGGCCACATCGTGCGCTGGTTCGGAACCAACACGGATGTGACGGCGCAGCGCGAGATCGAAGAGGAGCTCCGGCTTCATCGCAACGAGCTGCAACGGCTGGTGCAGCTCAAGACCATCGAACTGGAAGAATCGCATAAGAAGCTGCGCTTTTCCGAGCGAATGGCGGCATTTGGAACGCTCTCGGCGGGTGTTGGCCACGACCTGAGAAACATCCTGACGCCGATGATGCAGTGGCTCGATCAGCTGGCCGGCATGGAGCTTTCGGCCGACGGGCGTCGCATCGTCGCCTCGCTTGCACACTCCGCGGATTACCTGAAGGACATGGCGGCGGGGCTACGCTCGCTGATCGCGGAGGGGGACGATGCTTCGCCCGGCGCCGGACAGACGGATTTGCTCAGTTGGTGGCGGGAGGTGAATGGGCTTTTTCGCGCGCCGCTGGCGCGCACGGTCCAGCTTCATGCGGCAATCGCGCCGGACTTGGCGCCGGTAGGGATCTCGCGCCAGGCGCTGACGCAGGCCGTCTTCAACCTGATCCAGAATGCGGGCGACGTTTTGCGTACTCGCAAGAGCGGAAACATCTGGGTGAAGGCGGTCGCGATCCAAGGCGGTGTTGAACTGACGGTGCGGGACGATGGTCCGGGCATGAGCGAGGAAGTGTGTCGACGCTGCACGGAGCCGTTTTTCACCACGAAGTCGCATGATCTCGGCACAGGCCTGGGCCTGGCGATCGTGCACGACCTGATCGTGCGGGCGGGCGGCACGATGGTGGTGGAATCGAGCGTCCATCATGGCACGACGATGACGCTCAGGCTGCCCTACGCCCCCACGAAGGAGCGCGGGCTGCACTCGGCATCGCTAACTGTCAGCGACACGCGAACGCGCTCGATCATGCAGCAGCTGCTGCGCGCCATGCGCTGCGATGTACAACCGACGGCGGAACATGATTCGCCGCGGGGCGATCTGTGGGTAGTGGACAATTGCGTACCGGATGACGTGGTGGCTTCGTTTGCGCTCAACGGCAAGGCACGCCGGGCGATTCGCATCGGCGTTGCCAACGGCAGTCTGCCCAATGTGATTTACGCACCGGATTGTCGGCTTCAGACGTTGCGGCAGGCAGCCAAACTGGCTTTGGAGTCCATTCGGGTTGAACACTAGTTTGTCGTTTTTCGGCGAACGCGTCAGGGAAGTTGACGGCTTTCGCCCATTTGGCTTTGGTGCGCCATGCTACTTTTGGATACATATTTTCGCTATTCTGCCTGTGATACCGCCCGTTTTGCCAGCGCTTCTGTAGATCGTTCCGTCTGACTGGAGGCATGAGGCTTCATGATTCGCGTGCTGCTGGCCGACGACGAGTCGGATGTTCTGAACCTGTGGCGGCGGCTTCTTCAAGCACAGGCGGATTTCGACGTCGTCGGCATTCATCTCGATGCGCCGCACCTTTCCTCTGCGATCGTTGAGCGACTGCCGGACATCGCGCTGGTGGATTTGGGAATGTTTGGACCGAACGCGGTGGATGCGGTCGGCCGGCTGGTGGACGCACATCGAGACGTGCGGTTTGTGGTGTATAGCGGTCGCAGCGAGCCGCAAACGATTGCGGCGGCGTTTGATGTCGGCGTGTGGGGGTTTATCGATAAGCTCTGTACGCCGGCGAGCATGTTTGAAGCATTGCGGCGGATTGCGGCGGGGGAAGTCGTTTTTCCGCCGGATTTCAGCCTGGATCGAGACGATCTGAGAATGTAGTTGGGGGTGTTGGCGGTGCGGGTTCGCGCGCGGGCGGGAGCGGCTGCGCGGCGGATTTATTGGCTTCGGGGCGCGCCGCGCAGAGCGAGGCGCGAGACCTTTCAAGCTCGACACGTCGATTTCAGTTTTGCATCACGTCCTGGCACCAAACTCTCGCTCGTCGCTCGATCGTTTGGGTGAGATCGCGCGGCTTTTTTTTCGGCGAGCGAACGCGAAAGGTGACGCGACGCATCGCGCGTGCTGGGCGGCGGTCTGGAAAAGCGCCGCAGTCGATAACAACGAGTCGCGATTGCTGCATGAGGGCTTCTGACGCGCGAGCGTTGAATTGACGGTGGGCGACAGCTTTCTGAAAAACGGCGCCTCGCCGAGGCGCCGGAATCGAGCCCCGCGCTCGTTTCATGGTGGGTGCGGAATTCGCCGGTAGTGAAGGCGAATTCCGCACCTCTTTTATTGGGAGTATTCGCGGTCGAAGGAGAACAGGTGAGCGTCGGGATCGGGGTGACCTTCGATATCGCTGCGAATGAGCTGAGCGGCGAGCATGGAAAATGTGATCCCGTTGCCGCCGTAGCCCAACACGCAGTAGCAGCCGGGGTAGCCGGGGATTCGTCCCATGGTCGGCGTGCCATGGGTGGAGCCGCCGAACGAGCCGCACCAGGCGCGCGTGAGATCGCCTTCGAAATGGGGCATCATCGCGAGGAGCCGCCGGCGGAGGTATGCGGCCTTTCGCGGCAGTTTTTGGTCGCGGGCGTCGGCGTTTGCGAATTTCTCGTCGGCGCCGCCGCAGACGATACGTCCGCAGGGCGTGCTGCGAATGTAGAGATATGGATTGGACGCCTCCCAGATGAGATGGCGGAGCGGGGGCTGGTCGCAGCGGTAGGGTTGCACTTCGATGACCCACGTAGAATGCACCGAGTGGCCCTTTGCCGAAACGATGTGGGGCAGTTCATAGCCGGTGGCGAAAACGACGAATCGGGCGGAGATCGAATGGCCGTCGACCGTTTTCATGTAGACCCGACCGCGTCGCGTCTCGAGGGCGACGAGGTTAAAGGGGGCAAAGATGCGGGCGCCGCGCTCGTGCGAACGCCACAGCAATCCGCTGGTGAGGCGAGCGGGATCGCACTGGTAGTTTCGCGCTGTGCGCAGGGCGGCGCGTCCACGAATTCGGGCGACGTGCTCCACCTCCGCGGCGGTCAGATAGTCGGCCTGAAACCCGGCGCGCTGCCGAACGGCTTGCTCAGCTCGCAAGCCGCGCGGCGACAACACCTTTCCGTCGAGACATAGCGCCGGGCGCTCTTCCCAATCGCAGTCCAATCGGAGCTGTTGAACGCGGTCGTGAAGCGCATCGACGGCCAGGCGTGACCGGCGCCAGATCTGAGCGGCGTTCACAGGGCCGATTTTGTCGGCGAGCTGGATAAGTGGCGTGTCGATTTCGCATTGCACTAAGGCCGTCGAGGCGCGCGTCGAGCCGTTGCCGGGGCGGCGTCGATCGATCAGCACTACGTCATGACCGGCGTCGGTCAGGGCGTCCGCGATCAGTGCGCCGCTGATGCCGGTGCCGATGATGGCGACGTCCGTTGAGAGCGGGCGGCTGGGCCATCGACTGGAATGCGGAACTTGGACGATGGGCCACGGAGTCGAACCGGTTACCAGATCGCGCGGCGGGGTGAGTTGCGCGCGGGCCGGCGATTTTCGTTTCATAGGCCTTTCCTGGCGCCGCGTCGCGCGAGACCGACGAGCCTGCAGTTGATCGGATCACGGACTCCGTGCGAGCCAATCCGCGCGCGGGGCGAACACCGGGTTCAGCGTCGTGATTCAGGGGCGCGGGCCGGCGATGAGCACGGCGGCGCAGAGGCTATGTCGGGGCGGCCGCGTTTAACCCGTTTGCCACCTGATCTTTGCCGGCTCCGCGCGATTCGGTGTCGGCGCTGGGCGACGCAGTCGGGGGCACCCACGCCAATGAAGACAGGTCGCGCAATGCGGCATCCAACGAGCTGAAATCATTGCCGTGATGCTGGGTTCCCCAGAGCTGGGGAATTCGCGCGACGCGATCGACGTGATCGCAGAGCAGCCGGAGCACCGGTGGACGGTGCGATTGGTCGCCCCATCGCCGTTGGAGCAGAGAGCTTCGCGCGGCGCGGGCGGGAGTGCCCGCGACCAGGAGCACCGCGGCGGGCTTTTCCGCCTGAACGACCCCGTCGACGTCGCTGGCCATCATGGCCGAGGTGCAGTTGCAAGGGCGAAAGCCACGGCTGACCAAGACCTCGCACAAGCGCGGCAGCAACGCATCTTCCAACCCATTGCCGGCGGCCCAGACGACGATGGGCGGACGATCGGTGGGAATCGCGACGGCCTTGGGCGCGTTCTGATCGTTGTCGTCAGGCGTTTCGAGCGCCTCCTGGACTGCGAGCAACACTTCGCCTTTTCGATCGCTGGAGAGCAGGCCTCCATCCCAGTCGGCTGCCACGCGACCAATCGCCGGGGCGAGCACGCGGTCGAGTAACTCGACCTGATCCAACTCAGCGGCAGCGGACGCGACGATTTCCCGCGCCGCCGCCGCATCGTCGGACAGCACCCGTTGATAGAGTCGCACGCTGGGTCGAAATACGGGCTGATCTCCGAGCAGTGTTGCGAAGAATTCGAGCTCGGCGATGTGATGTCCGAGCGCGACCAGACAAACGGTGATGGGTGTGGCGAGCAGGATTCCGAAGGGGCCCCAGAGCCAGGTCCAGAAGACGAAGGACACGATGATCGCTGTCGGAGATGCACCGGTTCGCGTTCCATACAGAATGGGCTCGACGACGTTCGATGAAATCAGATCGACCGCGATGAACCATCCGAGCACCATGAGCGGCTGAACCCATGATTCGCTGACCGCGAGCGAGAGTGCGATCGGGAAAGCCGCCGCCAGCATCGTTCCGATGAAGGGCACGAACTTGAGGACCGCCGTGAGCACGCCCCAAAGCAGCCAATTCGGCACGCCGATCAGGAGCAGCCCCAGCGCGACGGCCGCGCCTGCAATGGCGTTTGCCAGTGTGAGGGCCACCAAGTATTGCATGACGCGCTCACTGGCGTCGCTCAGCGCGTTGGTGGAGATGCGGAGTTTCGCTTCGCCCCACAGCCGAAAGAGGCGATCACGAAGATCGTTGCGATCGTAGAGAAAGAAAAATGCCAATACGAGGGCGAGGCCGACGGTGATGAATGGATGGGCCACGAAGCTCAACGCGTCGGTTCCGAACGGCAATCTCAGCTCACCCGCCCCCGAAACGACCTGAACCGGAACGGGCGTCGCGTGATTCGGTTGCGAGGACGCGGTCGCCGAAGCGGGCGCGGATTCCGCGGAGAGCTCCTTTTGAAGCTCGCTGACGGTGCGGGCGGCGTCTCCGAACCATGCTGTGGTGGCTCGCTGCGCCTCAGCCATCTTCTCGCGGATGTTGGCTCGATATTGCGGGATCGCATCGAGCACGATCGCACTTTGATACACGACGACGGCGCCCACCGCCGCGAGGATCAAGATTCCCCCGGTCATCGTCGTCAGCGCCGACAGGACGCGGCCGAAGCCGAATTGCTCCAAGCGGCGCGTGGCGCCGGTCAGCACGAAGGCGAGGAATGCCCCGAGGGCGATCGGGATGAAGATCTCTCTTCCGGCGTAGAGCAGCGCGACCACGAGGACGACCGTGGCGAATCGCGCGAATCGCGAGAGCACGTCGGTCGATGACGCTGCGGGCGTGTCCACCATGGTCATGCAGTCGATTCTTCGCGCGGCAGCGCCTCATCCGGAGCCGGCGATGGCGCCCCTTCGCCTGCGCCCGAAGTTTCCGAATTCGCCGGATCACGGGAGGGCTCTTCGTTCATCCCCGAGAGGAACTTGGTCGTGAGAATGGCCAGCGTCGTGCGGATGATCGTGTCCCGCGCGACGGCCCATTCGTCTGATACCGGCTTGCGAACCTCTTTGGTCGCCGGACTTACGGCGGCGGCTGTTGCAGCTGCGGCTGCGGCTGCCGCCTCGCTGACATCGCCGCCCGCGGACGATGGATACAGTTGCACGATCGTCTTTGGCGCGGATCGCGGCCAAAGCATCATGAGCAAGAGGGTGAGCGGTGTGGCGAGGACCAAGAGGGCGAAAGTCGCGTTTGTACGGAACCACCGCAACGGGGCCGACGCCATGTGTCGCGCTTCTCGAACCAGCGCGGCATGGATCACGCCGACTTGCTTTCCGAAGGGCGTCTGACCCTCGGCTTGAGCGACCGAGTCTGAGCGCCCGTTCGTTCGTCCCACGGTCAGATCGGGCTCGCGCTTGAAGGCGCGTCGAACCAGCGATCCGCGCAGTGCGATGGCTCCGCCGAGCAGCGCCACCATCAGCGCCCCGACGATCAGATGAACCGCCCAGTGGGGGATGAGCCCGTTTTCGGCGAGTCCGGAAGCAGCCCCAAAGAGCATCATCCAGACGCCGGCGGCGAGCGCGGCAGCGGCCACGACGGCGAGCGCGATGCCGATGATCATGGCGCCGAAAGCTTGTTGCAGGCTTGACTGCAACTGCCAAAGGTGGGCCTGGGCCTGCTGGCGACCTGAGTCGAACAGTTTGTCGAACGCCTCAGAGAGCGAGGGCGCGTCGGACCCGCCGGCCGAATCGCCGAGGTTGGCCGGCGATTCGGCGCGGGTCGGGTCCATAGGTTGCGTGGCCATGGCGTCTCCCGGTTTGGCCGCTTCGCCGGGCATTAGCGACGGCTGAATAGAAAGCCGAGAACGCAGCCCAAACCTGCCGCCATGAGCACGGCCTTCAACGGCTCGCGCTCGACATACTGTTCGATGGGTTCCATCTGATGCTGGGCGGCGTTGCCGACCTGCGTGGCCAGCTTGCTCACGTCTTTCTTGAGCACTTCGAGCTGGTCCGCAAGAGTGGGGAACTGCTCCGCCGCCGCATCGGCCACCTTGGACAGGCTGTTGGACACAACATTGGACCCGCTGTTGTAGGTGCTGCCGGAGCCGCTGCTGCTACTGCTGCTGCTGTTGCCGATTCGTTCTGTTGTGTTGGCCACGTTTATGCTCCTTCGTCGTACTGGGACACATTCAGGTCGACGATCGACCGGTCATGCTCAGTATGAATTTCGCAACTGATGCAGTCTTGAATTCGGCCTTACGAGGCCTTCAGGCCTTTTCCGCCGCTCTTCCGCCGCTAAAGTGCTTCATCAGACGTCGCCTCGGTGAAATGCTCACGGACCGATCGCACTGCGGCGGTGACTGAGCATGAAGCCGGCGAAGGCGAGGCGCCTGGCATCGCGAAGATTTGTTGTGACTACACTGTGACATCGCAACTGGCGGCTGAAAAAGCGTCGCAAACTCTTCCAGGAGCTACCATGCGCGTACTCATCATCGAAGACAACCCGCGATTTGCAGAACTCATTTCGCGGGGGTTGCGCGATCACGGCTACGATGTCGAACACACCGCTTCAGGACACGATGGTGAACAACTTGGCGCGCTGAAGGCGCATGACTTGATCGTGCTCGATGTGATGCTGCCCGATCAGGATGGAATTCTTGTGTGCCGCAATCTCCGGCGGCGCAAGGTCTCGACCCCGATTCTGATGCTGACGACGTTGGCCGCCACGGAAGACAAGGTGGCGGGGTTGAATGCGGGCGCAGACGACTATCTGACCAAGCCCTTTGCGACGGATGAGTTGGTCGCGCGCGTTCGAGCGCTGCTGCGGCGCGGCCAGGGCACGGAGAGCGCGGTATTGAAATTCGGCGACATTGAGATGGATCTGCTGAAGCGCTCGACCACGCGCGCGGGGCAGCCCATTCGGCTTACCGCAAAGGAGTTCGCGCTGCTCGAGTACTTTCTGCGCAATCCGCATCGCGTGCTCACCCGCTCGCTGCTGGGCGAGCGCGTGTGGGATATGAACTTCGAGGACGACAGCAATGTGATTGAGGTGTATGTCTCGCGTCTTCGGGCCAAGATCGACAAAGGACGCGAACAGCCGCTGCTGCAGACGGTCATCGGCACGGGCTACAAGCTCAGCGACGAGACGTAGGCTTTGAACGTCTCCGCAATGGACTGTACTTGTTAGCGGCTTCGGCGTCTTGATGGACGGCCGGTGCGTCTCTCGCCCGGGCCGCCGGCTGAGCCCGGGTTAGAACGTCGTTTCCAGGCGCTCGGATTGAGCGCGGGGTCGCGGGGGTCGCGCTTGCTCTGTGCGCCCACGTCTCGCATTGCCAAATATTCAGATCAGATTCAACGCCCCTTCACTCCCGAGTCGGATACTTCTTCCGTACGCCGTAGCGGTCACTCCTGAACAGACGACACGAATGGCCGCAGAAAGAGGATGAGCAGTGCTGCCCGAGCCTCCACGACGTGTGAGCCGAACAAGATCGGCGCCAACCACCGACGGCTCCGGTCCCTGGAACGCTGGCGCAACAACAAACTGCACGCCGCCGAGCCGCGGCCAACTTAGGAGATTCTGATGAAACGCTTTGCCAAAACATCGATGGTGTTTGCCACCCTGCTCGCCCTTTCGAGCGCCGGGCTGGCGCCCGCCGACCCTCCCGCCGTGATCGTTGCTGGGGACCAACCCGCAAACGTGGATCACGAAGTTCGTCGCGACAAGAAGTTTCACTGCTGCAAAGCCGAGAAACTGATTGGTAAGACCGTGAAGAATCGCGCCGGCAAGGACATCGGCACGATTAAGGATCTCGCCCTCGATCCGCAGACGGGGCGCGTCGTCTATGGCGTGCTTTCGTTCGGCGGGTTCATCGGCCTGGGCGAGAAGCTGTTCGCGATTCCGTGGTCGGCTTTTGAGTACGACGAGGACAAGACTCCGATTTTGAATGTGACGAAGGACCAACTCGAAGCGTCGCGAGGTTTTGACGCCGACAAGTGGCCGAACATGGCCGATGGCCGCTGGGCGGACGAAACGTACAGCAGCTTCGGACAGAAGCCTTACTGGGCCGCGGATCGCAACGATCAGACCACCCCGATGGATCGCAATGATCGTAATACGATGAATGATGTCAACAATCCGGGCAATCGCAACAACCCGAACGACCGGAATTACGCCAACAACCCGAATGATCCGAACAACGCGAATCGGCAGATCGACAACGTGCGGCCCGCCACGATCGCCCGCGCGACCACGATCACCGGTACGCCGTTGAAAAACTCGGCCGGCGAAGACATCGGCACGATCGACGATCTGGTTCTGGATTGCTGTCAGGGCCGCGTCGCAGCGGCAGTGGTGCGATGCAACGCCGTGCTCGGAATGGGCGGCGAGTCCTGCATGGTGCCCTGGAAGGCCTTCACCGTCACGACGCTGGACAACACGAACGTGCGCCTCACCAGCAATCTGACCAAGGAACAGGTGACGAGCGCTCCGAAGATGGTCGACGATGACGAGTATCAGACTCGTCCGGACTACCTTTCGAGCCTGTATCGACACTACAACGTGCAGCCCTACTGGAGCTCCACGGATCCGACGTATCAGCCCCGCACCCGCACCGGCGGACGCGGCTGATGCCCGAATAGTCCACCCCGGCTGTCCCGACCGCGAGCTTGCTCTCCCGGTCGCTGTGCGGCGGGACGCCGGTTTATTTTTTATTCCGATGTTTTGAGAACACCGAGCATGGAGATCATGATGACCGTGGAAACGAAAGCGAATCTTCGTGATGAGACGATCACGAAGCTACAGGACTTGATCCAATTAAACATCGATAGCCAGAAGGGATTCTGGCAGGCGGCTGAAACCATAAAGGACCCGACTGTCGCGGCGCTATTTCGCCGGATTGCATCAGTTCGCGCGGATAACGCCGCCGAGCTGAAGGCACACGTGGCCTTTAATCACGAAAAGCCGCGCGAGGACGGCTCGATGCTCGGGACGATGCACCGATGGTGGCTTAGTGCTCGGGGCGCGCTGGTCGGCGGCGACGACCACGTGGTGCTGAGCGAAGCCGAGCGCGGCGAGGATGCAATCAAGCAGAAGTACGAGGAAGTGCTGCGGGAACTACCCGGAACCGCGATGAATGACGTGATCATCCACCAATACGCGCGGGTGAAAGACCAACACGAGCGCATCCGCGACTTGCGGGATGAGCGGGCCATTCATTAACGGGCGGTCCTCTGCGTCAGCGCGTGGAGCGCCGAGGTACGCAGTGCGACCGAACCAATCTCTCTTCGGAGACGCAACGTGAACTGGGATCAGATTGCCGGTGATTGGAAGACATTTCGCGGCAAAGTGCAGGAACAGTGGGGAAAGCTGACGAACGACGACCTCGACGTTATCTCCGGCCAGCGGGATCAACTGGTGGGTCGCATTCAGAAGACCTACGGCGTTGAGAAGGAAGTGGCCGAGCGGCAGGTGCGCGAGTTCTGCGAACGCTGCGGCGTATAAACGAAACGCGCCGGTCGACCGCTCCATGCTGCCGGCGCCTTTGACGCAGGGGAAACGCCGCTTACGTAGAAGGCGGTCACGATGTGGCGTACGGCGGTTTCCCCTGCTTGTTTTCCCGAATCGCGTCGCCCGTAATCCCTCGATCCTGTTTGGAGGCTGTAATGAGCTTATTAGGATGGGCGCTCGTGTTTCTGCTGGTTTCGCTTGTAGCGGCGCTATTCGGCTTCACCAATATCGCCTCGGGGGCCGCAGGGATGGCGCGCATCCTTTTCAGCCTGTTTCTGGTGATATTCCTGTTGCTGCTCGTGGTGAGCGTCCTGCGCGGCAGCGGCCCCCCGATCGTTGTGCCATGACGATATTCGGATCGAAGGGTGCAAAGTCCTGTTTTCCCCAGAAGAGAAAGGCGTCATTATGAGCAACATGCGTTTAACCCTTGCGGGCATTTCGAAGGCTTCGGTCGGACTGGTGCTGGTCTTGGCCGGGGGCTGTCAGTTTCTGGCCAATCTGGTCAGCCCGAACACGGTTCAGGTGAGATTGCAGAACGATGGCGACTTCGATGTCGCCGTCAGCATGTATGTGGACGGCGATCAGAACGTGCTGTCCGATCTGATCGAAGATCAAGGCACGCTCCTCACCTTTACGTTGTCGCCGGGCGAGGTCCAGGAGTTCACGCGGGACTGCGATGATCTTCAGGCGATCGTTGTGGATAACGCAGAGCTCAGAGTTCTGGGGCAGATCGGACCGGAGACGAGCACCGACGTTCTGCGTGATGGCGATGACTTTATGTGCGGTGATCGCATTACGTTCACCTTTGATCACTCGGCGATATTCACCGACTTTCGTGTAAATGTTGCGGTGAGCGGTCGGTAGGACGAGCTCGTCGCCAATCACCGCGTCCGATCTCGGGACGCGGTGATTGGCAGATTGTGAGACTATTTGTGTTTGCTCAGCCCGATACTTCGCCGTGCGCCATATCTCTGCACAGATCGACGTTCGCGGCATTCTCGGGCAACTCGCTATACTCTTTTTGCGTCGCCCACAGCGGCTTTTGAGAACGGGCTTTACTTTTGGATGCCCGTATTTTGCACGTCGAAGGGGCCGGAGTGAAACGTGCCCGAGTGGATTCGTCTTATCTTCGACACAACCGGCTTCACGCCTGGATGGGATCGGCCGTTCGGCAGTTCGTTTTACGTCTGGCTACATATCATCGCGGCCCTCACCATCTGGGCGGCGTTCACCGCAGTCCCGCTCGGAATCGCCGTATATCTAGTTCGACGACCGGATACCCCCTTTCCTCGCTCACTCTGGCTGTTCGCAGCGTTTTTGCTGCTGTGCGGCAGTACGCACCTGATGAACGCCGTCGTTTACTGGTGGCCCGCATTCCGCCTGAGCGCGTTGCTTCGGCTGCTGGCGGCGGCCGCGTCGCTTGCGACGATGGCCGTCCTGTTTGCGCGGCTCCCGCAACTCTTGCGATTTCCGAGTTTGGCGTCGCTGAATGCTCAGCTGTTGCACGCCAGCGAGGCGCGAGCCGTGCTCGAACGCAAGCTCGTGGAGCGCTCGAAGCTGCTGCAAGCCGCGCTAGCGGCCGGCCAGGCGGGCGCGTGGAGCTATGACTTCAGCAGCCGCCGGCTGAATCGCTACCCATCGCTCAGCAAACTCTTCGGTTTGCCGGAAACTCACGCGACCGAGACATTGAACGACTGGATTGCGCGCATCGATCCGGAGGAGCGGGAGGCGGCGGCGGAGCTGATCGCGCGAGATTTCCACGCGGCCAAAGCGTTCACCGCGAGATACAGGATCGTTCAACCTGACGGCGAAAGGCGCTGGGTCACGGTGCGCGGCGACGTCGTTGCGGACGCGGCCGGAACCGTGACCGGCCTGGCGGGCATCGTCGCGGATGTCACCGCCGATCGCGCCGCGGCGATCGAATGCGCGCGGCTGGCGGCGATCGTTCGGTCTGCGCCCGATGCGATCATCGCCCTGAATCCCAACGGGGTGGTGACGGAATGGAATCGAGGGGCCCAAGCTCTGTACGGCTACGCGGAAGAGGAGATCGTCGGATCGCACGTCGACCGGCTCGTGCCGAAGCTGCGACGCGATGAATTCCGGCATCATCTCACCGCCGCGTTGGAGAAATGCATCGTCGGTCCGCTGGAGACCGTTCGGCGGGGTCGCGACGGCCGCATGTTACCGATCGAACTCGTCGCGGCGCCGATCGTCGACGCCGACGATGTTGCCATCGGCGTGCTTACGATCGAACGCGACATTTCGCAGCGGCAGGACAGCGAACGTGAGCTGCGTGCGATGAATCGCGCGCTCGCGCAGCGCAGTGAGGAGATGGAGCAGTTTCTCACCACCGTGTCGCACGATCTGAAATCGCCGCTGGTGACCATCCGGGGTTTTGCGGGCGTGGTGGCGGATGAGATCGGACCGACGGCGCCGCTGGCGGTGCGCGATCCGCTGCAACGAATTGAGCGTGCCGCGGAAAGGATGGCCGGCCTGATCGATCATCTGTTGGAAGTCAGCCGGATCGGTCGCACGCCCAATCGCCCCGCTTTGTTCGAGAGCAAGGCGCTGGCGCGGGAGCTGCAGGCCGACCTTTCCGATGAACTCGCGCGGGCACAGATTACGCTGGAGATCGAGGATGCGATGCCCACGGTGTTCGCCGATCCAACCCGGCTGAGGCAGATGTTGGAGAACCTGGTCTCCAACGCCGCCAAATATGGCTGTCCGAAACTGCCGGCGAAGATCGTCGTGGGCGGCGAAGAAACCGACGCTGAGGTGTGCCTGTACGTGCGCGATTTCGGCCCCGGCGTTCCGGAACAATTTCGTGAGAAAGTTTTTCAGTTGTTCCAGCGCTTGGGCCACGCGGGGCCCGGAGCGGGCGTAGGGCTGGCGATCGTGCGACGGATGATGCAGGCGCACAACGGCCGTGCGTGGATCGAGGCGACTCCTACAGGCGGCACTACCGTGTGGTTGGCGTTCCCCAAGGAGCCACTGGAGCCCGATGACGTTCTCGACGGACAATAATCTGCCCCCTCCGCAGAGCCTGCACTTTCTGCTGATCGAAGACGACGACGATCACGCCGAAATCGTTATGCGCGCTGTGGGAATGCACCGCATGGGCAATTCGGTGCATCGGGTCGCGGACGGCGGCGCCGGGCTCGCGTACCTGCGCGCCCAGGCTCACAATGGGCAACGGCAGCCAGACATTGTGCTGCTCGATCTAAAGCTGCCGGGGCGGGACGGACATGAGATACTGCGCGAAATCAAGAGCGACCCGGCACTGCGGCAGATTCCGGTGATCATTCTGACGACTTCACCGGCCGAAGCTGATCGCGTGAAGGCTTACGACAATCTGGCCAATAGTTACATTGTGAAGCCAATTAGTTTCAGCGGCTTTCGCCAGATGTTGGCAGATCTCAGTCATTATTGGAGTTTATGGAGTCCGCCGCATCGATCCGATAGCGGCTAGCGGCGAAACCTCGGACCTCCGCTTTTTCTCAGCCTCCTTGTTCGCTGAGGCAGTCGAGAGAAAGGCGGTTTGTCCCCGGCATCACACCGACGAATTCATCCGAGACTGAACATGCCATATGGCTCAGGCCACATCCGCGTACTGCTCATTGAAGACAATCCTGATCACGCAGAGCTCATCCTGCGACAACTGGAGATCGGGTCGGAGCGCCGCATCGTTTCGAAATGGTGCGGCCGGCTGGACGCCGGGCTGAATGAGCTGGAGATGGCAAGCTACGACGTAATTCTGGTCGATATGGGGCTTCCCGACAGCGAAATCTCCGACACGGTGCGCCGCACGGTCGCCGCCGCGCCGACCACGCCGATCGTGGTCCTGACCTCCCTGGGTGAGGCGGAGATGGGGCTGAAGGCGGTTCAGGATGGCGCTCAGGATTATCTGGTGAAAGCACAGATGAGCCCCGAGGTGCTCCTGAGAGCGCTGCGATATGCCATCGAGCGCAAGCGGGCGCTGCTGGACATCGAGCGCTATGCGCGCGAGCTGGAGCGCAGCAACCGCGATCTCGAACACTTTGCGCGCGTCGTGTCTCACGATCTGAAATCTCCGCTGGCGGTTCTGCAGATGGATCTGGTGATGTTGAAGGAAAAGCTCGTAAGCTCCGTCGAGTCGGCGGAGGAGTACCTGCGCAGTGCCAACGATCAGGCGGACCAGATGGCGGAATTGATCGACAAGATTCTTGAGCTCGCCAAAGTCCAGCGCTCGACGGCAGAGTTAATGCGTGTCGATGCGCAGGCGGCGTTTGATCGCGCGATCGACAATTTGCGCGTTGAAATTGAGAATACGTCGGCCATCGTGACCCATGATCAATTGCCGATGGTCTGGGGCGACACCACGCTGCTGATGCAGCTATTCCAGAATCTCATCAGCAACGCGATCCGGTATCGCAGCGCGGCGCAACCGCTCATCCACGTCTCGGCGGAGTTGTACGATCACGAATGGGTATTCAGCGTCGAGGACAACGGAATCGGCGTCGAGCCGGCGGATCGCGAGCGCGTCTTCGGGATGTTTGAGCGGGCCGGCGACAAGTCTCGCGGCGGAACCGGGATCGGCCTCGCCACCTGCAAGCGAATCGTTCAGCGTCACAACGGCCGCATCTGGGTAGACGAGAACACCCCCCAAGGCAGCGTGTTCTTTTTCACGATGCCGCTCGCCGAAAATCCGACGCGGGCGAGCCGCGATTCGCTCGCGGATTGAGGCGGTGCGGGACCGCCGGTCGCCGCCCGGGCAGCCCCCCTGCCGGCTCGTGTGTCACGCGCTTCACCGGCGCCTGACCGTGCGCGGCTTAGCGATGCGGCGTAGCCCCGCGGCTCGCGCCTTGGCTTGCGCGATTTTCATTTCGAGTCCAGCCTCCATTCATAGCAACGTCTGATACTGAAGGGTGCATGCGTGCGATCGATTCGCCCGCGATCCTGTTACGCCTTCAGGAGTGTTGTGATGTTGAGCTGGGCCGCCACTTTCTTTGTGATCGCGATTATCGCCGCCATTTTCGGTTTCGGCGGAATCGCGGCGGGCGCGTCGCAGATCGCGCAAATCCTCTTCTTTGTGTTTCTGGTGCTCTTTCTGCTCTCACTGATCACCGGACTGGTGCGGCGCCCTCAATGATGCAGGCGACGCGAGTCCCGTCCGTGGTCAACCATTCCACTTCGCAGGAGATCGAAATGAACTCGAACAATCCGAAGACCAACCCTGGGCAGGGTCAGCTGACCGGCGCCACTCCGGCCAAGCCGGTGCAGCCGACCACCGATGCGAACAAGCCCATCACCACCCCGAAGCCCGGGCAGCGCGAGCTGGACCCGCCGACGGTGGAGGGCAACCGTTCGGATCGTCCGGTCACGTCGCCGGGCATTTCCGATGCTCCGTCCACCGACGATACGGAATCGGGGCAGGTCGGCAGCTCGCCGACGAATTCTCGCGTGTAGGTAAACGCCGAGAGACATCACTGTTGGTTGCAGAGCCCGTGTTATCACGGGCTTCTCCATAGTCCAATTCTCGCAGCTGCAATAATCACACTCGTCGGCGGCTGCGTCGGGAGCAAGCATGAAAGTACAGTCGCTGGAAGATGCGTTGATCGAGGAGCTTCGCGACCTCCTGAGCGCCGAGCAACAGCTCACCAAAGCGCTTCCGAGACTCTCGAAGCAATGCGAATGGGCGGAACTACGTGCTGCGCTCGAGTTTCACTTGGAAGAGACGAGAGGGCAGGCCCACCGGGTGAAAGCGTGCATGGAGGCGCTCGGCGTCCGCGTGCGCGCAAAAAAGTGCGAGGCGATGGCGGGTCTAATCGCCGAAAGGGATGAACTTGCGGAAGTCGATGCGCCGCCCGCCATCAAGGACGTTCTCCTTTGTGCCGCCGCGCAGAAGATCGAGCACTATGAAATGGCCTCTTACGAATGCGCGATCGGCTGGGCTGGGCAGGTCGGAAACTCCGAGATTCTGAGGGCGCTGCGCGCCAATCTGAAGCAGGAGCAGGTCGCCAGCGACAATCTGCGCCGGCTGGCCCAAATACTAAACACGATGGTGGCGGATGAAGTGGAACGGATGGCCTTGATGGCTGATGGCTAGAGCCATCGAGTTCCCTTCAATTCACCGATCATTGCGATTCAGCTTCCTTCTCAATACCAGACCACTGTTTGCCGCAGGGGATTGCGCATCCCGACGATGAGGCTGCGGCAATATGACCCTTGAATGATGGATCGATGGGCTCTTGATTCGCAACCGGAACCGAGTCGCCGGGGGGGTCGTAACAGCATTCTCGGGCCGGGTTCAATCGGCGTTCAGCCTACTGGCCCATCCTTCTACTGAGCGGCATCGCCGCGAACAGACCCGAAACCAGTAAGGAGTGACTCACATGGCGGAACGAAGAAACCCGAACGAACTGACCGAAGCTGAACTCGCGAATCGCGATCCGATCACCGGAGCGCCAGGCGCCCACCCTGTCAGCGTCGGGGTCGGTGCAGCGGCCGGTGGCGTGACCGGCGCCGCGGTCGGCGCCATCGGCGGTCCGGCAGGTGCGGTCGTGGGTGCGGGTGTTGGCGCCGTCCTCGGCGGCCTGGCCGGCAAGGCTGCGGCCGAGGAGATCGATCCTTCGATTGAATCTGCCTATTGGCGCGACAACTACGCCGAGCGCCCGTATGTCACCTACGGCGCTCCATATGACACCTATGAGGCCGCCTATCGGCTTGGATGGGAATCGGCCCAGAATTACCGTGGTCAAACGTTTGAGCAGGTCGAGCCGCAGCTTGAGCGGGAGTGGACGCGCTTACATGGCCAGTCCAAGACCCCCTGGGCCGTCGCGAAGCAGGCGGCACGGGACGCGTGGGAACGCGTAACGCGCCGGGCAGCTCAGCCCCCGGCGGAGTAAATCAGTAACCCGCATCTACTAACGAAATGCACAACATGCCCGGGGGGCCTTTGATATCCCACTCCGAACAACTCTAGAGCAACCCAAGTCCGACCGTAGCGCGTCAGGCGCTTGTTAGGCATTGCGCATTTCGGCGGAGGTGGCTACGTTCGTTCCGGGCCCAGGGATGGGTCTGGAAGGAGCGGCTGCATGGGTGCGGCGTATAGCCAGGATTTGCGGGGTTGGGTGTTGGCGGCGTTTGACCGGGGCATGAAGACCAAGCTGATCGCGAAGCTGTTCCAGGTCAGTCCGGCCTGGGCGCGACGGGTCAAGCAGCGGCGGCGGGAGACGGGAGAAACGACGCCACGGCCGATGGGCGGGCCCACGATTTTCAAGATCGATCTTGCGCGGCTGGAGGAACACGTGCATCAGCAGCCGGCTGCGACTGGTCCCGAGCTGCGCGTGCGGCTGGGCGTTCAGTGCAGCGACGCGGCGATCTACATGGCGCTCGCTCGGCTCGGTCTGACTTTTAAAAAAAGACGCTCCGCGCGGCGGAGCAGGCCCGGGTCGACGTCGCCGAGCGAAGAGAAAGCTGGCGGGCGCAGCAGGCGGCGCTCGACGTCAAGCGATTGATCTTCATCGATGAGACCTGGGCCAAGACCAACATGACCCGTCTGCGCGGCCGGGCGCCGCGCGGCGAGCGTCTGGTGGCCCACACGCCGCATGGTCACTGGCAAACGACCACGCTGGTCGCCGCCCTGGGAGTCAGCGGCGTCCATTGCTCGACGGTCGTGGACGGGCCGGTGAACGCTGATGTGCTCGAGGCCTTCGTGGCGCAAGTGCTGGTCCCGCAGTTGCAGCCGGGCGATCTGGTCGTGCTCGACAATCTCTCCAGCCACAAGCGTACGCACACACAACTGCTGATCCGCGCCGCCGGGGCGGAGGTGCGCTACCTGCCGCCCTACAGCCCCGACCTGAATCCGATCGAGATGATCTTCGCCAAAATCAAGCAACTGCTTCGCAGCCTCGCCTGCCGAACCAAGGACCAACTCTGGGCCGCCATGCAATCCGTCCTCAATTGCGTCACCCCCAGCGACACCCAAAACTGCTTCCGACACTGCGGATACACGCTACAGGTGGATTGAGGATGCTCTAGGCGGTGGACGAAGACGGCCGCCGACTAACGCGGGGGCAAAAGGGCCAACGTCGCCCGCATCGCCGCCTCGCGATCCGCGGCCGTCGGCAAACAGAAGTTGACATGTCCCAGCTTCCGGCCCGGTCGCGGCTCTTTGCCATACAGATGCAGCCGCGCCTGCGGGAGCGCCACCAGCCGCTCGGCCGCCGGCGCGTCGCCGATCAGATTCACCATGCCGCAATAGCCGTGCGGCGTCGTATCGCCCAGCGGCAAGCCGGCGATCGCGCGCAGATGGTTTTCAAACTGGCTGCACACCCCCGCGTCCTGCGTCCAATGGCCCGAGTTATGAACGCGCGGCGCGATCTCGTTGGCGATCAGCCGCCCGTCGCCGCAATCGAATAACTCCAGCGCGATCACCCCGACATAGCTCAGCCGGTCGAGAATGCGCTTCACATAGTCGCGCGCCAGTGCGTCGAGCGCGGCGTTCGCGTGCGGGGCGGGGGCGAGCGCGGTGCTGAGAATCCCGCGCGTGTGGTGCGTCTCGGTCAGCGGATAGAACGCCTCGCGCCCGTCGGCCGCGCGCACGCCCACAATCGCACACTCCCGGCGAAACGCGACGAATTGCTCCACCAGGCTGGGCATTCCATTCACCGCGCGCCACGCCGGCTCCATCTCGGCGGCCGCGTGAATGACGACCTGCCCCTTGCCGTCGTAGCCCAGCCGCCGCGTCTTCAACACGGCCGGAAAACCCAGCCGCTTGCAGGCCGATTGCAGCTCGATAAACGACGCGACCGCGACGAAATCGGGAGTGGGAATGCCGAGGTCGGTGAAGAGCGTCTTCTCATGCAGGCGGTCTTGCGCGCTGAGCAGCGCGAAGGGCGAAGGATGCACCGGCACGCGCTCTCGCAGCCGCTGCACCGCCTCGACCGGCACATTTTCAAACTCAAAGGTCGCGAGATCGCAGCGCTCCGCGAGCTGCGCCAGCGCCGCCGGGTCGGCGTAGTCGCCCACCACGACCGGCGCCACCTGCCCGGCGGGACAATCGGCCTCGCGCTCCAGAAACACGAAACGGAAACCAAGCGGATAGCCCGCCAGCGCGAGCATCCGTCCGAGCTGTCCGCCGCCGAGAATGCCGATGGTTTTCATCTTGCCCATTTCGATAACGCGGCAGGCGGAATTGGTCCAGCAGCGCGGACGATGCTCAGGACTCGCTCGTGCGGGCCGGCGCCCCTTCCGGCCGCTGCAGCGGGAAGAGCAGCACGTCGCGAATGCTCGACGAACCGGTCAACAGCATCACCAGCCGATCGATGCCGATGCCCAGACCGCCCGCGGGGGGCATGGCGTATTCGAGCGCTTCGACGAAGTCCTCATCCATGACGGCCATCGTCTCCTCGCCTTCGCCGCGGAGCGATGCGCTGAAGGTGGCGCGCTGCACATCCGGGTCGTTCAGCTCGGTGTAGGCGTTGCCCAGCTCCATGCCGTTGACGAAGAGCTCGAAGCGCAGGGCCGTGTTGGGGTCGTTGGGGTCGCGCTTGGTTAGCGGGCAAATCGGGGCCGGGTAGTCGAGCACGAAGGTCGGGTTGATGAGCTTGTCTTCGCAGTAATGCTCGAAGAGCGTGTTGACAACGATCGCGTCGTCGGCATCTTTTTCGACGAAGCCCAGCTTCCTGGCCCGTTCGCGGGCAGCCGGAATGTCGGTGATCGCGATGCCGACGTGCTCGCGATAGAGGTCGGCGTAGCGCCGGCGGGCGAAGGGCGGCGAATAGTCGATCTCGCGCCCGCCGAAGGTGATCTTGCGGCTGCCGATGACCTTTTCCGCGGCGCCGGCGACGATGGCCTCGGTGATGTCCATCATGTCGTTGTAGTCGCCGTAGGCCTGGTAGAGCTCGAGCATCGTGAATTCGGGGTTGTGGCGCGGGCTGATGCCCTCGTTACGGAAACATCGCGAGAACTCGTAGACGCGCTCCAGCCCGCCGACCATGCAGCGCTTGAGGTATAGCTCCGGCGAAATCCGCAGGAAGAGCTTCATATCGAGCGTGTTGTGGTGTGTCAGAAAGGGCCGGGCCGCGGCGCCGCCGTAGATCGGCTGCAGTACGGGCGTATCGACCTCGATGAACGAGCGAGCGTGCAGCGTGTCGCGGACGTGCTGGATGATCCGGGCCCGGCGAATGAATACGTCGCGCGATTCGGGATTGGCGAAGAGGTCGACGTAGCGCCGGCGGTAGCGGGCCTCGGTGTCGGTGAGGCCGTGCCACTTTTCGGGAGGCGGCTGGACGCACTTGCTGAGCAGACGCAGCGACGTGGCCCAGAGCGTCAGTTCGCCGGTCTTGGTGCGGCCGAGCTGGCCGTCGACGCCGATGATGTCGCCGAGGTCGAGCGTCTTGGCGGTTTGCCATTGCAGTTCGCCGGGCGCTTGCGGCGCGGCGGCGCTTGCCGCGTCGCGCTCCGGACTCGGCGCGGCGGCGATGGCGCCGAGCGTGGCTTTGCTGATGCCGACCTGCAGTTCGCCGGTCCAGTCGCGGATGGTGAGGAAGATGAGCTTGCCGATGTCGCGATAGAGCATGACGCGGCCGGCGGCGCGAAAGCGGGCGGCGGGCGTGTCGAGCGTCTGGCCCGGGTCGATGGTCATGGGCTCGGCGGCGCGGCGGATGTCGGCGTTTTTGACGATATCGACGAAGCGTGAGCCGTAGGGGTCGACCCCGAGCGCCCGCAGCTTCTCGCGCTTGTTGATTCGGTCCTGGCGTTGGTCGTTCATGGTGGGCGAAGTGTAGGGTGAGAAAAGCCGCGCCGAAACGCAGGCAGAGCCCGCGCCCCGGCCATCGCCGAGAAACACGCCATAGCCTGCCGAGGGAGGCGAGTCTGCGGCGGCGCGATACCCGCCTTCCCGGCAGTGCCTACAATGGGTTCATTCTGATGTGCCGCGCTCCACGCGCGATTCGCACTTCAGATTCCTTCCGGAACCGCGATGCATCTGAGGATCTTGCAAGCTGGGGCGCGACGGCGTCACCGATTCGGGCGATTGTTCGCCATTCTGATCGCGCTGAGTTCGGTCGTCTGCGGCTGTCGGGGCCCCGACCGCTCCTCACCGGACGCTTACGACCGCGGCCTGATCTACCTCTTCCCCGGCATTGAAGGCGGCCCGTGGCAAATGAAGCAGCCGGCGGCGGCGTTTCGCGCCGCGGGCGTGGTCGCGGCGATCGAGGTGCATGACTGGTCGAAGCTCAACTGGTTCGACAATCTGTCCAACTTGCCCGCCAATCTCGAAGCCGCCAAGCGCATCGCGACGAGAGTGGCGGATTACGCGAGGGGGAACCCGGGAAAGCCGGTGCAATTGGTGGGTTACTCCGGCGGCGGCGGACTGGCGCTGATGGTGGTGGAGGCGCTGCCGGCCGACGTGATGATCGACAACGTGGTGCTCGTGCAGGCCGCGATCAGCCCGCGATTCCCGCTCGACACAGCACTGAGCCGACTGCGCGGACGGCTTGTGAACATCTACTGTGAGTCGGACTGGTTCACCCTGGGCGTCGGCACGAGCATCATGGGGACGATGGACCGCGAATTCACGCCGAGCGCGGGCAAGGACGGCCTTGATCTGTCGATCGCGGTGCGCGATCCCGCGCTGCGAGCGCGCGTGATCCAGCAAGGCTGGACCACCGCGGCGCTCCGCGCAGGCCACCTTGGCGGCCATCTCGACATGATCGGATATGAGTTCAATCGCCGTCTGGTCGCGCCATGGGTGATGGCGTCTCCGTGACGGAGGTGCCTGGCAGAGCGCTTCTGCTTTGACGCGGCGCGGCGGCGGGCGACGAAGGATGCGCCTGGCGGCTTGATCCGCGGCGATCTTTCGGTACTCGCTGTTCAAAACAACGCGCAAGGCGACGCGCAACCTTGACGTTTGTCGTGAGTCACAGATAGTCTCCTCGCCGCTTCGGCTCGACCGCCGGTTGAGGAGAACCGTGCGGCACGGCCCCAATTCACGCGCTGGTTTACCGCGCGCATCTCGTCCGTTCGCCGCACCGACCGAGGCAATCACACACACATCGCACGAAGAGGAGACCTGCCAGTGAAGAGGACGCTTGGAAAGAAGCAGACATTGCTCGCGGTACTGGGCGCCACGGCGTTGCTGGGCGGTTGCCCGCAGCCGACTCCCGAGCCGACCAACGAGGCGCGCGACCCGATTCCCGCCACACCGCCGGCGGGCGTGCAGATCCAGCCGGCCCGTGTACAGACGCGCGACATGACTTTTTTCATTCAGACCTTCTCGGGCCAGGTCAGCCAGGCACGCCAGGAGCAACTGATCACCGATGCGTTCGCGCGCTGGTCCGCGGTGACGCCGCTGAATTTCACCCGCACGCAGAATCAGGCCACGGCTGATTTCGTCATCGGCTTCGGCCGCGGCACGCATTGTGATCTGTATGCCCCGCGCAACCTGGGTTGTCCGACCGAACCGTTCGAAGCGACCACGATCGGCCACGCCTATTTCCCCAATACGCGCGAGCGTGGTCAGTGTCACATGAACGAAGCCTTCGACTTCAGCGATCAGCGGCTGCTCTTCAGCACGCTGGTGCACGAGATCGGCCACAACCTGGGTCTGGAGCACATCGCGCCGATGAACGCCGTGATGTTCGCCAATGACAACGGGCAGACCGGCGACCTGACAGCGGACGACATCACGGCGGTGCAGCGGCTGTATGGCTCGCGCGACGGATCGGTTCGCCCGACCGAGGCGGCCGCTCCGCCGACGACCGACGCGGGCGCCAACCGCACCGCGCCCACGACCACGCTGCCCGATGCCGACGGCGACGGACTGGACGACGCGAGCGAGCGATTCGTGCTGGGCACCAACGCGAACGACAACGACAGCGACGATGACGGACTGGGCGACGGCGTCGAGGCGGTCGCGGGGCTCGACCCGGATGACGCCGACACCGACGGCGACGGCACGTCCGACGGAGCGGAGCTCGACGGCGACGGCAACGCGTTTCGCCCCGATTTCGCCGCCGCGGGCGATGTCTCGGCGCTGGTCGGGCAATACACCGGCAGCGACAGCAACGGCGCGACGATTCAGTTCGCCGTCGCCGCCGACGGTACGGCGAACGGCACGCTGGCGCTGACGCTGTTCGGCTTTGACGAGAATCTCAAGCTGCTGGGCGCGGTCAACAGCGCCGGGAAGGTTGAGCTGATCTCGAACGACTTTTTCTTTGAGTTCGAGGGCGACATCACCGGCGCGAACGTGAACAACGGCGCGTTTTCGACCGACAGCGGCGGCACGGGCACCTGGACGGCGACGCGCGCCGCGACCACGGCGAGCCCGCGGATCGGGGCCGAAGGCGCCGCCGCCGGACGGGCCGATTTTGGTCTGTATCAGGCCCGTCGATAACGTTTCGGATTGAGGGGGGCTCGCAGCGCGGCCGGTCGGCGCCCGTATGGCGGCGTCGACCGGCCGCGCCGTTGTGCGATAACCCACCCCATTCGCTGGTGCGACTTTTGGTCCGGGGCGATCCGCGCTGATTAACGGCGGAGCAGGATCAGGTTGCCCATGGTCAGGGGCAGGTAGCAGGTGGTGGTGGTGCCGGACCAACTGGCGTATTCGCCGCGTTCGGCGTCGAGGCGGGTGATGTTGCAGCCCCAGATGTTGCCGCGCTGCGCGGCGGGGCCGAAGGCGGCGAGGGGGATGGCGAGCTCGACGAACCAGGCGCTGCGGCCGCGCGCGGTGGCGGCGCGGGCCTCGCTTGACCAGGCGACGGAGGGACCCATGGGCGGATTGGTGCGGCAGCCCTTGCGTGCGATGACGAGCGCGTTGGGCTTGATTTGCAGGCAGTAGATATCGCCGCTGGTGCCGTCGGGAACGCCGCGCGGGTCGAGCAGGACTTCGACAAGTTCCTGGCCCCAGGGGGCGGCGCGGTCGACGTCGATCTCGTTGTCGCTGCGGACGACGAGCTCTTTGTCGGGGTCGGTCGCGGCGCGGATGGCGATGTAAAGATTTTCGGCGTCGAGCGCGAAGAAGGCCTGGGTCTCGTGGGCGGGCTTGCGATCGGCACCGCCGCGCACGAGGAGAAAATCGCCGACGGCGTTATTGGAGGCGAAGACCCAATCCTGCAAGTCGCCATCGATGGTCGGGGGCGTTTGCGTCGGCGGCGCGGCGACGATGGCGAGGCGGGCGGCGGCTTCGACGGTGTCGGCCGCGCCGTCGCCGCCGAAGCGAAGGGTGAAGGGATAGGTGCCGTCGACGTCGTAGGAAAATGAGCCGAGGGCGATGGGCAGGCGGCCGAGCCTGCGTTCGCCGGGCGGCACGACGAGCGCCTCGCTCTCGCCGGGCTCCCAGCCGGTGGGCGGATTGAGCAACGTCCAACGTCCGCTCAGCGCTGTGGGGCCGGCGTTGGAGACGGCGGTGAAGACCGAGGCCTGCATGCCGCTCTCGCCGCCGACGATGCGGACGCCGCGAACGGTGGCGTCGATGGTGGGGTTGGCCCCGAGCAGGCGGCGCCAATCGGCCTCTTCCTGTACGGCGCCGGGTCGTTCGGCGGGGGCGGCGTCGGAGGGGGCGCTGGCGGGCGGCGAGTTTGGGGCCGCGGGCGGCGCGATGGATGGCTCGGGCGCATCGGCCAGCGGCGAAAGCTCGGACAGCACGCGTCGATGGGCCAGTCGGAGGACCTGCGGATCGGTGGACCAGCCGCGGCCGCGGGTGGCGAGCAAATTTTCGGCGCCGGCCTCGGCTAGTGCCCACGGGACGACTTGGGCCGCGATCTGATCGACGAGCATGCTCTGGCCGCGCTGCTCGAGCATGGAGAGCAGGCGGAGATCGGCGAGGCCGCGGCGGAGGCGCTTCAGGCGGATCGAAGGCAAAACCGGGCTGCTGGAGCCAAAGTCGCGACCAGCGTACAGCAGCGGATCGGAGCGCGGGTCGGCGGCGCCGCTGGGTGCGTTGGTCGCGCCGCGGTCGGCGGCGTGTTCGAGCCAGATGGCGTCGAGGCGGTAGCGACGCGCGATCCAAGGGATGATCTGGGCATCGACGGCGGAGGAGGCGACCGTGAGCGCGCCGCAGTAAGGCGGGGCGTCGGGCATCAGCCAGGCGCTGCCGCTGCCGGCGTCGCTGCGGCTGTGCCAGAGGCCCGGGCCGACGTGGATCGTGCTGTCGGGCAATTCGACCGCGGGGGCATCGACCCAGCCGAGCGAGCGAAGCTGTCCGCGCGGGGCGTGAAGGGCGAGCGGGATGGCGGTTTCGCTGGTGCGGTGAATCGCGGCGAGGCGCTCCCAGCGTGTGGCGGATTCGCCGGAAAGGGCGAGCGGGAGGTCGGGGCGGGCGAAGGCCTTCAGCCGCCAGCCGCGCTCGGCGAAATGAGCTTCGCAAGCTTGCAGATATGCGGCAAGGACACGCGAATAGCGGGCCGATTCGAAGCCGCCGTAGCGCTCCGGGTCTGGGTAATCGGCGGCGACGGGGATGGGCCACCAGGCAGCGCCGATGTTGTCGGCGTAGGCCGAGCCGTCGATCCAGCCGGCGACGAGCGCGTCGTAGCCGCTCCAGTCGATGGAGACGGCCAGGTCGTTGGTGTCCTGATAGGGCGGGAAAGAGGCCCAGAGGACCGGGGAGAGGCCGTGGTCATGCAGCAGGCTGAAGGCGGCGCGGGTGGTGCCGATGGCCGCGCCGAAGACGGGGTCGCCGGGCAGGAGGCGCGTGCGCGCGGCGCTGTCGCGGGTGGCGGCCGGGCCTTCGAAGCTCAGTTCGCGCGGATCGAGTCGGGCGAGGACGGGGATCGGCGCTGGGCCGCTGAGGCGAAGGGCATGGACGTGCAGAGCGATGGTGGCGAGCGTTGATTGAGCGACGCCATCGCCGGCGACGACGCGGGCTTCGTAGACGCCGGGGCCGGCGGATGAAGGCGTGAGATCGAGCCAGACGATCTGGTCGGCGCCGAGCGAGAATCCGCCGGCGGCGGGAGGGGCGGGCATGCTCTCGGGCCAGGGGACGAGCACATCGGGCATCGATGCGCCGAGGGCGCCGCGGCGGGTGTGCTCGGGGTACCAACTGGGCACGTTGCCGACGCGGATGGGCAGGACGGCGAAGCGCTCGGCGGTGATGGCGCCGGCCGGCAAGCCCTCGATGCGGACGTTGCTCGAAGCGCCGCGAAGCACGACCTGAACGCCGATGGTCTCGCCCTGAGCGGCGTGGAGCCGCAGGCGCGGCGGCGCCTGGCCGAGGGCGGCGGGCGGGCGAAAGTCGGCGGGCCGCAGATCGAGCACGTCGGCGCGTTCGTCGATGACGGCGGCGGAAAACTTACTCGTCAGCGAGAGGCCGGGGGTCTGGCAGCCGGCGGCGAGGAGGAGTCCTGCGCCGAAGGCGCTCGCGCGAATCGGGGCGAGCGTCATGCCCGGGGCTCCGGCCAGCCGTTGGCGGCGTAGAGATTTCGCGGGGACTCCGGCTGCGAGGTGCGGGCGGAGAGGTAGATTGAATCGAGACAGGCACGCACCGCCAGACTCCGGTCGATGGCGCCGCGGGCGGCGGCGCGGGCTTCGTCGCGGAAGATCGCCTGCGAGAAGAGCTCCAACTGATCGGTCAGGCCGGCCCGCGGCAGGACGATTTCTTCGATGGCGGTCCCATCGGCGCGGCGCAGGGCTGCACTTGTGTCGCTCAACTCGACGCGAAGTTCCCCATTTTCGAGCAACATCAGCCCTTCGGGATGAGCGCCGCCCCAGGCGACTTCGACCGTCGCGTTCAGCCCGGCGCTCCAGCGAAGCAGGGCGACGGCGTGATCCTCGCTCTCGCGCGGGGTGGCGGCCGAATCGCGGCGGAAACGGCCGGTGGCGGCTGAGACGGTCTCGGGCAGGCGGCGCATCGAGAGCAGCGCGTCGAGCCAGCCGGGCGCGAGGACGGCGAGCGCTCCGCCGGCGGCGGCTTCGGGGTCGTAGCGCCAGTCGCGCGGCTCGGGCGGCGTGCCGCGGACGCGGATGCTGATGAGGCTGGGCTTGAAGTCTTCGAGGGTGCGAGTGACGCGGCGGAACGGCTCGCGGATTCGCTCCCACCAGGATTCGACGGCCAACACCGTGGGGCCGCCGTCCGCCGCCTTGGCCAGTGCCGCGCCTTCGCCAAAGGTTCGGCCGAGCGTGCCGTGGAGGTAGACGTGTTTGCGGGCGGCGATGCCCGCGTGGGCGGCCTCAAGGCCGGAGCGTGGATCGGCAACGACGATCAGAGCGGAGATATTGGCGCGCGCGGCGAGGTCGCGGGCCGATTCGAAGCGCTCGACGCCGGGCGGCAGCGGGGCGTCGAGGGGAACGCCGCACAGGGCGCGCAATTCGATGTCGGCGCAGTGGTCGAGCGCATCGAGCGCGCTGCGGCAGTCGGTCGCCGTGGTGGCGAGGCCTACCTGGAGCGGCTGGACGTGCCCGGAAGTCGCGCTTTCTGACGCCATCGTCTACAATGCTAGCGGAGTCGGTGTTTCGGAGCGCGGGAGCCGGGAGGTTCTGCGCCGGCCGCTTCGGAGCTGCATCGATCGGGAAGCGAGCTCCGGCGGGCCCGAAGACGGCTTTCACACGGGCGCGGCTCTGAGCAGAGAGATGGCGCTGTAAGGAGGATGTCCTGCGCAGCATCGGCCTGTTGCTGATAGCGAGTTTCGCGTTGCTGGCGCAGGCGGATGTGCTGACGCTTCGCGACGGCACCGTGCTGCGCGGACGGGTGATCGATGAGGGGGATCGCACGGTCATTTTTCGGATCGAGCTGGGCGAGGCGGGGAGCCTGTCGCGCGAGTTTCTAAGGTCGCAGATTCGGCGCATCGAGCGCGGCGACGGGGCGACCGAGGCCGCGGCGAGCCAGCCGGCGAGCGACGGAGCGGAAGGCGGAAAGGCGGCCACGAAGCCGGCCCGCAAGGCGGAACCGCCGCGATCGATGAGTCCGGTTGCGCGCGATGCATACTTTGAGCAGATGATGCGCGAGGGGTTTGAGCTGCTGGACGATCAGGATGAAGAGGCGGCGCTGCGGGCGTTTCAGCGGCTGGCGCAGCGAGCGCCGGAGTCGCTGCTGAAGCGGCTCGATGCACTGTGTCAGTCGTTGCGCGGCGTGGCGCTGCCGCGGCTGATGGCGCAACTGCGGATGAAGCAGGCGCAGCGCGACGACGACACGGGGAAGATCGACCTCGGATTTGCGACGCGCTACGAAGCGGCCGAGCTGGGGCAGTTGCTCGAAGCGCGCTATGAAGAGATTTTGGATCAGGTTCACGAGGGGCGTTCGCTGCGGAGCTGGGCCGCGAAGGCCGACGAGTTTCCGGCGAAATCGCGCGAGGCGGGGGCGGCGGTGCGCGGGGCGCGGTCGGCGATCGGGCTGATCAGTGCGCGGCTGCGGCAGGACCGAGCGCTGAGCGACGATCGTGAAAAGCGAGCGAAATTGATCTCGATCCGCGACCAGTTGGCACGCTTCGCGACGCAGGTGGGCGGAGCGGCGGGCGGGCGAACGACGGTGGACGAGATCCGCGAATTGACCGACGGCCCGCGGAAAAAAGGCGACGCGGCCGAAACGCCCGACACCGAATCGGAACCGGAGAGCGGCGACGGCTCTCCGCCGCTGGACAGCGATCCGACCATTTGGAACCGCGGCGGAGCGGCGGGGCCGCGTTCGCCGGCATCGGCGCCCGCTCGTGAACCGCCGCCGCTGGGAGACGCCCCTTGAAGCCGCCTGCCATTTCGTCCTCGAACGCGCCGAGCGATGCGATCTCGCGCACGGAGATGCCCGGGGTTTGCACGCGCGGCAAAGTGCGCGACATTTACGACCTGCCCGACGGGCTGCTGATCGTCGCGACGGATCGCATTTCGGCGTTTGACGTGGTGATGGAAGACCCGGTGCCGGACAAAGGGCGCATCCTGAACACGCTGAGCGCCTTTTGGCTGAACACGCTGCCCGCCTGCCGCCCGCACCATCTCGAGTATGTGGTGACGCGAACGCAGTGCCCTGCCCAGTTTCAACGCTACGCGGCGATGCTGGACCAACGAGCGATGGTGGTGAAGCAGGCCGAGGTGATGCCGATCGAGTGTGTCGTGCGCGGATATCTGGCGGGAGGCGGATGGAAGGAATATCGCGCGGACGGTCGCGTCAGCGGGGTGGAGTTGCCGCGCGGGCTGGTCGAGTGCGATCGGCTGGAGCGGCCGATCTTCACGCCGAGCACCAAGGCGGTCGCGGGTCATGATGAGCCGATCGGCTTTGAGCGGGCGGAGCAGATCGCGGTTGAATTTGCGCACAAGCTCGGCCATTCGTCGGAGGATGGACGGCGCTGGATCGGGCAGGCCCGCAGCCGTGCGCTCGAAATCTACGAATCCGCGCGCGTATGGGGCGAAGCGCGGGGCGTGATCATCGCGGACACCAAGTTTGAATTTGGCGTGCGCGATGGACAGTTGTTGCTGGTCGACGAGGTGCTGACGCCCGACTCGTCGCGCTTCTGGCCCAAGAGCGAGTATCGCCCGGGCCGCGCCCAGCCGAGCTTCGACAAGCAGTACCTGCGGGAATATCTGGAATCTCTCGACTGGGACAAGCGACCGCCGCCCCCGCCCCTGCCGCCGGAGGTGATCGAGAACACCCGGCGACGGTATCGGCAGGCGCTGGAGCTATTGACGGCGGAGGCGGGCTGAGATGAGCGAATGGGCAGCATGCGCGGCGCGGATGATCCTGGCGGCTTCGCTGGCGGGTGTGGCGCAGGCCGACCCCACCGCTGACGCCGCGCTGGCGGCGCTGGGCCAGCCCAATCTCGTCACGAATGTTTCCAATTTTCCGTCGGGTACGCCTAGCGCGTCGTCGCTGGCGCTCTCCAATGCGGCGGATCTGGCGATCGCGCCCAACGGGCGCGTCTACATCAGCGACGCCGACAACCATCGCGTGCTCAGTTGGCCCGACGCGGCGAGTTTCTCTAATCTCGACCCGGCCGATCGCGTATTCGGCCAGCCGGATTTTGTCTCCGGCGCGCCGAACAACGGCGGCATCAGCGCCAGCAGCCTGGCGTTGCCGCAGGGCGTCTGGGTGGACGATGCAGGCGACCTCTGGGTCTGCGACGCGTTCAATCATCGCGTGCTGCGATTCAACAACCCCGAAATCGATGCGACGCCCGCCGTCGCCGACCTTGTGATCGGCCAGTTCGACTTCACATCGGGCCTCGCGAATCTGACCGGAAACAAGGATGCGCCCAGTGCCGCAAGCCTGCTCTTTCCCGGGCGCGTCGTCGCTCAGGGGGCGGACTTGTATGTCTCGGACTCGGGCAACAGTCGCGTGCTTCGCTATCGAAACGTGGCGGCGAACACTCCCGCCGCGGAGCAGGTATTCGGGCAGTTCGACAGCTTCGTGAGCCGCGCTGAAAACAACGACGGCATGGGGGCCTTTGGCTGCTGTGCGAGCGCGGGAAACCTGCGAAATCCGATCGGTTTGGCGGTGAACGGGGCGGGCGATCTTTTTATCGCCGACTGGAACAATCATCGCGTCTTGCGCTTCGATGCGGCCGCGACCGGCGACAGCCTGGCCGACGGCGTCATCGGACAGGCCGACCTGCAATCCAACGCGCCGGACGCGCTATCGGCAGACGGCGGGCTGCACAACCCGATCGATCTCGCCTTTGATGCGCGGGGCGATCTGTGGATCGCCGACGCGGCGAACCATCGCGTCCTGCGCGTCGCCGCGCCGCGTTTTCAGCCGCAAGTGTGGGATGTCTATGGGCAAGGCGGCGGCTTTGGGCTGGACGAGGTGAACCGCGGCATGGGGCCGTTTTTCTGCGATGCGTCGTCGCTCTTTGAGCCGACGGCGATGGCCTTCTCGCCGAACGGACGGCTGCTGATTCTTGATACCCAGAACATGCGCGCGCTGCGCTATGCGACGCCGCGCAGCTTTGCCCCGGGCGATGCGAATTGCGACGGTTTCGTGACGGTGGCGGACATCGGCCGGTTTGTCGCCGCACTGCTCGACCCGGCGGCGTTCGTCGCTGCGACGCCGCGCTGCCCGATCAGCAATTGCGACACGAACGCCGACGGCTTTGTCACGGTCTCCGACATTGGGACGTTTGTGACGATTCTCACGGGCGGATGAGTTGCGCGTGTTGAATGCGGAGTTTCGAGTTAAAAACCAGCATGCCGCGCGCCTCCTGAGAAACGCGCATCGGGATTGTTCTTCCGCTCGACTCTCTGCACTCGCAACTCGAACCTTCGATCCTGCAACTCGAAACTCGGCTTTTACTCTTCTGGAATTGCTGATCGTCGTCGCGATCATCGCCCTGCTCGCCGGTCTTCTGTTGGCGGCGCTGCAGGGCGCGCGGGAGACGTCGCGACGAACGGCGTGCGCTGCGAATCTGCGCGGGTTGCTCACTGCGTTTCATGCGTACGCCGCCGCGGAGAATGACCGTGTGGCGCCGTCGTACAACATGCGCGGAACCGCGCTGGGCGCGGCGAATCCGCTCGATGGTTGGGGGCCGATCCTGCAGCGCGGGCGCTACGCCGACGGCGGCGACACGCTGGAGCGCAACAGCTTCGTTTGTCCGGGGACGCTGGAACTGCCGGGCATGCGTGACGGCCAGACCGGCGTCGACCCGCGCAACCCGCGCGGATATATGGACTGGCCCGCCGTGCTGACGCTCTCCAGCGGCTTCGCGCGGGCGCTGCCCGAGCGCGGCTTTGATCGCCTCATTCGCGTGGGCTACTGGATCAACAGCGAAAACCCGATCGGCGCGCCGCGCGCGTTTGTGCCGCAGCGGCATTTCAGCGCATCGGTCGGCTATGGGCCTGATCCTTCGGGGAAGACGCTGGAGGCCAACCGGCTGTCGAGCTTCAAGACGCCGGCGCGGCTGATCGCGCTGGCGGACGGGCTTTATGCGGGGAATCAGGAGCTGACGCGGGTGGGCGATCGTGATTCGCGGATCGGCTATCGCCATCGGCGGGCCGGGGCTCGGATCGCGTCGACGCAGGTCGCGCTGGCGGACGGGCATGTGGAGTCGATCGGCGGCGCGGACTTTCCACGGAAGCACGCCCCGGGACTCTCGGTCGTCGACATTCGCAATGAAAATCTGGGGGCGGGCCCGACGACGTACGCGGACCCGGCGGCGCACCTGCCGCATTGAGCGGGGCGGATTGCCGGCAATCCGCGGGGGCGAGTCCTGTGCGGTAACGCGCGATTCGGCCGGGCGGGCCGCGGCGCGAAGACTCTGCGCTTCGTCGTCTCCTACACTCTGCACGATGAATGTCGACGCCATTCACGACGATGTCCCGATTCGCGTGCTGCGGCTCCGCAGCGGCGAGCTACCCGCGCTGACGACGCGCCCCGGGCCGCTGCCCGGCGCGCTACAATCGGCGATCGAGTCGGCGCGGAGCGGCGACGCGTGGCCCATCGTGGTGCAGGTCGTCGATTCATCGCGGGGCGAAATTGCGCCGCGCGACACGCTGGATCGCCTTTATGCCGTGGGGATGGCGTCGCGCTTTGCGGCGGAGGCGGCCGGCGTGCGAATCGGCATCGATGCGGCGGGTTTGCTGGCGTCGGTCGGGCTCGACTCGGTGCTCGAACTGATCGACCGCGTGAACTCACCTTCGTTCGGCTGGGCATTGCGACTATCGGCGAAGGGCGACACGGAGGCGGCAACAGCCATCGCCATTCGTCGGCTGGATCATCGCCTGGTGGCGTGCCTGATCGAGCCGGACGCGACGGCGATCGCTGCGTGCCTCACCGACGCACTGCGCGGGGCGGGTTACGATGGCCCGATGGTGAAGATGGGATCGGCCGACGCATGACTCCCGATCAGCTCCGCGCCTGGCTCGTGTCGCCGCGCGTCGCCGACGGCGCGTGGAGCAGCATTCTTCGGCAGCGAGCGGGGCTATCCGCGCGACAGCCGGCGGAGCTGTTGAACCTGCGATCGCCGGAGGTGGTGCTGGCGCTTTCGCGGGAATATGTGAAGGCCGGGGCCGAGTTTCTTTCCACCAACACCTTTGCCGCGACGTCGGCGGCGCTGCGATCGCGGCAGCTCGATCCGCCGCTTCCTTCGGCCGTTGAGCTTTGCCGCGCCGGCGCGCAGCTCGCGCGGCAGGCGATCGGGGGAAAGCACGAGGTGCTGATCGCGGGGGTGCTGGGGGCGAGCGGCGCGATCCTGGCGGTGCAGGAGGTGAGCGCTGCGGAGCTGCGAGCGAGCTACGCCGAGAGCGCGGCGGCGCTGGCGGAGGGCGGAGTGAATCTGGTGCTTCTGGAGACTTTCAGCGAGCTGAGCGAACTCCTGCTGGCGATCGAGGCTTGCCGCGAGGCGACGAAGCTGCCGATCGTGGCATGTCTATCGTTTGACTCGGGGCCGCAGCGGACGCGCACCATCGCGGGCCTTGAGGCTGCGGATGCGGCCCGGCCGCTGCTGGACGCGGGGGCCACGATTGTCGGAAGCAATTGCGGCGCGGGGTTCGCCGCGGCGCTGCCGGCGCTGGTGGCGCTGCACGCGGGCAGCAAGGGGCCGGTCTGGCTGAAGCCGAGCGCCGGGGTTCCCGAACTGGCCGACGATCGGATCGTCTACACCGCGACGCCGGAAGATTTTGCGCGGCCGGTGCGGCAGTGGATCGACGCGGGGGCGGGCGTGGTCGGCGGCTGCTGCGGAGTGGGGCCGGAGCATGTGCAGCGAATCGCGGCGGACCTCGCCAAACTGCGGTCCGGCGGGCGCGGGCGGGTGCGAAACCCGGCGACATGAGGCCGGGGAAGATCGTGTCTGCCGGGGGCCGCGTTTGGGGTATAGTTCGGGGCAATCTGATTTGGAGCGGTGTCCGAGTGGCCGAAGGAGCACGCTTGGAAAGCGTGTGTGCGGGAAACTGCACCGTGGGTTCGAATCCCACCCGCTCCGTTTTTGGGGGATGAGCACGCGGCCGCGGTGGCGCCGGCGCCAGGCTGCCCGTGCGCCCGCGCACAAGCTCGCTCAGCCCCTTCTCCCCCCTACCCCTCCACCCCTATTCTGCGTCGATGCACATTTGCTACATCCACCAGCACTTTTCGACGAAGCAGGGCATGACCGGAACGCGGTCCTACGAGATGGCCCGCCGGCTGATTGCGGCGGGGCATCGCGTGACGATGGTCTGCGGGTCGAGCGATCTGAACGCGCCCTCTTTCGGCAAGCTTGAGAAGCGCGTCAACGATGAGACGATCGACGGAATCAACGTGCGCGTCATCGCGGAGCCCTACGCCAACAAAATGGGATTTGCGCGGCGCGTGCTGGCGTTTTGGCGATTCGCGCAGACGGCGACACAGGTCGTGCGCGAGAGCGAGGCCGACCTGGTTTTTGCAACGTCGACGCCCCTGACGGTCGGCATTCCGGGGATGAAGGGTTCGCGAAAGCTGGGCGCGCCCTTTGTCTTTGAAGTGCGCGATCTTTGGCCGGAAGTGCCGATCGCGATGGGCATCGTCAAAAACCCGCTGATCAAGTGGTACCTGCAGCGGCTCGAAAAGCAGATCTACTTCGCTGCCAAGCACATCGTGGCGCTGTCGCCGGGGATTCGCGAAGGGGTGATTCGCACGGGCTATCCGGCGGCGCAGACCAGCATGATCCCGAATGCCGCCGACACCGACCTGTGGCTGCCGTCGACGGAGCGGAGCGCCGACCCGCGATTTGGCCCGCTGGAGGACACGCGCTTCGTGTTCACCGGCGCGCATGGCCTCGCGAACGGGCTCGACAGCGTGCTGGACGCGGCGGCGGAGCTGAAGCGGCGCGGCGCCCGAGGCGTGCGGTTTATCTTCATCGGTCAGGGCGGCCAGAAGGACAAGCTCGTGGCCCGCAGCAACGCCGAGGGGCTGAACGACTACTGCACGTGGCTGCCGTCGATGCCCAAGAATGAGCTGGCGCGGCTGCTGCCGCAGCTCGACGTGGGGCTGATGATCCTGCAGAACCTGCCGGCGTTTTATTACGGCACGTCACCCAACAAGTTTTTTGATTACATCGCCAGCGGGATTCCGGTGCTGAACAACTATCCGGGCTGGCTGGCGGGAATGATCGAAGAGAATCGCTGCGGGATTGTTGTGCCGCCGGATGATCCGCGGGCCTTCGCGGATGCGTGTCTGAAGTTCCACGAGCGGCGCGGCGAACTGAAGCAGATGGGGGCGCGCGGCCGGGCGCTGGCGGAGCGAGATTTCTCGCGCGACAAGCTGGGGGCGGAGTTTGTGAAAGCGCTGGAGGCGGCGGCGCCGCGCTGAAATCAACCGGCGGCGCACAGCCGTTTGCATTGCGCCGCGCGCCATCGGCTGCGGTCGCCACCGGTCGACAATCCCGCTCCCCGGGCATTGCGACGGGCGGGGCGGCGTGTATTCTCCGCCGCTGCGAACGCCGCACACACGTTCGAGTAGATCCATCGGTGTCTTGCTGGGATCACCGGGATGCGCTCGAGAGTTCGTTGCATTGTCGATGAATCGACCGTGACCACGCCCGGGGCGCAATGCTGCGTCGCGGGCGGGCGCATCTCCTTTCCGGCAGACCGAATCACCCCGCCAGCGTTTTCCGCCTGGGCCGACGCGTCTCGACGCGCCGCGCGCGGGCGGTCCTTTTTTCCGGAGGTTTTCGATGCGTATCTTGTTGAATCCTCGGACGTTGTGCGGCTTGGCGATGATCGTGTCGCCGAGCATCGCTGACGCCGGAGGCCCACCCGCCGCACCGACTGTTGAGCCAGACGTGGCCGCTAGCGGCGCGACGGGCGCCGCGACGGCTGGCGTCGAACAAGGGCAGGCGACGCCCTACCCGATTCTGTTCGTGACGCAGATTCCGATCCCGGGCGATTTTGTCACGATCGGCTCGGTCTTTGGCAATCACCGCACCAGCATGTCGTCGGTCAGGCGCGGCGGCGACCTGTGGATTCGATACGCCGACGGGACGCTGCGCAACCTGACGCAGGCGGCGGGATACGGCACGAGCGGTCAGCAGGGGGCGAACGCGATCGCCGTGCGCGATCCGTCGGTGCATTGGTCCGGGACGAAAGCGATCTTCAGCATGGTGATCGGCGCGCCGACGCAGCAATATCAGCAGATCACGCGCTATTGGCAGATGTACGAGATCAGCCAGTTCGGCGCGGGCCAAACGCCGATCATCACGCTCGTCGCGAATCAGCCGGCGAATTACAACAACATCACGCCGCTCTATGGCAGCGACGACCAGATTCTCTTCAGCAGCGACCGCCCGCGCGACGGCTCGGCCCACCTGCACCCGCAGTTGGACGAGTACGAAGAAGCGGCGACGAACACGGGGCTCTGGTCGCTCAACCCGGCGACGGGCGACCTGCGGCTGCTGAACCACGCGCCCTCGGGCAACTTTACGCCGATCCTGGACAGCTTCGGTCGCGTGCTCTTTACCCAGTGGGACCACCTGCAGCGCGACCAGCAGGCCGACGCCGACGCCGGCACGCCGGCGGGCCAGACGCCGCCTTATGGCACATTCAACTGGTCGAGCGAAGCGGCCAATGCGACGCCGCTCTTCAACGATCGGAGCGAGGTGTATCCGGAGCCGCGCGCGGCGCGGCAGGATTTGCTGGCGGGCACGAACCTCGTTGGCCACAGCTTCAACCACTTCTTCCCCTGGCAGATGAACGAGGACGGCACGGACCTCGAGGTTCTCAATCACCTGGGCCGCCACGAGTTGCACGGCTACATCCCCGCCTCGATCAACGACGACCCGAACGTCGAAGATTTTTATGGGCAGATGGCGCGCTTTAACGCCAACGAGATTCTGAATCTGCTCCAGGTGAAGGAAGATCCGACGCAGCCGGGGCGCTATTGGGGCGTCGACGCGCCGGAGTTTCAGACGCATGCGGCGGGTCAGGTGGTGCGGCTGTTCGCGCCGCCATCGCTCGATGCGGATCATGTTTCGATCGAGTACATCACCCACCGCGACACGTCGCAGCCCGACGCGACGCCCAGCGCCAATCACTCGGGGCTCTATCGCGACGTGCTGCCGCTGTCGGATGGATCGATCGTCGCGACGCACACCAGCGAGACGCGGGCCGACGCCAACACCGGCACACGCGCGAACCCCGGCTCGCGCTATGACTTTCGCCTGAAGCTGCTCACGGCCGGCGGCAACGGCTACTCGGTCGGCGGTGCGACGCTGACCGGCCCCGCGGGCATCACCAAGACCATCAGCTATTGGGATCCCGATGTGCTCGTGAGCTATTCGGGGCGTCTTTGGGAATGGCAGGCGGTCGAGGTTCGCCCGCGCACGCGGCCCGCGCGGCGGACGACGCCGGTGCCGACGATTGAGCAGCAGATCTTCGCCGAAGCGGGCGTGAGCATCGCCGAGATGCAGCAGTATCTTCAGCAGCACAACCTGGCGCTGATTGTCGCCCGCGATGTTACCAATCGTGATGACTTTGATGTGCAGCAGCCCTTCAACCTGCGCGTGCCGGGCGGCAGACAGACGATCGGCGCCGGTGGACGCATCTACGACGTGGCCCATTTGCAGCTTTTCCAGGCTGATCTGATCCGCAGCCTGAGCAACAACGGCAATCCGCGACCGGGCCGGCGCGTGCTGGCGCAGCCGCTGCACGACGCGGCGGCGATCGACGCCAACCCGGCCAACGCGGCGGGGCCGGCCTTTAGCGCACGGGTCGCGCTGGACGGCTCGGTCGCGGCGTTTGTGCCGGCGCGACGGGCGCTGTCGTGGCAACTGACCAATCCGAGCGGCACGCCGGTGGTGCGCGAGCGTAACTGGCTCACCTTCCAGCCCGGCGAGATCCGCGTCTGCTCTTCGTGTCACGGGCCGAGCCAGTTTGATCAGGCCGGCCAGCTTCCCCCGACCAATCCGCCCGAAGCACTGCGCGATCTCCTCGATCACTGGCTGGCGGAAAACGGCCGCCTCGCGGGCGACCTGAACTGCGACGGCCTGGTGACGGTGGGCGACATCGGCGGCTTCGTCCTGGCGCTCACCAATCCGTCGGGCTACGCCGCCGCGTTTCCGAATTGCAACATCAACAACGCCGACCTGAACGATGATGGGTTTGTGACGGTGGCGGATATCAGTCCGTTTGTGGCGCTACTGACGGGCGGGTAGGCCGCGATCGCGTGCAAAAAGCCGGCAAATCGGGGGGTGGGGCGGGTATCCCCCGCCCTGCTTCGCCAAAGCCGCGCCAGCCTCACCGCGCCGCCCCCGCCAGCGCAGCGCCCTCCTTCGCCAGCACAAACAACCCCATCACAACCAGCAGCACCGCGAAGCCGCGCTTGAGGGAATCCTGATTGGCGTAGGCGTTTAGGACCTTGCCAATCAGGCTGCCCACCACGCCAACGGCGATGAAGGCGCCGATGGCGCGCCAGTCGACCGACAGGTTGAGCGATTGGAGCACGCTGAGGTGCTTGGCGAAGCCCGTGCCCGATTGCAGCGTGATGATGGCGAGGCTCGTGCCCACGGCGCGGCGCATCGGCAAGCCGCCCAGAATGACCAGCGCGGGCACGATCAGAAATCCGCCGCCGACGCCGACCACGCCTGTGAGCGCGCCGATGGATACCCCCTCCAGCGCGATCCGGCCGGCGGCGCGCGGGGCGGCGACCTCGTCGCGGCGCGGGGGGGCAACCGAAGCGGATGCAGCCGCGGCGGCGGCAGCGGCGCTCAGCGCCTGAGACCCTTGTCGCCACATCATCCGCGCGGCCCAGAGCATGACCAACGCGAAGATCAGCAGTTGCACCGCTCCGGGGATGAACCGCGCCAGCCACGCGCCGCAAAAGGTGCCGACCATTCCCGGGAGGCCGAAGAGCAGCACCGAGCGCCAGTCGAGCAGGCGCTGCAGGGCATAGGGCACGGCGCTGGCCAACGCGATGGCGCAGACGATTCCCAACGACTCGGCGATCGCGACTTTTTCGGCGTGATGCAGCAAATAGCGCAACACGGGCACGGTCAGAATCGATCCGCCCGAGCCGAGCAGCCCGAGCGAAAGACCGACCAGGAGAGCGCCGAGCAACACGGGGATCAAAGCGAGGCCTCGATTGGAGTCAGACCGGGCAGAGTCATCGGCCCGTCGGACACGTCGGGGCGACGCGGTTCCAGGGCAGTTTGCCGATCATCACCGCCATGCCGCAGGTTCCCGACGCGCCGGCGAAGATCAGACCCGCGCCCATGAAGCCGCTGAGAATCAGGAACCAGGGCGAGACAAACGCGCCCAGCAAGACTCCGGCCAGCACAAACGTGCCGATGACCATCTGCGTTTGGCGCATGACATCGACGCGCGGGCCGGTCGCGGGGTGGAGCGTCGGCAGTCCGGCGTCTTTCCAAGCCTGAATGCCGCCCGCGAGTTGGAAGACGGGCGCTTCGCCGCTCTGAAAGCGGGTCGCGGCGTCAGCCGAGCGTTTGCCGCTGCGGCAATGGAAGACGATCCGCCGGCCCGCGTGTCGAGCGCGCAGGGCGGCGGCGTCGAACTTCGAGAGCGGGTGATTTTCGGCGCCCTCGATGCGCTCGCTGGCGTGCTCGAAGTCCTCGCGCACGTCGACAAGCACCGCCTCGCCGCTGCGCAGCCATTGCGTCAGCAGCTCGGGCGAGATGTCCACGAGTTTCGGCTTGCTTTCGTTCAAGGTCGCGACCATGTCTGGCCACCTCCGTCGCGCTGTGATTAGCGCGAACATGCCGGCGCGGATGCGGCAGCCGCGTCCCACGCCAGGAATCCACCCTTCAGATTGATCACTTCATATCCATTGCGCTGCAACAGGGCGCAGGCCCGCGCCGAACGGAAACCGCCGCGGCAATGCACGAGCAGCGGCTGACCCTTTGGCACGCGGGGCAGCTCGGCCAGCAGGCGCGTGTGCGCGATGTTGGTCGCGCCGGCGATGGCGCCCTCGGCGAACTCAGCGGCGCGGCGGACGTCGAGCACGCGAACGCGGCCGTCGCCGACCATCGGCCTGGCTGCGGCCACGTCGATCTCGCGCAGCGTGGCGAGCTTGCCGCCCGCTTTGGCGGTCTCGGCGATGTCGGCGGGGGCGGCCCAGCCGACGATGCGATCGAGGCCGACACGGATGAGGTCGCGCACGGCCTCCTCCAGACGCTCGGGCTCGATGATGAGAACGATTTCCTCCGACTCGGCGATCATCGAGCCGGCGTCGGTATTGAAGGCGTTGGTCAGCGGGAAGGAGAGCGCGCCGGGAATGTGGCCTTCGCGATAGGCGCCCCAGGCGCGCGTGTCGACGATCGCCGTCTTGCGAGCATCGAGCTTTTGCAGGTCGGTCGCGCCGATTCGCGCCGGGCGCGGCAGCTCGCCGAGCACGCGCGGGCCGATCTTGTTGACCCGCTTCATGTTGGCGAAATAGAGCGGCGGCTCGGGCTGGCCGCTCAGAATGAAGTCGACGAAGTTTTTCTCACTGGTGGCGGCGCGGATGGCGCTGTTAAAGCGACGCTCGTAGCCGATGGTACTCATCGGCACGGCGCCCAGCGCCTTGCCGCAGGCGCTGCCGGCGCCGTGTGCCGGCCAGACCTGAACGTAATCGGAAACCGTGCTGAGCTTGCCGACCGTGGCGAAGAGCTGGCGCGCGGAAGGCTCCATCGCGCCCTTATGGCCCGCGGCGGTTTCGAGCAGATCGGGGCGACCCAGATCGCCGACGAAGACGAAATCGCCGGTCACCATTCCCATCGGCTCGGTGGCCCCGCCGCCGCGATCGGTGACGAGATAGACGATGTGCTCGGGCGTGTGGCCTGGGGTGTGCATGACGCGGAACTCGATCTTGCCGATGCTGAATGTGTCGCCGTCGCGCAGGCGCTGAGCGTTGTAGGCACCGCCGCCGGTCTTTTCGTCGAGCCATTCCGATTGCCAATCGGGGCCGCCCTCGGCGGAGACGTAGGCCTTTGCGCCGCGTTCGGCGAGTTCGCGAGCGCCCGAGACGAAGTCGGCGTGAATGTGCGTCTCCGCGACGGCGACGATCTTCAATCCGTTCTGCTCGGCGATGCGCAAATAGCGGTCGACGTCGCGCTCGGGGTCGATCACGATCGCCTCGCCGCTCATCTGACAGCCGATCAGGTACGCCGCCTGGGCGAGTTTGTCGTCGTAGATCATGCGCATGAACATGTCTGTTGCTCCTTTTCCGGGCGTTGGAGACCGCCGCGGGGTTCGAGTCTAACTTCTGAGAGGCATGGCGCGGGGCAATCGTTCCCGGCGGAAATTAGGAATTTTTCAATGCGACTTCGGTGGCCATGCCTCGGACCGCAAGGCCGCCGCCAGCCGCTCGCGAAGGCCCTCCGGCAACGCGCCGGCGGCAAGATCTCGACAGGCGTCCTGGGCGAGGTCGAGAGACGAGAAGACCGAGCGGCATCGCTCGCAGATCACCTCGCTGCGAAACGGCACACCGCGATCGAGCGCCTCCTGCTTGGCTTGCAGCAGATCGAGGCAGACCTGCATCGGGTAGGCGGGCGGCGGGGCGGCGTAGGGGGCGCGCGGCAAGGCCGAATCGACTGCAATGCGGATCCGCAAGCGGGCCCGATGAATGCGGCTTTTCACCGTGCCCTCCTGCAGGTCGAGCACCTGCGCCACCTCGGGCACCGAAAAGCCGACGATCTCCTTCAGAATCAGCGGGATGCGAAATTCGTCCGGCAGCGCCGCGATGGCGGCCTCGACCCGCTGCTGCGCCTCGGCGCGAATCTGCGCCTGAAGCGGCCCCTCCTGATCCTGGGCGATGACGGCGATGCGCGGCTCGCTGAATGGGAGCAATTCCTCGAGTGAGCCGACATGTGCCGGCTCGCCGGCGCGTTTGCGGTGCATGCGCTGACAGGCGCGGGCCGCGATGGTGTAAAGCCAGGTTTTTTCGCTGGAGCGCCCCTGAAACGAAGCCCAGCCGCGATAGGCCTGCAGGAAGACCTCTTGCACGAGGTCTTCGGCGTCCTGCCGATCGCCGCAGAAGCGGAGCGCAAGCGAGAAGAGGCTGGCCCCCTGTTCGTCGAAGAGCCGGCGGATCGCGGTCTCCCGCGGCGCGGAAGCGAAGGAGGAGTGATCGTCGGGGAGGTGCGGCATCTCGCCAAATTCTACGCCGCGACGCGGACGCCGAACCCGGCGCGGCGGGCGGCGATACATTTCGCACCTTATGGCTTCCAGCTATCTCTTTGCCGGCGGCGGCACCGGCGGACATCTTTATCCGGGTATCGCGGTGGCCCGCGCGATCGCTCGTCGCGACCCGGATGCGCGGATCGCGTTTCTGACCACCGACCGACCGCTCGATCATGATCTCCTCGAACGCGAGGGCTTTGCGCAGGTGCCGCAACCGGTGCGGCCGTTCAGCCCGAAGCCGTGGCATTGGCCGCGATTTTGGCTCGCGTGGCGCAGCGCGATCGAGCTGGCGGGCGAAGTGATTCGCAACGATCGGCCGCGGGCGGTGCTGGGGTTGGGCGGGTATGCCGCGGCGCCGCCGGTGGTGGCGGCGCATCGGGCCGGTGTGGCGACGGCGATTTTGAATCAGGACGCCAAGCCGGGGCGGGCCAATCGCTATCTGGCCAAGTATGCGCGGTTGATTGCGCTGCAGTGGGAGGCCTCGCGAACGCACTTTGCCCCGGGGGCCCCGTGTCAGGCGCTGGGTTGCCCGATTCGCAGCGACTTTGCGAGTCCGAAAGCGGCGGCGGCGCGGGCCCGCCTGGGGCTAGACGCCGCGCGGCCGCTGCTGCTGGCGACCGGTGCTTCGCAAGGCGCGCGGACGATTAACGAAGCGCTGCTGCAAGTCTGGCCGGCGTTCGCGGCGCAGAACCCCGCGTGGCAGCTACTGCACCTGACCGGACCGGCCGATGAGGAGCGCATCCGAGACGCCTATCGCGCGGCGGGGGTGCTGCGCTCGGCGCCGGAGGCGGCCCCGTCGGGCAGCGTCGTGGTGCTCGGATATGCCCACGACATGGCTGATTGCCTGGCGGCGGCCGACGCGGTCATCGCGCGGGCCGGCGCTTCGACGCTGGCGGAGTTGACCGCGCTCGGCAAGCCGGGAGTCCTGTTTCCCTATCCCTATCTCAAGGACCGTCATCAGGACTTCAACGCCGACGTGCTGGTCGGCGCGGGGGCGGCGATCAAGATCGACGATGCCCGCGATGCGGCGCAAAACGCCGGCCCGCTGCGAGCGGCGCTGCAGCGGCTGAGCGATGAGAAGACGCGTGGCGCGATGTCCGCCGCCGCCCGCGCGCTGGGCCGGATCGACGCGGCCGACGCGATCGCAGATTGGATGATGCGCCAAGCGGACTGATCCGCCGGGGGGCGGGCGGGTTAGCCCGTGAGCGGCGACAGCAGTTGGACGTGCGTCGCTTCGTCGCGCGCGAAGAGCGAGGTCAGCGGTTCGCCGCGGTAGGAATTGACGTCGAAGGGGAAGAGCGGCGAGCCATCGAGCCGGGCGATCTTTCCGCCCATGGCTTCGACGAAGAGCGCGCCGCCGGCCAGATCCCACAAGCGACAATCGGCCGCCAGCATCGCATCGAGGCCGCCCGCGGCGATGTAGCAGAGGTGCAAGGCGGCGGCGCCGTAGTTTCGCAGCAGGTGCGGCGCGAACCAGGCTTCGATCAGTCGCCGGGGGTCGCCGGCGACGCCGCTGGGAACCGCGATCAGGAGCTTGGCGGTGCGGCCGCGGCGGGCGTCGGCGCGGGCCCGATCGAAGCGCTCGCCGCCGATGAAAAAGCCCTCATCCACCGAAGCGGAGTACATGCAGTCGTCGCTGACGTCATAGGTGGCGGCGGCAATGGTGCGGCCGCCGCGCATCGCGGCGACGGCGCAGCCATATCCGGGAAGGCCGCGGACGTAATTGCGGGTGCCGTCGATGGGGTCGATGATCCAGCAGACTTCGTGCGGTTCGAGCGGTCGGGCGGCGGGGTGAACGATGTTGGCAAGATGTCCGCCGGCCGCACCCGTTGCGGCGGTGGCGGGCTCGGCAAGGGTCTCTTCGCCAAGGATGCGATCGTGTGGCCGGGCGGCGAGGATCGTGCGGACGACGAGTTCCTGAGCGCGGAGGTCGGCTTCGCTGACCTCGCTGCCGTCGTGCTTGAGACGAACGTCGAGCAGATGGGAGCGCATGCGGCGGGCGAGCAATCCGCCGGCGAGAGCTGCGCCGACAGCGATTTGTCGCAGGCCGGCGGTCTCGGCGCTCACTTGCCGCGCTTCCGCGGAGCCGAAGGTCCGGAGTGTGCGGAGACTTCGTCGGCTTTGCGCTGAATCTCTTCGGCCTGCTCGGCGAGCCGCTGCATGAAACGCCCGACGATGCCCGGCTGGCGCGGCTTGATCGCGGCGGGGCCGAGGGCATCAGTCCGCTTCTTCTCCTCGGCGAGCTGCTTGCGAATTCGCAGAGACTCGAAGATGCCGAAGACGTTGCTGGCGAGCCAGTACAGGATCAGGCCGGAGGGCTGGTAGTAGAGCATGACGGGGAGCATGAAGGCCATCATGGTGGCCATCATCTGCTGTTGGCGAAGCTGCTCTTCGGGAGACATGCCGCCCATCGGCGCGGCCTGGGGGTTCTTCTTCGATTCTTCGAGCGCCTTGAGCAGCGCCGGCGGCTTGGGCATGTAGCGCTGCTGCAGCCAGATGCTCAGGCCCATGAAGAAGGGCAGGATGTTGAAAGCGGGGATGTTCTGAAACATCGTACCGATCAGCGGGAACCACTCGAGCACCGGGATCGTGATGCCCTTGCCGCCGAAGGAAATCAGCGAATCCGGGGCGGAAAGATCGCGAATCCACCAACCATCGAAGGGCGCCAGGCGCATCTCGATATCGGTATTCAGCGCGTTCCAGAGCGCGATCAGGATCGGCATCTGCAACATCATGGGTAGCATGCTGACCATGCCCGAGGCGGGGTTCACGCCCTCGGCGGCCATCAGCCGTAGCTGTTCCTGCTGCTGCTTCACCTGATCATTGGCGTATTTCTGCTTGATTTCGTTGAGCTTGGGCTGGAGGCGGGCCATGCCGTCCTGCAGGCGGTACATCGACTTCTGCTGCCAGACCGCCAGCGGATGGAGCAGGCCGCGCACGATGACCACCAGGATCATGATCGCGACGCCGTAGTTGCGGACGACGAGATAGATCGTGCGCAACAGCCAGGTCATCAGGTTTTTCAGCCAGTCGAACGCGCACCAGCAGGAGGAATCGACCGAGCCGGCGAGGTCGTAGCCGATCTTGGTGTGATCGACATATTGCGCGCCGAGGGGTCGAATCCAGTCGGCGTCTTTCGGGCCGGCGTAAATCTCAAAGCGGGTGGTGCTCGACGCGCCGGGTTCAAGCGTCGCCGGCATGAGGAAGCAGCGGGCGACGAAATCGGCGGGGGCCAGCGACTCGGGCGCGACCTCGGAGAGCACCATGCCGGTGACGCGCTGCACCGCGTCGGGCCGGTCTTCGAGCTTTTCGCCCACCGGACGCATGTAAGCGCCGAAGTATTTGTTAGCCTGCGCCAGCCAGGCGAGCTTTTCCTGGGCGTTGACCAGGGTGGTTTCCTTGGTGAGCTGATTGCGCGCCTTGGCGGTGAGCGCCAACACACCCTGACTCCGCTGCGCCAGCACGATCTTGCGCATGTCGTACATCAGGTCGTCACGCGGGACGCCGAGCGGACCATCCTGCGCGAGCGTGATGCTGAGCGGGGCGCCGCCGGCGTTGGTGGCGGTCAGTTGCAGATCGATGAACGGGGCGTCGCCGCGCAGAGTGTAGCGCTTGGAAAATCGCACCAATTCGCCGGTTTCGGGGCTGGCGAGTGCAGTTTGAAACTCGACATGGCGCGTGCCGCGATCGGCCACCCTCCAGCGGAGATTGCTGAGGTCCCAGTCGCGGTCGCCGAGCTCGCGAATCCAGAGTTTGTGCGTCTCGAAGGAGGCGTGCGTGCCGCGGTCGGCGGTGACGGGCGCGAGCAGGCGGAACGGGTCATTTTTGTCGGCGGAAACGCGGTGGGTGTAGCGCCCGTTCTTGTTCTTGTTGGTGAGAAACAGTTCGAGAATGGCGGCGCCGCGCGGCGTGAAGACCGCCCGCAGCGCGGTCTGATCGTTGCCGATAACGATATCTTCGGATTGCTCCGCGGCCTGCATCACCGCTCCGCGGGCCGGCTCCTCGGCCAGCGCGAGATTGGACGCGGGAGCGGCTTGCGAAGCACTCGCTCGGCCGCTGGTCGGCGCTTCGCGAACGCTGACCGTCGGCGCGCTCGGCGCGCTAGCCGGCACCGGCTTGTTGGGCGGCGGAAAGAAGTACAACGCCAGAAGCAAGTAGATCAGGAACGCGGCTGACGCGGTCAGCAGCGCTGTGATCATGTTCTTTGATTCCATCCCGGCGGATTCTAGGGGATTTTCGCGGAAGATGCCGGGTGGCGCGCGAAAGCCCGGGCCGCATGGCAAGCGCCCAGCGGACCGACGCCAACTGCGGGCCGTGGATTCATCAGGCGGTCGCGGCGCGAATGCGGACGAGCGTCGTCAGGAGCCCTTCGAGCTTCTCCAGCGGCCAGACGGTGGCTGCGTCGCTTTTGGCATGGTCGGGGTCGTCATGCACTTCGAGAAAAAGCGCATCGATGCCGACCGCCACCGCCGCCCGGGCGAGCAGCGGAATGAAGCGGCGTTCGCCGCCGGTGGTGGCGCCCGCGCTGCCGGGGTGCTGCACGGAGTGGGTCGCATCGAAGCAAACCGGGGCGAACTGGCGCATGGTCTCCAGCCCAGTGAAGTCGTTTACCAGACGCTCGTAGCCGAAGGTTGTGCCGCGATCGGTGAGCATGACGTTGGCGTTGCCGGTCGAGCGGATCTTTTCTGCGGCGAGAGCCATTTTCTCGGGCGCGACGAACTGCCCTTTTTTCACATTGACGCACTTGCCCGCGCGGCCGCAGGCCAAAAGCAGGTCGGTCTGTCGGCAAAGGAAGGCGGGGATCTGGAGGCAATCGAGCACTTGGGCGGCGGCGGCGACCTGATGCGGCTCGTGAATATCGGAGAGCACCGGCACGCCGCAGGTCTCGCGGATGGCCTGCAACGTCTTCAACCCCTCTTCCAAGCCCGGCCCGCGGTAGGAGTGAACGCTCGATCGATTGGCTTTGTCGAAGCTGGCCTTGAATACGTAGGGGATTTCGAGCCGCTTGGCGATCGCGGCGATGGCGGTGGCGAGCTTGCGGCAATGTTCGGTCGATTCGATCACGCAAGGCCCGGCGATCAGCAGCAGCGGATTGCCAGGGCCGAGGGTGTAACCGGCGAGTCGGGCGAACGAGTGAGAATTCATAGTCTTCATCCTAAGGGAACCCGCCACCAGTATCATGAGCCATCTGGTCTTATTGGGCGATCAAATGAATCCGAAATCTATCCCGTGCGCTGGGCGCGCCGCTTTGTTGTTGTCTCTCCTGCTCACGACCGTCGCGTGGCAATCTCCGCCCGACGAATCGCGGCGGTCAACAGCGGTAAATCCAGCGTCCGCGGGCGAAGCTGGTTCGACCGGGGATGATGCGGGCGTGGATGGTGTTTACTTGCCGGATGCGCTGGCCCCCTACCCGGTGGGCAGCTTCGTGCGGGCGATTGACGGCGACACGATCCTGATAAAGGTCGGGGGCAAGACGGAGAAGGTGCGGCTGCTGGGCGTTCGCTCGGCGGGGCTCGATAAGCCGGAAGGACGCGACTGTCGCGACGCGGTTGAGCATCTGCTGCGCGAAGAGCAGGTGTGGCTGAGGCCGGGCAAGCCGACCGGCGGCGTGCCGCGCGGCACGCGCGAGGCGTTCGTCCATCGCTGCCCCGATGGGCTGTTCGTGAATCTGGAACTCGTCCGCCAGGGCTGGGCCGATGTCACGCCCGCCAAATGTGAAGACCACGAGACGTTTGTCTATTACGCCCGACGGGCCGAGATCGGCGAGCGCGGGAGGTGGGCCGCCCGAAAGCCGGCGCCTCCTGCTCCGGGGGCGACGGACCACAATGCGGATGCGGGGAGAACCGCTGCAGCGCCGGCCGCACCGCCGTCCATCGCGCCCGTAGCAGACATCGGCGCCGGCGGCAGCGAAGCCCCGCCGACCGGAACGGTCTTCGTGACGGCGAGCGGCAAGAAGTATCACAAGCAGGGATGCCGGCACCTGCGGGCGAACGCGAAGCCGATCGCGCTCGACGAGGCGGGCCGCAAGGGTTACTCGCCCTGCTCGGTCTGCAAGCCGTAAGGCCGCACGGGGCAAAATCTCAGAAAAAAAATCTCGACGAATGTCGGGCGTCGCCGCCGCCAGGCGACATGGGGTTGAGTGCGGCGTAACGAGCGTCGCCGATTTCCGGTCCCAGGCTTGAAGAACGGAGCACGCGATGAAGTACACCTTGCTGATTTTTGAGAAGCCCGAGGAGATGGCCAAGCGCGACGGGCCGCAAGCCCAGGCCTACTGGGCCGGGTGGCAGGCCTACAGCGCGGCGGTGCAGAGCGCCGGCGTCATGGCCGGCGGCGCCGGGCTGCAGGTCCCTGCGACCGCCACGCGTGTGCGGCTGACACCCGGAAAACATGAGGTGCAGGACGGCCCCTACACGGACAGCAAGGAGCTGCTGGGCGGCTTCTATGTGATCGAAGCGGCGAATCTGGACGAGGCGATCAAATGGGCGGCGCGCGTTCCATCGCCCAACGGCGTCGTCGAGATTCGGCCCAATCTGGTGATGTAGAGGCCGAGAACGCATGAGCGCTGCAGCGGCGGAGGCGAGTCGTGACGCGGTCTCGCGAGTCGCGACGGAATCCTATGGTCGTCTGGTCGCGACGCTCGCGGCCCGGCTGGGAGACCTCGCCGCGGCCGAGGACGCACTCAGCGACGCGCTGACCGATGCCCTCGTGTCCTGGCCGCGTCGCGGGATTCCGGCGAATCCCGCGGCGTGGCTGTTGGTCGCTGCGCGGCGCAACGCGACCGACGCAGCTCGCCGCGCGGGCCGCGGACGCGCGGCATTGGCCGAGCTGGAGCGTATGGCGCAGGGTGTCACGGATTCGGCGGACCTGTCGTGGCCCGATGAGCGGCTCAAGCTATTGATGGTCTGCGCACACCCCGCGATCGACTCCGGGGTGCGCACGCCGCTCATGCTCCAGGTGATTTTTCGGCTCGATGTGGCCGCGATCGCGCGGGCCTATCTAATTTCGCCCGCGGCCATGGAGCAACGGCTCGTTCGCGCCAAGGCGAAAATTCGGCTGGCGGCGATTCCGTTTGATATCCCCGGCCCCGACGAATTGCCCGAACGGCTGATCGATGTTCAACGCGCCGTCTACGCCGCCTTTACGGCTGGGCGCGATGAGGCCGCGGTCGAAGCGGCCGAGGCGGACACTCTCCGACGCGCCTCGCTGCAACTCGCCGGCTGGCTGGTTGAGTTGCTGCCCCACGAGCCGGAGTGTCGCGGATTGCTGGCGCTACTTTGCTTTTCCGAGTCGCGCGTCAGCCCGGCGCCTCCGGGCGGCGAGCGCCCGTTCATCCCGCTCGACGAGCAGGATCCGAACGAATGGGACGCGACCCTGATCGAGCGCGGCGAACGCGAACTCGCGCTGGCCTCCGCCCTGCGACAGCCCGGCCCCTTCCAGATCGAGGCGGCAATTCAATCGGCCCACGCGGAACGACGACGCTCCGGCGAAACCCCGTGGCCGGCGATCGTCCATCTCTACGACCGGCTCCTGGAGCTGCGACCCACCATCGGTGCGGCGGTGGCACGCGCCGCCGCGGTGTTGAATGCGGTCGGCCCGGAGGCCGCGCTGGCTGCGCTGGCTCAGCTCGAAGCTCAGCCGGTGCGCGCTTATCAGCCGTACTGGGTGGTGCGCGCCAACGCATTGGCGACGATCGACCGGCGCGCCTCCGAAGAAGCGTTTCACATCGCCATCGGATTGACGGAGAGCGCGGCGACCCGCGCGTTTCTGGAACGGCGCCGAAGAGCCGCCTGCGGGGCGCCTGCCGAGTAGGGGCGCGCGCCGCACTTACGCCTGCCCGGACGACATCCGGGTCGAACGTTCTATTCGTCGTCCGGCTGCTGCCGCTGCGCCTCGGCGAGATAGGCCTGAAACTCGCCCATCTTGTAGGAGATGAAGCAGAAGGCGTGATGCAGTGCGATGTATTCGATGTCCGTCTTGTCGCCCTCGGCGTCGTGACGGAGTTCGTTCAGTTTGGCGAGGATTGGTTCGGCTCGAAGCATATGTTCTCGTTCTCCCGTTTTCGAATGACACGCACCTCAGAATCTTCAAATGGTATCGCGCGCGAGGGCCCCTGAATCGCGCAACGCCGGATGGGCAAGGGCAAGGCCTCGCCTCACGCGGGCAAGGCATCTTCGCCCCAACGGGGCGGCGGAATGTAGCCACGGGTGGAGCGCAGCCCGCGTACTCGCGGGCGGAGCGCAACCCGTGGAAGCGGGTGCCCCGAGGGTCTTGCCCCGAAGGGGCAAAGGAGGCGCGCGGAATCACGACCCGTTATTCGAACACATACTTCTCGTCGAACTCGATGCCGTGCAGCCGGAGAATGCGGAGCAGTTCAGCCTTGAAGTCTTCCTTCTTGTGATGCTCTGCCTGCGCCGCGATGTATCGCTTTACCGCGCCTTCCTGTGACTTGCTCACCGAAAACGCGGAGTACCCCTCCTACCAGGCGAATGCGGAAAATGCGGGAAACGTCTCGTGAACCCACTTTGACGATTTCGACTTGACCGTGCGCAACAGGTCTGAGAGCGCGCCGTCCGGACGCCAGCGCAAATATAGATGCACGTGATCCTCGACGCCGCCGATGTCGAATAGCGATCCTCGCTCGGCCCGGACGATTCCGCCGATGTACGGATAGAGGCGCTGCGTGACGTCGGCGGAAAGCCACGGCGTGCGACTCTTGGTCGAAAAGACGATGTGAAGCAGTAACTGCGAGTATGTGCCGGGCATGACGTCACTCTCTTCATCCGGTGCGGTTCCTCTGCCCCTGCCGGGGCAGGATCGCGCTGCTCATCTTTCCACGGGTTCCGCTGCGCTTCACCCGTGGCTACAGTCCGACGCCCCGTTGGGGCTTCAGGAACTCGATCTTGCCGCCGGCAGCGCCGCCCCGCACTCGCTGCACCGTCGCGGCTCGCCGGGCGGGCGGCGATCGAGATAGCCGCAGTTTGCACAGGCGATAACGCCATAGTCCGCGAGCCGCTGAGCGTATCTTCGCAGCATCCGCTTTCGCTGTCGCCGACTGGCGACGATTTCGATGGTGAGCATCCCCAGTATAATGGGCACGCTCCCACTAAGAATCCTGAGATACGAATTGCTGGCGAGATTGAGGGCCCACACCAGTATCGAATGAAACGCCCACGCCAACATGCCCACCGCGAACCCCGAAAGGTAGGCCACCGGAGCCGCACGAAACTTCGTGTTCGGACGCAGCGCTTCCAAGACGTCCTCTCGTGCGCGGTCGTTCGGCAGCAACTCCATCGCCTGCTTTAGGTCATCATCGGTCATGGCCGTCCCACGGCGAGGATTGGGGCGGATATCTCACATACTCCGGCGGGGGCAGCTTCGGCAGCGCCGCCCCGCATTCGCTGCATCGTCGCGGCTCGCCGGGCGGGCGGCGATCGAGATAGCCGCATTCGGCGCATGCGAGGATGCCGTACTTCGCCAAGGCTGCGGAGTAGTTGCGGAGGAGCTGCTTCCGTTGCCGCCTTCGCGCAAACATGTGGATGGCCCAGTCCGCGAAAGTCACGCTCATCAGAGTAATCATGAGGTCTGTCCACAGGCCGAGCGGCATCCGCAGCTTTCTGAGCAGGACCGTCATCGCGACGTACGCACACAAGCATGTCGCGAGCCCCACGACATACACGAGCCTCAGCGGCCGCCAACTCGTATCCGGCTCTATCGCAGCGAGAACTTCGTTCCTCGCCGGCTCGCTCGGCAAGAGCGCGAGAGCGCTCTTGAGATCGTCCTCTTCCACCGTCGGTCGCGTGGAATAGGGATTGAACATACGACCCGCGCCCCCCCCAAAAGACTCGCGCCGATGAGCGCGACCGCTACGCCTTCACCTCATCCCCCAGCACGGACCGGGCCAGATACTCCGCCACATCGCGCTGCTCGATCTCCTCGTGTCCCTGATCGGTCAGGCCGTCCGAGAGCATCGTTTTGCAGAACGGGCAGCCGCTGGCGATCTTCGCCACGTCGTCGCCGGTCGAGTTTTCCCAGGCGGCGGTCGGCGGCGTGCCCGTCGCGTCCATCGCCGGGGCGACGGCGCCGCTGGCCGCGGCGCTCTTGGCCACCGCGCGAGCGGGCAGCACGCGCAGGAGCTGCCTCACGCGGGCGTGGTTCACCTTGCCGTCGCCTTCGCGGCTGCCCGGCCTCGCGATGTGTTCCTCTTCCTTCCACATCTGCGCCCCGCCCGCGCCGCAGCACATGCCGCGGCTGCGGCTTTCCGGCGCGTCGACCACGGTCAGGCCCGGAATCGCCCGCAGAATCTCGCGCGGCGGGTCGTAGATGCCGTGATAGCGGCCGATGTAGCACGAGTCGTGATAGGTGATGGCCGCGTCGATGCGGTTCTTGGCCCGCAGCCGGCCTTCCTTCAGCAGCTTCCACAAAAAGTCGGTGTGGTGGATCACCTCGAATTTGCCGCCGAACTCGGGATATTCGCGGGCCAGCGTATTAAAGCAGTGCGGACAGGTCGTGACGATTTTCTTCACGCCGTAGTTGTTCATCACCTCGACGTTGGTCTTCGCCATCGTCTGAAACAAAAACTCATTTCCCGCGCGGCGGGCCGGGTCGCCGTTGCACATTTCCTCGGGCCCGAGGATCGCGAAATCGACCTTGGCCTCCTGCATCAGCCGCGCGGTGGCGCGGGCGATGCGGCGGGCGCGATCGTCAAACGAGGGCGAGCAGCCGACCCAGAACAGATAGTCAGCGTCGGGCTTTTCGCTGCGCAGGGGCACATTCAACCCCTCGGCCCACGCCGCCCGCTGGCTGTTGTCGAAGCTATAGGGGTTGCCGACGGTTTCGAGTCCGCGGAAAGCGTTCTGCAACTGCTCGGGGAACTCGCCCCGCTCCATGACCATGTTCTGGCGCATGCCGACGATCTTGTCGACATACGAAATCATCACCGGGCATTCCTGCTCGCACGCGCCGCAGGTGGTGCAGGCCCAGATCACCTCCGGGTTCACGATCGTCGGCACCAGCGCGAACTTTTCGTCGTCCTTCAATTGGAAGCTGCCGCTGTCGGCATTCGCCCCGCCGGCCTCCTCGCCATTCGCAGCGCCGTTCGCAGACGCGGCAGCTTTGGGGCGAAGCTGAATCAGGTAGTCCTGATTCTCATACATGTGGTCGCGAAGCTGCATGGTCAGGTGCTTGGGCGAGAGCAGCTTGCCGGTGTTCATCGCCGGACACATATCGCTGCATCGGCCGCACTCGGTGCATGTGTAGAAGTCGAGCACGTCCTTCCAGTGCAGGTTCTGCACGGTCTTCAGGCCGAGCGTCTCTTCGCGCTCGATCTTTCCCTCGATGTCGGCGATGCCGCGCAGCAGGCCGATGCGTGTGGTGTTGCTGGTCAGCACGTTGGGCAGCACGGTCAGGATGTGGAAGTGCTTGCCGTAGGGCAGGAAATTCAGAAACGCGAGCACGATGATCGAGTGCAGCCAGAAGCCGACGGCGTGCAACGTGTTGACCACGTTCATGGGCAGCGGCGCGAGCACATAAGACCAGAGCGATGCGGCGGGCGTGACGCCGTGGAACGCGGCCGCGCCGTTCTGCGCACGAAGATAGGCCGCGGCTTCATAAGTCATGTCGGAGAACATCAGCCCCAGGATCATGCAGAGGATGATCACGCCCTCGGTCGAGAGCTCCATGCGCTTCGGCTTGACGATCAATCTCTGAATCAGGAAATAGCTGACGCCGCACACGACCAGCACGCTGATGATGTCTTTGACGAAGAGATAGGCGTTGCCGAGCAGAGTGCCGTCGTCGAAGAGCCAGAAGCCGAAGTGCGGGTTGCTGGTGTAGCCGCGGGCGAAGAGCACGAGCGTTCGCAGGCCCAGCACGACGAAGCCGCCGAAGATGAAGGCGTGGGCGATGCCGGCGGCCTGATATCGAAACATGCGGGCCTGGCCGAACATGTAGGTCAGCACATTGCCGACGCGTTCGCCCATTCGGTCGCCGCGGTTCTCGGGCGCGCGGGCCGCGAACAGCAGTCGCAGCCGCTTGTTGGCGGTAAAGGCGAAGAATCCGAGCCCCGCGATCAGCAGGGCGGTCATGGCCAGTGCGGAAAGCAGCATGAGCAACCTCGTCCCGGTCGAGTGGTGCGAGTGTCGACGCCGCCGATCGATCCCAACGGCGCGTCGACGGCCCCGCATAGTACGGCGGACCGCGCAACCCCTGCGAGTACACCGCCGCGGGGACGCGCGAGTTTTGCCCGCTTTGACAACGGCCGGCGAGTCGTCGGCCGGTCTCGGCGGTTCACGAGATCGCCCGGCCGTTGGATTCCGGCCTGGCGTCCGCCGGAGGCCCCCCTGTCGCCCCGCCGCTCCAGCCCCCCTCCTGTCGTTACTTGTGCCTAAACGTGCGCTTCCGCGCGATCGGATGCCCGACCGCCGATCATCAGTTAGCATTCTCCATGCGGCGAGCCTTTGATCGACCCCCGACGAGCGCAATGGAGCGGCTCACGACCGGGTCCGACCTTTGTCGATCAAAGATGTATCAGACCCCCTACCTCGTTCGGGCCGCTCGACGGGGAAAGAAACACGGGACGCAGGTGCTCTGGCCGGCGTCCGTAAACAGGAGACGAGTTCGATGCTGACGTCCATTCGCAATCCGCGCCGCACGTGGCTGGCCTTCCTGGCCGCCGCCGTGAGCGCGCTGCCGGTCTTCGCCGGCTTCGGCGACTTCAAGCTGGCCAAGTCCGTGCCTGCCGACGCTTACATGGCGGTGCACACGCGCGATCACGAAGGCATGAGCTTCGTCAAAGAGCAGACCAAGAGGTTCTGGGACGCGATCTGCGCCGAGCACTTCGAAAAAGACCTGCAGAAGATGATCCGCGAGCAGATGGCCGCGGAAGCCGGCGACAGCGCCAACACGGCCGAGTTCGACGCGCAGTGGCAGCAGATGTCGGACCTGTTCAACTCGGTCGATTGGGCCGGGCTGTTCACCGGCGAGACGGCCATGTCGATGAAGATCGAATTCCCGACCAACCAGGTCGCGCTGGCCGTGGCGCCCGCCAAGGCCGACGCGGGAGCGATCTTCGACTCGCTCTCGAAAGTCGCACAAAAGCTTGTCTCGATGGCGCCCGAGGGCGAGATCGCGCTGGCGACCACCGGCGAGGGCGAGTCGATCGTCCACCGCGTGACGTTCCCCTCGATCCCGGTGCCGATGGGCCTCCTGCTCGCCCGCGAAAAGGGCGTGATCGTGATGGGCTTCGGTTCGGGATATCCGGAGCAGGTGCTGGCCCTCGTCAAGGGCGAATCGGGCGATGTGCTGGCCGCGAGCGAGCGCTTCCAGGCCGGCTTCAAAGACCTGCCCGAGCCGGTCGACGCCGCCACGTTCCTCGATGCCGACAAGCTGTTTAAGCAAATCAACGGCATGATGAACGAGATTGAGACCAAGTTCTCGGCCGCCAACGAAGACGGCGCCAAGTCGCCCGAGATGGAGCTGGGCCGCAAACTGATCGCCCAATTCGACGCGATCGACTTCGTCGCTTCGGTCGCCGCCACGAAGGACAAGCAGACCAAGACCAGCCAGTTCACCGCGCTGAAGTCCGGCGCGAAGGACTCGGTGCTATACAAGACCTTCTTCAGCAGCGAAGCCTCGATCCAGCCCCTCAAGTATGTGCCCGAGGGCGCCAGCGGTTTCAACTACGGCAGCGGTATGGATCTCAACGCCGGCTATCGCTCGATTCTCGAATTCGTCGCCAAGGAAGTGCCGGACGGTGCGGCGCTGATCGAGCAATTCAACCAGCAGAAGGCGACCATGCCCTTCGACCTCGAGAAGGACTTCATCGAACTGGTCGGCAACAAGTTCCTGAGCTTCTCGATGCCGGGCCGCAGCGCCTATGCCCCGGGCGAGTGGGCCTTCCTGATCGGCGTCAACAACGCCGACCACGCCAGCGCCAAGCTCACCGAGCTCTGCAATTTCGCGGGCGAGATGATGAAGCAGCAGCAGCAGGGCGGGATCGCCGACGCCAACATCGAAGGCGCCACCGGCTTCAAGACGCTGAGCAATCCGATGCTGATGATGGTGCCGGGCCTCAGCAACCCGACCTTCGGCATTAAGGACGGCTGGTTCTGGCTCGGTTCGAGCCCGAAGTCGATTCAGGCTTCGCTGGCCTGCCTGAGCGGCTCTGCGCCGAACTTTGAAACCAACGCCCGCTTCAAGGCCGAGGGCGAGCCGCTGGGCGACGGCGTCGTCTCCGCCTCCTTCAGCGACCTCACCAAGTTCGGCGAAGGCCTCGCCAGCATGGTCGGCATGCTGCCGATGCTGAGCATGGTCAACCCCGAGATCAACAAGGATCCGGCCGGCCGAATGGTGCTGCAGATGGCCACCAAGCTGGGCAAGGTGCTGCGTAAGCTGGATTACTTGCAGTCGAGCTACTCGCGCACGACGCGCGACGGCATGACGCTCAAGACCACCAGCCTGCTGAACTATCGCGAGCCGCCCAAGCCCGCCGAGAGCAGCGAGAGCGGCGAGGCCGAGAAGAAGACCGAGCCGAGCAACGGCTGATCGGTGATTGAAAAAAAGCCCTCAACGCGAACGCGTTGAGGGTTGACTAGTCCCCGTAGAGCAAGGCTCCCGCCTTGCTCTTTTTGTTTTCGCAGTCCGCCGACTCATCGCGGCGGTGGCGGCAGGGCCTCCGTCGGCGGCGCGATGATGCTGCCCGTGCTCTTGCATCGCCGCAGCTCCGGCTTCGCCCAAAACTCTTCCATGATCCGCTTCAGGTCTTCCTGAATGTTTTCCAGCTTGAACTGGGCTTCGTACACCAGCTCGTGCGTGTCGTCGCTGTACCACTGCAGCTTGTCGATCATCCCCGGCTGACGCACCTGCTCCACCACCAGCCCCACCGTGTTCCGCGGGCGACGCGGCGAATGGGGCACCAGCGGCGGCAGCAGAAAGATCTCGCCCTCGCGAATGATCACGTCCTGCGGCTTGCCGGTGGCGGGGTCGATGATGCCGACCGTGATGTCGCCCTCGATCTGATAGAAGAACTCGCCCGTCTCGTTGACGTGATAGTCCTTCCGCGCGTTGGGCCCGCCCACCACCATGATGATGAAATTTTCATCCTGAAAGACGCACTTGTTCCCCACCGGCGGCTTCAGCAGATGACGATTGTCTTCGACCCATTTTCGCAGATTGAGCGGCGGGATGATCGGCATGATCGCACTCTCCGAAACGCGAAATGGCAGCGCGAGCCACCGGCCCGACCGACTGCGTCGTCTCGGAGTCTACGACGTTCGCGGTGCGCCGGTCAACGAAAATCGCCGCCCCGGCCCCACTCTCGCGGCTTCGCGCCGTCAGGCTGCGGCCGCACCCGGGGCGCTCCGCGCCGGATACTCGGCCCCGAACAGGCGCGCGATGGTCTTGGCGCGATAGTCAAAGATATTCTCAACATCTCGCCGCACGAACAGTCGATGCGCGATCGCCCCCAGCGGCCCGAGCGGCAGCGCGTAACGCACCAGATCGGTCATTTCGACGCCGGCCGCGGTTTGCCGAAAGAGGTGGGTATGGTGCCAGAGTGCATACGGCCCGCGCAGTTGCGTATCGACAAACCGCTCGTTGGGCCGCCACTCCTCGATCCGCGTCCGCCAGCGAATCGGCAGACCGCGCAGCCGCAGGCGATAGTCGATCAGAGCGCCGCTGCGCATCTCGATCGGCGCCGGCGTGAGTACGTGAAAATGAAGAAACGGCGGAGTGATCGTTTCGAGATTCCGCGCTTCGGCAAAAAACGCGAAAACCTCCTCGATCGGCCGGGGGATTGTCTGTATCCGCATCAGCGTATGAACGACGCTCATCGGTGCAATACCCTTAGGAAGCTTGTTGCCGCGCGTCGTCCGCCGCCAGCAGCCCGCGGGCGAACGCCGCCAGCTCGGCCATCGTCACGCCGGTTTGGATATGTCGGTCGGAACCCGCGGGCAGTACCGGCCGGGTGCGCCCGCCGACGATCAGCCGCGTGCCCATCGCCGCCAGTTTGCCCGAAAAATCGACCATGTCCCGGGCCAGGAAGGGCTCAAGCGTCACGCCGCTAACGCTGATCCAGGCCAGGCGGGCCTTGTGTTGCTGCGCGGCCTGCAGCAGCGATTCGGTCGGACAGTTCGCCCCGAGATTGACGGCGTGATAGCCCTCCGCCGTCAGCACCGTCGCCACCAGCAGCGAAGGCAGCACGTAGGGATCGCCGGCAGGCGCGCCGCCCACCGCCTCGGGCGCATTCGCCGGCGGCTCGATCAGGAGCCTCAGTTGATTCACGGCCTGAATCATGATGTCGGTAGCGCGATGCTCGACAAAGATGCCGGCCGGATCGTGACGCCACAGGTCGCCGACGCGCGCCATGGCCGGAGCGATGATGTCGTCCGCGAGTTGGGCGGCGGACGTGCCGCGAAGGTAGGCCGATGTCACCACGCCGCGCGCCTCTTTCGAGCGCCCGGTGGTCAAAAAGTCGTATAGGCGATCGGTCTCGCTGCCGGCGCGCTGGAGCTCCAGTTGCAGACTGGACACTTCCGGCAAACCGAGCAGCTCAGGCCGCACGACGGGGATGCCCTGCTCGCGGACGAATCGAACCGCCTCTGGCAGGCTGATTCGGCGATGGCCGCCGGCCGTCCGGGCGACGCGGATCAACCCGCCATCGGCCCAGCGCTTCAAGGACGACTCGCTGACGCCAATCGCCTCGGCCATTTCTTTCGGAGACAGAGCGGTCCGGTTCATCGCATGTACCTCACGCCCGCCGGGCGTTGCCCGTTCTGAACGATTTACTATCTTAGGCGGAGTGTGCGAAATCACCAACCCGAAGTGTCAATAAATCTTTCCACGCCGATTCCGCGGGCCCTCTTTCTGCGCAAATTGAAAACGTTCACGTAGACTCCGTTCAACTCACGCCTATACTCGACCGGAAATTGAACGATTTGGTCGATTTACTATACGCAATGGGAGAGCCCGTTATGGCCTGCCGCGACTCTGCTGCCGCCCTTCGCCTCACTTCTGCCCCCGTAACCTCGCTGGAGGAGCGATTGGCGATCACCGAAGAGTTTTCGGACCATAAATGCGCCTCTCACGGCTCGGCGACCCGCGCCCCCGACGAGCCGCGCCCGGTCGACCTGCCGCGGATCGAGCGCGCCGTGCGGGAGATCCTGATCGCCATCGGTGAAAACCCCGGCCGCGACGGACTGCACGATACGCCGGCCCGCGTAGCGCGGGCCTATCGCGACCTCTTCTCGGGGCTGCGCCAAGACCCGGCTCGCCACCTGCGACGCACGTTCGTCGATGATTCGGAGCAGGCCGTTGTCGTGCGCGATATCGAATTTCACAGTTGCTGCGAGCACCACCTGCTGCCCTTCTTCGGGCGGGCGCACGTCGCCTACCTGCCGGCCCGTGGTCGTATCGTCGGATTGTCCAAGCTGGCGCGGACGGTCGACGAATTCGCGAAGCGGCCCCAGGTGCAGGAGCGGCTCACGAATCAGGTGGCGGACGCCGTCTTCGAAAACCTGAAGGCCGGCGGCGTCGCCATTGTGCTGGAAGCCGAACATCTCTGCATGCGGATGCGCGGCGTAGCCAAACCCGGCGCCATGACGATCACCAGCGCGTTCCGCGGGCTGTATGCCGATGATGCCGCCGCTCGCGCGGAAATCATGCAACTGGTCCGTCCGCGCAGCGCGGGTTGCTGATATGCCGCGGCCCGGCCCACGGGCTGTAGCATCCGCCGCCTGGACGAAGCGGCCGGGCACTCGCGCCGCCGCTCGTCCGCAGAGGAATCGCATGCCCCAATCTCGCTTTGCGGTCCGCACCCTGGCCGCACTGGCCACCGTCGTCAGCGCCGCGTGCGTCGCACCGCCGCTGGAACTACCCACGCGCGATGATCTGGCCCAATCGTACGAACGGTTCGACGCGCTTTATGCCGCCCGAGCGGCGACGGTCGATGTCGCCGATGTGAATCGTCGCTTCGATGCGGCCACGCTCGACTTCTTCCGCGGACAATTTGGCGCAGCGATCGAGAAGATTGATCGCTTGAATGACATTTTCGAGCCGGATGGGGCGAAAGCCGATTCGCTGCGACGTCTGCGGGCCCTAAAGACCCGCATTCGACCGGCAGTCGGGGTGCTGAGCGCCACCGAATCGATCGCGGTCGACCTGTCGCTGCTGTACGCCTGGCCCACGGAGGGCACCGCCCCGCTCGACCTGCGCGTTGAGATCCGCGACACAGCCGGTGCGATCCTCGCGACCGGCCGCAAGTCGATCGGCCCCGCCGACTTCGACCGCGGCCCGGTGCGGGTCGAGCTCTCCGGCGCGCCGACGGCCACCGGCAACTTCGAAGTCTGGTTCATCGACGGCGCAAGCGGCGCGAGCCTGCGCGGCCCGCGATGGAACGTCGTCGCGAAAGCACCGGCTCAGGCCCGCGCCGCCTGGCGCGAACGACTGAAGTCTTGCGGCGATAACGCCGCCCCGACCACCGCCCGATTTGTCTGCGACGCGCGGATCGACCTCTTTCAGGAACAGCCCGACCCCAATCGCACTGCCGAATCTCGGGCCGATCTGGCTCTGCTGGAGCGAGAACTGGAATCAGAGGTGACCCAGATCTGCGCCGGCGAAAATCCCTATCGCCGCCGCGTCGGCGATTACTGGCGGCCGCTCGGGATATCGGAGAATCGCGCCCCGATCCGCATCGCCGCTCCGCCCAGCGCGGCTGGCGACACTCCGCACCCGCTGATCGTGGCCTTTCATGGCGCCGGCGGCGACGAGCAAATGTTCTTTGAGGCTTACGGCGATGGCGCACTGCTGCGGGCCGCGATGGCCGGCGGCGCGATCGTGGTCACGCCGGAGTCGACCGGCTTTCTGCTGAACATCACCAATTTCGACCTGCTGCTGGAACTGATGGCGACGGACTACGCGATCGACCCCGCGCGCATCTACGTGCTGGGCCACTCGCTCGGCGGCGGCGTGGCGCTGCAGGTGCGGCGCCTTTACGCCGATCGCATCGCCGCGGCCTGCGTCGTCGCCGGCGGGCGTGACTGGGCCTCGCTTACGGGCAATACGCCGACACGGCTCTACGTGCCAATGCTCGATGCGATCGTCCCGCCGCAATCGCTGCTGCGCGACGCGCGTACGGCAGTGGACGCCGGCTTGGCGCTCACGATCATCGAGCTTCCCGACCGCGGCCACACACTCTCGATCGGCGACGTGACGCCCGAGATCGTCGAATGGCTGCTGTCGCAACGCCGCAAGTAACGACCCGCGGCTGGCAGGCCGACACACACGACGCCCGTGAATGACGCGATCGCGCCCAAACCGCGAAAGAAGAACATGCCCTCCACCGCGATCGAACATAGCAACCCGCCGGCGCGCTCCAACGCCGCCCACGCGCGCCCCGCGGACCGCATCGCACCGCAGTCATCAACGACGCTCGCGCCGAGTTGGATGTCGACCGTTCTCCTATTCGCCGCCGCTTACAACCTGCTGTGGGGCGCGTTCGTCATCTTTTTCCCCAACGCGCTCTTTGACTGGCTCGGCGCGGCCCGCCCGAATTACCCCGGCATCTGGCAGTGCGTCGGCATGATCGTCGGCGTCTACGGCATCGGCTACGCCTGCGCCGCGACCGCCCCCTACACCCACTGGCCGATCGTGCTGGTCGGCGTGCTCGGCAAAATCTTCGGGCCGATCGGGTTCCTCTTCTCCGCGACGCGCGGCGAGTTCCCGTGGGCGTTTGGCGCGACGATCCTCACCAACGATCTGATCTGGTGGGTTCCCTTCACGCTGATCCTGCGCGGCGCCTGGCGGGCCGCGGCCACCGAGCAACGCCTGGCGATCGCCCGTGACACGGCCAATCGCGACGCCATTTTGCAGGAAACGCGCACATCCACCGGCGCGACGCTGGCCGAGCGAAGCCACCACCGCCCGCTGATGCTCGTCTTCCTGCGGCACACCGGCTGCACATTCTGCGTCGAGGCGGCACACGATCTGGCGCGCCAGCAGGCGGCCATTCGCGACGCCGGCGTCGAGCTGGCGCCGGTGTTGATGTCCGACGCCGCCAAGAGCGACGCCTATCTGCGCGGCGCGGGGCTGGTCGCGGCAGACTTTGTCAGCGACCCGTCGCGAAGGCTGTATCGCGCGTTCGGGCTAACGCGCGGCAGCGCGATGCAACTCTTCGGCCCGCGTGTCTGGGCCCGCGGCGTCGCCGCCACGCTGCGCGGAAACTGGGTCGGCCCGCTCGACGGCGACGGCCTACAGCTCGGCGGCGTGTTTGTGCTGCATCGCGGCGAGGTCGTTTTCGCCCGCCCGCTGACCGACGCCGCCGACCGCCCCGACTACGCCGCCATCGCACGCCAGGTGATTCAATCGGAGCCGCTCCCGTAACGGCGCGGCCGCGTGACATTCGACGAGACCGCGTCCTCGCCGACGCGGCACGGGCCGGCGGCCCGCAAAGTCAGATGTGTCTATGAGGAGTTGGGATGCGCTGGGTCTTCGAACTGCATGCCGCCAGCACGCTGATGATGGCCGGACTCATCTGGTTTGTTCAGCTCGTGCACTATCCGCTCTTCCCCGCCGTCGGTGAGGGCGGCTTCATCGCATATGAGCGATCACACCAGATACGAACAACGTGGATCGTGGCGCCGCTGATGGCGATCGAACTGATCACCGCGATCGCCATCGCGACCACGCCGCTCGGGAGATCGGTCCGCGTGCTGGCTTATGTCGGTTTGGCGCTGGTCGCGGTGAATTGGCTTTCGACGGCCCTGGTGCAGGTGCCCGACCACGAGCGCCTCGCCCGCGGATTCGATGCGGTCCCCGCCGCCCGATTGGTCGCAACAAATTGGATTCGCACGGCGGCCTGGACCATTCGCGGCTCGATCGCGCTCTTGATGCTGCGCTCCACATCGTCGGAGATCTGATCGACCATGCCGCGCAATGCCGAAAGCAAGTCCGCCGCAGCGCCCCCAGCGCCCTCAAAGGGCGAGGGCCTTGCGCGCAGGCGCGTCGCCGGCCCGGTGCGCGACCTCGCGATCGTGCTCGGCGACCAGCTCGATATCGACGCACCGTTGATCCGCGAGCTCGACCCAGTTCGCGACGCCGTGCTGATGATGGAAGTGGCCGAAGAATCGACCCGGGTCTGGTCGTCGAAACAGCGCACCACTGTCTTCCTCGCGGCGATGCGGCATTTCGCAATGGACCTGCAATCGCGCGGCGTGCGCGTTCATTACATCACGCTCGACGACGCGGACAACCAGCAGTCGTTTGGGCGCGAAATCCGCCGCGCCGTCGACCTTCTGCGCCCCGCACGGCTTCGCTGCACATGGCCCGGTGAGTGGGGCGTGCTCGCGCAACTGCAAAATGCCGCGCGGCTCGCAAACGTGCCGCTCGAATTGCTGGAAGACACCCATTTCCTGACGACGCGCGACGAGTTTTCGGGCTGGGCCGCGGGCCGGCGGCAACTGGTCATGGAGTATTTCTATCGCGAGCAACGCCGCAAGCTCGGCATCCTCGTCGACGCCAAGGGCGGCCCGGTCGGCGGGAAGTGGAACTACGACGCAGACAATCGCGCCGCGTTTAAGACCGCACCGAAGCCGCCGCTACCGCCGACGCACGAGCCGGATGAGATCACCCGCGAAGTCATGGCGCTCGTCGAGCGCCGCTTTCCCGAGGCCCCGGGCACGCTGACCCATTTTCGCTGGCCGCTGACGCGCGCCGCGGCGCTGCGTGAGCTGGATGACTTCATCGACAACCGCCTGCCGCGCTTCGGCGATCATCAGGACGCGATGTGGGAGCGCGAGCCTTTTCTCTATCACTCGCTGCTTTCGACGCCGCTGAACTTGAAGCTGCTGAACCCGCGCGAAGTCGTCGGCAAGGCGTTGCGGGCCTACGAAGCCGGGCGCGTGCCGCTCAACTGCGTCGAGGGATTTGTGCGGCAGGTCATCGGCTGGCGCGAGTTCATTCGCGGCGTGTACTGGCACATCGGCCCGGACTACGCCAACCGCAACGCGCTCGATCAACATGGCCGCTTGCCCGAGTTCTACTGGACCGCCGACACCGACATGAACTGCATGCGTCACTGCCTGAGCGAAGTCCGCGACAACGGCTTCGGCCATCACATTCAACGGCTGATGGTGACCGGCAACTTTGCCTTGATCAGCGGCGTCTCGCCGCGCGCCATCAGTGATTGGTACCTGGCGATGTACGCCGACGCGGTCGATTGGGTGACGCTGCCCAACACGCTGGGCATGGCGATGCACGCCGACGGCGGCGTGGTGGGCACAAAGCCCTACGCCGCCAGCGGCAAGTACATCGACCGCATGAGCAACTATTGCTCGGGCTGCAAATACGACGTGGCCGCGCGGACCGGCCCGCAGGCCTGCCCGTTCAACGTCTTCTATTGGGATTTTCTGATCCGCAATCGCGAGCGGCTGCGGAGCAATCAGCGCATGAGCATGATCCTGAAAAACGTCGACCGCCTGGCGGAGGCGGAGCGCTCCACCATCGCGCATGACGCCGAGCGCCTGCGGAAACGGTTCCAAATCAGCGGGGAGGAGTAGAGCACATGCGGGCGATGATGTGGTTCCGTGCCGATCTGCGCATCAGCGACAACCGCGCGCTCGCCGCCGCCTGCAACGCGGCGGACGAGGGCGTCCTCGCGGTCTTCGTCGTTTCGCCTCGGCAGTGGGAGCAGCACGATTGGGGACCGATGCGCATCCAATTCATGTTGCGAAATGTCCGCGCGCTGGCGGAGCGGCTGGCGGATCTGAACATTCCGCTGCTGCGGGTCGACGCGCCGACCTTCGCCGATGTGCCGCAGGCGCTGCTCACGCTGGCGCAAGCCCATCATTGCAGCGCGCTCTATTTCAACGACGAATATGAAGTGAACGAGCTGGAGCGCGACGCGGCGACGGAGAAGCTCTTCGCGGCAAAGGGCCTCGCGGTGAAGCGCTTCTGCGATCAGACGGTGCTCGATGTTTCGCAGATCCGCACCGGCGAAGATCGCTTCTACTCGGTCTTCACGCCCTTTCAGCGCGCCTGGCGGGCGGCGTTCGCAAAGCAGGGCGACGCGGGCGTGGTCGCGTCGCCACGAAAGCAGCGGGGCGAACCGGTCGGCGTGAAAGCCTTGGAGGGATGGAGGGCTGAAGGGGCGGAAGAAGAAGCAAATAGTCGGCCCGACCTCTGGCCCGGAGGCGAACTCGTCGCACAAAAACGCCTCGCCGCCTTTGTCGAGGAGCGCATCGCCGCCTATGGCGACAATCGCGATTTTCCCGGCGTCAACGGCACCAGCATCATCTCGCCCTATCTGGCGGTGGGCGCCATCTCGCCCCGGCAGTGCGTGCAGGCGGCGCTCGACGCAAATGACGGCCAGCTCGAACGCGGCGCGAGCGGCGTCGTGAAGTGGATCAGCGAGGTCGTCTGGCGCGAGTTCTATCGCCATGTGCTGATCGGCTGGCCGCGCGTCTGTCGCAATCGGGCCTTCAAGCCCGAGACGGAGAAGATTCGCTGGGAAGACGACGAGCGCCGCTTCGAGGCCTGGGCCGCGGGCCGGACGGGCATCCCCATCGTCGACGCCGGCATGCGCCAGCTCGCGCAGACCGGCTGGATGCACAACCGCGTGCGCATGATCGTCGCCATGTACCTCGCCAAAGACCTCTTCCTCGACTGGCGCCGCGGCGAGGCCCACTTCATGCGCCACTTGGTCGATGGCGACTTCGCCAGCAACAACGGCGGCTGGCAATGGTCCGCCAGCACCGGCACCGACGCCGCGCCCTATTTCCGCATCTTCAACCCCATGACCCAAGCTGAAAAATTCGACCCCGACGCCGAGTACATCCGCCGCTTCGTGCCCGAGCTTTCGTCGCTGACGGCGGACCAGATCCACACCGACCCCGACGAGCGCCTCTGGCCGGGCACCATCGACTATCCGCGCCCGCTGGTCGATCGAGCGAAGGTCCGCGATCGCGTGCTGGCGGAGTTCCAGCGCGTGAAAGGCCCTTGACCTTATCGACGCGGCGTGCGCTTCGCAGTTGCCTGCGCCGAGTAGCGGCCTGCGGCTCGCAGGCCGACGAAACGAACGCCGGCGTCTGCGGTCATGGCGCATTGCTGCGCACCGCGCTCCGCCGATGATTTCGCGCCGATTACATTCCACCCCATGCCCGAGCCAAACGCGACCAATGCCGACCCGAACTCGGATGCGGAGCTGACGCCGCCCGCCGCCGACCGCTCCGATTGGCTCTGCCTCGAATGCGACTACTCACTCGCCCACACCAAGGAAGACCGCTGTCCGGAGTGCGGGACGGCGTTCTCGCCGGATCGCTACGCGGCGATCTACGGCGAGCGAGCAATCCCGAGCTTCCCCTGGGATGATGGTCGGACTTTGGCGAATTGGTGGCAAACGGCACAAATAGTACTCCTGAGGCCGCGTGAGTTCCGCGAGCGCATTTCTGCCTCGCCAAACGGGTGGGCGGCGTTCGACTTCGCTTGCTTCACCTACGCGGCGATGTTCGTCGTCGTCAACGGCGCCGTAGCGATCACCGTGGTGCTCAATGAGCGCTTCGCGACAGGCATTGGAATGGCGCCCAATGACAGGATCTTCATGCTTTCGGCGCCGTGGCCGATGATCCTATGGGCCGGTGAATGTGCGTTGGCGACGATCGCAGGAAACGTGGTCCACGCTCGCGAACAACGCCACTCTGTCGCGACTTGGGAGGTCGTGATTCACTATCACTCGGTATTCGCGTTGCTTCTTGGCACATTGATCGCCGCGACCCTGGTGGCGGCGCAAGCGCTCGGCCTCTGGTTGTTCGATCACCCCGGCTACGCCGCCGCTGTGCAAGCCTTCGCGGGCTGGCCCATCCTCATCATCGCGACCTTGCTAGTGCTGCTTTGGGAGTTTCGCGTCGAGCGTGCGTTCGCCCTCCTGAGTCGTCCCCACCGCCACCGATATCCCGGATTGTTGCTCCTCAGGCTGCTGGTGACAGGGCTGATAGTCATTCACATCTCCTGCGGCGGGTTGCAGCTATTCGTGGCACAGATGCTGCTTCAGCCCGAACTTGCCGATTGACCGGCATTGCCGCGATCCGCCCGAAATTTTCACAGAAACCCCTTGCGTGTTCGGCTTCTGTTTGTATAGTAATGATGTAAAGTCGATTCAGCACCGCATCCATGTCGGGAGCAGGCCGTGAGCGAAAAGAAGGACGACAAGCGCGAGGAAAATCGCGAAGGTGCATTGAAAAGCGCCATCGCCCAGATCGAAAAGTCCTACGGCAAAGGGGCGATTCAGTTCCTCGACGGCAATCGCGGCGCCTCGGTCGACGGCATTTCAACCGGGGCCCTCTCGCTCGATATCGCCCTCGGCGGGCGCGGCGTGCCGCGCGGCCGCGTGATCGAGGTCTTCGGACCGGAATCATCGGGCAAAACAACGCTCACGCTGCACCTCATCGCCGAGGCCCAGCGCGCCGGCGGCGCCGCCGCGTTCATCGACGCCGAACACGCGTTTGACCCCTCCTGGGCCAAGCGCATCGGCGTCAACCTCGAAGAGCTGATGGTCAACCAGCCCAACTCCGGCGAAGAAGCGCTCGAGATTTGCGAGCTATTGGTCAGGTCCAACGCCATCGACGTGGTCGTGGTCGACTCCGTCGCCGCCCTCGTGCCCAAGCAGGAGCTCGAAGGGCAGATGGGCGACTCCATGGTCGGCGTGCAGGCCCGCCTCATGAGTCAGGCCATGCGCAAGCTCACCGCCGTCTCCTCCAAGAGCCGCACCTGCATCGTCTTCATCAACCAGATCCGCGAAAAGATCGGCGTCATGTACGGCAGCCCCGAGACCACTCCGGGCGGTCGTGCGCTCAAGTTCTACAGCTCCGTCCGCATCGACATTCGCCGCATCGGCCAGATCAAGGACGGCGAGACGATCATCGGCAACCGCACGCGAGCCAAGGTCGTCAAAAATAAGATCGCGCCACCCTTCCGCGAGACCGAGTTCGACATCCTCTACGAATGCGGCATCAGCACCGAGGCCGACACGCTCGACGTCGCGACGCAGGCCGGCATCGTGCAGCGCCAGGGCACCTGGTACGCCTATGGCGAAATGAAGCTTGGTCAGGGCCGCGACAACGCCCGCCAATTCCTCCGCGACAACCGCGAGACGTTCCACCAGATCCGCAAAGCCGTCCTCACCGCGCACGAAGCGACGCTCGTCAGCGATCAGGCCAAAACCGCAAGGCCTGCGGAACCCGAGTCCGACGATGACGAATCCGGCGAAAAGAGCGCCGCGATCACCAATGGCCGCGCGATGGGCACCGCAACCGCCAAGCCCAACGGTCGCGCAGAGAAGAAAGCCGCCGCCGCGGCATCGCGGAAAGGCAAGTAGCGAGGACGTTTCGAGGTGCGAGTGCAGAGTGTCGAGTGAAAGAAAAAGCTCGCGATTTCGAGTCTTCTGTCTTCAACTCGCAACTCCGCACTCGAAACTCGAAACTGTGTCTTTAGGGAACCGTAAATCCGCCGTCGACGCGCAGATCGTGGCCGTTGACGAAGGACGACTCGCTGCTCGCCAGCCACAGCACCGCAGAGGCGATCTCTTCCGATTTGCCGAGGCGACCGACCGGGTGCAGGTTGGTCAGGTATTCGCGCATGCCGGGCGCTTGCGTGAAGCGGTCGAGCATCTCAGTCTCGATGCCGCCGGGGCTGACCTGATTGATGCGGATGCCCTCTTTGGCGACTTCGAGCGCCGCGGAGCGGGTGAGGCCGAGCACCGCGTGTTTGCTGGCGATGTAAACCGCCGCGCCGGGCATGCCGATCGACGAGGCGATCGAGCCGTTGTTGATGATCGCTCCGCCGCCGCCCTGCTTGCGCATCTGGCGGATTTCGTGCTTCATCGACAGCAGCACGCCAAGCACGTTGGCGTTGAAAACCGTGTTGTAGTTTTCGACCGTCTCTTCGGCGACCCACGAGCCATTGCCCTCGGTGCCGGAGTTGTTGAAGGCGATGTCGAGCCGGCCATACTTGGCCACGGTCTCTCGCACGGCGGCCTCGATGTCGGCCTCGCGGGTCACATCGGTGCGGACGAATACCGCCTCGCCGCCGGCCTTGCGAATCTGGTCGGCAACGGCCCGGCCGTTGGCCTCGTTGCGATTGGCGATGACGACTTTGGCGCCATCTTTCGCAAAGGCGATCGCGGTGGCTTTGCCGATGCCCGTGCCGCCGCCGGTGACGAGTGCGACTTTTCCGCTGAAGCGTGCCATCAAAGAAGCTCCTGCATGTGGGTGGGGGCGAGCATGCCGGAGGTACGATCGCGGCAGGCTCGTTGCCTGTTTACGATGCTTGCGCGGGCGGCCGGGTTGCCGGATTCCGGATTTCAATTGCCCTTGAAACGGCACCGCCTGGGCTGAAGCAATCGACGGCCGACCGGCAAATGTGTTTCACGTGAAACACATTTGCGCGACGCAAACGGGATGCCGCGCGAGGGCGGCGGCGTGACCATTGGTGGATTTTGGCGAACTGGGCGACGAAGCAAATGCCCACGCAAAAGCCGTCGACCGGGCATCCGAAAATTCGCGTCCGCGAGGAATCGTTTTGCTGAATGAACTCCAGATCAGCGGTTTTCGCAGCCTGCGCGAGTTTCGCATCGCGCTGGCGCGGGTCACGCTCGTCGTCGGGGCCAATGGCGTCGGGAAAACCAATCTCTATCGCGGCATCGAGTTGCTCAAACACGCCGCCTGCGGCCGGCTGACGGAGTGTGTCGCCCGGTCCGGGGGCATGGACGGATTGCTCTGGGCAGGGCGACGAAAAATCAAAGAAGCCCGTCGCGTGGCGATCCGGGCGCGGTTTCACGATCTGGCGTACTCGATGGAGATCGGCGTTCCGCCGCCGATCTCGGAAGATGAGCGCGATCCGACGATGTTTCGCTCCGATCCGCTGGTGAAAGTCGAGCAGATTGCGCCGGCGGACGCGCCGCGGGCCCTGCTCTGCGATCGCGACCGAGCGTCGCTGCAGATCCGCGGCGATCGCGGGCGGATGGAGCGGCATCCGCTGATGCTCGATGAGGGCGAGTCGCTGCTGACGCAGGTGCGCGACCCGGACCGCTTTCCGGAGGCGGCGCTTTTGGCGCAGCGTTTTCGTGATTGGCGATTTCACCACGAGTTTCGCTGCGACGCGGAAGCGCCGGCCCGCCGCCCGCAGTTCGCCGCCCGGACGCCGAGCATGTCCGACGACGGCTCAAACCTCGTCTCCGCTTTGCGGACGATTCACGAGGTCGGCGACGCGCCGCGGCTCCACCGGCACCTGAGCGCGGTGCTGCCGAGATGGGACTGGGGATATTCGGGGGCGGAGATCTGGCTGACGTACGTGCCGGGAGAGTTCGACCGAGCGTTCGACCTGCGCGACGCCTCGGACGGCACGCTGCGATATCTCTATCTGGTCGCGATCCTGCTCAGCCCGCGCCCGCCGGAGTTGCTGGTACTCAACGAGCCCGAGGGCAGCTTGAACCAGCGGCTCCTCGAACCACTGGCGGAGTTGATCCTGAGCACGCCGGCGACGACGCAGGTCTTGGTAACCACGCATTCGACGGAGCTGGCGAAGCTGGTGGCGGGCGGCGACGGAGCGGCGGTGATGAAGTTGCGGATGGATCGGGAGGGGGCGACGGTGGTTGGGGGGGAGGGAGCGGAGCAGGAGCAGCCCTCGTAGCATGCTCTGTTCAATTCGTGGTTTGTCGACACCCGCGCAGATGCGTCAAGCGGTTCGTGGGCAGCGCCGGAATGGTGGGTTGCGCCGCGATTGGGCCACGTTGACCAATCGACACGTGCTGGCGCGGCTCAACCCACCCTACTTGGAAGCTCGAAGACGCATGCCGACGCAAAAGCCGTCGGCATGGCACCCAGCACCTAACGCGGGCGTGGCACCCGATCCGAAGATGGCACCCGAACCGAGGCTTATCCCGCAAAGCCTCGGCTACTAGGTCGCGCCGCCGAGGCCGGAGCCGGTGAAGCCGCCCGCGCCCATGCTGCCGCCGCCCATTCCGCCGCCGCCCATGCCGCCCGGGCCGCCGCCGCTGAGGGCGGTCGCCATTTGGACGAAGCGCATGCGCAGTTCGTAGAGCGTGGCGTCGACGAGTTTCTTTTCGTCGGCGGTGAGATTGCCCTTGGTCTTTTCGTCCAGCACGTGGATCAGGTCGATGAAGTGCTTAGCCGCCGCGGGGTCGGGGGGGATCGGCTGACCGTCGGGCGAGGCGAAGCCGCCGAGGCCGACCAGGGCCTGCATCGCGAGCAGGTTGAGCAGATCGACAAAGGGGCTGGGCGGAATGTCGTTGGGGCCGGCGGCCGGTCGATGGTCGACCTTTTCGGAGAGCTGCTCCTTTTCGCGCTGGGCCTGGGCCTTCCAGTCGTCGTCAACGATGATCTTCTTCGCTTCGTCGCTCATGGGCGTCGCCTCGGGGGTTGCGGCCGCGGAAACTCAATCGGAATATCGTAGTCGCAAACCGGGTCCGAGGCGGGCGGGCCGCACTAGCGCTTTCGCAGCAACAACATCCCCAGCCCCAACAGGCCGCCCGAAGCGAGCGGGCAGGAGATGCCGCCGCCATCGTCATCATCGTCGTCGTTGTTGTCGGGCGGGCAGCGATCGAGCGGGGTCAGGCGGCGAATGAGATTGTTCTCGATGCAGCCGCTGGTTTGCTGGCAAGTCGTCGCGCAATCCCCGCGGAACGTGCCGCTGACGCGGACGCGATCGCCGACTTCGAAATCGCGCTGATTCTCGAGCGCGAAGAGAAAGCCGCGATCGTCTTCGAAGAGCACGCACTCGACGCCCTGCACCAATTCGCCGCAAGCTTCGACGGCCCCGTCGCAATAAGTGATGTCGACGACGACGAGGCAGCCGTCGCCTTCCTGACAGACCGACGCGCAGTCGCGGTCGAGCACGCCGCGGATGCGGGCGCGATCGCCGGCGCTGAATTCGTCGGTCTCATCGACCGAGAAGCGTTCGCCGGACTGTGTCTTGAAGAAGAGACACTCGACGCCCTGTTCGAGCACGCCGCACTGGTCGAAATTGGGCTGGGCTCGGGCGTGGTCGATCAGTGCGACGGCGAAGACGATCGCCAGCAAGGACCACAACCAATCTCCGGCTTCGGAACGATCCATCCAAACCTCGCGTTTCACGCTATCTCTCCTGCTCGGAACGACGAACAGCACGCCCCATTATGCCTGATTCTAGGTGTCCGGACGCCGACGGCGGGGCGCGCGGCGGCGGGTCGTGATATCGTCTGCGACCATGGCGCGGATTCGTCGATTGCCCACGGCCCTTGTCAACCGCATCGCCGCGGGCGAGTGCGTGGAGCGGCCTGCCAGCGTGGTGAAGGAGCTGGTGGAAAACGCGATCGACGCGGGGGCGACGCGGATCGACGTGTGGCTCGACGACGGCGGGCGCGAGCGGATCGAGGTGCGCGACGACGGTTGCGGCATGGACGCGGAAGACCTGGCGCTGTGCGTCGCGTCGCACGCGACCAGCAAGCTCGTGGGCGACGACGATCTGTTCGAAATTCGCACGCTGGGCTTTCGCGGCGAGGCGCTGCCGAGCATTGCGAGCGTGTCGCGGCTGATGATTACGTCGCGCGTGCGCGAAAGCGACGTGGGGCACAGCCTGCGCGTGGAGGGCGGCGACGAGGCGGCCGGCCCCCACCCCACCGCCGCCGGCCCCGGCACGACCGTGGCTGTTCGCGATTTGTTTTACAACGTGCCGGCGCGGCGCAAGTTTCTGCGGACGAACGCGACCGAGACGGGCCATGTCATGGAGCAACTGGCACGGCTGGCGCTGCCGCATCCGGAGGTGGCGTTCAAGCTCACGGTCGGCGGGCGCACTGCGTTGGATCTGCCGATGGCACCGGATCGACGACGGCGGATCGGCGACTTCTACGGGCAGGATCTGGCCGAAGGGCTGATCGAGATTGGCCGCGAAGGGCAGGGCGTTTCGTTGCAAGGGTGGGTGGCGCCGCCGGCGCTGTGTCGCAAGACGAACAAGTGGGAGTATGTGTTCGTCAACGGCCGCTATGTGCGCGATCGCTTCGTCTCCCACGCGGTGCGCGAGGCCTATCGCAGCCTGATTCAGAAAGAGTACCCGGTCGCGTTTTTGTTTCTGACGATCGATCCGGCGGATGTCGATGTGAACGTCCATCCGATGAAGACCGAGGTGCGCTGGCGCGATTCGAACTTCATGCACCACTTCGTGCTCGCGGCCATACGCGACAAATTTCTGGGCACGAATCTCGATCGGCCGTTTCGCGTGCGCGCGGCGCAGCAGGACGAGAACGCCGAGCGGGTGCGCTCGGCGATGGTCGAGTTTTTTACGCAGGCGCGACCGGCGATGGACCCGGCGGCGGCGTTTGCGGGCGCCGCGCCGATGGCGCGACGAGCGGAGTCAGGCGCGATCGGCGTGGAAGAATGGTTGGGCCGGGCGGCGCCCGATGCCACATCGACCCTCGCGCCGCGCGAAGGAACCGCCGTCGCCGAATCAGGGCCCACGCTCAACGATCGCGCCGCACCATTGGACCAAATGCCGCGCCGCACAGAAGCGACGGGCGCCGCACTGATTGTGGCCGAGCCGGCCCGCGGCGCGCTGCAAGCTCATCGCACCTATATCGTCGTCGAAGAGGCGGCGGGGATCACCATCATCGACCAGCACGCGCTGCACGAGCGCATTTTGTATGAGGAGCTGCGAGCGCGGGTGGCGCTGAAGCCGCTGGAATCTCAGCGGCTGCTTTTGCCCGATGTGCTCACCTGTCCCGCCGATCGACTGGCGGCGATCGAGCTTCATGCGGAGACGCTGGCACGGCTGGGCATCGAGCTCAGCATCGCCGGGCCGGGCAGCGTGGCGGTGCAGGCGTTTCCGACGCTGTTGCAGCGCGCGGACCGCATTGAGTTTGTGCGCGAGCTGCTCGATCTGCTCAGCGAAGGCGGGACGCGCGTCGAGACCGAATCGGTGATTCACCACGTGCTGGATATGGCCGCTTGCAAGGCGGCGGTGAAGGCCGGCGACCCGCTCACCGCGGAAGAGATTGCGGCGTTGCTCGCGCGGCGCGACCTGGCGGAGCGCAGCAGCCATTGTCCGCACGGGCGACCGACCACGCTGCACCTGTCGCTGGCGGACCTGGAGCGGCAGTTCAAGCGACGGACGTGATGCGGGCCGATTCGCCATACGCCATGCCCGGCTGGATGAACGCGCGCAACGGTGCGGGGCTGATCCTGTGCGTTTTCGCATTGCGGGTGGTCTATTTGTTCTGGCTCTGCGGCTACGAGCTCCTCGGCGATGAGGCGCTTTACTGGGAGTCGGGGCGGCGGCTCGATTGGGGCTATTACGAAAAAGGGCCGGTGATGCCCTGGTCGATCGCGCTTGCGACTGCGGTCGTCGGCACGAGCGAGGCCGGCGTGCGGCTGGCGGCAGCGGTGTGGAGCGCCGTGGCCGGGCTGGGCGTGCTGCGCCTGGCGCAGCACGCGGCCGCACCAGCGGACGAAGCGGAATCGGCGACCGATCGAAGCGGACGGGCGGCGACCCCGTTCATCGCGGCGACGATGTTCCTGCTCGCGCCGGCGTTTCAGGCAAACGCGCAGCTCGCCACGCCGGATGCGGCGTTGATCGCGCTGTGGGTTTGGGGGTGCGTTGCGGCATTGGCACTGATCCGGGCGATGGAGTCGCGTTCGCCGGGTGTATGGTTGGCGGCGGCGTGGTTTGGATTTGTGCTGGGCGTCGGCACGCTGGCCAAGCAGTCGATGTTGCTGCTGTTGGCGGGCGTAGCGCTGAATGTGATCCGTCGGCCCGCGAGCCGAGGGGCGCTGTCGACCGCGATCGGCGCGGGGCTGCTCACGTTCGGCTTGGCCGTCTCGCCGCTGGCCATCTGGAACTGGCAGCACGGCTGGCCGACGGTGCTGCACACGCTGGAGCATTTGGGGCTTTACGAATCCAGCGGCGCGGCGCACGCGACCGAGGCGGCGCGGCCCGCGCGTGCTATCTACAACCCGGTCTGGACTCTGAGCCTCGTCGGGGCACAGATCGGCGCGTTCGGCCCGGCGCTGTGTGCGCTGATGTGGATCGGCGTGCGCAGCGCCGATTCGCGCGGAATGCGAAGCGCGATCAACCTCGCGCTGTCCGCATTGGCGGTCTACCTGCTCGTGAGCTTCACCAAACAAGCCGAGCCAAACTGGCCGTTTCACGCGTTCGCGTCGATATTGGCTCCGGCGGCGGCGGCCGTGGCGCGCGAGTTGCCGCTGGTTCGCGAGCGGATCGCGCGCTGGCGAGCGAATCCCGCGCGGCCCCACGAAGGGTTTCTGCGACGCAGGCCCGAGAGCGTGGCGCAGGTGGCGTGGGATTGGACGATTTTGTACGGCGTCGGCGGGCAACTGCTGATCGCGTTTCTGCCGCAGATGTTGGCCAACACGCCGGACTCGGGGCTGACGCAGCGATTCCGCGGTCACCGAGCGCAGGCGGCGGCGGTGCATGCCATTGCCCGCGGCTTGGAGCAACAGATCGGAATCGCGCCGCCGGTGATCGCGTCGCATTACATGACTGCCGGACTGCTGGCGTTTTATCTGCCGGGGCGACCGGTGGTCTGGAACGCCGGGTCGCGGCTGGGGACGCGCACGTCGTCGTATGACTATTGGCCCGATACGCGATTGGAGCTGGTGCTCGAGCGCCACGACGCGGCGATTCTGAATGGCACCAAGGCGGAGCGATGGGCGGAGCTGTTGAAGGGCTGGCGGATCGAGACGGTCGACGCGCAGCGCGGAATTCACGTGGCGCGGCGAACCGCGCCCTGAATTCGCTCATGGAAGTTCGCGATTTGCCGTCGCTCTCTTAGAGACCGCCCAGCGCCGGATTGTCCTTGAGTGCCTCAATCATCTTCAGCATGGCCGGCCCGCCCAGCACGACGCCCATGGCGGGGAAGATGAAGAGCACCAGCGGGATCATGAGCTTGACGGCGGTCTTCTGGGCTCGCTCTTCGGCGGCCTGGCTGCGCTTGGTGCGCAACGTCTCGGCCTGATTACGCAGGGCGCGGGCCACGCTCGTACCGAATTTTTCGGCCTGCACAATGACCGAGACGAGGCCGCGGACTTCGTCGATCTGGGTGCGCTTGGCCATGTTCGACAGCGCTTCGGAGCGCGGGATGCCCATCTGGCCTTCCACGGTCGCGATGCGCAGTTCTTCGCTGATATCGGGGTGAACGCGCGACATTTCGTCGCCCACGCGCTTCAGCGCACCGTCGAGTGCAAGCCCCGACTCGACCGAAACGACCAGCAGGTCGAGCACGTCGGGCAGACCGTTCTTGATCTTGTCTTTGCGGGCGCTCATCGCCATCGAGAGCCACAACGAAGGCAGCGTGAAGCCCAGACCGCCGCCAAAGGCGACGATGCCGAGCTTGATGGTCATGGGTTGCTGCACGGTGAATGCGATCAGCCCGCCCATCAGCAGGCCGCCGACCGCGAAGATCGTCTTGCCGGCGAGGAAGAGCGTCTGGGCGTTCTGCTGGCGAAAGCCGGCCGTCGCAAGGTTGGCCTTGAGCGTCGATTGCTCAGCGTCGGAAGTCGGCATGATCAGGCGCTGCAGCATGGGCGTGGCCTTCTTCACGAGGTCGGCCCGCGCCTCCTGCTTCGCCTTCTTCTGCACTTCCGAAACTTCGTCGACGCCGGTCTCGCCCGCCAGACGGCGCTTCACGATCTGACGATCCTCAGCCTGCTTTTTCGGCATGAGGCTGTAAACGATGAGGCCCGCGGCCATCATCAGCAGCACGCCGACCATCAGCAGTTCGGTAGGCATCGACCAATCCTCCGAGCGAAATCATTCGCCGAGAAATCGCAAACCCGCAGAACAAGGCTCCGCCCTGTTCATTCCTGATGCACAAGGCGGAGCCTTGCGCCACGATGATCAGACCTTGATGTTGATGATCTTCTTGATCATCAGCCAGCCCATGATCTGCATCACCACCGACGCGGTCAGCATCATGCGACCCATGTCGGTCGTGAAGAGCATCATGGCGTACTCGCGGTTTACCTGGAGCATCACCGCGAAGACGATGCCGGGCAGCGCCAGCAGCACATAGCCCGACAGGCGGCCTTCGGCCGTGAGCGCCTGCACCTTGCCAAACAGCTCGATGCGCGAGCGAATCACCTTGCCGATCTTGTCCAGCACCTCGGCGAGATCGCCGCCCGTCTGGCGCTGGATCAGCACCGCCGTGACGAAGAAGCGCACGTCGAGCATGTCCACGCGCTCGGCCATGTTCTTTAGCGCGTCTTCGACCTTGAGGCCCAGGTTCTGCTCGTGAAAGACACGACCGAACTCGGTGCCGGCGGGGTCGGGCAGCTCGCGCGAGATGAGCTGCATGCCGCTGGCCAGCGAGTGGCCGGCGCGCAGCGCCTGGCTGAGCATCTCAAAGACGTCCGGCAACTGGTGCACAAATTTCTTCAGCCGCGCCTTGCGCCTGCCGTTGAGCCAGATGATCGGCAGCACGAAGACCGCCACGCCCGCGCCGATCGCGGCCAGCGGATTCACGCCGACGAACATGATGGCGGCAGTGATGACCAGCGCCGCGGCGGTGACATTGACCAGCACCTGCGGGGCCGACCAGTTGAGGTTCGCCTGTTCGAGCGTGCGCTGCAGATTCTGCGTCAGGCTCATCTTGGCGAAGTAGCCCGCCAGGATGCCGGTCGCATCAATCGTCGAGCGACGGAAATCGACCTGCTTGGTGGCCTCCTCGGCGCGGCGATTGCCGTCGTCCTTCAGGCGGTCGATGACCTTTTTGCGCGGATTGCCGCGCAGGTCGACGGCCAGTTGAAAGGCGCCGTAGGCCAGCATCACGCCGCCCGCGAGCGGAGCGAGGATCAGCAGGATGTCGTTAGGGCTGCCGGTGAGCATCGCGTAGGCACTCCAAATACAGTCGCTTCGCGAGCGTTAGTCGCCTTCGTCCTGAACGAGATCGCGCGGACGGAACCAGTCCATGTCGATCTCGCAGCCGTGGGCCTTCAGCTTGTCGAGGAATCCGGGGCGGACGCCGGTGCTGACCAGCCGGCCGTGCACTTTGCCGTGCTTGTTCACGCCGTCCTGCTCGAACTTGAAAATGTCCTGCATGGTGACAACTTCGCCTTCCATGCCCTGCACTTCGGTGATGTTGATGATCTTGCGCAAACCGCCGGTGAGTCGGGCCGCCTGCACAATCAGGCCGACGGCCGACGCGAACTGCTGGCGGATGGCGCGAACCGGCAGGTCGAAGCCCGACATCATCACCATCGTCTCGACGCGGCCGACCGCGTCGCGCGTGTTGTTGGCGTGGATCGTGGTCATCGAGCCTTCGTGACCCGTGTTCATGGCCTGCAACATGTCGAGCGTTTCGCCGCCGCGGCACTCGCCGACCACGATGCGGTCGGGGCGCATGCGGAGCGAGTTGATCAGCAAGTCGCGAATCGCGATGCGGCCCTTGCCTTCGATGTTGGCGGGGCGCGTCTCCAGTCGCACGACGTGCGGCTGGCGAAGCTGCAATTCGGCAGCGTCTTCGATGGTGACGATGCGCTCGTCTTCGGGAATGAATGACGACAGGTTGTTGAGCAGCGTGGTTTTTCCGCAACCCGTGCCGCCCGCGATCAGAATGTTCAGGCCGCCTTCGACGCACGCCTTCAGGAAGCCGACCATCTCCGGCGCGCAGCTCTTGAAGCGGACATAGTCATCCCACTTGATCGGGTCGGCGCCGAAGCGACGAATGCTGAGCGAGGGGCCGTCGATCGCCAGCGGCGGAATGATGGCGTTGACGCGCGAGCCGTCTTTCAGGCGCGCGTCGACCATCGGGCTGACTTCGTCGCAACGCCGGCCCAGCGGCGCCACGATCTTGTCGATCACGTGCAGCAGGTGGGCGTTGTCCTTGAACTTAATGTCGGTCAGCGTGAGCTGGCCGCCTTTCTCGATGTACACCTGCTTGGGCCCGTTGATCAGAATGTCGCTGATCTTCGGATCTTTCAGCAGTTGCTCGAGCGGGCCGAGGCCGAAGGTCTCGTTCAAAATCTCTTCGGTGAGCCGCTTCTTCTCCTGATAGTTCAGGAGCGTGTCTTCCTCGTCGCACAGCGCCTCGACCACCTGGCGCACCTGCTCCTTGGTGTCCTCGGAGACGGTGCCGCCCAGCTTGGTCATATCGAGCTGTTCGACCAGCTTGCGGTGGATCGAAGTCTTCAGCTCCTGAAAGCGCACGGCCCGCTCGTCGACGGGCGGCGGCTTCTTCGGCGCATTGGGCGGCGCAGGCGGCGCGGCGCTGACCGGCGGCTTCGGCGCTTCAACGGGTGGCGGGCCCGCGACCGGGGCCTTCGGCGGAGCGGCCGGCGCGCTCGGCGCCGCTGACGGCTTGGCGATGGCGGGGGCAACAATCGGCTTGGCTTTAGCGAACAATCCCATCGCAGCTCACCCGTTCCTTTCGCAAACCCGGCGAGCGGCCCAACCCGGGGCGCCGCATCGCGAATAACCACTAGCCCTTGTTAAAGATCGAGAAGAAGCCGCCCTTCTTCGGGGTCTCGGCCTTCGCCGGCGCATCGGACGCGTCGGCCTGGAAATTCGAGTCGCCGCCGACGCCCGCGATGTCGAGCGCGATCTGGCGATAGGCCAACCGCAGCTTTGACTTGGGCGCGAATTCGAACAGCGATTGCCCGACGTTCACGCTGGTCGCGGCGAACTTCCACTCGTCGGGCAGGTGCCAGTTCAGCTTGCGTTTCAGCGTCGCCTCGACGTCGGTCGGCTCGAGGTAAGCCACCTCGCGACCGACGCGGTTGCAGACCATGCGAATGCGATCGAGGTTGTAGCCGCAGCGCTTCAGCTCATTCAGATAGCGATCCGCACTGCGCACAGACGGCACCAGCAACTGCAGTACCAGCAGATAGACATCGGTCATGTCGAAGACCGCCCGCGCCGTATGGTCGAAGCGCACCGGTCCGTCGACGATCACGAAGTCGTAGTTCTCCTGCAGCGCCGCGAGCGCTCCGGCGCAGTTGGCGGCGGTGATGCGCTCGGCCTGCTCGATGTCGGGCGGATGAGCCAGGACATGCACGCCGGTCGGGTGCTTGAACATCGCGCGATCGATGAGGGCCGGCTCCAGATGCTCCGGCGACTCGCACAAATCGGCGATGGTGTGAGTCGGCTGCGCGTCGAGGAACATCGAGACCTGGCCATAGCGGAAGTCGAGATCGACCACCGCGACCTTGGGCTTTTTGCCCGGGTTCGGCTGGCCGGCCCAGTTGTCGAGTTGAGCCAGCTCCACGCTCAGGTTGGTGGCGACGGTCGTCGCCCCCGCGCCGCCATTGGCCGAAACGACCGGCACCAGCTTGCCGACGCGTTGTGCCGTCTTCGGCGAGTTGGCCCGAGCGCGGCCCATAATCTCGGTGAGTTGTTCGGGCGGGAATGGTTTCCAGAGCAGCTCGCGCATGCCGGCCCGCATGGCCCGCATGACGAGTTCGGCGTCGCGATCCTCGGTCATGCCGATGGCGACGAATTCGTCCTTGTGCGCTTCCAGGAGAGGCGCGACCACATCCATGATCGCTGCGGGCGCAGGATCGAGGTGTACGAGCAGGACTTCGCACGGAAACTGCGCCAACGCCTGCGGCAAAAAGAGCGCCTCGTCGACCTCAGCGACGATCTTGACGCCCGGAATGCAAAGCAGGTGGTGGCGAAGCTCCGGCTTCGCCTCCTCGTCCGTGTTCACCACGATGACGCGGATCGTGTCGCTCACGTGTCGTGTGCCCTTCTCGGACCCTCAGGTCCGCGCTTCGGTCGCGGCCCCGTGGTCGGGCTCTTCGCCCTGCCGGTCTCGGCGGCAAAAAACAGCCGCACCCGTCCAGTCATCGGCTGGGATCGGGGGTGATCCGATTACCAGTCGACGAACTCCGGACGGGTGCCGGTTGGTGACAGTTCTCGGACTACTCGATCAGCGCCACCGGACGACGGCCGCCGAGCGCGCGGAAGATCTGTTCCAACTGCTCGGTGTACTCTTCCGGACTGCCGCTGGCGAAGAACTCCTGCCCGCCCGTCGCCGACGCAATCTCCTGCATCAGCGGGCGATCGGCGCCATATCCGACGCTGACGGCGTAAATCACCATGCCCTCATCCGCCGCCGCTTCGGCCGCCGCTATCGCATAGGCACGGCCGCCGGCCACGTCATAGGCGCCGCCTTCGTTCACGTTCGGCACGCCGTCGGACATCAGCACGATGACCTTCTTGGCGACCGGACGAGCACGGGCCGACTTCAACTCATTGATCGCGCGGGTGATGCCCGCACCAATGTTCGTCGTGCCGTTGAAGTGCGCCGCCTGACGCTGATACAGCCGCGTCGGCACCTGCTGCAGCGTCTCGGTCAGATTGATCTCATGCACCGAGGTCGTGCCGAAGGTCTCCAGCGAAAGCTGATCCGGACTGTCCAACGCATCGATCGTGTCGGCCAGCGTCTGAACGGCGTCCTTCACCGCCCGCAGCGGCTGCTGCGGCGTAGCCCAGAGCATGTTGGACTGCGAATTGCTCGGGCGATCGTCGATGATGAAATCGGTCATCGTCTTCAGCCCGTAGCGATAGCGGAAGCCCGTATTGCTCGTGATCGAACGGTAGTTGTGGTCCGAGGCGCTGGCCTGCACCCAGTCGACGTAATTACGCCAGTTCCAGGTGCAACCGGAGGGCGCGGCATTCCACGTCACCTCGGCGTTTTCGACCAGGTTGTCGCCGTCGCCGCCCGAGCCCATGGTCGAGCCGGCCTTACCGCTGCGCCACGTCGCCAGCCCCAGCAACACGCCGGCACGGTTCTGCCAGTTGGAAGTCGTGTTGTCGTTGCTGTTCAGGTTGCCCACCAGCGCACTCTGCTCGGCGGCGTTGTAGCCGCGGGTCTGCAGCTTCGTCTGCAGGGCCGTCAGCGTCGTGCCGTTGATCGAGCTGCCCTTCTTGATATAGAAAAGGCCCGGATCGCTCGTGGCGCTGTAGCTGCCCGGCAACAGCGGCGTGCCCCACTCGGTCATGTTGCCGAAGGTCGGCCCGGTGTCGCTGGCGTACTCGGTCTCCAGCTCACTGCCCGGCATGTAAGGCCGATCCGGCTCGGGCCCGTTGAGCGCGGCCCAGACGTCGCGCGTATTGGCATAGCCGCCATCCGTACGGTTCCAGTACATCATCTCACTGTCGTACGTCATCGAGCCCGACAGGTCGATCACGACCGAGATGTCGCGCGGGATCAGCGTCGCCGTCGCATTCGCCCACAAATCCTTCGACGAGAAGCCGAAGATGTTGGCGAACGTCATTGGCAGCGCGCCGTTGCTCGACCCGGTCGACCGCCGCGCCGTTACGCGGATCGAGTCCACGTTGCCGCTGCTTTGCGGCGTGAAGTCGAAGCGGCCGCTCGACGCGTCAAAGGTCGCTCGCCCGAACTCGACGTCATTCGGGTCCATCTGCAGGCCGTATCGCCCCAGACGATGGCGCTCGGCGAACTCCATCGCCGACTCGCGCGCCAAGTCCTGCGGCGATACGCCGCCATCGGCCCCGCCCAGACGCGCCGCAGCCGCCAACGCGGCCGAGTCGGCAGCCGCCTGCAGTTCAGCCTGCGTCACGTACATCGCACCGATGTCGATCGTCAGCGCGCCCATTCCCATAATCAGGGTCGACATGACGGCGACCTGAACCACAACGGCGCCGCGGCGGCTGTGACGAAGCTGCACCCTTCGAGATCCGAGAAACGCTTTCATATCCTTCCACCTCCAGTGGACCCAGTTGCGATGCGGCTCGCCGCCGACCGCGGCGCGACAACGCGCTGACAGTCGGCCAAGCTGGATCGCCGCCTAAGGAGGAGTCTTCAATAAGATCACCCGAGGCCGAAGGATTTTTCACAATTCGCGCCGATTTCCCGGCCCCGGGACATGATCGGACCGAAAGCAGACCGGCGCGGCCGATGACACGCCGCGCCGGTCCCCCACTACCTATCTAATAGGCCTTTGCGTCGCCGCGGCCGTAGCCGGCGCGACGTCAGCCGCCACTGCGCACAAACCGCGCCTCGCCCGGCTCCACCTGCAACACGACCGCCCGCACCTTTCCCTCTTCCGTTTCAAACCGGCCCTCGCGTACGCCGCCGGCCGCCGCCACGCGAAACTGATCCTTCTGGCAGCTCAGCATCGTCGCGGGCAGCGAACCAAACCGAATGCGCAGCGTGTCGCCGTCACGCTCGACCACCGCCGTCCCGAAATCATCGCTTCGGTAGGTCCCCGCATACGCGTCGGGCGAAAGCGTCAGGCTTCCCGACGCCGTCACCTTGGCCGGGTTCTTTTCCTGTGCCGCGCGTTCGCGCAGCTCCGGCAATCGCTTGGCCATCCCACTCCGCAATTGCTCGAGATAGTCCGGGTGCTCTCCGCCAATCAGCCGATCGAGCACGTCGATCGACACAACCGACTCCGCAAAGATGCCGCCCGGCGCGCCGCAATTGCTCAGCACGCCCACGCCGATCTTTCGCTCCGGAAGAAACGAAGTGTGCGCCGAAGTGCCGATGTAGCCGCCGCTGTGCATGAGATACTTCGGCCCCTCCGGCCGGAATGGCCCAATGGACCAGGCCAGCCCGAAGCCCTGCATCACGCGAATGCTGCCCTGTGCCCCATCCGATTGCAGCGTCTGCATTGCGGTCGCGCTCTCTTCGCTGATGATCCGTACGCCGTCGATCTCGCCGCGATTGATATTCAGCCGCAGCCAGCGTCCGAGATCCTGGATCGAAATGCCGAGCCCGCCCGCCGCGTGCATCGTCGAATCGCTCTTGCGCACCTTGCAACGCGAAAGCCCCGCATCATCCAGATCGTAGGGCAGCGCCACGTCGGCCCGCGCATACATCGCGTCGGCGTAGCCCGTCGCCGTGCGCATTCCCGCCGGCTCGAAGATCGCGCTCGCCAGATAGTCGCGCCACGGCTTGCCGCTGGCCGCCTCGATGACCCGCCCCGCCAGCGTGAAGTGGATGTTGCTATAGCTCGGCGCGCCCGCCAGCTCGCCATGCTCACGCAGCAGCTTGTAGTAACGATCATCGGTGATTTCGCCCGTGTAGGCATCCAAAAACACCGCCGGCCCGCAGTCGATGCCCGCCTTGTGGCTCAGCAGATCGCGAATCGTGATCGAGGCGGCCTGCTTCGCGTCGGGCAACTCAAATCGCGGCAGATGCTTCTTCACCGGATCGTCGAGGCCGACCTTGCCCGCTTCCACCAGCTTCATCACCCCCATCGCCGTAAAGGGCTTCGTCGCCGAAGCGATGTAGTAGCTCGTCTCGGGCGTGACGGGCAGCCTCTTCTCCAGATCGCGATAGCCGAAGGTATCGATATAGATCACTTCGTCATCACGCACCACCACCACCGCGAAGCCCGGCACAAAGAACTCGTCCATCGCCGCGACCCAGCGATCACGCAGGCCCGCCAGCTCCTTGGGAATCGGCTTTGCCCCCGACTCCTTCGACGTGACCTCGCCCGCGTGCGCCAAGCTCGCGGCGAAAATGGCGGCGATCAATCCCAATCGAGCGAATCCACGACGCGACATACGCGACTCCTCAAAAAGTGTTCGTCATTCGTCGCATCGTCGCCGATCGGCCCCGGCCGACGCTTGCACCAAACATGCGCGCGGACCGCTTCCGCGTCGGTTCATGTCCGCTCCCGTCGATAGGCGTGCGGCGTCGTTCCGAGCACATCGCGAAACGAGCGCGTCAGGTGGGCCTGATCATGAAAGCCGGCCCGCTGCGCGATGTCGCAGATCGCCGCCCGGCTGGCAGCCAGCATCTCCGCAGCCATCTGCACCCGCCGCCGCCGCACGAATTCGACTACGCCGCAACCGTGCGCCGCATGAAAGGCCCGCGTCAGGTGTGCCGGATGAATGTCGAGCGCTTGCGCCAGCCCGGCCACCGAGACCGCGTCGGGCAGCCGCGCGGCGATCTCTCGCTCCGCCCGCGCCAGCCAAGCCGGCGTGCGCGGCCGCTCCTCAACCAGCGCCGCCAGCGCGCCCAGCGCATCCATGAGCAAATCGTCGGTCGTCTGCATCGCCGCGCAGCCCGTCGAACCCTCGCCCCACAAGATCGCCAGCAGCGGCCGCGCCACCGCCGCACTGCGCAGCAACGCATGCCCGCGCCGGTCGATGCTCTCCAGCCACGGGCGCGTCTCGTCGCTGAGCAAGATCCGGATCTGCAGCGTTCTCGTCGGCACATCGCCGAATCGGTCCTCGTGGCGGCTGCCCGCCGGCTTGAGGATGCAATCGCCGGCGCAGGCTGTGAATGCGGAGAGATGCGGCGAATCTTCAAACACCGCGCCCCGCGCGATCACCGTCAGACTGGCGCTGTCGTGCGCGTGCATCGCCATATGTCGCGCCGCGGAGTAGCTGCACGCCTGCACGCGCAGCCCCAGCGCCGAATTCGCGACAGCCGGTGCGGGCTCGAACAATGACTGCTGAGGTGTAGGCATGAAGCACGCAGCCTAGTACAGGAGACGGGGCGATCGGCGAGACACGCCGCCGAATGCATATTCGCTCAATCCGGATCGATATTCCGCGCGATTCTTGTGGTTTTCTGTCGCGTCTCCCGCGTGCGCATATTCGCACGGGCGACTCTCGATGGGAAACTCCGCGTCATATCCCCGTTCGCGCCGGAGATCGATGGATGTGCAGATTGGACATCGCCGTCGCTTTGTGCGGCCTCCTGATGACAACCGCCGCCGCTGCGCAGACTCCGGCGACCGGCTCACGCCCCGCCGCCTCGCAGCCCGTCGAGCCCAGTCCATCTTCCGCGCCGGCGATCTCGCCCGATCTAAATCCGTTGCTCGACCGAGCCGCCAAAACCGTCGAGCAGTTCTTCGGCGACCCCATCGCCCAGCCCTACGAGACGCGCGTCTTCGCCAACCGTGCCGAGATGTCCGCCTTTGCCGCGGCGAAATGGAAGGTGGCCGAGCTGCCCTGCTGGGCCGTGGCGATGGGCACCGGCTCCACCTTCGCCCTGCTCGCGCCACAGTCGTGGGCCAAAGAAGCCTGCGGCCACGACGCGGCCGACACCGTCGCCACGGAGCGACTCATCACCCACGAACTGGTCCACGTCTATCACGGCCAGCACCGCGCCGACGCCGAGTTCAACGAGGCCGACGAAGTGGGCTGGTTCGTCGAGGGGTTGGCGGTCCTGGCCTCCGGCCAGTTGGACGACCAGCGCATCCGCCAGGCCGCCGACGCCATCCGCGGCGACGCGGGCCCCAAGAAACTCGTCGACGGCTGGTCGGGCAACGCCCGCTACGGCCTCGCCGGCACAATGGTCCGCCTCGTCGACCAGCGGCTCGGCCGAGCCAAGCTCAAGACGCTGCTGGCCGCCTCGGACAACGCCACGATCCTCGCCGCGCTGGGCATGACGGAACAAGAGTTCCTCGCGGCATGGCGGCAATCCCTCGCGCAACCCGCCGTCGCCCCGTAGCGGCCTGCGGCTCGCAGGCCGACGAGCGGCAAGGGGCCGCCGTGAGAACCTGTTCAGCACCGGGCGGCCCAATGGTCTGCTCTGCGGAGCCTACAAGTTCGTTGGCTTCCGATACGCCACATGGTGCCGACACCCTAGAATGTGTGAATGGTCCGCGCGATTCACCAAACGCCCGAGTTGGCCGAAGTCTGCCGACGAAATCGCATCGCCCGACTGGCCGTCTTCGGCTCGGTCGCGACCGGTTCGGAGCGTGCAGATAGCGATATCGACTTGCTCGTCGATTTCGACGCCGATGCAGAGATCGGAATGGTGGCTTTCGGCGGCGCCATGCTCGACCTTGAGGCCTACTTCGGGCGAAAGGTCGACCTCGTCACGCGCAACGGCCTTCACCCGCGGCTCCGCGATCAAATTCTCGCGCAGGCGGAGGTGATCTTTGCAGCGCGATGAGTTGTATCTGGCGGACATCATTGCCGCTGCCGCATCGGTCGAGAAGTACCTGAACGGCTGCAGTCAGAGCGAATTCGAGCGAAACGAGCTGCTTCAATCCGCGGTTTTGCACAAGTTGATGATTGTGGGCGAAGCCACGGCTCAGCTCTCTGAAGCCCTCAAGAGCCAAAACATGGATGTCCGTTGGCGTGAGATCGTCGCGTTCCGAAACCTGGTGGTTCACCGCTACTTCCGCGTCGACCTCGTGATCGTTTGGAACACGGCGACAAAAGACTTGCCCACCTACGCCGCACGAATCCGGTCATTGCTATCTCGGCTTGGCGATGCGAACTTGCCGGCGGGCAATGGGTGATTCGGCCTCGGTGTGGCTCAACCATAGAGGGTGATCATTGCATTCCGAATCGCCCCTCTTCGTCATCACCGGCGCCTTCGGCTACACCGGCCGCTCGCTCACCGAGCAGGCCCTCGCCGCCGGCGCGCGGGTGCGGACGCTGACCAACTCGCCCCACCGCCCCAACCCCTTCGGCAGCGCCGTCGAGGTCGCGCCGCTCGCCTTTGATGACCCCGCCGCCCTGGCCCGTTCGCTCGCCGGCGCGGAGGTGCTCTTCAACACCTACTGGGTCCGCTTCAACCACCGCCTCTTCACCTTCGATCAGGCCGTCCGCAACACGCTCGCGCTCTTCGACGCCGCCAAGGCCGCGGGCGTGCGCCGGATCGTCCACGTCAGCATCCTCCACGCCGACCAGGCCGACGACCTCGGCTATTACAAGGGCAAGCACACGCTCGAAACCGCCCTGCGCAGCCTCGGCGTCTCGCACGCCATTGTCCGTCCCGGCGTGCTCTTCGGCCGCGGCGACATCCTCGTCAACAACATCGCCTGGGTCTTGCGAAACCTGCCCATCTTCGGCGTCTTCGGCGACGGGCGCTATCGCCTGCGGCCCCTGCACGTCGACGACATGGCGACGCTCATGCTCGACTGCGCCCGGCGAACCGACGACTGCACTGTCGACGCCGTCGGCCCCGAGGCCTTCGCCTATCGCGACCTCGTGCGAACGGTCGGCGAGATCATCGGCGTGCGCCGCGCGATCGTCTCGACGCCCAGCGCGCTGGGCTATGCCGTCAGCAAGCTCGTGAACCCCTTCGTCGGCGACGTCGTCATTACGTGGGAAGAAATCCTCGGCCTGACCCGCGGCATACTCGACTCCGCCGCACCCGCAACCGGCTCTCGCAAGCTCACCGACTGGGCCCGCGAACACGCCGCTGCGCTGGGCCGCCGCTATGCGAGCGAGGTGGCCCGGCGGGTGCGGCGCGATGTGGCGTACGAATCCCTGTAGCGCATCATCGCACTGCTACGGCGGCCAGCGACACAATCGTCTAGTCCTTCAGCAACGCATCCCACGTCGCTTCCGCACTCCAATACTCCAACCGCCGACCGTCAAGAAACAACGCCGGCACCGCCTTCGCCCCCAGTGCCGCGCCGGAGCGAATGTCCTCTTCGACCCGCGCCCGCGCCGCCGAGGGCGCGCTGCTCGGCTGAGACGCGCCGACCGGCGGCGCTTCGCCGCCCGCCTCGCGCGTCCAGTTCGCGAGCTGCGACTCCGACAGCGCAAACGAAACTCCATGGAACCTTCGCAACAGGTCGATCGCGGCGGTCGCCCCCCTCGCGGCCCGCGTCGACTCGATCGCCATCGCCGCCTCGCAGGCCAGCGCATGCCCCGTCGCGTGCGTATTGCAATCCGCATCCTGCGGAAAATGTCGATAGATCACGCGCAGCGAGTCGGGATACTTCGCGACCATTTTTTCGATCATCTTGCCCGCCTGCGCGCAGGCCTCGCATTGCGCGTCGACATAGGCCACCAGCGTGTGCTTCGCCTCCGCTGGCCCGAGCTGCAACTCGTCCTCTCGCAGCGCGATCTCGTGTTGCGTCTGACGAGCGTGCTCCCACCGCGCAAATTCCGGATCCTCGGCGATCTTCGTATACGCCGCCTTGTACTGAAAACCCTGCGCCGACACCTGCATCATCAGCGTGAATTGCAGATGCAGCAGCGCCGCGCACCCGCCCGCCGCAACTGCCGCCAGCGCGTGTCCGCCGACGGGATATGCCCCATCGCCCGCCACCGTCCGCCGCCGCACGACAAACCCCAGCAAAGTCATCAGCACAACGACCGCGTTCGCGCCATGCGCCGCGAGGCACAGCTTGCACGTCTCCGGCGTAATCGGCATGAGCCGCCGACTCAGGTCATAAGACACCGCCGCCCCCAGCGCGACGACCAGCGCGATCACAAGCTGCCAATTCGCCCCCGGCCGATTGGTCGCGCCGACGAAGAGAAACCACAGGAACACGAACGCGAAGTACGCCATCCCCAGCGCCGCCCACGGCATGCGGAGCTGCGTATTCGGCACGACGATCGACGCCGCACTGCTCCGCAGCAGCTTTGCACAGCCGGCCTGCGGATCGCTCGCGTCGCAGATGGCCGCCAACGGCGAATTCTTCGGCGCCATGCCACCCGAAATGAGCCACGCCTCACGACTCACCCACCAACCCGCGACGGCCGCCAGCAGCGCCAGCAGCCGTACGAACACTGCGACAAACGTCTGACGGCGCACGGCCACGCCGCTCTTCGAAGGCGAAGTTTCCATGCCCCGCAGAATAGGCGCTCGCGTCGCGCTGTGCATCGCGCAAACACAAAGGCAGGCCGCGCTCCGCGGCCTGCCCTTCAACTTTCTACATCACGCTGAACACCACGATTCAACGACGTCGCGCGATCGCCGCCAAGCTCGCGAGGGACAACAGCATGAGCGTGTCGGGCTCAGGAATCAGCCCCATGTAATTGGCGAAAATCCAATCGCCAACCTGATCGCCGGCCAGCAGGCCGGCCTGATTGTCAAATTGCCAGTGGATCCCGCCATAGATGCGGCTCTGCCCCGCTTCCTGCGCCGCCTGCGTAAAGCTGCTGAAATTGCGGATCACGCCCGGCAACCCGTCGCTATCCGACGAAAACGCGATGTCGTCGCTCCCGAAGAATTGTCCGAGGATGCTCGCCGCCGCCGCACTAAAGGTGCTGTGACCCGAGGTGTAAGCCGGAAATGGCGGCGTCGCGATCAGCGGCGTCCAGAGCGGATCTGCAGTGGTGTCACCGTTGCCGTCGGTGTCGCCCTCGCGAATGCCCGCAACCGGGCGCCACAGGTTGTAGGCGTACTTTGTATCCCACGACGAAATGGCCGCGTCCGCCAGCGCGAGGTTGAGTAAGCCGAACATCCGCGCGTTTTCCAGCAGGCTGTTGTTCTGGGCCGCGCCGACGGTCTGCGCGATGGCGTTCCAGTGTCCGGGCGGCGTCTCGGTGCCGGCGCCGTCCGCCCAGAATTGCGCAATCTGCGTCTGATCCGCGCTGCGCGTCAGGCTTGTCGCCGAGCCGAGCGACTTCACCTCGTTGTACGCCGCCGTGTACTCCGGGCTGTTCAGCGCCGGCGGCGCAACCGAGCGAAACTGTGAGCCGCTGGTCATGCCAAAGGGCGTCACCTGTCCCCAGCCCGGCAGCAGCGCATTCGCAAATCCGGGCGGCGTCGGACGCCACTGCCCCGGCAGCGTGCCCGGCGTATAGGGCACGTTCGCCGCCGAGCCGTCATTGGCTCGCAGTGTCAAAATCTGCGTGCCGCACGCCTGGCCGATCGCGATGCCCTGCGTCTTCGCCGGACCGTCGGGGATCGCGCTCAGCGAATTCGCCAGAGCCGCGCCGAAGACCCCGGCCTGCGACGGAAACGCACTGACGAGCACGTCATGCGCCGCCTGGGCCGCCGCGGCTTCACGCGATGTCCCCACCGGCGCCGTGATGTCCGCCGCATAGGGCGTGTAGAGGCGATCGACGCTGTTCACCGCGTCGAACACCGCCGCATGCACCATCCCCAGCGCTCGCGAAGCTCGCGGCGGCGGCGCGCTGGTCGCGCGAATGGCGCTCAAGGTGACGTTGTTCCACGTGATCACCTCGTCGGCGATCGCGATGTTGCTCAGAGCAGCGGCGAATAAGCCTGTAATCAAAAGCTGACGCATGTCGAACGACTCCCCAAATGTGCTGCGGCGACTCCATCGCTGCCGCAATACAATGAAAATGAGGATGACGCACCCGTCGATGCGGATGCCCAAAAACTCTAGGACTGGGTTTTTTCGAAGTACACTCGCCGCCGCGCCGATCGCGCGGAAAAGGCCCGTGCCGCGGTGTGGACCTCTCGTGTTCGGCCAAACTTGGGGCAATCAGCCATGAGCGAATCCGTCGCCGACGGTGCACCGCAAGCCGCGGGAAACTCGGCCACGTCCGAGAATGTGGGCCTGCCGCCCCTGCCGGCTCCACGCGTCCGCACCGTCGGCATCCGCGCGCCGCACCGCAGCCTCGGCCTGATGCTGGCCCTGCTCTATATCGCCGGCCTGCTGGCGATCTGGTTCGTGCTGCCCTATCTCATCCTGCTGCCGATCGCTTTTTCCCTCGTTCTTAACTTCGGCCGGGTTCTCTCGACCACGGCGCTGATGTGGATCCTGGTGATCATCGGCATCGCGATCGTCATCGTGCTTTCGCGCGGCTGGTACCTCTTCCTCACCCGCCTGCGCGACGCCCACTGGCAGCGCGACCGGATCGACCGCATCCACCGACTGAAACGCGTCCTGGAACGCCCCAACGCCGCCACGCGCCTGCCGCACCGTCGCCTCGAGCTCGAACTGCTCACGCGCCGCGCCACGACGCGCCTGCCCGCGCGCATGATCCAGGAGCTGCCGCCGGGCTGGCTGATCGTCATCAACCCGGCGGAAAAAGGCATCGCGATCCCCGCTCATCGCAAGCAGCAACCCTTCGAACCGCTCGATCTGAAGCGCGACGCGCAGGGCCTCATGCACCTCTGGTACGAAAACACCGGCTGGACCGCCGGCGCGATCGCGATGATCGAACAGATGACCGAGGAGTTTCAGCGCGCCGCACCCTGGTACGCCAAGGCCGGCCGCGCCATGGGCCGCGTCCACTGGTTCCTGGTGCTCTATCTGCTTTGGGTCAGCCCGCGGATCTATCGCGCCATCAAGAGCGGACAATACGACTATCTGCTCATCGTGGCGTTCGTCATCAGCATCAGCTACATCCCCGCGCTGCTGTCCCTGGCGATTTTCGACCGCGCGCTCTGGCTCGTGCCGCGCGGCATCGTGCTCAGCGAGGCCTGGCAATGGTCGAGCCGCCGCCGTATCACCCGCGTCGGCCCCGAACGGACCTCCCTGGTCATCGACGTAAACCAGGACGAAGGCCAGGGCACGGCCCAGTTCGTCGCCAACGGCAAGCGCCACACCCGCAAGCTCCCGGTCCCCACCATCTTCGCAATCGCCGCCGGCTGGCTCAGCACCGCCGCCCCGCCCAGCGATGAACAAGTGCAGGCGTTCGTGAATCCGGAGTGAGCCCCGTGGTGGACCAGTGCGGCGTCAAGTGGGCGGCGCGAATCGGCAGCCGTTTGTCGCGATCGGGAGCGACTTGCGCATGACTGCGTTGATACATCCGACGGAGCGGCCGGCTGGCGTGCGCGTCGTGCGAATCCACTGGCGACATCGACCGGCACGCCCTGGGCCTGCGCATCTCGCAATTATGGCACTCGCGTCTGGGGTTGCTTTTCTGGCCGCCGCGGCGACCATCTTCTGGCTCGGCTTCGCGGCCGGCCACAGCTTCCCAACGCCACTCGGCGCTGCCGCCATCATTCTTGCAGACGTGCTCGTGATCGGTCTCTCGGCGCTTCTGATGTGGTGGCTTTCCAAAATGCTGCGGCAGCGGCGACTAATCCACGCTCCGGAGTCGGAGCGACGGCGAATGAATCGCTTGCGCCGAATTGCGGTCGAACCAAACGCCGCGCGCCGCCTGCCACATCGGTGGCTCGAGCATCATCTCTCGACAACGCGGTTCATACGGCCAATCGCCGCGCGGGCAATTCGACGGATTCCCCCAGGATGGTTAGTCGTCGTCGAGGGACGACGCTCGCGAGCCGAATCTGTGAAGATCGCGCCGGCGCAGCAATTCGAGCCGCTCGATCTTTTCCGTGATTTTGAGGCCGTCGCGGCGCTTGCATCCGCGTACGCCGATTCAGACATCGGGAAGCGCGATCTTGCCGACAGTCGCTTTCACAATAGCCCCGTTCTATTTGTCGTAATCTTCGGCGCATTGGCGTTGTTCGTGGCCGCAACCCAGGCAACCAAGGTGATTGGAGGCGTTTTGATCGGCGATCTGCGCTCGCTGGCGCCGCTACTCATGCTCCCCATACCCTTCGCACTAATCTTCGCCGTAAGACAGCGGCCGTTTTCGCCCCGATATTGGCTAATCCCGGGCGGCGTCATCATCGGACGCCGGTTTGTGCGGTCGAACAAAGCAGAAATTGGGCGCGTCACTCCGAAGGACACGCCACTCGTGTTGTTTTGTCCCGGATCTCCTTTGGCGTGGGCGCACTTTCTGTACCGCGGCCGGCATTTCTCCGTTGAAATGAATCACTCGTCCGTATTTGGCCTCGCCGCCGGCTGGCTCAGCACCGCCGCCCCGCCCAGTGATGAACAGGTGCAGGCATTCGTGAATCCCGAGTGACCGGGCGCGCGGACGCCCTTGGCGTTCGTCCGCCAATCCGGCGATGATTGCTCCGATGTCGACAGCCCGCCAATCCCCCTGGGTCCAGCTCCGCACCACCGGCCCCCACCCGCTCTACTTCCGCAAAATGGTCGGCGACGCCTCGCGCGACGCCCGGCCCGGACAAGTCGTCACCGTCTACGACAAGGAGGGCCGCCTCTATGGCCGCGGCCACTTCAACGACCAATCGCCCATCGCCGTGCGCATGCTCACCTATGGCGACGCGCCGGTCGACGACGCATTTTGGCGACAGCGCGTCGGCGAGGCCGTCCGCCTGCGACGCGAAACGCTGCGGCTCGACGACCAGACCGACGCCTATCGCCTGATCCACGCCGAGGGCGACCGCCTCAGCGGCGTGGTGGTCGAGCGCTACGCCGACCGACTCGTCTTCGAGCTCTTCTCGCTCGGCATGCAGCAGGAACAGGAGCGCATCGTCGGGCTGCTCCGCGAGCACCTCGGCCCGCCGTCGCCGCGCCCGGAATCCGCCGCGCGACCCGACTCCGCCGCGCGCGGCCCGGTCGATTGGTCCGTCCACACCCGCGTCGACGACTTGGTTGCCGAACGCGAGGGAATCCGCCTGGCCGCCCCGCCGCGACCCAGCGATGCGAAACCGGCCGACGCGCGACCCGCGACCCGCCCAGCCGGCGAAAACTCCGTCATCATCCGCGAACACGGCATCCGCTATCGCGTCGACTTCGTCGGCGGCCACAAGACCGGCTTCTTCTGCGACCAGCGCGACCACCGCCGCCGCCTGGCCGAGTTCACCCGTGGCAAAACCCTGCTCGACCTCTGCTGCTACACCGGCGGCTTCTCGCTCAACGCCCGGCTGCGCGGCGAAGCGACCGATGTCACCGCCGTCGATCTCGACGAAAAAGCTCTCGCGATCGCCAAAGAAAACGCCAACCTCAACCAGACGCGCATCAACGTCGTCCATTCCGACGCCTTCATCTACCTGCGGCAAATGATCGAAAACAACCGTCGCTTTGGCGTGGTCGTGCTCGATCCTCCCAAATTCGCCCGCTCGCGCGAGGAGCTCGACAAGGCGCTGATCAAATACAACGACCTCAACACGCTGGCGCTGCAGGTCGTCGAGCCGGGCGGCGTATTGCTCACCTGCAGTTGCAGCGGGCTCGTCAGCCCGACCGACTTCGCCGAAGCCATCCGCCGCGCCGCGCGCCGCGCCGGCCGCGCGGTGCAGGTCCTGCAACAGGGCGGCGCCGCCGGCGATCATCCCGTTGCGCTCGAATGTCCGGAGTCCGAATACCTCAAGGCATTCTGGCTGCGCGTTGTCTGAAACCGGGGAGACGCAATTTTCGCGCGGCTCATAAAAAATCGCGCGCACGCTGCGCACGCTGCGCAAATGCAATCCAGCCTAAAAAATCTGCGATTTGTGAATGATTGACCAAAGATTCGCGGCCCCGTGGTCGATACACGAATGCAGAGCGAAGGGGTATCGAGGCAGGTTCACGCTGAGGGATCGGCGTGATGAAATTCGGCCGGCGAGGCGAGCCGCCGCGCGAGGGATGCGCGACGAGCCGATGTGCAGCGCCGTGTCGGGAAGGATGGGTGTTAGCCATGTTGGAGATCCGCAACAATTCGAAGCTGTTGGCGAGCCTGCTGGGCGGAAAGCCCGCGACCGCCGCCGACGAAACCAAGAAGCCCTCGGCCGCCGCGGCTCATGCCAAGCCGTCGGGCAAAAGCGACGCCGTAGAGCTGTCGAGCGCTGCTCAGACCTTTGAGCCGCGACCGATCGACATTGCGCAGAAGATCGCGCGCATTCGCGATCTGATCGCCAAAGACGAATATCTCACCGAAGACAAGCTCGACGTCGTCGCGCAAAAGCTGCAGGCTGAGTTGTCTCAGCGTCCGCCGCGAGCGCGCATCGCGTCCTAAACCGATCCACGAGCGCATCGGACATCCGCGTTCGGTCGACTCTCCGCGCAGCGCGTCGGTAGGGGCGGCCGACGCGTTCCGCTTTCTGAGTTCACGAAGCCCCCCACCACCAAAGCCCCCCTCACCCGCCGACCACGCGCCGCGGCGGATTTATCCCTCGTCATCTCCAAACAAATCGTCGTCGCCCGACTCGCTCGGCTTCGATTCGGCCCCGCTCTGCTCGCCGGCGGGCGTGCTGGTCGGCGACGAAGCCGCCGGCTGCGACGCGCTGGGCGGATTCAGAAACTCGCCGAAGGCCGCCAGACGCCGCCCATAGAGCGGGTGCTTGCTGAGCGACGTCGCGGCCGCTTCGAGCGCCTGCTTGCTGGCCGCCATGTGAGCATCGGCGCCGGCAGGATCCGCCAGGCTCAGCCAATGCATCGCCCCGGCCCGCGCCACCGAGGCCCAGCCCTTGGCGGCCGTCGGCAGTTGATTCGTCACCGCGCCCTCGTAGGCGGACGCCGCTTCCTGCAACGCAGCCTTCGCCGCATCGCGCGACGCGGTCAGCGCGGTCTCCATCGCGGCCGTGTCGGCCTCGATCTTCACCCCCGACTCATTCGCAATCCGCAGCGTCGCCAGCATCGCGTCGAGCGCCTGCGCCCGGCTCACTTCGACCTGGCCCAAGAGCAGCTTCGCCTCAGCCTGTGCGGAGAGGCCCAGCAGCTCCGGCGAAGAATCGGCCGCGATCTTCCGCAGACGATCGTTCTTGCCGTTGGGGTCATAGGTGCTCTTTAGATTGGCCGCTTCGCTGCGAATCGCCTTCAGCGTCGACACCACCGCGCCGAACGACGAAACCGCCTTCTGAGCCTGGCTCGCGGCGTCGCTTTCGAGCTTGTCGGCGGCCGCAGCCTCGGCCAGAGCCGTTTCGAGCGACTGCTTGGCGCGGGCCTTTGCCGCGCTCTGCATTTCGCCCAACGTGCCCGAACGACTGTCCGAGACGCCCTTCGACGCCGACAGCCGCTCCGTCTCTTCGTTGAGCGCCGCCAGGCCGATCCCGGTCCGACGCACCGCGTCCTGCGCCGCGGCGAGCCGGGCCTCGAGGATCGCCAGCGGAATGATCTGTTCGCCGCCCACGATCTCTGCGTTCAACGCCGAATCACCGCCCTGGAGTTCGGCGTTCGCCCGCCCGCCCTGCTCATAAAGCACCCACTGCTTCTGGGCCTCGTTGATCTGATCCTGCAAGGTCCGCATGCGGGCCGCGTAGTCGGCGAAGGCGCGCTCGTCGCCGAGCTTAAATCCCTGAGCCTGCAAGGTTTCGAGTTCGCCGCGGGCGCTCGCCGTACGCTGCGACAGCTCGCGGATTTTCGTCTTGCGCTCGTCCACCTGCTGCGTCAGCGTCGTCACCTGCGCCTCGGCCTCGCTCTTGCGCGTCGCGATTTCTTCCAAGGCCTTGGCCAGTTCGGACTTCGGCGTGTCATAGTCCAGCCCCGCCCAATAGCGCGCTTCCGAGCCCGCGGTCGCATCTTGCCCCAGCGCCGCGCGAGCGTCGCTCAGCGCCCGGTACATCCGCAGCCGCGCCTCGTGCGCCTCGCCCAGCGTCGAAGCCGCACGCACATACGCCTGCAAGCCGACCGCGTGCGGCAACGCCGCCACCCCGGCCGAGCTTTGACCGGAAGACTGCGCCGGCCAGCGGGCGGCGTTTTTCTTCTGAACAGCGTCAATCTGCCGAATGCTGTCGCGCAGGCGAGTCGCATTCACGCTCAGCCCGGGGATCGGCGTGGGCGTCAGGCCCATCGCCTGGGCCTCCTTGTTGCGGCGCTGCGCCAGCGTGTTCATCCGCTGCACGACCTTCTCGAGCGCCGGCGTGGCGGCGGTGGCGAGTGCGTCAATGTCGCCTTTTTCCAGTTCGCCGATGTTCCCGGCCCGCTGCGCCGCACCCAACAGCGATGAGTGTTGCTGCAGCTTGGCGTAGGCCTCGTACGCCGTCGCCGACTCCGCGTCACGATCGCGCGAGGCGGAGGGGAGCAGCCGCGGGGCAAACGTGGCGCCGCCGGCGACGACCAGAGCAATCACGACGCCGATCAATACATGGGGTTTCAACGCCTGTCTCCAATCGCTCGCGAGGCACCTGCGGAGGCGGGGTCCGCGCTCCGGGTTGAGGCGCGGCCGGCGGCCGACCGGGCGGTGGAGCACGATCGGCAAGCGGATAGTCTTTTCGCGCTGGGCGTCACTGTCAATCCTTCGACCCGCGCACCAGGTCAACCGCCGGCCCCCGGCGACGGATTCCGCGACGCTGGCCAAACGGCGCGTTTTGTCATACTCTTTCGCCCCTGAGCAAGCGGTCGCGCGAGCGCGGCCCGGCGTGGAAACGAGGGCCGATTCCGTGCGCTTTCTGCTGGTCGACCGTATTCTCGAAATCGCACCGCGCGAGCGGATCGTGGCCGAGAAGGCGGTCTCGCTGGCCGAGGAGTATCTGGCCGACCATTTTCCCACGTTTCCGGTTTTGCCCGGCGTGATGATGGTCGAAGCCATGGTCCAGACCGCCGCCTGGGCGGTGCGCGTGGCGCTCGATTTTCGGCCCAGCATCGTCGTGCTCAGCGAAGCCCGCAATGTGACCTACAAGAGTTTCGTCACACCCGGGCGCGTGCTGCGGCTGATTGCCGAGCCGAAGGAGCTGACGGCCGAGTCGAGCGTCTTCAACGCCTCCGGCGAGGTCGACGGACGCGAGATCGTGAAGGGCAAGCTGACCTTGCGGCATTTGAACTTGAGCGACAACAATCCCGAACTGGCCGCGACGGACGATCGCCTGCGGGCGCGCTATCGCGGGCTTTACGAACTGCTGAAGCCGAAATCGGTCGGCGCAGCGCTAGTGACTGAAGCGGTCGCGTGACGGGAAGCGAACGCTTGCGAGAGGAACGCGGATGGCGACGATGACGCAGGAAGAAATTTTCGACAAGGTGAAGACGACGCTGGTCGACGCGCTCAGCGTCGACGACGAAGAGGTCACCGAATCCGCCAAATTGCAGGCCGACCTCGGCGCGGAATCCATCGACTTTCTCGACATCGCATTCCGGCTGGAAAAGCTCTTCAACATCAAGATCCCCCAAGATGAGCTCTTCCCGCAGCAGATCATCAGCAACCCGGCCTACGTCGAAAACCGCAAGCTGAACGCGGCCGGGCTCGCGGCGCTCAAGGCGGCCATGCCCCACGCCGATCTGTCGCAGTTTGAGAAAAACCCCGAGATCGACAAGCTGGGTGACGTGTTCACCGTCGGGACGATCGTTCGCTACCTGCAGACCAAGATCGCCCGCTGACCGATCGACACGCGTTCCGGCTTTTCCGAGCCGCGCCCGCCAAGCAAGCGATCCGGAGCCGCCGGCAAAACGCTTGCTTTCGAGCGCGGCTCCTGATTTCTGACCGATCGGAACGACCCGTCGGCAGTCGCCCGGCCGGCCGCCGCCCTTGCAAGTCGCGCCGGTCGGCTAAACTTCTTCCGTCAAATTGACGAACGTGCCCGCCCCGAGAGCGGCCCGTCCGTCGGGAGGCCGTGCGTGCGTTGGATCTGGATTGATCGATTCGAAACCTTCGAGTCCGGCAAGCGGGCCGTCGCCGTGAAGAACGTGAGCCTGGCCGAAGACCACCTGCATGACCATTTTCCCGAGTTCCCGGTCATGCCCGCCAGCCTCATGATCGAAGGCATGGCCCAAACCGCCGGCATCCTGGTCGGCGAGGCCCGCAACTTCGAAGAAAAAGTGATCCTGGCCAAGGTCAAGCGGGCCGTTTTCCGCAGCCTCGTCCGACCGGGCGAGACACTTCGCTACGCCGCCGACATCGAACAGATAACCGAGTCGGCCGCCAGCACGGTCGGCAAGGTCACGATCGGCGACACGCTCATCGGCGAAGTCGACATCGTCTTTTCGCATATTGATCAGAACATGAGCGGCCTGCAGTTTCCGGAAGAGAATTTCGTGTTCACGCCCGAGTTTCGCTCGCTGCTGAACACCTATCGCACCGACGCCGGGCAGAGGATTTCGCTATGAGCGCACGTCGCGTGGTCATCACCGGGCTCGGCCCCATCACGCCCATCGGCTGCGGCGCCGAGCCGTTTTGGACGGCCCTGCTCGAAGGCCGCAGCGGCATCCAGCCCATCGCCGCGTTCGACGCGTCGGGCTTCGATTCGCGCATCGGCGGCGAAATCTCGCAGATCAAGAACGTCAACGATTTTGTCACAAAGCCCTATCGCAAGGCCGGCAAAATCATGGCCCGCGACATCGAGCTCGCGGTCGCCGCCGCCCACTTCGCGCTCATGGACGCCGGCCTGAAAACCAAGTGCATCCTCGAGCGCGGCGACGCGCCCGGCCCGAGCAACATCGACAGCGCCCGCTTTGGCGCAAATATCGGTGCCGGATTGATCTGCGCCGATCTGCCGGAGCTCGCCGGCGCGCTCGCAAGCGCGGCGCCCGAAGGTACGTTCGACATCAAGCTCTGGGGCGTTCCGGAGGTCGAGGGCGGCCGCACCCGAATGGAAAACCTCACGCCGCTCTGGCTGCTCAAGTTCCTGCCCAACATGCTCGCCTGCCACGTCACCATCGTGCATGACGCCCAGGGCCCCAGCAACACCATCACCTGCGGCGAAGCCAGCAGCCACCTCGCCATCGGCGAAGCCTTCCGCACCATCGCCCGCGGCGTGGCCGATGTCTGCATCTGCGGCGGAGCCGAGAGCAAGGCCAACCCCATGGCCCTCGTCCGCCAAAGCCTCGGCCAGCGGCTCAGCAAGCGCAATGACGACCCGGCCCGCGCCTGTCGCCCCTTCGCCAGCGACCGCGACGGCACCGCCACCAGCGAGGGCGGCGGCCTCGTCATCCTCGAAGAACTCGAGCACGCCAAGGCCCGCGGCGCTCGCATCTATGCCGAACTCGTCGGCTTCGGCGCCAGCAACGACGCCTCGTCCGTCGGCTTTCCTACCAAGCCCCACCCCGAGGGACGCGGCGTCGCCACCGCCATTCGCAAGGCCCTCCGCGACGCAAAAATCAACGCAAGCGACATCGACCTGATCGTGCCGATGGCCTGCGGCACCCGCGAACACGACGCCAGCGAAGCCCGCGGCCTCGCGGCGGCATTTGGTTCACACCTGCCCAGCGCCAGCGTGATGGCGATCAACGGCGGCGTCGGCAACAACGGCGCCGGCACCGGCGCGATCGACTTCATCGCCGCCGCGCTCGCCATCAAAAACCAGACGCTGGCTCCGTCGATCAACGCCGAACCGATCGACCCAAGCTGGAATCTCAACATCAAAACCCGCGGCCCGACCGATCGCCGCGTGAATTACGCCATCACCACGGCCTACGCCCTGGGTGGCGGGCAAAATGCGGCGCTGGCCCTGAAGGCCTGGCGCGAATAGCTCGATCGGCGGCGGCTCGATCCGCCGCCTGAAACGAAACTCAGTCCTCGAACGAGGCGATTGATATGCAACGACGTATCGTCATTACCGGAATCGGCTGGGTCACCCCGCTCGGCTGCGAGATCGAATCCACCTGGCAGCGCCTGCTGCGCGGCGAAAGCGGCGTCTCGAAGACCCAGATCTTCGACGCCGCCACATTCCCCACGCAGTTCTCGGCTCAGGTCAAAGACCACGAATTCAGCTTCGAGAAGATGGTCGGACCCGGCGCCGCGGATCACGCCAGCGCCAGCCGCAACGCACGCTTCGCGCTCGCCGCCGCCGCCACCGCCTGGCGCGACGCCGGCTTGCCCACTCTCCGCAACGGTAATGGCGACGCCGGCGAAATCCCGAACGTGCCCGCAGACATGGTCGGCGTTTATCTCGGCGGCGGCGAAGGCCCCATCGATTTCGAAAGCTTCACGGCAGCGGCCGTCTCCGGCTGGAATCGCGAAGCCAACTCGCTCGACGCCAAGCGCTGGGCTCAGGTCGCCTACGAACGCTTCACCGCGGTGCGAGAGCTGGAGCAGGACCCCAACGCCGCCGCTTCGCACATCGCCTATCGCTTCAACGCGCAGGGCCCCAACCTCAACACACTCACCGCCTGCGCCGCCAGCACCCAGGCCCTGGGCGAGGCCGCCGCCATGATCCGCCGCGGCGACGCCGACATCATGATCAGCGGCGGCGCACATAGCATGATTCATCCGCTGGGTGTCACCGGGTTTAATCGCCTGACGGCGCTCTCGCGCCGCAACGATTCGCCCGCCACCGCCTCGCGCCCGTTCGACCAGACCCGCGATGGCTTCGTCCTCGGCGAAGGCGCGGGCATCCTGATCCTCGAAGAAGCCGAGTCGGCCCGCCGCCGCGGGGCGCGGGTCTATTGCGAGGTCGTCGGCTTCGGCAGCACGGCCGACGCCTTCCGTGTCACCGACATCCACGAATCCGGCCGCGGCGCCACCGCCGCCATGCGGGCCGCCCTCGAAGACGCCCGCATGACCACCAAAGACATCCACTACATCTCCGCCCACGGCACGGGCACCGAGGAAAACGACAAGCTCGAAACCCTCGCAATCCGCAACGTCTTCGGCGATCACGCCAAAAACGTGCCGATCAGCAGCGTCAAGAGCATGTTCGGCCACCTCGTCGCCGCCGCCGGCGCCGTCGAGCTGATCACCTGCGTCCTGGCCATCCGCGACGGCGTCGTGCCGCCCACGATCAACTATCAGAACCCCGACCCCAACTGCGACCTCGACTACGTCCCCAACGCCGCCCGAAAAATCCCGGTCCGGGCCTGCCTCAGCAACAGCTTCGGCTTCGGCGGACAAAATGACACAATCGTAATTCGCGCGGTTTAGCCGAACCCGCGGAACCGGGGACTCGTAAGCAAATTATTCTGTTAATCCGTCACGCCGCCCCCGGCGTGACGGACTTTGCATTTCGCGGCACGCGACGGGCGCGGCGCCGCACGGACAACCCTCCAGCCGGTAGACGGAGACGCTGCCATGCGGCTATTGCCCGAACTGTTTCAGAAAAACCGCCAGTGGGCCGAAAAGGTGCGATCCGAGCACCCCGACTTCTTCACCAAGCTCACCCAGCAGCAGTCTCCCCACTACTTATGGATCGGTTGTGCCGACAGCCGCGTCCCCGCCAACGAAATTATCGGCCTGTTGCCCGGCGAGGTCTTCGTCCACCGCAACGTCGCCAACGTCGTCATCCACACCGACATCAACGTCCTCTCCTGCATCGAATACGCCGTCTGCGTGCTCAAAGTCGAGCACATCATCGTCTGCGGCCATTACGGCTGCGGCGGCGTAAAGGCGGCCCAGCACGATCGCCATCTCGGGCTGATCGACAACTGGCTGCGCCACATCCGCGACGTCCGCTGGAAGCACGAGCCCATGCTCCAGCGCATCGAAAGCGAACAGCGCCGCTTCGACAAAATGTGCGAGCTGAACGTGATCGAACAGGTCAACAACGTCTGCAGCACCACCATCGTGCAACAGGCCTGGGCGTCGGGGCAAAGCCTCGCCGTTCACGGCTGGATCTATCGCCTCGAAGACGGTCTGCTGCAAGACCTGAACACCCTCATCACCAACTCCGACGAAATCTCCTCGGTCTATCGCCTCGCCATCGAGCAGGAGGCCCAGAAACTCTGACTCCGCTCACACCGCGAGCAGACCGCTTTCGCAAACACCCTCTGATCCGCTAGCTTCTCCGCCGCGAGATTCGTTCTTAGTCCCGGCCAGAGAGTGTGCATGAACCTGCAAGGCGTCGGCATCGCGGTCTTCTGCGGCTCCAGCCCGGGCCGCGACCCGCGCTACGCGGCGGAGGCCACCGCGCTCGGCCGCGCCATCGGACAGGCCGGCGCCACGCTCGTCTATGGCGGCGGATCGGTCGGACTCATGGGCACCCTGGCCGACGCGGCCCTGGCCGTCGGCGGCCGCGTAGTCGGAGTCATCCCGCAACTCCTCGCCCGCCCCGAAGTCGCCCACGCCGGCCTGGCCGAGCTGATCATCGTCGGCACGATGCACGAGCGAAAAATGCTCATGTCGCAGCGCTCGGAAGCCTACATCGCCTTGCCCGGCGGCTTCGGCACCTACGACGAACTGATCGAAGTCGTCACTTGGCGACAGCTCGGCCTGCACGACAAGCCGATCATCGTCATCAACCAAAACGGCTTCTTCGACCCGCTCATCCGCCAGCGCGAACACGCCATCGCCGAAGGCTTCATTCGCCCCGAATATCGCGCGCTCTGGACCGAGACGCCCGACGTCACCGGCGCGCTTTCTCTGCTCCGCGCCGCGCCGCAGCGCACCGCCGCCTCCCACGAATCGCTCACCTGAATCCACCCACCCGCCGCGCCCCACCCGCCACCCCGCCCCGCCTTTCCACAGCCCGAACCCCGCCCCCCTACAATGCCATCCGCATGGCGCAATCCCTCGAAAATCCGCTCCCACCCGCAACCGCCGCCGCCGCGCCGCCCGCCGATCTCACCCCCGCCATGCGCCAATACTGGGATCAAAAGCGCGAAGTCGGCGACGCCCTGCTGCTCTTCCGCATGGGCGATTTCTACGAGCTTTTCTACGAAGACGCCGAGCGCGCCGCCAAACTCCTCGGCATCACGCTCACCAGCCGCGACAGCGGCAAAACGCCCATGGCGGGCATCCCCTACCACGCCCTCGAAGGCTATCTCCGCAAGCTCGTCCAGCTCGGCGTGCGCGTCGCCATCAGCGAGCAGATCGACGACCCCAAGCTCACCAAAGGGCTGATCCGCCGCAGCGTCTCGCGCATCGTCACCCCCGGCACACTGACCGACGAGGCCCTGCTCGAAGGCCACACCAGCAACATCCTCGCCGCCCTGCTCGAAACGCCGCTCGCCGCCGGCATCGCCGCGCTCGAGCTCTCCACCGGCCGCTTCGAGGTGCAGCTAGTCCCGCCGTCGCGCGTCATGGCCGAGCTGACCCGCCTCGCCGCCGCCGAAGTCCTCCTGCCCGAGCGCACCACCCCCGGCCGCAACAGCCGCGACGATCTGCTCAAAGACCAGCTCGGCGTCGCCGTCACCTTCCGCAACCCCAGCGACTTCAGCCCCGCGCGCACACTCGACCTCTTCGAACGCTTCTTCGCCACGCGCCGGCTCGAAGGCTTCGGCTTCGAGGAAATCGACCCCTCGCTCCAGGCCGCCGGCGCGATCCTCGCCTACGTGCAGGAAACCCAGCGCGGCGACACCAGCCACCTCCGCCCGCCGCGACGCCGCGACGCCGGCGAATCGCTCCAGCTCGACCCGACCACGCTCCGCTCGCTGGAAATCGAACGCACCCTCCGCAGCGGCGCCCGCGCCGGATCACTGCTCAGCGCCGTCGACCACACCTGCACGCCCATGGGCGCCCGCCTGCTGCGGACCTGGCTTTGCTACCCGCTGCTCGACCGCGCCCGCATCGCCGAGCGACAGCGCTTCGTCGGCGCCCTGATCGATTCAACCACCGTCCGCCGCAATCTCCGGGCCCGCCTGCGCGACGCCGGCGATCTGGAGCGAATCGTCGGCCGCGTCGGCGTACAACGCGTCTCGCCCCGCGATCTCCGGGCGCTGGGCGACACGCTCGCGCTCCTGCCCGCTCTGCGAAGCGACCTCGCCGCCCTCCACCTCGACGACGCGGCGGCCCTCGGCGAAGCGCTCACCGGCCTCGACGAACTGGCGCAGTTGCTCACATCGCAACTGCGCAGCGACGCGCCGCTGGCCCTGCGCGAGGGCGGCATCTTCAACGACAGCGTCAACGCCGAACTCGACCGTCTGCGTATCTTCGCCCGCGACGGCCAGGCCTGGCTGGCGCAGTTTCAGGCTCAAGAGGTCGCCCGCACGGGCATCCCCACGCTCAAGGTCGCCTTCAACCGCGTCCACGGCTTCTACATCGAGATCACCAATCCCCACCGCGAGCGCGTCCCGCCCGAGTACGTCCGCCGCCAGACGGTCAAAAACGCCGAGCGCTACATCACCGACGAACTGAAGCGCTACGAAGGCGAGGCGCTCTCGGCCGAAAGCCGCGCCAACCAGCTCGAGTACGAACTGTTCGACGCCCTGCGACGCGTCGTCGCCGAACGCGTCAACGACCTGCAACGAGCGGCGAGCGCCGTGGCCGCGATCGACGTGCTGGCCGGCTGGGCGTCGCTCGCCAGCGATCGACGCTATTGCCGCCCGCTATTCGTCGATGAGCCGATTCTGGAAATCGACGAAGGCCGCCACCCCGTCGTCGAGCCGCTGCTCGGGTCAGCCTTCACGCCCAACGACACGCGGCTGACGGCGACGGTGGAGGCCCGCAGCGCGGCCTCGACGGAAACCTCGCTCGACATTCCCCCCGGCGTCGACGATGCCGACACGTTGCCGCGCGACGCCGGCCCGACGCCGTCACTGGCCCTCATCACCGGCCCCAACATGGCCGGCAAATCCACCTACATCCGCCAGGTCGCGCTGCTCACCCTGCTGGCCCACTGCGGCTGTTGGGTGCCCGCCCGCCGCATGCGCCTCGGCATGGTCGACCGCATCTTCACCCGCGTCGGCGCCGCCGACGAGCTGGCCCGCGGCCAGTCGACCTTCATGGTCGAGATGCTCGAAACCGCCAACATCCTCAACAACGCCACCCCGCATAGCCTCGTCATCCTCGACGAAGTCGGCCGCGGCACCAGCACCTTCGACGGCCTCGCGCTGGCCTGGGCCATCACCGAACACCTCGCAAGCAGCGCCGGCTGCCGATCGCTCTTCGCCACTCACTATCACGAGCTGACCGAGATCGCCACGCTCCTGCCCAACGTCGCCAATCTCAACGTCGCCGTCCGCGAGTACGACGACCAGATCGTCTTTCTGCACAAGATCGTCGCCGGCGCCGCGGGCATGAGCTACGGCCTGCACGTCGCCCGCCTCGCCGGCGTGCCGCAAGGGGTGATCGAACGGGCCAACGTCGTCCTCGCGGAGCTCGAAAAGCACTTCTCCCGCGAGGCCCAGCGTCCCGTGCTGGCCGCCGCCCAGCGACGACGGCTCAAACAGCTCAAGCTGTTCGAATCGCCGAGCGAAGTCGTGTTGCGCGAACTCGCGGCCGACGCCTCCGACCCCGCCCGGCTCGACCCCGCCGCACTCGCGGAGATGGTGCGGCGCTGGCGCGCAATGGCCCAGGATTAGCGAATGTCGAATGGCCACTGGAATGCCGAATGAAACCTGCAAAATCCAGAAGCGACGGCGTGTCGCGCTTGTTCGCGCCGTGATTCGCGACGAACATCTCTGATCGACGACGGCGAAGGCTGGATGACCCGCCGCAATCGCGCAACGGAGTGTGAAAGATGGCAAAGAAGAGCAAGGCGACAGCCGCCCCGGCCGCCGCATCGGGCAAGAAATCCAAACTCTCGGTCGACCGCAGCGGCGCGGGCAACCGCATCGTCAAACTCGCGACCAACGTCAGCCGGCTCGTCAGCGGCGATCAGGACCCCTTCCTCGACATCCCCGCGCGCACGCTTAGCAACGTCGAGTTCAACGAGAAGAAGCGCATCATCGAAATGAAAGACGCCGTCCAGCGCCGCCACTTCTTCAGCCTGCTCGGCCGCCGCGGCGGCGAAGGCAGCCAAGCCAAAAAATTCATGCAGACGCTGAAAGTCGCCAAGGTCTGCAAGCAACTCATCGACGAAGACATCACGACCAGCCTGCGCGACGTTTTCTACAACCTGAAGGTGCCCGTGCGCACCGCCGAAGGCAAACCGGGCAAAGAACTCATCTTCTACGATCAGAGCGAGAGCGACCCGGTACTCGAAGACGTCGAAGTAACCGTCGCCGCGCTGCGCGAGGAACTCGGCCTTCACGCCGAGCCGCGCGGCGGAATGGTGGGGCCGCTGACGATTACCGACAGCGGCGACACCATCGACCTGACCCGCGTCGGTTCGGGCGGCTGGAATGTCCCCAGCATCGTCGAGCCGGGCGTGATCCAGTTCATCAAATGCACCGCGAAGTTCATCCTCCTGATCGAAAAAGGCGCCGTCTGGGCCCGCTTCAACCAGGACCGCTTCTGGGAAAAGCACCAGTGCATGATCATCCACGGCAACGGCCAGCCCCCCCGCGGCGTGCGACGGCTCATCTATCGCATGCACAACGAACTCTCGCTGCCCGTCTTCGTGCTGGTCGATAACGACCCCTGGGGCTACTACATCTACAGCGTGCTCAAGCAGGGCTCGATCAACCTGGCCTTCGAAAGCCAGCGCATGGCGATCCCCAAGGCCCGCTTCATCGGCATGAGCAGCTACGACGCCGAGGAGTTCGGCATTTCAAACCACATGGCCATGCCGCTCACCGACGAAGACACCCGCCGCGCCCGCGAAATTCGCGAATATCCGTGGTTTCAGAGCAAACCCTGGCAGCGCGAGATCAAGCACATGGAAAGCCTGGGCGTGAAGCTGGAGTTGGAAGCCTTCAGCAACAAAAACTTCCGCTTCATCACCGAAGAGTATCTCCCGCGAAAGCTGAAGGACCAGACCTGGCTCGATTAGGCCGGCGAGGTCACCGCAACGCGTTCTGAAACCGCCAGAATGCCGGCCTCGCCCGCAGACGCGGCGGCCCGAGGGCAACCCGCGCCCCCGCCGCCCCTCACCGCCGCATCCGAATCTGATCCAAAATGCCCGGATCCTTGATCTCCTGATCCCGCGCCAGCAATAGCACCTTGCTCAGCACCTCGGCCGTCTTCGGATCTTCGTCGGCAAACGGCAGGAAGATCCGGCCGCGATGCTGACTATGCACCGGCACAATGAACAACGCCCCGCCCGGCAGCATGTGCGTCGTCGCGCTGCCCAGATGCACGCTGTACTCGGCATGCACGCCGCGAATGATCGCGTGCGGACCTTTCAGCTTCACATTGTCGAGCTTCAACAGTTGCAGCGTGTCGCGCAGCAGCGACGTACGCATCTCCACCGTGCTGGCAGAAGCCTCCGGGTCGACCCCGCCGCGATGAGCCACGCTCACGATCAGATCCACATCGCGCATCGTCTCGCTGAGCAGCCGCGGCGGCACGCTCGCGAGGTCCAGATACTCCGTCGCACCGCGCCGCGCAAATCGCACCTTCTCCAGCGTCAGCCCCTCGACCTCCGCCGGCGTGTAGAACCCCTCCATGAACTCGATCCACGCCTCGATTTTCTCATCATGATCAGTGCGGAAGACGCCCGCCTCCGGCGCCGTCACCCATCCGCGCCCGCCCAGCAGCGCCAGCGCCTGCCGCGGGTTCACCTGCTGCCCCGCATAACGCCGGCTAAAGGTCTTGTCGCTCCGCTCCTGCGGCGTCAGCACATACAGCTCGCGAAATAGCTGCTTAAACGGCTGCACGCGCTCCGCCGCCATGCAGTCGCGCTGCCAGCGATCCCAGGCCTTCCCCGCCAGCAGGTCGACCGGATGCGCCAGCCGCAACGATTCGCCTTTCTTCACCGGTTCGAGCTTGCCGCCCTGGTCGCGCAGCGCCTTGCCGCCTTCGACCGGATAGCCCAGCACGCCCTCGCCGACAAACACCAGCCGCTCAAGCATCGGCCGCAGCAGCACATTGCCCATCAGCTCGCGCAGCTCTTCGGCGCTGAAGCGATCGCCGCGACACATCGCCAGTTCGAGCGATTGCCGCATCCGGCTCGCCGAGCGCCGCAGCTCGGTCTTGCGCTCCACCAGTTCCTGAACCGCCTCGTTCTTCTTCACATCCGCCGGAATGCTCTTGAGCGACTTCTCGCCGCGCGCCACGCTGATCTCGGGCAGGCCGTCGGCGTCGATCGCGAGTTGCACCGCCACCGCGCCGACCTTCGCCACGACCGGCCCCTTCGCCAGGTCGGCGGTGGCCAGCGCCTCCATCGCCCACTGCAAGCGAACAGGATCGGGATAGCCCGCCGTCCGCGCCAGATTCTCCTGACCGATGCGGGCGGCCAGTTTCTCCGATGCCTGCCGCTGCGAGCCGAACTGCCGCGCCGTGCGGACAAACTCCTGCATCACCTTGTAGCGCTGCAGCACGTCGCTCTTGTGCGGCTTTTCGAGCGGCTGCAACCCCAGCGCTCGCACCGCGTCCTGCTTGCGCTTATCGCGGATCGCCGCCAGCAGCTCCGCCTTTTTCAGCTTGCCCAGCATCGCGTCGGCAAAGAGCTGGGCCCGCTTATGACCCACGCCGCCGCTGGCGTACTTGGCGAACTGATCAAGCCGGCTCCAGCGCTTCTCGCCGATCGCTGCATAGACGCGCTGGAACCAATCAACATCGACCGCTCCCTCGACCAGGTCTTCGAGCGTCAGCGGCGTGAGCTTGCGAATCTCCGCGTTCCAGCTCTCGCGAATCTCCTGGTCGACCCGCCACTGATTGTCTTTGGTGTGAGCGTGAAACCACCAGACCGCCTCGGCGAAGAGTTTCCAGCCCAGCGCCGCCTCGACGAAGCCCGCCCACTGCGGCGCATAAAACGCCACCGCCAGCAGCGCGTCTTCGCCGATCTTGGCGGCCCGCACGCGGCGAACGAACTCCGCGGGCGTGTCCGCCGCGCCGGGCATCGTGACCCGCAGCAGATGGCTGAAGACCGACGCCTTGCCCTTGCTCGAATCGGCCCAGATGCGGTTGCGTTGCAGTTTCGGATCGCGCCCGATCGCCTCCAGCACGCGCACAAGCACGTCCAGCCCGCCGGAGTAGCACAGCGCCAGCGCGGCGGGCGTGGCGACCGTCTCGGCTTCGCCGCGCGCGAGCTCGATCTCAAGGATGCGGTCGATGGCCCGTCGGACGACCTGCACGATCGGCGTCGGCTTTTCCGCACGTCGGACGGTCGCTGCCAGATCGCTCAAGCAGTCAAACCAATCGGCGACATTCCATGTGGTGAGCTCGCGCTCGCCGAGCAGCTCGTCCAACAGGTCGTGTTCATTCGCCCAGCAGGCCTCGAAGGCAGCGATGAGGTGTTTGTGGTACATCCGCTTGCGGCCGATGGGGACTCGCTGTGGTTCCGATACCGCCGTGTCTGGCGCTTTCGTGGCGGTTGCCTGGATCATCACGTGGTGTTCCGGCCAGACGGGTTCGTCGAGCCACCGATTCAGCGCGAACATCTGCCGGGTGTGTTCCGGCGTCCAATCGCCCCGTAACCGCGCGATGGCCTCCAGCGGGGCGCTCGAATCGACATGACTGGCGACTCTGCGAAATGCGAGCTCGCAGTCGCTTTCCCGCACGCCGATTCGATCGGACGGTATGTGGGCCAGCACGGTCTCGAGTGCGTCCGTCGCGAAATCCGCCAAATTCGCGCTCGCCCGCTCCTGCTCAAGCAGGTGCCACTCGATCACGCGCCGCACCACGCTCGGATATCTCAGCGGCGGTCGTTCGCCGAATAACTGCCGCACGAATTCTGTGCTCCACGGTCCGCGCGATCCCGTCTTGTGTTTGTCATACATTCCCGCGAGGAGAACTGCCCTCGCCGCGGAGAGTCCGTCTTTGTCTTCCGCTGCTTTCGGAAGACTGGTCCAAAACGCCGCCCAAACTTCACGCAGCGGCAGGCACTCTGCCGGCTCTCGCTCGAATTCGAATGTCTTTCGTTTCATCTTGAACGCGTAAGCAAAGTGATTGTCAATCGCCCCCAGCGCCACTTGCTGCACCTCTCCGCCATACCACTGAAACTCAATCGGCTCATCCCGATGCTCGTGCACCTTCGCATCCAACAGCTCCAGCAGCTTCCGAGCCGCCGGCGTGCACAGCACCACATCGCGCTTTCGTAGTTGCGGCGGCGGCGTGCGCTTCGCGGGGTCCATCAGGCCCAGGGCGTTGGCCAGCGTCGGCGTCTCGCGCGGCTCAGCGAGGATGTTGTCGAGATAGACCTGCTCGTCGCGCTCCAGCGTCTCCCGCGCGGCGCGGTAACCCTCCGCCGCCGTGCGCACCGCTTCGACCGATCGCTTCGACGCATGCATCTGCTGCAGCAAATCAAGCCCCGCCAGCCGCTGCGCCGCGTTCTTCGCCGCCAGCAGCCGCTCGACGCTCGCCAGCAAATCGGAGTCCGCCAGCTTGAGCAGGAGCCCCAGCACGCCGCGCCGCAGGTCCGCCGCCTTGCGCGTTAGCAGCGGCTCAAGCATCGGCAAATCGGCGGGCGAAATCTTGATCCGCCCCATGGCCGTCACCGCTTCCTCGCGCACCGTGCCCGACGCATCGCCCACCAGCCGCAGCAGCGCCGCCCGCATCGGCCCGTCGAGCTTCGCACCCTGCCCGCCGAACAGAAACGCCACCCACTGTCGCCCACGCGGCGACATCGCGTCGAGCACGGGCAGCAGCGCCGCGCACGGACGATCCCCCAGAGCCGAGATCATCGCATCCGCGACGTCGCGCCGCTCCGGCGTCACCTCGACCCACGGCCAGATCAGCGGCTTCGGCTTCTTGGCTTTCGCGGGAATGCGCTCAAACAACCGACTCAGACGATCAAAGTGATCTGGGCCGCTCGCGGGCGGTTCGGTAAAGCCATATCCGCCGCCATAGCTGACCGTCTCACCCGCGGCGCGCTGCCGCGCTTGCTCTTCCTCGCGCCGCACCTCCTTGAGACGCCAAATTTCCTTTTGCAGATGCGCATCTGCCAACTCCGCCGCACTCACGGCGACCCGCAGATCTTCATCATCAATCTCGCGAACAATCGCCCCCCGCCCCTCCGGCAGATCGATCATTCCCAGCATCTTCAGCGCCGCATAGCGAAACTCAGGTTTCCCGTGTTTCAGCAGCCGCTCCGCCGGCCCGACCGCCGCCGGCGCATCGTCAAACGCCGCCGCCCATAGCGCGAAATAGGCCTTCTCCGCGTCGTCCCCGTCCAGCGCCTTCCGCCGCGCCGCCGGCTCATCCAGAAATCCGGCGAGGCTCCCCAGCGTGTCGCGAACATACTTCTGACTCTGCGCGTCGAGCGGCAGCCCGAGCCACACGTTGAACGCCCGCACCGTCGCGCTAAAGCGCTCCATGCTGTGATCGACAATCGTCCGCAGCAGCAGCCGAAATGCCTCGGGATGGCCAAAGTCGGCATACTCCAGAATCGCCTGCCGCAGTCCCTCCTGCCGCTGCGCCGCGAGCAACAGCTTCGCCATGTACTCCCAGCATTCCCGCTTGCGCGTCGCCAGCATCGCGGCCACGACATGCTGCCCCATCTGCCCCACCGGATGCAGACCCTCGGCACTCTCGCGGAGAATCTGCTCGACCGCGGCCGACTCAACCGTGCCCATGTCGATCGCCGCCGCCAGCAGCACACCCAACGAAAGACCGGATTGCCAGGCGTTGAGGTGCGCCGCATGAGCCGCGATCCACGAGATGTCCTGATCAAAGCCGTCGAGCGCGACGAGCAGGTTTTCCAGAAAATCGACCCGCACCGGACGCAGCACATCGGGCCGCGTCGACGCCCGAAACGGCTTGCGCTCGTAGCCGTGCTGATAGGGCAGGTGCTCAAACTGCCGCCAACCCGCTTCAAACACCGCCGGAAACTTCGGAAACAGCGCCTTCCCCAGCGCAAGCAAATCGGCGTCGTCAAAATCGCGCAGGCGGCGCTTGCCCAAGACCCGCGAGCCCACGGGGCGATCGCGCAGCTCGGTTTCGATCTTGCCCCGCGGGCATCCGATCAGCGCATGTCCCGCCTCGCGCAGTTCGGGGCTCAGCGGCTTGAGCGACTCCAGCCGCGTCTCCATCCACGACTTCGCGTCGCGTTGCGACGCCATCAACTTCTGCGCGAATTCGTAATCCAACATATCCCTCATCCCGCCAGAAACGTCAGTCGAAGAAATGTGATCCGGCTATCCGGCCCCAGCCGCACAATCGCATCGAGCTCGCGATACTCCAACTCATCGATAATCACGAGATAGAGCCCGTCGATGAACGCCTCAATCGCCGTCGCCACCGCGCTTTCCATATCGACCTTCACCGGCGGCGCGTGTTTCGGGTCGCGCCCCTCGGGCGAAATCTTGCCCCGCGCCGCACCCTCCTCAATCTCCCGGGGCGAAAGCACCCGATCCAGCCGCCGCGCCTGCTGACGCTGCTCAAAAGCGACGACTTCCTGACAAACCACGTGCGTAATCAAGTCACGCAGCGTCAGCGGGCCGCCTTCGCCGGATCGCTCCACCGGCGGCGGAATCGAGAAGTCCTCAAACAACGGCCGGCGACGCCCCAGCCCCTTGCCGATGACGGTCAACATGCCCAAAAGCGTAGCGAGCGATCAATGCCGAAAAAACCGGGGGATCGCCGGAAATCGCCCGCCGCCCCAGGCGTGTAACCCGCCAATTCCTGCATAACGATTGGAAACCCCCACCGCCGCGACGCGGGTCGCTACGCTGCGCTGGAAACACCCCTCTTCGCCGCGAAGGAGCGACCATGAAACTCGCCATCTTCAGCCCCAACCGCTTCGAAAAACCATTCCTCGAAGCCGCCAACCGCACCCGCGGCCACGAGCTCCACTGGATCGACGCCCGACTCTCGCCCCAGACCGCCGCCCTTGCCCGCGGCTTCGACGCCGTCTCGGGCTTCACAGGCGACGACTTCTCGCGCCCCGTCCTCGCCGCTCTCGCCGCCGGCGGCACACGCCTCATCGCGCTCCGCTCCGCCGGCTTCAACCACGTCGACCTCGCAGCCGCCGACGAACTCGGCATCACCGTGCTCCGCGTGCCGGCCTATTCGCCCTACGCCATCGCCGAGCACACTGTCGCCCTCATCCTCGCACTCAATCGCAAGCTGCACCGCGCCATCCCGCGCGTCCGCGAACAAAACTTCTCGCTCGACGGCCTCATGGGCTTCGACCTCAACGGCAAAACCATCGGCATCGTCGGCACCGGCCAGATCGGCGCCATCTTCGCCAAGATCATGACCGGCTTCGGCTGCCGCCTGATCGCCTATGACATCGCCCCCAGCCCCGCCTGTGTCGCGCTCGGCGCAAGCTACGTCTCGCTCGGCGAACTCGCCGCTCAATCCGACGTAATCTCGCTGCATTGCCCGCTGACGCCGCAGACCCACCACCTCGTCAGCCATCAATTCCTCGCGTCCTGCAAGCCGGGCTGCATGATCATCAACACCAGCCGCGGCGCCGTCATCGACACCAAGGCCGCGATCGACGGATTGAAGAGCGGCCGGATCGGAGCGCTGGGCCTCGATGTCTACGAAGAAGAGGGCGACCTCTTCTTTCAGGACCTCTCCGACAAAGTCATCACCGACGACGTCTTCGCCCGCCTCATGACCTTCCCCAACGTCATCGTCACCGCCCACCAGGGATTCTTCACCCGTGAAGCAGTCGGCAACATCGCCGATACGACCATGCAGAACATCACCGACTTCGCGGCCGGCGCCATCCGCCCCGAAAACCGCGTCACCGCCGCAAAGATCAAGCGTCGCTAGCAGGCCGCCGCACGCCGCCGGCTCAATCAAAAAGCAGCATGATGTAAGCCGAAAAAAGCAGCAGGTGTACACATCCCATCAGCACGTTGGTGCGCGACTGCGAAAATGTCAGCGCCGACGTGCTGAGTGTGAGAATCAGCAGGACGATCTCCGCCGGATTCAGCCCCAGCACAAGCGATCGACCGGTAAAGAGGGAAATCGCGATCACCAGCGGGATCGTCAATCCGATCGACGCCAGCACCGAGCCCAGCAACACGTTGACCGCGCGCTGCATCTGGTCGCGACGCGCGGCGCGAATCGCCGCGATCGACTCCGGCGTCAGCACCAACACCGCCGTGATGAATCCGCCGATGGCGATCGGCGCACCGAGCCGAATCACGAACGCATCCAGCGGCTTCGACAACTGCTTGGCCAGCAGCACCACCGGCAGGCTGTAAATCAGCAGCATCGCGGCGTGATACGCGGTCGACGCGCTGGAGTGGTGCTCGGCCGCCTCCGCCTCGGCCGATTCCGGGCGCTCCCCCGGCGCCATGAAATAGCCGCAGTGCCGCCGGTTCTGAACATAGAGAAAAATGGCGTAGATCGCGATCGACATGATCGACAGAAAGATCATCTGAAACGTCGACAGCGTCGGCCCATCCGACGCGCGCGTGTAGTTGGGCAAAACCAGTCCCAGCACCGTGAGCGGAAGAATCATCACCAGAAATGCATTGGCCCCCTGCAGGTTGTAGGTCTGCTCCCAATGACGCAATCCGCCCAATAGCAGTGCAAGACCCATGTAGCCATTCAGCACCACCATCACGACCGCCATCATCGCGTCGCGAGCCAACGTCGGCTTCTCGACGCCGCTGGACATGACGAATCCGATCATGGCGACTTCGAGCCCGGTCACGGCGAGCGTCAGCAACAGAGTGCCCAGCGGCTCGCCCAGCCGGTGCGCCAGCACATCCGCATGTCGCACAATCGCGACGGCGGCGGCCAGAATCACGCCGCATAGCGCGACAAGAAGCAGCACCAGCGAAATCGGCTGATCGAGAATCGAGCCGACGAGTGACTTGCCCGCCACCGGCGCAAGACTCGTCAGAATCGCCAGCGCCAAAGGCCATTCGCGGCGCCAAAGGTGCTGGCCAGTCGTGTCGGCGTCGTTCAAGCGCGGTCTCCGGTCGGCTGGATGGCGGAGGTTGATGTTGCGTTCAGGGGCCGGCGTCGACCGGCCGCAAAGGTTGCTCGAGCAACAGCAACAATGATTCCGTATCGAACGCCCCAGTGTAAGGTGTTTCCAGCGACAGCGCCGGGCTCGCCGCCTCACGTCACCTCGCAGCACGGAAGGCTTCACTCATGGGAATGTTCCTCGCAATGTCCGGCGTGCGATCAGCAGACATCGCCCGGATTCGTCAGGCGCTCGAGTCGTTCGCCGAAGCAAAAGGCGGACTCTTTGAGATGCGCTCGGGCAGTACCGATGACGACGGCATCGGGGCGATTCGATCGAACGCGAGAACGACCACGCTGCTCTATCCCCAGGATTTTTACAGTTGGGATGAATACTCAGCCCATCTGTCCCGGGCGTTGCAAACCCCCGTCTTCTCCTTCCACATTCACGACGGCGATTTCTGGATGTTCATCGCCTATCGCGACGGACAAGAAGTGGCCCGTTTCAATCCGATCCCCGAGTACTGGAAGCCCCTCGACATCGCCGAAATGGAGCACTGGTCAGGCGACGCAGAGGCCGTCGCCGCTCTGATTCCCGGCCTCAGCGCCGCGAACATCCAAAACTACTTCAAACGTTGGACGGAGGACGAGAGCTGGGCAGGCCGAAAGGCATATCCGGATGATAAGTTCGAGTTTGGCGAAGACTGGCAACTGACCGACTTCATGCGCCGACTTGGCTTTGAATATCCGCTCGACGACTCGGGAAACGCGAAAGGCGACACGTTCTACCTGACGGAGAAACGCCATCGATCACAACCGAATGGGCCGCCGTCCGCACCGACCGATTCGCATGCCAAACCTCCGTCGCGACACTCCTCACCGGACCCAAAAGCAAAACCCTGGTGGAAGTTCTGGTGAAGGTTTCCGGATCTCGGGATGGTTCGAAATCGGTGGCGTCGCTAGCCGCACAATCGGAAGCCTCGATGAGGATCGACTTGCTACGCAAATGCAGCTTTGCCGCGCGGGCCCTCGAATTCTCCACGCAATGTGCCGCGGGCTTCGCGGACGAGCACTAGGCGGCTTGGCCTACGCTTGCGGCACGCAAAGGCAAATTTGGAGGGCAAGTCTTCTGTGACTTGCCCATGTCATTCCCTCAGACAGTCACTTACCGCGACTGCGACTTCGGCCCGCGCAGCTCCGCCGCCGGCGCCAGCGCCGGCAACGGCCGATCCGCGAACTTCGCCGCCGCCCGCGTATGGTCGCTCTCCGCCATCGCAGGCTTGCCGCCGACGAAAGTCGCGAACACCCGCGTCGAGGCCTGCAGGATGTCGCCATTCGCAATCACCAGGTTCGCCCGCTTGCCGGCCGTGATCGACCCAAGCTGCGCATCGACGCCCAGAATCTCCGCACTCGTGAGCGTCATCGCCCGCAGCGCCGTCGCCGCCGAAAGCCCGTGCGCCACCGCAAAGCCCGCCTCGCTCGGCAGCTGCTTGGCAAGGTCCGCATCGCGATGCGAGAAGCAGAACTTCACACCCGCCGCCTCCAGCAGCGCCGCCCCGCGATAGTTGATATCCCACGGGTCATAGCGATCCGGAAAACCCATCGTGCCCTCATAAATCACCGGCACATGCCGCTCCGCCAACAGCCCCGCCACCTTCCACGCCTCGCGCCCGCCGAGAATGATCGGCCGCACGCCGACCTGCTCCGCAAACATCAGCGCTTCCAGGATCTGCTTATAGCCGCCCGCCTCAAACAGCACCGGCCGTTCGCCACGCACATAAGGCATCATCGCCTCATACCGCGGATCAAACAGCGGCTTGCCGCTCGCGGGGGACGTGCTCGCCGACCGCTCGGCATAACGCCGCGCCGTCTCAAAAAACTCCCGCAGCTCGCGCTGCTGCCCGCGAACGCGCTTCATCCGCTTCTCGCGTTCCTTGTCTTCCTCTTCCGGCGGCACAATCGCCGACGCCGGCAGCGACGGCACGCTCACCACCAGCCCGCTCGCGTCGATCGCCGCCATCTCCGGCATCGTCCAGCCCGCAAAATCAACCAGCCCCGCCTGCCCCGAAACCATCAGGCCTTCGGGCACGATAAAGCCGCTCAAAATGCCCACGGCCCGCGAAATCTCGATCATCCGGCTGTGCGGATTCACCGCCGACAGCGCCGAAACATCCGCCTGAAAACGCCCGATCTCACGCGTGTCGATCGTCACCGGAACGGCCTCAACCTCCTGCAAGCCGACGCGCGTCGCCGCGTTGATCAGCCCCGGATAGACGTGAAAGCCGCTGAGCATCATGCGCTGATAGCCATCGGGCACATTGGCATCCGCCGCCAGAACCGCCTCGATTTGCGACCCGCGCACCAGCACAACGCCGCCGTCGATCTCCGGCCCGTCGACCGTGTGAACGCGAGCGCCAACCAGCGCATACCCATCGGCGATCGCCCCCGACCGCAGCCACTCCGGAAACGCGTCGGCCCGATAGCTCGGCGGCATGCGCCCGCTGCCATCGCCGATCCAGGTCTCGGTCAGCTCCGGATCCGCCGCCCACCGATCCTGCGGAAACGAATACATCGGCCGCGTCGGCGCCGGCGGCTTGCCCGGATTAAAGTCGCGATGGGTGTAGTAAGCCTCGCCGTCGATCAGCGTCATCACGCAACGGCTAAACGTATCCAGCGGATGCCCGTCGAAGACGACGATGTCCGCCTCCAGCCCAACCTGAATCGACCCGATCCGATCCTCCAGGCTGAAAAACTTCGCGGCGTTGTACGTAACGAGCTTGAGCGCCTCATCACTTGTCAAATTCGACACCGCCATGCACTTGGCCGCCTCCAGCCACATATGCCGCATCATCTCGGCCGAGTCGCTCTTCAAGGTCGAGTTCACGCCAAAGCGCTGCAGCAGCCCCGCGTTCTGCGGCACCGCGTCATAAGCTTCGACCTTGTACGCCCACCAATCGCTAAAGGTCGCCGTCCCCACGCCATGCCGCAAAATCTCCGGCATGATGCGATAGCCTTCAAGAATGTGGTGCAGCCCGCCCATCCGCACGCCGAAGCTCTCCGCCACCGCTAATGCCCGCAGCACCTCATCGGCGCGATAGCAGTGCATATTGATCCACAGCGTGCCGTCGACGATGTCCGCCAGCGCTTCCAGCCGCAGATCGCGCCGCATCGGCGGCTTCGCGGCCTGCTTCGGCTGACGATTGGCTTTCTCCGTCGCGTACGCCCGACGCAGCTCCGAATACTCCCGACCCGCCGCCAGCGCCCGCCGCATCGTCGTCTCAACGCCCATGCGCGTCCGCGGAAAGCGCGTCTTCGATTCGTTCTCGTCGTTCTCGATCGTGTTCTCGCCACGCGACGACTTCACGTTTTCGCCCGTCGCAAACTTCACCGTCCGCGGCGCCCCCGCCATCCGCAGCTCGTCCGCCGCCTTGCCATAACGCAGCTTCAAAATGCAGCACTCGCCGCCGATCGTGTTCGCCGAGCCATGCATGGCGTGAATCGTCGCGCACCCGCCCGCCACCGCGTCATAGATCTGCCGCTGCTCCGAATCGATCAGATCGCTGACCCGCACTTCCGGCGTCACCGATCCCGAAAACTCATTCACCCCGTCCAGCGCGATGTGCGCATGCGGATCGATCACCGCCGGCGCGATCACATAGTCCGTGCAATCAACGATCGCGATGTTGTCCGGCGGCGTAATGTCTTCGCCGATCGCCGCGATCTTCCCGTTCTGAATCAAAACACTGCATTCGACCCGCGCCGGCCCGACACCCGTCAGCACCGTCGCGTTCGCCAGCATCACGTTGCCGCCGGTCTTCAATTGCGGCGCACGCGTGGCCTCGGTCTCAATCTCCCAGTTCGGCGCGTGCTGCAAAAGCACATCCAGCGGCCCCGCCGGAATCTCCTCGGCCGGCTGCGACGCCGGACTGCTCGCCGGCGCGCTCGCCGCCACGGCCGGCTCGTTCGTCGCCGACGGCGCGGGTTCCTCCTCGTCGTCCTCGGCCGGCGCATGATCGCTCGGCGGCGGCGTCTGCATGCCGGCCGACATCGCCTCGTGCGAATGCCCGTCGCCGCAGTCAAACGGCGGATCGTCGTCCCTCTCCGCGTTGTCGCCCTTCGGCTTTTTGCCCTTCGGCGCGGGCTTCTTCACGTCGAATTCAAACAGCCGCCCCGCTGCGATTGTGAAATGACAGCGCGCTTCCTTGTCTTCGATCTTCTTCGTGAAGATCGCGATGTGCGCCGCCTTCCCCGCCGCCAGCGTCCCCAGATCGCGATCAACCCCAAAAAGCTTCGCCGGCGTCGTCGTCAGCGCCGCCAGTGCATCATCCGCCGACAGCCCCGCCCCGATGAACTCACGCAGGCTCTCCAACGCATCGGCCGGCGCATCCGCCGTCGAAAGACACCACTTCACGCCTTTGACCTGCAAATCACGCAGATTCGTCAGCCGCTCGTCACGCTCGCGCTTGTACTCGTCATACAGCGCCGGCGGAGCAAAGGGCCGCTTCTCCCAAGCCTCTCCGAACAGCGAGCGATCCTCAGCCGCTTTGCGAATCTTGCTCGCCTCAAACTTGTACTCCGCCGGCTTCTTCGGCAGCCTCAGCGAAACAATCAGCGGAATGTCCTGACCCTTGATCGCGTCGATCCGCTTGTACGCCCGCCGCACACCCACCAACCACGGCTGAAAGCCGAACTCCCCCGCCAACGCTCGCACCCGATCAATCTCATCCGGCGAATCCGCCTCCCAAATCAGCGGCCGCGCGCCGCTGATCACCGCCTGCAACGCCGCCAACGCCGGATCCAGCGGCAACGGCTCGCCGCCCCGCGGATTCCGCAGCAAAAACGTCTGCGTGTCCCGATACCACTGCGCGTCATACAGCGTTTGCCGCAGCATCGCATAAACACCCAGCAGCGTGCCCGGATAGCTGCCACGCGCCGCCAGCTTCCGCCGCTCCGGCGTCGCAAAGGCCGCCGTCTGCGCCACCGTCGGCCTCAGCACGCTGTCGCGCAGCGGACGATCCGAAAGCGCCACCAGCGACGCATCACCACCAAACATCGCTCGCGGCGGTGCAACCAACGCCGCCGTGAAGCCGGCCGCCCGATGCGCCTCAAACGCCGTCGCCGTCCAATCCAGCGTCTCGTGCGCCGCCCGCTCAGGATGAATGCCCACCCGACTCGCCGTCGGCATGCGCACAATGGGCCCTTCGGTCTGCGAAGGCGCCTCGCCCTCATAACGCCGCTCACTCGCGGGCGATGCCTCCACCGGCTTGGTCGCGGTGCGGGTGAATCCGTCGATGAATCCGGCGTACGCAAAGTGCCCGGAACCGTCGATCACCTTCGCGCCGGCGGGCGGCTCGATGTCCGGCCCGATCGCCACAATCCGCCCCGCATCAATCAGAATGTTGCAGCCCTCAATCGTCTTCCCCGGCTGCACCACCGCCGAAACATTCCGAACAAAAATCGCCGTATCCAGCTCATACTCGTCGGCCCGAGTCACGCCGATCCACGGGATCGACAACAAGATGACCGCAACCACCGGGTGAATTCGACGGAGATAACGCGGACGCAGCATCATCAGGCCTTTCTACGGCACAGCGCATGCGGAAACGCGTGCGCCACGGCACAACCGCGCGCATCGCGACGTTCAGCTCGCCTCGCAGTCTAGTGCTGCCAATCGCAAAACCGAAGCCGCCCCGAATTTCGGCCCGCCCCGCCAACGCGACCCCCATCCCCCCACCTCCGGCCTCGCATCAATCCCCCGCTCCCCCATGCGGACGACCGATCCACACCGTCTCCATCCGCCCCCGCACATACTGCAACCCGCGAATCGTCCGCCATTCCCAATGCTCGCGCCCCGCCAGCCCCTCCGCCTGCTTTTCACCCAACACCAAAATCGTCGCCGCACCTCGCTCAGCCAGGGCCTGCGCCAGCACCTTGGGGTTCACCGCCTGCGCCGGACGCCCGAGATAAAAGAACAGCGTCGGCTCATCAAAGCCGCTCGCCAGCACACCCGCCGCCGGATCCAGCTCGTTCACCGCTTCGGCCACCTGTCGACTCAGCCGATACGGCTCCATCGCCGGCAACACCAGCGCCCCCAAAACCGCCCACCCCGCCACCATGCCCCCACCCATCCGCTGCGCGACACGCAACAAATCGCCATCCCCAACCCGCCGCAACGCCCAGACCGCTCCGACGATCAATACCAACGCCGCCAGCCCAAGACTCAACCGCACCTCGAACGGCGTCCCCAACGGCGCGATCGCGAAGCCGACCAGCACCAGCCCCACCACAATCGGCGTCCCCGCCCACGCCCACAACCCCCGCACCTCCGCCGCACTCAACGCCCGCCCCGAAAACTCCCGACACAGCCGCGCAATCAGCAGCGACGGCGGCGCATAGCACGGCAACCAGTAATGCGGCAGCTTCCCGGGCACCAGCTCCAGCGCCGCCCATGGCAACACCAGCCACCACAGCACGAACGCCGTCGCCGCGTCCACCCGCCGCACACGCCAAGCCTCCATCACCGCCCGCGGCCCCGCAACGGTCCACGGCGCCAGCCCCAACAACGCAAACACCGCGTAATACCCCGGCGGCCCCACATGCCCATGCACCGGCCCCGAAAAGCGCGAGAACAGCTCATGCATGAAGTAGTGCTGCCAAAGATCCCCACCCGCACGCATCGCAACCGCCGCAAACCATAGCGCCGGAGCAACAAATCCCAGCGGTGCAGAGGCCCAAAAAGCCCATCGACTCACCACCACCCACCCGCCGGCGAACCAGCAAGCCCCCAGCATTCCGCCCACATACACCGCGATCGCCGGCCCCTTCGTCAGCGTCGCCACGCCGATCAACATCCAAAAAGCCGCCCCGCGCCGCGCCGTGAACCGGTCTCGCCACATCCTCTCCAGCACCACCGCCGCCCCCAACAACAGCACCAGCAGCAAGGAGTCCATCAGAAACATGCGCCCGATCAGCGCCGGCAGCCCCGCCGTCACAAAGATCAGCGCCCCAACCCGACCCGTCCGAACGTCAAACAGCCGCGCCCCCAACGTCGCGACCAATTGAACCGCCACACACATCGACCCCACCGATACCGCCCGCAACACCCACTCGTGCAAACCGAAGACCTTCGCCAGCCCCGCCGCCAGCCAGTACACCAACGGCGGCTTCAGCAGCCACGGCTCCCCCAGATAAGTCGGCACCAGCCAATCCCCGCTGGCGAGCATCTCCCGCACCACCTGCCCATACCAGCCCTCATCGCGATCAAACAAACTCACATGCATGCCCGGCGCAAGCACCAGCAGCGAACACGCCAACAGAATCAACCGATCACGCACAGACAGCGCCATGGGCGGGCAGACTAGCAAATCCCGGCCCCTGCTGCCGAACCGGCGAACAATTCAATTGACGCTGAGTCTGACCACCCCCACACTCGTATCGCCATGTCGATCATCGACGAATATCAGCAACAGCGCGCCTGGCGCAGTTGGCCCCTCCTCTTCGATCGACTGCCCAACCTGAAAAATGCCCTCGTCCTCGACCTCGGCAGCGGCGTCGGCGACAACGCCGCCGACCTCTCCGCCCGCGGCGCTCAGGTCATCGGCCTGGACCTCAGCCCCGAATTGACCGCCGCGGCGCAGGCCCGCCAGATCCCCAACGCGCACTTCCGCATCGCCGATTTGCGGCTCCCGCTCGAACTCGACCGAAATGCCGACGGCATCTGGGGCGGCTTCGTGGCGGCTTACTTCCCGTCTCTGGTCGACGCCCTGCGCGATTGGACCCGCTGGCTCAAACCCGGCGGATGGGTGGCGCTGGTCGAAATCGACGACCTCTTCGGCCACGAGCCGATTCCAACCAGAGCACGCGAATTACTCTCGGGTTATGTGAGCGAATCGCTGGCCGCGCGCCGCTACGACTTCTGCATGGGCCGAAAACTCGCCGCCCATCTGCGAGAAGCCGGTCTCACGCCGCTCGACGAATTCGTCGTTCCCGACGCCGAATTCGCCGCCTCCGGTCCGCTCCACGCCGACATCATCGCGGGCTGGCGCCGCCGATTCGATCGCATGCTGCTATTGCAGCAGTACTGCGGCGACGACTTCCCCGCCGTGCGAGACGCGTTCCTCGCCTGCCTCGCACGCGAAGATCATCGCTCCCACGCAACGGTGCGCTGCTGCATCGCAACGCGCTAATCGCGCCGCCTTCGCGCGAACCGGCGCCTCAACCCGCGATCAACTCAACGCCCAAAATGTTCTCGTGCCCCGACCGAATCCGCTCAATCACCGCGCCGTCCGGCCCCGGCGAAACGCGAATGTGCGCCACCGCCGTCTTCCCGCCGTCAAAAATCACGTGGTCCATCTCCTCCACGTTGATGTTCGCGCCCGCCAACAGATTGAAAACATGCGCCAGCCCGCCCGGCTTGTTGCGGAACTTCACCACCAGCAGCGACTGCGGCGGCGAATCGCTCAGATTCACGCAATTCAATACGCGATTGGTGGCCTTGAACTCCGCCACAATCCGCACCGTCTCATCCGCCACCGCCTGCTGCGCCTCTTCCGTCGACGCGCCGATATGGTGCGTCACATAGAGATTCGGCACGTCGATCAGATTCGATTCGAACGACGGCACATCGCCCGCCGGCTCGCCATGAAACACATCCAGCGCCGCAGCCCGCAGCTTCTTGTTGCGCAGCGCATCCGCCAGGGCCGCCTCGTCCACCACGCCCGCCCGCGACGTATTGATAATCACCGCGCTCGGCTTCATCAGCGCCAGCGACCGCGCATCGATCAACGCCTTCGTGCTGTCCCCGCCCGGCACGTGAATCGTCACCGCGTCGCTCTCGCGCAGCAGCTCCTCCATCTCCGTCCGGCGACACTGCGGATAATCCACCAACCCGCGTGAACGCCCCAGATGCGTGTAGAGCACCTTCATCTCAAACGCCGCCGCCCGCCGCGCAACCTCCGAGCCGATCCGCCCCGCCCCGATGATCCCCAGCGTCCGTCCCTTCAGCCCCAGCGCCGCCGCCGAATACTTCTTCTTGTTCCACTTCCGCGCCCGAAAGTCGATCACGTTGTCCGGGATCGAGCGATCCATGCTGATCAACAGCCCCATCGTCAGCTCGGCCACCGCCACCGCGTTCATCCCCGGACAATTCGCAACGCTCACGCCGCGCTCGCTCGCCGTCGCCACGTCGATGTTGTCATAGCCCGACCCGGCCCGCAGGATCATCTGCAGCGCCTTGCCGGCCTGAATGATCGGCTTGGTCACCTTCGTGCTGCGAACGATCAAAATGTTCGGGTCAAACGCCGCCACGCGCTCGGCCAGCGCCGCGTCCTTTAAGCCTGTCTCATAGGCCAGTTCCTTCGCCAGACCGCGCAGCCGATCAATGCCGTTCTGCTCAAATTTATCGACGATGAGAATCTTCATCGTGTGATCTCCGGGGAGGGGGGCGACTGTTCCTGTGTGTCCTATCGGAAAGTTTAGCACCGCAGCGCTCCCGCGTATCGAACACCCGCTCACCTTGGCAGCCCCCGCGCCCCTCCTCTAAGATTCACCCCTCAGGCGGTACATCAACACTGGCGTGCGGCTCATCGCGATTTCCCGCGCACGTCGATCGTGCCCCCATACACGAGGACCATCCGTGCCACGCGAAACGATGACCATCCCTCAAAAGGTCGAGTCGATCCGCATCCTCAGCCCCGACGGCACGGTCGACAAAAAGCTCGAACCCAAGCTCCCCGACGAAGACCTCCTCGGCCTCCACAAAACCATGCTCAGCAGCCGCCTCTTCGACGAGCGCTGCTTCATGCTCCAACGCCAGGGCCGCATCGGCACCTATGGCCCCACCAAGGGCCAGGAAGCCGCCTCGCTCGGCTTTGCCTACTGCATCAACAACAACGACTGGTTCGTGCCCGCCTTCCGCGAAACCGCCGCCATGCTCTATCGCGGCTGGCCCATGTCCACCATCATGCTTTGGTGGGGCGGCCACGAGATCGGCGCCACACCCCCCAAGGGTCTGAACGACCTGCCGATCTGCGTCCCCGTCTCCTCCCAGTGCCAGCTCGCCATGGGCATCTCCTGGGCCCAGAAGCTCAAAAAGACCAAAGACGTCACCCTCGTCTTCGTCGGCGACGGCGGCACCTCCGAAGGCGATTTCCACGAAGCCATGAACTTCGCCGGCGTCTATAAGCTGCCGCTCGTCCAGATCATCCAGAACAACCAGTGGGCGATCTCGATCCCGCGCCACGCCCAGACCGCCTCCCCCACCATCGCCCAAAAAGCCATCGCCTACGGCTTCGACGCCTTCCAGGTCGACGGCAACGACATCCTCGCCTGCATCGTCGCCGGCCAGGAAGCCGTGAAAAAGGCCCGCGAAGGCGGCGGCCCGACCATCATCGAAGCCATCACCTATCGCCTCGGCGTCCACACCACCGCCGACGACCCCAAGAAGTATCGCAAGGACGACGAAGTGAAGGAGTGGGAGCCCAAGGACCCGCTCATTCGCTTCAAAGCGTATCTCGAAAAGAAAAAGCTGCTCACCGATGCGGTCGAAACCAAGCTACGCGAAGAGATCCGGCTCAAGCTCGACGAAGCGACCGCCGTCGCCGAAGGCTACCGCGCCAGCAAGACCGACTTCTTCGAATACGTCTACGCCGAAATGACCCCCGAATTGCGCAAGCAGAAGGCCGAACTCGAGGAATACCTGGCCCACGGCGCCAAACCCAGCCACGCAAACGAACTGAGCCGCGTCTAACCAGGCCGAATCAACCGAAACAAGGCAATGCCTTGTTCGCCGAAGATAGGGAAGAAGGAGCGCTCCAATGCCCCAGATGACCATGGTCCAAGCCATCAACCTCGCCATGAAAGAAGCCATGCGCGAGGACCCCAACGTCGTCGTGCTGGGACAGGACGTCGGCCAGGATGAAGGCGTCTTCCGCGTCACCGAGGGCCTCCTCAAAGAGTTCGGCCCCGAGCGCTGCATCGACACACCCCTCGCCGAAGCCGCCATCGCCGGCGGAACCATCGGCATGGCCCTCGCCGGAATGAAGCCCATCTGCGAAATGCAGTTCGACGGCTTCTCCTACCAAAGCCTGCACCAGATCGAAGGCCACGCCCGCCGCTTCCGAAACCGCACCCGCGGCCGCCTCACCGTGCCCATGGTCATGCGCTTCCCCTATGGCGGCGGCATCCGCGCCATCGAGCACCACAGCGAAGCCCCCGAGGCCACCTACGCCCACTGGGCCGGCCTCAAGGTCGTCCTGCCCAGCTCGCCCCGCAACGCCCGCGCCCTGCTCCGCGCCGCGATCCTCGACCCCGATCCCGTCATCTATATGGAGCCCAAGGCCATCTATCGCGCCTTCCGCGAAGAAGTGCCCGAGGCCCCGGAAACCATGCCCATCGGCAAGGCCCGCATCGCCCGCGCCGGCAAAGACATGACCATCATCTCCTACGCCGCCTCGCTCCGCGCCGCCCTCGAAGCCGCCGAGACCCTCGAAGAAGAACACCGCATCGACGCCGAAGTCATCGACCTGCTCAGCGTCTCACCGCTCGACAGCGACACCATCAACGCCAGCGTCCGCAAGACCGGCCGCGCCGTCATCGTTCACGAAGCCCCGCGCCACTGCAGCGTCAGCGGCGAAATCGTCGCCCGCATCGTCGAAGAGAGCCTGCTCTACCTCGAAGCCCCCATCAAGCGCGTCACCGGCTTCGATACCGCCATCCCCTTCTTCGCCAACGAACTCACCTACATTCCCGACGCCGGCCGGGTCGTCAAAGCCGCGCTCGAGACCGCCCGCTTCTAAACGGCCTGCCGAGCCGCAGGCTCCAGCCTGCGCAAACGCCCGCTCGCCCCAACGCTCCCCTCCCCCCGCAGACTCCCCGGCGCCACGGCTCATCAAGCCGTGTCGCCTCCCGCACGCCTGCGACCATCACCACTCCCGTCCCTGGTCAATTTCCCGCCCCACCGCGGAGCCCCCGAGCCCCTCTTAGATTCATGGAAATCTATAACTTCATAGAGTCTTCTTAGCATGCCTGTGGGATGTGTGAGAAAATAGGCCTCATCGCGTAAACACTTTCAAGTTAAAGACTTACAAAACAGACCCATTGTGGATGGATTGTGCAAACTCCCGCCTTCATGCACCGCCGACTTGAATCAATTCCCACCGCGCAGCACCCCGCCCCGCCGTAACCCCCGCGAAACCAAAAATTCACACGTTCTTCACGCCCGGTTGTTTAACAGCCGTGTGAGTTGTGAGATGGTGTGCGCCAGAGCCGGGTCCTGCGTCGCCGCCTCTTCAATCGTCTTGTGCGCGTGCAGCACCGTCGAATGGTCCCGGTTGCCGAAGTACCCGCCGATTTCTTTCGAACTCAGCTTGGTCAGCTTGCGCGTCAGGTAGATCGCCACCTGCCGCGGCAGCGCCACCGATCGCGTCCGCCGCTGCCCGTTCAGCTCGTTCACCTTCACGCCAAAATGCTTCGCGACCAGCTCCTGAATGTCGCTCACCCGCACCCGCCGCGAATCCCCCGCGTCATACGTCGGCAGTAGAGCGCGAACCGTGTCGAGCGTGTACGGCTTGTCCAGCAGTTGCGCCTGCGTGATCAGCGTCGTCAGCGCTCCCTCCAGCGCCCGAATGCTGCTATCAATGTGCCGCGCGATGTAATCCAGCACCTCGTCCGGAATCTCCACCCCGCGCAGCTTCGCCTTTCGCTGCAGGATCGCCTGCCGCATCTCCCGATTCGGCGCGTCCAGCGGCGCCACCAGCCCCCACTGAAACCGGCTCAGCAACCGCTCTTCGAGGTTCTTAATGTCGTTCGGCGGCGCATCGCCCGACAAAATGATCTGACGCTTCGCCTGATACAGGGCGTTGAAGGTGTGAAAAAACTCCTCCTGGCTGCCCTCGCGCCGACCCAGAAAATGCACATCGTCGATCACAAACACGTCGCAGCGCCGCGCCGTGTCGCGAAAGGCCTGCATGTGCCCGCTCTGGATCGCCCGCACAAAGTCATTGACGAACGTCTCGCACGACATGTACGCCACGTCCGCCCCGGGATGATTCTTCATCACCGCATCGCACGTCGCCTGCAGCAAATGCGATTTGCCCAGCCCCGGATTGCCATGTATGAAAATCGGGTTGTAGAGCGTGCCCGGCTGCGCACTGCTCGCCTTGCACGCCGCATGCGCCAGCCGGTTCGACGCCCCCACCACAAACTCTTCAAACGTGTAGTCCGCGTTCGGCTGCACCCGCGTCAGCACCGGCGAAAGCGAACGCCCCGTGTCGATCCGATTCAGATCGTCCGGCGCCACGAACTGCACCGTCACCAGGTGCCCCGTGCAGACCATCGCCGCCTGCGTAAATGCCGGAATGCAGCTCTCGCGCAGATACCCCGCATAGCTCACATCCGGCGCCGCAATCCGCAGCACGCCGCCATTCAGCTCGATCAGCCGCAGCGACTCAAACCAGGCCCGATAGAGCCCGGGGTAGTCCTGCCGGACCGTCAGAAGCAGTCGCTCCCAGAAGAAAGGAAAGCCTTCGGCCGACTGCATCGCGTCGATCCTGTTCGTGCGGTGGTCTTCGGTGCTGGCGAAAACGCCGACCGTCGCCTGAATCTACTCGGGCTCCGCTCCCGAATCGCCCTCGGCGCCCGGTTCCTGCGCATCCATGAATAGCTCACGCAGCAGCGAAGTCGCGTAGCAGCCGCGCGGCAACTCAAATCGAAGGTGAAGATAGGAGCCGCGATCGTCAGCGCCAAGATCGACCGACGCATCCGTCACCGGAAAGCGCAGCGGCCGACGCCCGCCCGGCGTCCGGTGCGGCGGCTGCGAAAAAGTCCGCAACTCCGCCCCCTCTTCGCTCAACACCGCCGATTCCATCTCGCCCGGAATCCCGCCCGCCGGCGTCATGCGCAGCCCATACAGCGGCCCCGTCGGACTGATCTCCAGACTCTCCGCCCGCGGCTGCTCCCGCTCTGCGTCTTCCACGCGAAAGATCGCCCCGCCGCGATGCCGAAACGCGAGATCGCCGACCAGCAGCTTTTCGAGCCCGTGCTCCGCCATCCGCCGCGCCACAACGCGATTGAACAGCAGCGACTGATACGCCGAGACGTAAAAGCGCAGCGACGTGCGATCGATCGACAGCAGCGCCCGCTTCGGGTTGCCCGTCTCCGCCAGCGCCTTCAGCGCCCGCCGCTGATCCCGAAACATCCCCGGCCAACGATTCCGCGCCGTCTCATACTGCCCCTCGTCGTAAAGCTTCCGCGCGTGCCAGATGTCGCCATGGTCCAGGTGCCCCGCCCGACCCAGTATCAGGTCCAGCGCCTCATCAATATCACCCAGCAGCAGCGCCCGACCCACGTCGCCATTGTCGCCGCGCAGGCCGAACCGCTGCGGCCCGAAATAGTTCGGCACGCCCCGCGCCGTGAGCTGCGCCAGCGCCTGCTTGATCTCCGGATGGCGCATCGGCTCGGTATTTCGCACGCGAATATCAAACCGATTGCCGCGCAGGTGCCCCAGCTTCAGTTTGTTCCCGTGCCGCGTCACCTGCACGATCTTCAGCCGCGCCATCTCAAAATTGCGCAGCTTTTCCGGATCGAGCCCCTCCACCGAAATCCACTGCCGCGTCACCGCCCGCGCATCCTTGATGCCCGCATACCCGAACCGCATCCGCGGCACTTCCAGCGCATGCGACAGGTCGTACACGGCCTGCATCGTGTTCAGCCCGCGCTTCTCCAGCAGAAAAAACGTATGCCCGCCCGCGCCGCTCAGCGGATAAAGCGGCACCTCCTCCACGAGAAAATCCTCGTAGTCGAGCTTGATGTGGCCGGGCAGCCGTTGAAATTCGCTCAGCAGTCTCGGTGGGTCTTGCACAGCGGCGAATCATAACCGTGCCGAGGGTGCCATGCCGATGCCCCTCGCACCGCCAAGTCATCCGCGACACGGCGCAACGAAACCAACGCCGCCCGCGCTTCAACGGCTCACCCTCATGCCCCAACCGATTCCCGACCCCTGTGTCTGTTTCAAAGCATGCACGCCGCGCCTATGCTCCCGAGCGTCTCGGGCGTCTGTTCAGCGCCGCGTTCGGGCGTTTCGTTCGCTGCAGCCATCTTCGGCAGAACCCTAAACGTTGGAGCTTGCCCCATGAACATCAACCTTTCGTCCCTCGTCGAACAAGCCCTCGGCGACGACGTCATCAGCAAAATCAGCGCCGGCCTCGGCGAAGACCCGAGGAAAATCCAGGGCGCCGTCAAGGCCGCCGTCCCCTCGCTACTCGCCGGAATCATGAAACAGGCGGGCACACCCACCGGCCTGCAGCAGCTCTCCCAAGCCCTCGATCAAACCGACTCCAAAATGCTCGACAATCTGGGCGGAATGCTCGGCGGCGGCGCGGGCCTCCAGGACCTCATCAAAAAAGGCTCCGCAATGCTGCCCAACATCCTGGGCGGCGGAAACGTCCTCGGCGGCATCACCGACACCCTCACCAAATCCGCCGGCCTCGGAAAAAACACCATCATCTCCCTCCTCGGCATGCTGCTCCCCATCATCCTCAGCGTGCTCGGCAAACAGAAAAAAGCCCTCGGCCTCGACATGGCCGGCCTCGGCAGCCTCCTCGGCGGACAAAAGAACTTCCTCGCCAACGCACTCCCCGCCGGCATGAGCGACATCATGGGCCTCGCCGGCGGCCTCGGCCAAGCCGTCAGCAGCGGCGCCAACGCCATGAACGGCGCAGCCCATCAGGCCGTCGACACCGGCGGCGGCTTCTCCCGCGCCATCCTGCCCCTCGTCGCCCTCGCCGCTCTCGCCTACCTGGGCTACAAGTACCTCGGCCCCAAGGCCACAGAAACCACCAAAGAGGCGACCAAGAGCATCGTCGATGCGAGCGCCACCGCCGCCGACGCCGCCAAAAGCACACTCAGCAACGTCACCGCCGCCTTCGACAGCGCCCTGAAAGGCCTCGCCGACGGCCTACCTCAGACCTTCAACGGCCTGACCGACACCCTCAACGGCATCAAAGACGTCGACACCGCCAAGGCCGCGCTGCCCAACCTTCAATCCGCCGCCGACACCATCACCAAACTCGCCGGCGGCATGGGCTCCATGCCCGACGCCATCAAAAAGACCCTCGGCGAACGGGCCGCAGGCTTCCTCCCGACCCTCGAAGCCAAGGCCAAAGAACTCCTCGGCAACGCCGACATCAGCAGCGTCCTCAAGGGCGTCCTCGACACGATCCTCGAACAATTGAAAAAGCTGATCGGCTAATCCTCCCCTTGCTTCAACGAGCCGCGCGGCTTCAGCCCGCGCGGTCCTGATCGCCTCGGGGGTCATGAATCATGGCAAGGCCCTTCGCCCACCGCCTCCGCCCCGCGCAAATCTGTTTCACGTGAAACACGCCAGCGCGAACGCAATCGCCGTTCCGCTCGCCATGAACGTGTTGGATTTTGGCGAAGAGTGTTGGCTTCCTTGAAATCGCCGAACTAGCGATGCCCGCGTTCACGCGGGCCGCTCCTCGCCCCCGCGGGGCGATGGAATGTAGCCACGGGTGGAGCGAAGCGCAACCCGTGGAAAGGGTCGCACTCTCTCCTATCTGCCCCGAAGGGGCAGAGGAATCGCGCATCAGCGGCTCGTCAGTCGCCGAGGAATGTTAAGAGGCGCCTCGCGAGCTTCGCCGCGTCATGCGTCTGGCATTCCAAGATCACCGAGACCCGCCTGCGCGCGAGACAATTCGCTGCGCAGGCCCGACGATATCGCTCGCGGACTCCTAGTCCCACCTGGAGTATCAGAGCGAATCAAAGTCCGCCTGCGCCGTCCTCAATGTCCAGCGCTTCAGCGAGCGCGAGCGCATTGCGCAGGACGCTTACTCCGTAGGTCTGCGCGAGTTGAAGTACCTTGCGGGCGCCTTCCTCTGTCCACGCCGCTTCGGAAATGAGCGAAGCGACGATGTCGGCATCTTCCGTTTTTCTTCCCATCCGCGCGAGAAGCTCTCGATACTCCAGTCTGAGGGAGATTGGATAAACCGAGTTTGATTCCAAACTGGCCGCGAGAGTACGCAAACAGCTTGCAACCGAGTTCGTTGCAATCTTCGAAGGGGTCACGAAGTCGAGCGGCGCATCGCGGCGATCGTCGAAGTCCCAGAAAATGTCTCCCATCCGATCAACACAATTTTCGGCGAGCCGTTGTATATGAGCGTTAGCTAATGTGAGCATTTTCTTGAGCCCCTTTCTAGGCCGCTTGGAATCGGTTTTCCCGATGCCAGCGCAGGCATGCGGGGTCTGGGTAGAAACGTGCGGGCGGGATGATGGGCTGTCCATGCCGTGCGGCGACAAGATCGGCGGCGGCTCCATCCTTCATTCTCAGAACCCGCTCGCTGACGCGTAGCGTCAGGTCGTCGCGGATCGTTACGAGACCGCAGTCAAATAGCCGGTCGAAGGTGGCGGAGAGACACACGCCATTGGTCGGGTCGGCGCGCCGGCGCTCGTCTACGCTCCACGGAATAATGTGTCCGGCGACTAAGCACTCCACGATCGGAATTCCTGTGACGCAGCACCGGGCGTTGTAGCTGCTGATGACAGCGTCGCGGAAGAAAGATTGGTGCAGCCGTTGCTTGACGGTGACAAGCTTTTCCGAAGGACCAGTTGGACGAATTGCCGGCGCATCGGCTGGTTTCTGCGGCTCTCGCTCGCGGCGCAGGTCGTGAGCGCGAACGATGAGACCATTCCAGTCGGCGTGGAATTCATCCCAAATGGCTTTGTCGAGTTTGCTGCCGTGCGTCAGGCCGGAGATGTTGCGGGCCGAAAGTTGCGGGTCGAAAGCCCCGAAGTTGCCGAGTTTGCGGGCGACCGATGCGGGCGTCCGGTGTAGGAGAGCGGCGAGTTCCTTGACGCGTGCGTCAGTCGCCTTGGTGCGTTGGAACGGGATGCGACAATACAGCTCAAACGCGAGTATCAGTTGTTCGCGCGTCCATGGTTGACCGTCATTCGCAGGCCGCCCACCCATCCATCCCCTCATGTCGCGAAATGGGCCGGCACAGTAGCGTACGCGAAGAACGCTCGCGCCAACCCGCGGTCAAGGAAAAACCGTCGAGGCGTGCCGGTCTTGGCTTCCGTGGGAATGTCGGTCATAACCGGCGTGGCGAGTCCCTCAACATCAAGCCGGAGCAAAGTTCCACGTTTGCCGTTCTTCGTTGCCGAGCCGTAGCAATCCGCCGGGAAGAAATCATCATATCCGGTCAGATAGAGGTGGTTCGCGCGCAGATTCGCCGTGTTCACGTGGATCAACCGTTTTCGATGGCCGACTCGACCGCTCATGGTGGTGTCCCGAGATTGTACTTCAGATTCTACGAGCACCAATCGTGCTTGAAAATGCGCGCGATAACGAGTCGCCGCGGAGCGCCTCCGCTTCGTAGGCACCCTCACCGCCGCAAAATCAGCTCTCCCCAAATCGCCCGATGATCACTCGCCGGATTCGGCTCGCTGATCAGCTCGCGATGCTTCTCCTCCGGCCCCGGCCAAAACACCGCCGCCTCGCCGCATTCGATCTCGCGACAGGGCAGCAGGTAATCAATCCGCCCAAAGTTCGACGTGCGCAGCGTCGCGTCCGCCGGATAGCGCCGCTGCGCGTCCTTGCTGTTGTCCGCCTCTCCACCCCTGCTCCGCGGCATGCAGTCACGCACCCGCGGATGTTCGAGCAACTGCGAAATCGCCGGCTTGCCATACGGATGATCGCCGCGCTTCGGGTCGCTGTTCTGATCGCCGGTGATCACGAATAACGCATCGCGCGCCAACCCGCCGCGCTTGCCCGCATCATCTACGATGTACGCCGCCCGCCCTTCGTCCCCGTCGATGTAATCCGCCCACAGCCGAATCTCGTCAAAATTCCGACGCCCGTTCCAATCTTCCGGCCCGTCAAACACCGGCGGCGTCGGGTGCGACATCAACACGTGCACCACCGTCTTCTCATCCACCCGCACCGGCACATCCCAATGGCTCTTGCTCGAAAGCCGCAGCGCCGCCGCCTCTTCGCTCGAATAAAACGCCGGCTTCCCCTCGCTTCCGTCGGGCATCAGGTTCCCCGGCATCTCGCGCCACAGCAGCTTCTGAAACGTCCGCGCGCTCGCCGCGTCGATCGGATAGCGGCTCAGCAGCGCCATGCCATACTGCCCCGGATACTTGCCGAAGCCATACGCGTCGCCCGGCCCGCCGGTTTTGCCATCGTTGTCGAGATCAAACGCCGTCGGCTCGCCGGTGTTCACCGGCGCGGTGAACACATGCTCAAAATGGGTCAGCGCCTTCGCCTCGCGCTGCCCCACCGCGAGATACTTGTCGCGCAGCAGCCGCACCGCCTCCTCAGCCGGCGCATAGTCGATCTCATTGATCACCAGCACGTCCGGCCGCACGATCTGCACAATCTCCGCCGCCTTACGCACCTGCGGATCCGCCCCGCGCCCCTCCGCGTCGGCCGCCCTCAGCTTCTGCAGCGAGAGCTCCCACACATTAAAGACCATCACCCGCAACGAGCGAGGCGCATCTTTGACGGGCGACTCCGCCATCGCCGCGGAAATCAGACCAAAACAGCCCACAATCGCAACAACCGACAATCGCATCCGCTGCTCCCTTGAGCCGACGCCGTCGGCGCCGGCCCGCGCGCCAACCACAAGCCGACCATCAACCTGCGGCTCGAACCGCCGCCGCGTCGATAGTACCTCCCAGTGGTCTAGTGTTCGCGGAAGCCGCGCTCCACCCGAATTTGTCGCCCCGGAAACGTCGCCATGGCAATCTCTCCCACGCGCGTCCTCGTCATCGACGACTCGGTCTTCATGCGCAACATGCTCAAAAGTGCGCTCGGCAAAGACCCCGGCTTCGAAGTGCTCGGCTCCGCCAACGACGGACAGGCCGGACTCGAGCAGATCTACGCCCTCAAGCCCGACGTCATCACCCTCGACATCGAAATGCCCCGCCTCGACGGCCTCGGCGTGCTCGAACAACTCATGCGCAAACAGCCCACGCCGGTCGTCGTCGTCTCCACCAAGACACAAAAAGGAGCGCAAACTTCGCTCGAAGCGCTCAGCCGCGGAGCCATCGCCTGCGTCGCCAAACCCGTCCTGCAAAAAGGCGCCACGCTCGAAGCCTTCCAAACCGAAGTGGTCCACGCCGTCCGCGCTGCCGCAGCCAGCAACCGCCGCCGCCTATCCTGGCGCCCCGCCGGCGCCGCATCCGCCGCCGGTGCCGTCGCCCGCCCGAAAGCAATCAACGTCCTCGGACGCCTGCCCAGCGACGCCATCGTCGCCATCGGCATCAGCGCCGGCGGCCCGCAAACCTTGCGCGAAATGCTGCCCCGCTTCCCCAAAATTTTCCCCCCCGTCGTCATCACCCAGCACATGCCCAACGGCTTCACCGCCGCCTTCGCCGAGCGACTCATGCAAACCTGCAACATGAGCGCCAAGGAGGCCGCCGAAGGCGATCTCGTTCGCGGCGGCCAGATCCTCATCGCCCCCGGCGATCAGCACCTGACCTTCACCGGCACGACCGGCAACCTGCGCGTCAAGCTCTCCAACGGCGCCAAGGTCAGCGGCTTCCGCCCTTCCGCCGACGCGATGTTTGATTCGCTGGCCGGCATCTGCCCCCAGAAAGTCGTCGCTGTGGTAATGACCGGAATGGGCTTCGACGGCGCCGCCGGCCTCAAGCGGCTCAAGCAGGCCGGCGCTCGCACCGTCGCCCAGGACGCGGAAACCAGCATCGTCTACGGCATGCCCAAGGCTGCCGCCGAAACCGGCTGCGTCGATCGAATTGTCGGCGTAGATCAAATTCCCGAGACGATCGTAGAACTGCTCTCCATCCCCGACCGAACCCCCGCGCTCAGCAGACGCTGAGCCGGGTCAGCGTCTCCGCCACGCGTTCCTTCGTGAACGGCTTCACCAGATAGTCGATCGCCCCCAGCCGGGCCGCCGTCATCAGCGACTCGCGCTGCTCAATGGCCGAGATGATCACCACCTTGGCGGTCGGATGCTTGGCGCGAATGTCGCGCAGCGTGTCCAGCCCGCCCTTCTTCGGCATGATCAGGTCGAGCGTCACCAGGTCCGGCTGCAACGCCTCAAACTTCGCGCAGGCCTCTTCGCCGTCGCCGGCTTCGCCCACGATCTCGTGCCCCAGCTTCTTCAGAATATCTTTGATCATGTGACGCATGAACGCCGCGTCATCGACCACCAACACTCGCTTACCCATGAGCAGGCTCCCGACGTCCACCGTGGACGGTTAAATCACGCGCGGCGCTTCCCCGATGATCTGCACTTCCACAGCGGCGGTCGCCGGATCCGCAAACATCTTCCGGCCCTTCATGCCGCCCACATCCTCGGCGATGATCGCGATGCGATGATGTCGCAGCCGATCGCGAACCGCCTCGATGTTCCGGCTGCCCAGATCGCTCTGCGACTCAGCGCCGAACATCCGCGCTCCGCCCACCATCTTCCCGCAAAGCCGGGCCCGATCGGCCCCGGCCTCCATCATCTGCTGAATCAAATCATCGACGGCCGTGTCGGCGAACTTGCCGCGCGCTCCACTGCCCTCTTTCGACGACGGCAGAATCACGTGCGACAATCCCGCCAGCATCGCTTTGCGGTCGAAGAGTGCGACTCCGATGCACGAACCCAGCACCGTCCGCAAGCGCTCCGGCTCGCGAACGACGCGAAGTTCACCGATCCCGATGAATTGTGCCGGTCCCACGGCTGTGCTCAACATACGTCAAAAGTTCCCATTTCCGCGTAACGATCGGCATGTAGCAACAAGTGCAGCGTCGTCTCAAACGTGGCTCGCCCCGTCTTGAAGACGACGCTCGTGCGGAATAGCTCGTGATCGGCCGCGACCTGCGTCTTCGCCCACGGCGCCAGCAACTCGCCCGCCGGGCCCGCCTGCCAGTCGGGTTCGCTCTCGCTCCCGGCGTGTTCCGCCGTGAGCCGGCCCGCCAGCGTCTGTCGCAGCGATCGCGCGAAGGTTTCCTGCAAGGTGTGCATCAACGGCACCGCCGCCTGCCGCCCGCCCGAAGTCTGCGCCAAAAATCGCACAAACTCATCGGCGCTGGTCACGCTCAACAACGTGCCCGCGCCCGCCGGCGTCAGCGGCGCCGTCAGCATTTCAATGTGCCCGTTCGCCGCCGCCGGATCGATCAGTTCGCTGAACGCCGCCCGCGCGAAGTCGCCGCAGATCACCCGCACGTCGTGCCCCAGCTCGTTGCGAAGCTGCGTCGCAACCTCCGCCGCCGTGTGATGAAGCAGCATGTCGAGGTCGTAGCAGACAAGCTGCTCGCGCTGCACATGCTCGGCCACCCGCTCGCGGGCCGACTCCGACAGCAGCAACAGCAGTCGCCAATCCACATGCTGCCCATCCAGATGGAAACACGTGCGATTGACCCACACCTCGTCGCTCAGATTCGCCGCGCTCGCCGCGATCGGCGCCAGCACCGCGCAGGCCAGGTCATACGCGAAGTTCGGCGACGCCGGCACGACCGACAAGCGCAGCCACCGCGCCAGACAGTTCGCAAACGAACTGCCGACGATGTTGCCCGTCTCCTGCATCGCCGACTGCTCAAGCTCGCCAAAGGCCGTTGTCGTCCCCACCGGCTGACCCAGCAGCATGTCCACCAGTTGAAACGCGATCTGCTCCGGCAGCGCGATCAGCAGGTCGCCCTGCAAATCGCCCTGCAGCGGCAGATGCAGCGCCACAACGGGCTCCTCCGGCGGCCCCGCCAGCTCCGAAAACTCCGCCAGCGGAGCCGAATGAAAGCCCTCGGTGTGCAGACGCACATCCCGATTCAGCCACGTCGTCAGCGCCCGAGCAGCGCTGAACGCGCTGTCGACCGATAGCGCCTTGAACGAGGTATCCAGCGCCAGCGCCGGTGCGGCCGTACTCATGCCGTCACTCCTGCCAGTTCCGCAGCCTCAAGCCCGATCGACCCGCTCACGCGGCGACGGGCGTGGTCCGCCATGATCGCGGCCACATCCAGAATCAGGCTGACCGAGCCGTCGCCCATGATCGACGCGCCCGCGATGCCCGTGACGTTGCGATAGTTCGCCGCGATGTCCTTGATCACGATGTCGTCCTGACCAATCAGCTCATCCACCACCAGCCCCGCACGCTCGTTCTGCATGCCCAGGATCAACACCGTCAGCGAATCCTGCTCGGCGCTCCGCGTGCGCTGATCGACGTGCTTCATCGTCAGCACATCCTCCAGCAGCGTCAGCGGCACCACCTTGTCCCGCACCACGATCACGGGCGATTGCTGCACGTTCCGCACCTGCGATCGCGGAATCGTGATGATCTCAATCACTGCGTCGAGCGGAATCGCGTAGCTCGTCTTGCCCACGCGAACCATCATCGCGTTGATGATCGCCAGCGTCAGCGGCAGTTGAATCGTGAACGTCGCGCCCTGCCCCGGCACGCTCTCAAGCTGCACCGTGCCGTTCAGCTCGTCAATCTTGGTCTTGACGATGTCCATGCCCATCCCGCGACCGCTCAGGTCGGTCACCTGCTGCGCCGTCGAGAAGCCCGGGCGGAAGATGTACTGAATCGCCTCAAAGTCGCTCATCGCCTCGATCTGCGCCGCCGGCGCCAGCTCGCGCTCCGCGATCTTCGCCTTGATCCGCGGCACATCCAGCCCCTTGCCGTCGTCGCGAACCTGAATGCAGATGTGGCGCCCGCGATGAAACGCGTCCAGCGTGACGCGCCCGATCTCCGGCTTGCCCTTCGCCCGTCGATCGGGCGGCAGCTCCACGCCGTGGTCGACGCTGTTGCGGATCATGTGCGTCAGCGGATCGACCAGCTCATCGATCATGCGCTTGTCCAGCTCGGTCGACTCGCCGTGCAGCACCAGCTCGACCTTCTTCCCGGTCGAGTTGCAGATGTCGCGAATCACCCGGCGAAAACGCTGAAACAGCGGGCCGATCGCCACCATTCGCGTCTGCATGATGCGCTTCTGCAATCCGTCGGCGATGCGATTCAGGCCGTGCACCGCTTCGCCGAATTCGCCCATCGTGCTCCGCGACTCATGCACCCGCGACACCAGCCCGCGCACCTGCTCAAACTCATCGCACAGATGCAGGGAGTTTTCCGCCAGTTCGGCGATCGCCGCGGCGCTGTCCTGCGCTCGACTCGGATCCTGCAGCGCGCTCACCGACGCCCGCACCCGCGCCAGTCGATCGGCCACTTCCTCCACCACATACCGCAGATTGTTCTGCGCAAACACATTGCTCAGCTTGCGCGAAATCTCGACGAAGCGCGCCTTGGTGATCACCAGCTCGCCGCCCAGATTCATCAACTGGTCGAGCCGCTCCAGATCGACCCGCAGCGTCTTGCCCACCTTGTCGCCGCCGGCCTGCTTGCCTTCGCCATCAGCCGCCGCCGTCGACCGCGCCGCCGGCTCGCCCGTCGCCGCTTTCGCGCTCGGCCCCGCGCTGCTCTGCGCCGCCGGAGCACTCGTCGCCGCGGCCTCCGTCGGCGCCGGCGGACGCACCTCGCAGCGCGTCACCGGATACGCCCGAACCACCCGCTCCACCACCGACGGCTTCGAATCGGTCACCAGGTAGTAATCCACCTGCGCGATCACCGAATCATTGCCAAGCTGCTCCACCGGCGGATCGCTGTGAATCACCTGCCCCAGATCGCTCAGGCGATTGTGAATGATGCAGCACATGATCGCCGCTTCAGAAAAGCCCGGCGCAAACGCGATCGTGACCCGCGTCGACTGATCCAGCGGAGTGCTCGCCTCGCTCGCCGCGCCGCCCTCGCCCGGCCCCCCGCTCGCGACCGCCTCGTCCAGCGCCATGTCAGTCTCGTTCAGCCAACTGCCGAACAGTTCCCGCGGCGACGCAACCACCGGGTCGTTGGTCTTGCCCGATCGCATCTCCTCCAGCGCCGACTGCAGCTCATCCGCCGCACCGAGGCACGCCCCGATCAGCGCCGCATCCACCGCCTGCGCCCCGCTCCGCACGCGATCGAGCACCGTCTCCATCGCGTGCGTCAGGCGCTGCATGTGCGTCGCCTGCACCGCGCCGCTGGCACCCTTGATGTTGTGCGCACAGCGAAAAACTTCGTTGATCGCATCGCTGTCCTGCGGCCGCTGCTCCAGCGCCAGCAGGTGCTGCCCCAGCAGCTCCAGCGTCTCCGCCGTCGACTCCACAAAAAGCTGCAACAGCTGCGGCTCGACGCCATTGGTCGCGCTCGCAGCGTTGTTTCCGGCGTCCGCCGGCGCCGCCGCTCCGCCGGGCTTCTGCTCCAGCAGCGCCGCCAGCGCCTGATGCACCACCGGGTCCGCCTCGCCGCAATCCGGCACTTCGTCGACCAGTGATCGCAACTGATCCACCGCCCGCAGAATCTGCGTGATCTCGTCCGCCAGCAGTTGCCGCTTGCCATGACGGAACAGATCGAACAGCGATTCCATGACGTGCGTCAGATCGCGAATGCCCTTGAAACCCATCGAGGCCGAAATGCCCTTCAGACTGTGAGCCGCCCGAAAGACTTCGTTCATGCGCTCGTGGTCGGCCGCGTCGCGCAACGCGATCACGCCATCCTGAGCCGCGGCCTCAAAGGCCATCAGCCCCTCTTCCAGCGCGTTCAAATAGCTGGGCGCCTCGTCCAGAAAGCCGGCCAGCAGTTCAGGCGTCAGATCGACGAATTCGCTCATGGTCTCATCCGTTCTTCGCAAAGGCCGACGCGGCGGGCGCGGCGGGCCGGTGGTACAGGCCGGGCGTCTGAGGCTGCAGCTTCATTACCCCCATCAATTCCGCAGAAGTCCGCGTCGGATCCACATCGCCGATGTACAGATATCCACCCGGCGCGACCGCGGCGGCCGTGTTGGCCACAGCCAGCTTCTTCATCGGCGTATCAAAGTACATCAGCACGTTTCGCAGCAGCACCAGATCGAAATCACGCTGCGGAAACGCATCACGCAGGTTGTGAAACTGGAACTTCACCAGCTTGCGAACCTCATCCGCCAGCCGGAAGTTCTCCCCGTCCTTCGTGAACCACTTCGTCTTGATCGCCGCATCCGTCTTGCTCAACGCGTACGCGTTGTAGATGCCCTTCGACGCCCGCTCGAGCATGTTGCGGCTGATGTCCGACCCGATCACCTCGACCCGCCAGCTATGAAAGTCCGGCAGCTTCTCCCGCAGGATCAGCGCAATCGTGTAGGCCTCTTCCCCGCTGCTGCTCGCGGCGCTCCAGATCCGCAGCCGCTTCGACTTGTTGCCGTGCTTCGCGATGAAGTCCGGCAGCAGCCTGTCGGTGAACATCCGCCAAAGCTGCGTGTTCCGGAAAAAGTACGTCTCGTTGGTGGTGACGACATTCAGAAAGTGCGGCAGCTCTTCCTCGCTCGTCGAGGCCGCCGCCAGAATGTCGTAGTACTCATCAAACGAATCGAGATGAAGCGCCCGCATGCGCCGCCGCAGACGATTGCTCAACAGCGATCGCTTCTCCGCCGGCAGGTGAATGCCCGCACGCGAGTAAACCAGCTTCGCAAACCGGGCGAATTGCTCTTCCGATAGCGCGCTCAACTGCACCATGGCGGTCCGTTCTCCACAGGTGCAAGTCGTTTGCCCACCGCGGTGCCGATAACGCAAGCGCGGCGTCGCTCGACTTCATCACCCGCGGAGTTCTTCGACCGGCTTAGCGCAGCACTTCAAATCGGACCGGCCCGAATTCGGCCCCCCACATCATGCGAAAATCAGGCCTGATTTCATGGCCTTTCGCAAATCACGTTGACTCGCCGTCGCCGCTCGCGCTATGGTCGGGTCAAAGAGTCGTCCGCAAAACGCGATGCAACGTCACCAGGAGGCGAAACATGCGTCGAATCGGTCTCGGGCTGTCGGTAATGATGATCGGACTCATCCTCACCAGCACCGCCACGGCGTGCGACGCCTGCAACGCCCGCGCAAACATCGACCGCCCGGCTGCTCAGAAGAAACTCGTCTCTACCCGCGACTTCAAGGGCCGCTTCTTCTATCGCGCCGTCCGCGCCAAATAACCGCCCAATACCTCTGGGACCGGTTCCCTTCCGGCCACCCTGCGAGCGGTAGGCCACCCGAATCCCCCGCTGCGCCCGTCCGCGCAAGTTCCTCAGAACGACCACCCGATCGAAACACCTCCGAACAGCTCGTCGTCGATGATCCCTTTCCGCTTCAACCCGCCCACCGTCTGATTGAAATAGATAAACCCGGAAACCACCCACGTCCCGGCCGATTCCGGCAGATCCAGCGCCGCCGACAGGTCATAGCCGACGGTCAGCGCATACTGCGCATAGGCCAACTGAATGTTCCCTTCGTCGCCCGTCCCCACCACGCGATCCAGATATCGCACGTCCGTGCCCAGCGTCAGCGCGGGCGTCACCGTCAGATTCTCGATCACCGGGAAATCATGGCTCACGCCGAACTCGAACCACGCCCCGCCATTGAAGTAATCAATGTCCGCCGCATAGGAGAGATACGGATTGAAGACCCCGTCCTCATTCTCCGGCCACAGCCATTTCCACATCCACGCGTCGTTGTGGTCCAGGCGAAACAGCAGTTCGACGCTGTCGGTCTGCTTAAACCCCGGAAACAGGAAGAATGACGTGCCGATCGTCGCCGTCGTCGCCAGCGGCTTGAATTCGTAGCTGTACGACAGATTGAGGTCGTACTCCTGAAACGACGACACATCCGTCGCAATGCGGTCGTAGTGCGGAAACCACGAGAAGAACGTCGAGAACGACAGCACGCCCCAGTCGCCTTCGTTCCCAAGCCCAAACCCCGACGCCAGGTCGAAATCAAGGCTCGTCGTCAGTTGATGAACCGGCGTCTCCCCGCCCTCTCCGACATAGTCCGAAAGATTGACGCCGCGCGTGACATAGTCGCTGAACAGCCAGTACGTCACACCGCCATGCAGCGCCTGCGGCGGCGCATCGATCACGGGCGCTTCGCTCGTCGGCTGCGAGGCCGCCGCGCCGCCCGACTCGTCCGCCGCCAGCCGCATTACGAAATCATCGAAGTCGAACGACTCCGGAATGCGCGTGTTCGTGGCCCGCTGACTGTAATACGTGGGATGCTGGTAAGGCCGCATCTTCTCGATCGCTACGGCGCTCGATGTACCACCGGCCAGCAGGCCGGCCAGCAGCAGCAGACGTGGGGACGCCGCCGGCGAAAGGGTGCGCGATTTCATTCCTTGCTCTTGGCTTGCGCCGAAGCGCGCAGTCGGATGACGAACCCGGCGCGATGAGACTGGTGTGGTCGTGGGGAGGTTCACGCCCGCAAGAAAATCGGACGCAGGTCCATCGAATCGGTGCACAGCACTCGATCCGCGGCGCGCCATGCGGGGCCGACGATGGTGCCGACTACGCTGCTTCTGCGGCGCCCGCAGCGCCCGCCAGAATCGAGTCAATCGCCTGTCCAACGACCGACCCAATCGAGTCGGTCACCAGGCCGCCGACCAAATCCGAGAAGAAATTGTCCGGCAGGCAGTTTCCGGCAGCACCGAACGACATCCCAGCCGCCAGAGCGACCAGGCACAGACTCTTCTTCGACTTCAACACGCTGCGCATTCCTTGGCTCCTCGGGCCGTAAGTTTCGGACGTCGTTCAGATATCGGCCGTCTCACGCGGCGACGGCCTCCGCTCACTCTCCAAAAGAGATCGGGCGCTCCTCTATTCAGACTTGAGTCCTCGCAGTTGCGCCACCGCTGCCGACCTCGAAGGTGCCCACCAGTTGGAGCAATTGCTGCGCCTGCCGCGACAGCTCCTCCGACGAGCCCGACATCTCTTCCGCCGCGCTCGCGTTGTTCTCCGTCACGCTCGCCACCACCTGGATCGACGTGCTCACCTCACGCGCCGCGTGCGATTGCTCCTCCGTCGCCTGGGCGATCTCCGCGATGCTGCGGGCCGTCGCCCCCGCCCCATCCACGATCATCTTCAACGCTTCGCCGGTCTGATGACTCAGCGCCGCGCCATCCTTCACCCGCTGCGTCGATTCTTTGATCAGGTTGGCGATCTGCTTGGCCGCTTCGCTGCTGCGCTCCGCCAGCTTTCGAACTTCGTCGGCCACCACTGCAAAGCCCATGCCGTGCTCGCCGGCCCGCGCCGCCTCGATCGCCGCATTCAGCGCCAGCAGATTCGTCTGCCCCGCGATCTCCCCGATCACGTTGATGATCTCCGCGATCTGCTCACTGCTCTTGTCGATCAGCTTCATC
>JANRJD010000010.1:0-56228 GCA_033764195.1 Phycisphaerae bacterium | reverse complement strand
TCGTCGTTACGGACGAAGGTTGCGTCGATCTGATTGGCGCTTTGGCGTTGCGCGGCCTAACGGCTCGCGCGCCTCGGCGCTTTTCGGATCACTCTGTGCGTGCCGGCCTTTTTTCTTGCAGCCGCGGGGCGGGCTGGCTCGCCGCACCGTTGCGATGTTGCCGTCGCTCGAGTCGCGGAGAGGTGGGTTTCGCTGCGCTCTACCCACCCTACAAAAGCAGGGCGAGCTTCGTGCCGCTTGGACCACCGCACCGCGGGCGGCTGCAGAGCCTCACACTTGGTTCGCCGCCGCGCGTGAGGCGCGGAATCGCGGCGGCTAGCCATTGCTTTCGGCGCCTTGCGGCGACGAAGGCAATTCAGAAAGAAAATACAGGTCGTCGCATTCGGGCGAATGCAATGGCCTGGGTCCGCTGAGCGCTAGCTGCGCGGTCGCGACGAGCGGAGTCGCCTTGCGGCGGCTCTCAATACCGCTTCCTTGCGGAGGCGGTGTTGATTGATCGTCGCGGCCTGCCGCGCTTCCCGCGCGATTCCCTGCACGGCAGCGCGGGGGATCGGTGGGGTTGTGCGGTGCGGCTCGTCGCTCTGCACGCGGTGCCGTCGGCTGTTTGTCCTTGGGCGTTACGCCGGCGGGTCGCCGATGTTGCCGTTGGATTTGGAGCTTCTTTCGCCGCGTGCGCGGGACGCACAGAGTTTTTTTGCCGGACACCTCCGTTGAGTTCAGAGTGTTCGAGAACGGTTCAGGTTGTCTTCGCGCGGTCGCGGGGTTGCCCGATCAAGTCGGAGTCATCCGGCGGTCGCGGCGAAGAGGCGGGTGGAACCCGCCCTACAGGTGCGCCCGTGTATACTGCGGGCGCGTGATCGATCCTGATGGGATCGTTTGCGTCGTTGGAGGAGGAGTCGAGGCGGGTGGGGGTTGGGTGCGAGAGATTGGTGGAGAGTGGCGATGGGTGGCGGCAGCGATTGCAGGAGTCGCGCGGCGTCGTGCAGGCGGAAGCGGGGACAGGTGGGCACGGCCCACCCTACGCGCTTTATTCCGATAAAAGATGTGAAACTAGTTCCACCGGGTAGACCATGATTGATGAAGCGCTTCGGCGCTCACTACTTTGGATCCTGCAGCAGGGAATCGTAGAAGCTCGATCACTCGCACGCCGTGGCGAGCTCGAAAAGGCCGAACGGCTGTTGGACACGCTGGACAACATTCCGCGACACCTAGCTGATTGGAGCGCAACTAGTGAGGATGAAATCCGCATACAGTTTGAGTGCTTTGTGCTGAGTGGACAGGAGTCTAGTAAAGGCTACCTGGAGACACTGAACAAACGGGCGTGCTGGTTTCATTCCGGCGCGTCTTGACGATGGCGGGAGCCGCCGGGCACCCCAGACTTTCCGGCCTTTTTATGTTAGCATTGACCATTCCGCTCGCGACAAAAGTTTTGTAGGGTGGGCCGTGCCTACACTTTGCGGGCCACCTGAGCGATGCGACAGGCCTAGGGCGCGCTCGGCCGTCGTGTCTGGTCACATGAGAATGATGATGTGGAAGACCTGTGAGAGGACGACGATCCGATATATGCGGTCGAGACGTGGCGTGTGTTGTCGGGGCTGACGCCGATCGCGGAGCATCAGACGGCCGATTTTCCGTCGCCGACATTGGCACACGCCGACGGTGCCACACGCCGGAAGCGGGGACTTAATCCACCGAGGTAAGCATGGCACCCCGTGATTTGTTTGAGTACGTTGATCCACCTGGCGCGATGCGCATTACTCGCGGCAGCTATGTTGCAGTCGTTCCACAAGGCATCACAGATACTGATCGCTTGCTCGACACTCTGTCTTTGAGGTTAAAGTTTCCGGGCTATTTTGGGTCCAACTGGAACGCGTTGGTTGATTGTCTTGGAGATTTTTCTTGGATTCCCGATCCTTGTGACATCGTGTTGTTGCACGAGGATGTACCGCAAATACTCCGTATTGATCTTGTGCAATACATTGGAGTGCTTGATGGCGCCGCGCATTCTTGGCTGCCAGGCGAGAGGCATAAGTTGGTTGTGGGCTTTCCGATGAGTTGCCGAGATGAGGTTGAGCGAGTCCTGCTGGAAGCAAGAGCCTGGCCGGCACGCACAGAGTGATCCGAAACGCGCCCCGGCGCGCGAGCCGTTAGGCCGCCCAACGCCGAAGCGCCGATCGGATCGACGCAACCTTCGTCGGTAACGACGAAGCAAGCGGCGGGTTCAACTCCCGCCACCTCCATTCCGAATCCTCATCCAACGACGCGCGACCCCGCGCGCCGCCCGCCCCTCTTCAATTCGCTATTCGCTATTCGCAATTCGCTATTCCCCCGCGCCCCTCTTCCACTCGCCACTCTGCACTCGCAACTCGCAACTCTCCCCCCGCCCCTCTTCCATTCGCTATTCGCTATTCGCAATTCGCTATTCGCCTTCTCACCACCGCCCCGTCCCTCGCCACGACCATTGCCGGCCAAACACCGTCTGCCCATACGAATAGGCCGCCTCGGCGTTGCGGGTGTTGTGCGGGTCGCCGCCGAGGCTGCCCCATTCGATCGCGCCGCCGCTGAATGTCTCGTAGCAGCGCAGCATGCCCGACTGATCGGCGATCAGCAGCTCACTGCGATGGTCGCCATCCAGGTCGATCACCAGCGGGCTGCACTCGCTCGCCGCCGGCAGATCGAGCTGCCGCACCAGGTGCCCCTTCATCGAGAGCACCCGCAGCCGGCCGCGCGCCGCTTCGCCTTCGCGAGCCGGCGGCAGGATGCCGAGAGTCGCCACCTCGGCGCCGTCGTCGCGGTTCAGGTCGGCAATCGCCGGCGATCCCCACATCGCCGCCTCCAGCGGAATCTGCCACGCGATTCCCGTGGCCTGCAATCCGAAAACCGCGCCATCGCCCGCGTCGTAGCGGCCGGTGAGCGTGGACAGCACCAAGTCCGCACCGCCGCCCACCATCCGCAGCGTGCGCACCGCCGCCATCGAAGAGCGCCCGCGCGGGTCGGCGGAGGAAAGCTGCACGAGCGACGGCGTCGCGCCGCGCGAGAGCAGGATCGCCCAAACGCGTCCGTCGCGATCGGCCAGGTAGCCCGCCGTCGTGGTCCCCGGCCAGGCCACCGTTACCCCGCTCAGACAGCCATTCGGCACGCGACCCGACCAGCGCAGCGCGCCATTGGCCGGAGAAATTTGTCCGACAAACCCGCCGGGCAGCGTGATCCAGATTTCGCCGGCGCCCGCCGACAGCACCGCCCCGCGCGAAGCGTCGCCGCTGTCGAGCCGCGGGCTGCGCCACATCACGCTGCCATCGCCGCCGGCCAGGGCCACGATCCGGTTTTCGCCGTTCACCACCAGCACATCGAGCACGCCGTCGCGATTGAGGTCGCAGCTCATCGGCCCGCCGCAAAGCTCCTCACCGGCGCGGCCGAACCATTGCAGGCCCGATTGGCGATCGACGGCGAAGACGAATCCGTTGAGGCACGCGCCGAAAATCCGCTCGTCGCCGGCGCTGACGCCGATGACGTCGACCCGTCCGCCAACGGGCGGTGGCTGAATTAGCTCCGTGCGGCCCTCGCGTCCGCTGATCTTCACGATGCCATCCGCCGCGTCGTCGTCCTGACCAAAGAAGCCGCCCAGCGACGGCACGTAGATTTCGCCGTCGAGCGCGATGATGGTCGAGAACCACGACGTCAGCCCGATCGCCGCTTCCCAGCGCGGCCGCAGCGCGACGCGCTCGCCGCGCGTGCCGAAGTCTTGTTGTCCCTTTCGGGCGCGTTCGCGATTGCTCTCCCAGCGGCGCCAGTCGTCCTCGCGCTCGCCGTAGCTGGCGTCGGCGACGCGCTCGAGCATGGCGCGAGCCTGTCGTGATTTGGCCGGGCCGACGTCGAGCAGCGCGGCGATCAGACTATCGTCGGAGGTGGGCCATGCTTTTTGCGTGGCGCCGACCCAGCGCTCGACGGTGGTGGAGAGATCGGCGGCTCCGCCGTCGACGACGATGGTGGCCTGCCCCTGCTCGATGATCCAGCGCAGGCGCTGCTCGCGCAAGAGCCAGTAGATGCCGGCGATGGCGGCCGCCACGAGCACCAGCGAAAGCAGGACGCGGCGAGGTCCCGCGGCGCCGCGTGGGGCGGGCGGGGGCGGGTTGGAGAGGTCTTTCGGGATTGATGAAACCAAGGGTGCGATTGGTCGATGACTCAGAGAGAATCCGGTCCGGCGGGGCCACACGGGCGATCCCGTCGAGGAAACGGGGAGAGTATCGGACGCGATCGGCCGACGCGATTCGGCGCGAGAAACGTCGCACGGAAATGGCGTGCGATGTGCTTTTTTTCAGAGGCGTTTGACAAACGCACCTGTTGTATGAATAGTATTACACCCATGGCTGGCGACGGAGCCAGCCGCATCGCGGAGAGTTCGCCATGAGCCGTTGGGCCGCTCGACTGGGCGTCGCCGGATTTGCATTCTTCTTTCTGAAGGGCGTAGCCTGGCTCGTCCTGCCGGTGGTTCTCTACCGCGGCTGCACCGCGGCCTGAAATTGATCGATCGGCGACCATCCGTCTGCAGAGCGGCGCTCTCGCCCGCGCAGCGAACCTCTCCTTCCATTTGATCCGCCAGCCAGAATATTGGGACACGAACACATGACCGCTCCGACCGGCATCATGCTTCGGCTTCGCGAAGAAACCGCCCCGCACCACGAGCACGCCGAGAGCAGACCGCTGGAGCAATCGCTGGTCCGCGGCGTTCTGCCGCGCGAGCTCTATTGCGACATGCTGGAGCAGCGCTACCTGATTCATCGCGAGCTGGAGGCGCAGGCCCGCAAGCTGCGCGAGAGCCAGCCGATGCTCGCGAAGGTGCTGGAGGACACGCTCTTTCAGGAATCGAATCTGCACGCCGACCTGGTCGCGCTGGGCCGCGATCCGAATCGGGCGCAGGCGAAGGGGGCGACGCAGCGGTTGATTCACGAGATTCACTCGCTCGGACGCACCGGCTCGATGGCGCTGCTGGGCGTGTACTACGTCTTTGAGGGCAGCAAGAACGGGGCGCGGTTCATCGCCAAGCGGGTGGGGCCGGCGTATGGGCTGTCGCCGGGGCCGGGCATGCTCTATCTCGACCCGCACGGCGAAGCGCAGCGGCCGATCTGGATGGAGTTCAAGCAGCGCATGGACGCGTGCCACTTCTCGCAAGCCGATCAGGACGCGATGGTGGAAGCGGCGAAGCTGACGTTTGATTGCATCGCGGATCTGGATGATGAGATGATGCGCGGGCAGGCCGTGCACTCCTGAGTCGCGCGGCGCGGGCAGAGTTTCGAGTGGGGGCATTGCCGGATATTCTTCCGGTGTCGAGCGGGTTTCACCCGCCTCATTGATTATTGAAGCCGATTGCATTTTTCTGGCCCACGCGGTGAAGAAGCGGGCGCAACTCGCCCTACCTTCGGCGCGAGCGTTGCATGAAGGGACAGGCTCGGGTTGGACATTCTGCGCACGCTGGTGCTGGCGGTCATCGAGGGTTTGACGGAGTTCCTGCCGGTCTCGAGCACGGGCCACATGGTGCTCGCGTATCCGATGCTGCAAATCGACCCGACGGCGCCGCTGTGGCGGACGCTGCTGTTCGTCTCGCAGGTCGGGCCGATGATCGCGGTGCTGCTCTATTTTCGGCGCGACATCTGGCAGCGGCTGACCGTGGCGCCGGCGGCGTGGCATCAGCATCTGCTGATTAAGATCGTGATCGCGTTTCTGCCGGCGGCGGTGGTCGGGCTGACCTTTGACGATTTTTTTGAACCGCTGGAAGAAAGCCCGTTGGCCGTGGGCGGGGCCTTTGTCGTGGGCGCGATCATTCTGGAGATTGTCGATCGACTGTTTCGGCGATCGGGCGAGATGACGCTGGACGACGTGACGTTTCGTCAGGCGGCGATCATCGGGTTGGTGCAGTGTCTTGCGATCTGGCCGGGCATGTCGCGAGCCGGCTGCACGATCATGGGCGGATTGATGGCCGGATTGACGCCGCGGGTGGCGGCGCAGTTTTCGTTTTATCTCGCGGTGCCGACGCTGCTGGGGGCGGCGCTGGTGCGGGCGAAAAAGTTTGGGCTGGCGCTGCCGGCGGAACAGATGGCGCTGGTGGGGCTGGGGACGTTCGTCGCATTTCTCGTGGCGCTGGGCGTGATCGCGACGTTTTTGCCCTATGTGCAGAAGCACCGGTTCACGCCGTTCGTCGTCTATCGGATCGCCGTCGGGCTGGCGGTGATTTTGTGGGCGAACTCGCATTGAAGCGGGCGACAGCGTGAGGGCAGGCCGACGCAAAGCCGTCGGCATGGCACCCAACTCTTTTCAAACTACGATTTCGACGACCGAACCGAAATTTTCGACATAGCGATTCAAAGGACGATGTTCATGATGCACGCTCTTACCCGTCGCGAAGCGCTGGCCGGAATCGGCACGCTGGCTTTTTCGGCTACCGCCAGCCGCGCCATCGCTCAGCAAAACGCGCCGACGAGCGCCCCTGCGGCGCCGCAGAATGGGGCCGGTTTCTATCGCTTTCGGGTGGGGCAGATTGAGTGTTACTCGATCGGCGACAGCCAGGGTCGGCTGCCCGCATACCCCTACTGGGGCGAGAACGCGTCGGAGGAAGCGGTGACGGCGGCGCTGCGGACGGCGCTGATCAAGCCCGACGCGATGCTGATCAACTTCACCCCCCTGCTGTTCAAGATCGGGTCGGAGTGGTGGCTGGTCGATGCGGGGAACGGCGGGAACCCGACCAGCCCCGGGCAACTGCTTCGCCATCTGGGCACGATTGGCGTGAAGCCGGCGGATATCTCGGGCGTGATTCTCAGCCACCTGCACTTCGACCACTTTCAGGGCCTGTTCGACGGGGCCGACAAGCTGGTCTTCGCCAACGCGAAGTACTTCGTGAACAAAGTCGAGCACGAATTCTGGAGCGGCAAGCCGGACCTCAGCCGCAGCAGCATGAGCGAGCAGTTCAAGCAGTTGATCACGAATAGCACGACGAAGGCGCTCGCGGCGCTGACGGCTTCGGGCAAGTTGCAGATCGTGGGCGATGGCGAAACGCTATCGACCGGCCTTTCGGTGCATCGCAGCGGCGGCCATACGCCGGGGCATCAGACTGTGGCGCTGGAGAGCGGCGGCGAGAAGTTTGAGATGCTGGTCGATGTGGCACACCATCACATCATGAGCATGCGTCATCCGGATTGGCATGTGCAGTTCGACTTCGACCCGCGCGAAGGGGCCCGCGTCCGCCGCGCGACGCTGGAGCGTGTTTCGCGCGAGCAGACGAAGGTGATGCTGTATCACACGCCGTGGCCGGGGATTGGGTATGTGTTGCCGGATCGCGATGCGTATGCGTGGCTGCCTGTGGCGTGGGAGTGGTGACGGAGAATTGGGGGAGGGCCGAATTCAGCCGCCGGTTGCGTTTTTCGGCGCGATGCGGGTTGTTGGCTTCGACCGGCGCGGAGGCGGGTGGAACCCGCCCTACCGCGCAGATACCCGCCCTACCGAACTGACACCCACCCTGTGGCGCGGACACGCGCCGTACCGCGGTGAAGCTCGGACTAACGACCGGTGACGAGCGAGACAAAGCCGCTGATGTCACCGACGGTGACGAATTCGTCGCCGTTGATGTCGGCGTTGTGTTCGTCGCAGGCGGGATACTGAATGGCGTACGCGGCGGGGTCGGTCAATGCGAGGACGAAGCCGGCGATGTCACCGACGGTGATGACTTCGTCGCAGTTCATGTCGCCGGGCAGGCCGTGCTGGACGAGGAAGCCGCGAACCTCGCCGGTGGGCATGAGCGACGAATCGATCTGGAAATAGGTTCGACCTTGCTGCAAGCCGGCGATGAGCGCGTTGAGCGCGTCGCTGACGGTGCCGCCGCTGGCGGCGATAAACGCGGGGCTGTAGGCGCCGGCAGTGGTCAGGTCGATGGTGACGTCATAAATGCCGGCCGTTACGCCGAGGGGAAAGGCGGGCAGCGACGGGTCGAGCACGGCGGATGCGGCGACGCCCTCAAAGGCGATGGGCGTGAGGCCGTGGATTCGGGCTCTCGTCGCACCGCTCGACAGGTCGTCGAAGGAAGCCTGGACGTGCAGCGTCACCAGATCGAAATCGACGATCACGGTGACGTGTCCGTGAGCGGTCGACGGGGTTGGGGGAGACATGTTGGCGCCGCCGAGTTCGGCGCGAAAAAGCTGTTGGTGGGCGAAGGCAGCGCCCGCCGCGCCGCCCGCGATGATCCACATGCAGATGCGATTTCGAATCGACACGAGAAGCTCTCCGTGATCGAAAACAGCGAAGGATACTCATGCGCAGAAGTACGCCGCGCAGCCGAGATCGCGACTGCGCGGCGTTTTGGCCCGATGTTGGGCTCAGCGAAACTCCGACGCGATTAGCGACGGCGGATGAGGCTGAGTCCGGCCAGAGCGAGCAGCGAAAGACTGGTCGGTTCGGGGATGCGCGTCAGGAAGCCGCGAATCTCGCCGCCGGTAAAGCTGGACGTGTGAACGTTGAAGTACGCGCGGCCGGCGTCCATCGCGGCGATGAGCGCGTCCCGCGCGCCGAGCGGCGTTCCGCCGTTGGCACTGATGAAGCCTGCGGCGTAGGTCGATGCGAGCGTCAGATCGAAGGTGTTGTCGTAGACGCCGGCTGTGACGCCCGCAGGCCAGCCCGAAAAGCTCGGCAGCTGGGTGGCAACGCCGGCGGTGCCTGCGCCCGGGACTGCGGTCGGGCCGTGGATGTGGGCGATGGTGGTGTTGCCGAGCAGGCCCGAGAAGCTGGCCTGCACCCGCATCGTGTTCGCGACGGTGTCGATATCGACCTGCGCCAGACCGATGCCGGGCGAGTTATTCGGCGGGGCCTCGGCCGGGCCGCTCATGCTGGTTGTCCACGTGATCATTTCCGCCGAGGCGCTGCCGACGGCGATCAGCGCTGCAGCGGACAGCCAAAACAACTTCTTCATCACCCTTACCTCACCCACCCCGACAGATCGGGCCGGACGAACCGCACGCGCGGACGCTGCGCCCGAAGTCTTTGAACTCATAAGTTTGCGGAACCTCAGCCGGCGGGATGGAGCTGCGAAACGGTTGCGCAATCCGACCGAAGTGACTCGATGCTTCAGATCCTCAGCAGAAACCTTGGCAGGTGAGGAGGAGTATGCGCCGAAAGCGGGACGAAAACAATCCTAAATTCTCGGCGGGAGATTAAAACTGCGGGGGCGGTTCGCCCTCCGGCGAGCGTGGGAGTCGGGGCGGTCGACGGCTGTCGCGCGCGAGCGGGCGGGTTGAAACTGCCGGACGATCCGGCCCGGGGCCGGGCCGGAGCGCCAAAAGTGGCTGAAATGTGATCGAACCGTGAATCCGGCGGTCTATACTTGTGCGAAGCGCTGGTGGAGGACCTGTCTCTAAATGGGACGGTTCTGGTACCAATCGCGTCGTTATCGTTGATCCGATCCTCGAACCTCTCGAAACTCGCGGAGTCGCAGCGATGGTTCTAGCCCCGGTTTTCAGTCTCATCCTGTTCTTTGCCGCCAACGACAACAACATTGAATGGGCGGGAGTGTCGCACGCGGATCATTACGATCGCACGCCCAACTGTCCGGTCGACGGACAAACCTTTCAGCTTCGCTTTCAGACCTACCGCTTTGACATCACTTCGGCCCGGGTGCGGGTTGATAACGGCGGCGCGATCAGCTTCGTCGACGCCGTCTATCTGCGCGACAAGGGACCCTATGCGGTCTGGACCGCGACCATTCCGGCTCACGCGGCGACGACGTTGAACTACTGGATTGAACTGACGGACGGCAGCGACACGGATTATCTGAGCGAGTCGGGCACGTTTGAGGATCCGCCGACCGACGGCGGCTTCAAGATTGATTACACGACCTATCGCCACGCCCCGCTTGGTGCGACGCCGGTGACGGGCGGCGTGGTCTTCAAGGTCTGGACGTCGGCGAGCAGGACGCAGGCGTTTGTTCGCGGTCAGTTCAACAACTGGGGACTGACCGACCCGATGGTGCGGGTGGGCGAGGTGTGGGTGCGGCGGGTGAATGGGGCGGTTCCGGGACAGATGTACAAGTACTTCTTCAACCCCGGCGCGGTGTGGAACTCGGATCCGCGTGCTCGCCGGCTGAACCCGGGCGACAACTACAACTCGTTCATCATCAACACCAACTCGTACAACTGGACGGACGAGAACTGGAACCCGCCGGCGTTTGAGGACATGGTGGTTTATGAGCTGCACGTGGGCACGTTTTCGGGTCGCAACGATCCGGTGGCGAGCGGCTCGAATCCGGGCACCTATCGCGATGTGGCGGCGCATGTGGGCCACCTCGTCGAGCTCGGCGTCAACGTCGTTCACATCATGCCGGTGAATGAGTTTCCGTGGGATTGGTCGGCGGGCTACAACCCGATCACGATGTTTGGGCTTGAGTCGCGGCTGGGAACGCCGGACGACTTTAAGTTCATGGTCGACACGCTGCACAACAACGGCATCGCGGTGATCATGGACATTGTCTGGAACCACTTCAGCGGCAGCGACAACTTCCTCTGGTTCTTCGACGGCACGCAGATTTATTTCGATACGCCGACGGTCGAGACGCCGTGGGGCTCGCAGGCCGATTTCGACAATCCGCAGGTTCGGTCGTACTTCCTCGATAGCGCGAAGATGTGGCTCGAGGAGTATCACCTGGACGGTTTCCGCATGGATGCGACCGACTTCATGAACATTCCGCCGCAGGAGGCCGCGGGCTGGTCGCTGATGCAGGCGCTGAACGGGATGATGGACAACCGCTACATCGACCACATCAACATCGCGGAGCAGTTGCCGAACGATCCGTGGGTGACGCGGCCGGTGAGTCTGGGCGGGGCGGGCTTTGACACGCAGTGGCACGACGCCTTCACCGACAATCTGCGGCAGGAGATCTTTGACGCGAGCTTTGGCGACCCGGAGATGTTCAAGATTGCGAACATCATCAACGCCAGCGGGCAGTATCTGAACAATCTGTTCGTGATGAATTATCTGGAGCTTCACGACGAAGCGTGGACCAGCAGCGGCGGGCAGCGAGCGGTGCGGACGATCGACAACACGGCACCGCACGACAGCGAATTTGCGAAGGGCCGCATGAAGCTGGGCAATGGCGTGGTGATGACATCGCCGGGCATTCCGGCGCTGTTGCAGGGCACGGAGTGGCTTGAAGACACGAACTTCGGCTCGGGCAGTCCGTCGGGCGCCGATCGCATCGACTGGTCGAAGAAGAACACGTATCGCGAGATCTTTGATTATTACAGCGATCTGATTGCGATTCGCAATACGAACAGCGGGCTCAACGGCAACGCGGGCCGCGCGATCATTCAGATCAACGAAGGCGGAAACGTCATCGCGTGGCACCGATTCGATCTGAACGGCAATCGGCTGATGATGATCGCCAACTTCGGCAACAACACGTACAACGACTATCAGCTGGGCGTGCCGGCGGCGGGCGACTGGTACACGCTGCTGAACAGCCAGGCGGCGGGCTACGACGGGAGCGGCCTCGGTCCGATCGGCCTGTTGACGGCGACCTTCGGCCCGTATGACGGCCAGGGGCAGTCGATTCGGTTCACGCTGCCGGCGATGGGTTTCATCATCCTGCGGCACAACGACGATCCGGATGGCTTCCTCGATGTGGATGGCGATGACATCCTCGATGTGTCGGACAACTGCGTCGACGTCGCGAACCCGAACCAGGCCGACAGCGATAGCGACGGCATCGGCGACGCCTGCGAGGCGGGGCTGGTCGGCGATATGAACTGCGACGGGTTTGTGACGGTCGGCGATATCGGCGGATTTGTCCTGGCGCTGACCGACCCGACGGGCTATGCCGCGGCCTTCCCGAATTGCGACATCTTCAACGCCGACGTGAACAACGACGGCTTTGTGACGGTGGGCGATATCGGCGGGTTTGTGACGCTGCTGACGGGCGGTTGATGTTGTAGCGGCGGGCGGCGCGCGGGCTGAAGATTGAAACGCTCGCGACTTCGAATTGGTGGTGCAAGGCTGAAGCCTTGCACTACTTTTTTTTGCGGGACGCGTGACAGGCATTTGGCGCTTTGGTCGGTCGGCGTGCCGCAGGCCGGTACTCGGCGGAGATGCCGATGCATCGCAGGGGGCAATATTGCTCTTGTGCCGCCTTGCATCGTCGCTGCGCGTTTCCCTCGCTACACTCCCGCTCACGTTCGACGGAGGCCCGCGGGTTTTCGGAGGCTTGTGCGGATGCCCAAGGATCGGTTTGATTCGGACGCCGGCGGCTGGTCGAGAAACTACGCCGGCCTGATCGACGAGATGCTGCAGCGCCGGCTGGTCGCCTATCGCGACAGCGGGGCGTGGCAGCCGGCGACCAATGTGTACGAATCGCCCGAGGCGTTTTTGATCTGCGTCGAACTGTCGGGCGTGACGCTGGAGGGCGTGCAGATCGAACTGCCGGAGCCCTCGACGGTCGTGATCCGCGGGCGGCGCGAGCAGCCGCGACCGCGTGAGCTGCCGAATCCCTGGGGTGTACACATTCTCGAGATCGACGAGGGGCCGTTTTTCCGCGAGATCGCGCTGCCTGCGGCGGTGGATGCGAGCCGGATGTTGACCGAGTGGGTGCAGGGACTGCTATGGCTGACCATTCCCAAGACGGCGATCTGATCCTCACGCCCGACGAGCTCGGCAAGGCATCGCCCACGGAGATTCCGCGCGAGCTGCCGATCCTGCCGATCCGCGGCGTGGTGGTCTTTCCGGGCACGGTCGTACCGCTGACGATCGGGCGCGAGAAGAGCAAGCTGCTGACGGACGCGGTGCTGGCCGGCGACCGGCTGCTGGCGGTTTTCGCGCAGCGGCATGAGCAGACGCTGGACCCGACGCTCGACGACATCTATCGCGTCGGGACGGCGGCCACTGTGCTGAAGCTGTTGCGCATGCCCGACGGGACCAATAGTCTGCTGGTGCACGGGCTGAAGCGCGTCGGCATTGAGCAGATGATCACGACGGAGCCTTATTGGAAGGCGACGATCCACGCCCACGACGAGGCCGCGGACGGCGGGATCGAGATCGCGGCGCTGGCCCACAGCGCACGGCAATCGGCGCTGGAGATCATCGAACTCAGCCCCAATATTCCGGACGAGGCGGCGGCGATCCTGCGCTCGCTCGACAAGCCCTCGGCCCTGGCCGATTACCTGGCGGCGAACCTGTCGCTGGGACTGGTGCAGAAGCAGGAGCTGCTGGAGACGTTCGACATCGGCGACCGCTTTCGCAAGATCAACGCGACGCTCAACAACCAGCTCGAGATTCTGCGGCTGTCGCAAAAGATTCAGGACGACGTCCGCAAGGGAATCGACAAGACGCAGCGCGACTATTTTCTGCAGGAGCAGATGCGCGCGATCCAGCGCGAGCTGGGCGAAGGCGAAGAAGGCGGCATGGCGAGCCAGATCGCCGAGCTGCGTAAGCAGGTGGCCGACGCGGGCATGCCCGAGGCGGTGTTGAAAGAGGCCAACCGCGAGCTCGATCGGCTGGGCCGGCTCTCGCAGGCTTCGCCGGAACACGCACTCGTACGCGACTACCTGCAGTGGCTGATTGAGATGCCGTGGACCGAGGAGTCGGAGGATCAGCTCGATCTGAAGCTGGCTGAACACATCCTCGACGAAGACCACTACGGACTCGAAAAGATCAAGCGGCGCATCCTCGAATATCTGGCGGTGCGCAAGCTGAAGCAGGACGGGCGCGGGCCGATCCTGTGCTTCGTCGGCCCGCCGGGCGTGGGCAAGACGTCGCTCGGGCAGAGCATTGCGCGGGCGCTGGGGCGGAAGTTTGCGCGGATCGCGCTGGGCGGCGTGCGCGACGAGGCCGACATTCGCGGCCATCGACGGACGTACATCGGGTCGATTCCGGGCCGCATCGTGCAGGAAATTCGCAAGTGCGGCGTGCGCAATCCGGTGTTGATGCTGGACGAGCTGGACAAGCTCGGCCGCGACATGCGCGGCGACCCGGGCGCGGCGCTGCTGGAGGTGCTGGACCCGGCCCAGAACCACAACTTCACCGATCACTATCTGGGCGTGCCGATCGATCTGTCGAAGGTCTTTTTCATCGCCACCGCCAACTATCTCGATCCGGTCGATGCGCCGCTGCGCGACCGCATGGAGATCATCGAGCTATCGGGCTACACGATCGAAGAGAAGGTGGAGATCGCGAAGCGCTATCTCGTGCCGCGGCAGGCGGCGGAGAACGGCCTGAAGGAGGACGCGTTTCGCCCGTCGGCGGATGTGCTGCGCGAGATCATCGAGGGGTATACGCGCGAGGCGGGCGTTCGCACGCTGGAGCGCAAGCTGGGTTCGATCTGCCGCGGTCTTGCGGCGCGCGTCGCGCGCGACGGGGCGAAGGCGGGCCGCTTTGAGCCCAAGCTGGTGGCGGAGTTTCTGGGCCCGCGACCCTTCGAGCGCGAGATGGCCTCGAACCTCGGCGTGCCGGGCGTGGTCACGGGGCTGGCCTATACGCCGGTCGGCGGTCAGATCATGTTCATCGAAGCGACGGCGATGCCGGGCCGCGGCAGTTTTCAACTGACGGGGCAGATCGGCGACGTGATGCGTGAGTCGGCGCAGGCGGCGCTCTCGGTTGTGCGGAGCAACGCCAAGCGCTGGGGCATCGAGTTGTCTCGTCTGTCGCAGACGGATATTCACGTACACGTTCCGGCGGGCGCGATTCCGAAGGACGGCCCGTCGGCGGGTGTGGCGATGGTCTCGACGCTGGTGTCATTGCTGACGGATCGGGCCGCGAAGGCGGATGTGGGAATGACCGGGGAGATCACGCTGCGCGGGCTGGTTCTGCCGATCGGCGGCGTGAAGGAAAAAGTGCTGGCGGCGCACCTGGCGGGATTGAAGACGGTGATCTTGCCGAAGCGAAACGAACCCGATCTGGCGGAATTGCCGAAGGCCGTGCGGGACGAGATGACCTTTGTGCTGGCGGCGACGGTGGACGAAGTGCTGGCGGCGGTCTTTCCGGAGGAGGAGCGCTCGCAGAAGTCGAACGGTCGCAAGCCGGCGGCGACGGCCGCGAGCAAGCGGAAATCCCCCCAGCCGGGCAAAGCGGCGACGGGCTTGAAACGAACGGGGAAGCCGCGGCGAGCGAGCGCTTCCCGGGACGGCGCGGCGGAGAAGGGCCGTGGCGGAGCGAACGCGGCGGCGGCCAAGCGGCGCTAGCGCCGGGGCGGCGGCGGCAGGTCCGGGAAAAGCCCGTTGCGAATTGCGTAACGCCTTTACGGAGCGCGGTTTATCGATGACGTTGCGGGACGCGGATTCTTGAACGGAGCCGCTGGTTCCCGTAAGATGCGGAGCACTGGCGGAAAGCAGCACGACGCTTCCAACCTCGCAGCGCTGCTTTCGGTAAATGGATGAAACCTGGCACGAAGAATCAGGCCGGCCGAAGCCTGCTGGGGTACGCGATGAAGACCGTCACCAAGAAAGATCTGGTCGACCGAATCTCTGCCAAGACCGGCCACAAGCGCAACATTGTGAAGCAGGTCCTGCAGGAGTTTCTCGAGTCGATCGTCGAGGAACTTGGCAACGGAAATCGGCTCGAATTTCGCGACTTTGGGGTATTTGAGATTCGCCAGCGGGCGGCCCGGCAAGCCCAGAATCCGAAGACGATGCAGAAGGTGGCCGTTCCGCGGAAGCGTGCGGTGAAATTCAAGGTCGGGCGGCTGATGAAGGAAATGCTGACGGCGGACCGGCCCGCGGCGACGGCCGAGGTCATGGCTACGGTCGAAACTCCGGTTGCCAGCGGGACTTACAGCATGGCGGCGAGCAGCAATCACGTCGCGCCCGGGACGCTGAACGCGAGCTGAGCCGGCAGCGCGGGGCGGGGATTCTGAGGCCGGTTTGGCGGCGGACGGGCTTTGCCCGACGCTGGTGTGATCCATCCATGTCGCGTCGGGGGCTGGGGCGCGATCTTCGCGGGATTTTGCGGGGGATTATCGACGTTATTTCTTGTAGATCGTCCGTTCGCGCATGGTGTATTTGCTGAGCTTGTCGCTGACGTGCAGCAATTCGAGGATGAGCTCGATCGCCGCGGCGAGGTGTTGGTCGCGGGCAACGGTCGAGGCCGTGGCGCCCGCCGACGATCCGCCGCCCGCTTTGTCGCCCTCGACTCGGCGACCCGCGGGCGAGTTTGCGAACTGCTTGAGCAATGTCTCCGCGGCGGGGATGAGTCCCTTGATCGTTTTTGCGTTGGAGACGACCTCGGTCGCGCCGACGTCGTCGCCGACTTCGATCGCCGTTTTGCCGCCCGCGAAAGACGCGGTCAGCGGCTCGAGCGAATCGAGTTCGATGTACTGCTCGGCGATGTTTTTCAGCGCCTCGCCGCGGAGGGCTTCGATCAGCTTGTCCTCGGCGTCTTCGCTCTCGGCCAGCAGCAGCTCGATCTTGCCGCGACAGGCCGACTGCAGGGCAGCCAGGTCGCCGACGCGCGGCACGATGGCCGGCTCGCTGAAGCGAAGAGCGCGGCGTTCGGCGTTGGCGACGACAACCTCCAGCGCGGCGATGCTGGTTCGCACCGAGACGCCGGACTGCTGGTTGACGTGCGGGCTTTGGCGGGCGAGGCGGACGAATTCTTCGATGATCTCATGTACGTGGGGCGGCACGTCGACGGGCGGGCCGGCCTCGCGCTGCAGGTCGGCGTTGGCGCGGGTGATGCGCATGGCCTCGGCGTTGCTGAAGGGATAGTGCGTGCGGATGACCGTGCCGATGCGGTCCTTCAGCGGGGTGACGATGCGGCCGCGGTTGGTGTAATCCTCGGGGTTGGCGCTGAAGACCAGCAGCACATCGAGATCGAGGCGGATGGGGTAGCCGCGAATCTGAATGTCGCGCTCTTCGAGGACGTTGAAGAGGCCGACCTGAATGCGCGGGGCGAGGTCGGGAAGCTCGTTGATGGCGAAGATGCCGCGGTTGCTGCGCGGGATGAGGCCGAAATGCATGGTCTCTTCGTCGGAGAGATAGCGGCCCTCGGCGTGCTTCACGATGTCGACCTCGCCGATCAGGTCGGCGATGGTGACGTCGGGCGTGGCGAGCTTTTCGTGGTAGCGCTGATCGCGGTGAATCCAGCGGATCTCGGTGTCGTCGCCGTGGACTTCGAGCAGCCGCCTGGTGCGCGACATTCGCGGGGCGAGCGGGTCGTCCCAGATGTCGCTGCCGGCGACAACGGGCATGAATTCATCGAGCAGGGTCGGGAGCGTGCGCAGGATGCGCGTTTTCGCCTGGCCGCGGAGGCCGAGGAGGAGGATGTCGTGGCGGGCGAGGATGGCGTTGATGAGCTGGGGGATGACGGTGGTTTCGTAGCCGACCAGGCCGGGGAAGATCGCCGCGGCGCCGGTGGCGCGGGCGTCGGCATCCGAGCGGCCGGCATCGCGGAGGAGGCGGATGAGGTTTTCGCGCAGCTCGTCTTTGATGGAACGCGGGCGATAGCCGGAGGCGCGCAGATCACGAAGATTTTTGGGCAGGTGCATCGGCGGTGAGACCCTTTCGTATTGTGAGAAAGAGTGTAGCGCGTTGTGCCTGCCGGGCGGCGGGAAGAGCGGTTGGCGCGTTGAAAATTCGTCGGCTTGCGAGCGGCGGGCGGCGGGCCGCCGCGGAGGCGGAGGCAGCTATTCGACTTTGATGGTGGCCGGGTCGAAGGTGGCCGCGGGAGGCTTCATGTGCAGGTCGCGCAGGGCGGCGACGAGCGTCTCGAGAATCGCGAGATCGCGGTACCACTTTTTGTTGGCGGGCACGATGTACCAGGGAGCCGCGTCGGTGGCGGTCTTGGCGATGGCTTCTTCGTAGGCGGCCTGATAGTCGTTCCAAAGCGCCCGCTCTTTCAGGTCGAGCGGGTTGAATTTCCAGTGCTTGGCGGGGTCGGCGAGGCGCTGCTCCAGGCGCTGCTTCTGTTCGTCGCGATCGATGTGCAGGAAGAATTTCAGGATGGTCGCGCCTTCTTCGACGAGTGTGCGCTCGAAGGCGGCGATTTGCTCGTAGCGACGCGACCACACCTCGCGCGGGACGAGTTCGTGGACGCGCACGATCAGGACGTCTTCGTAATGGCTGCGGTTGAAGATGACGATTTCGCCGGCGCCGGGCGTCTGTTGATGAACGCGCCACAGATAGTCGTGCTCGAGTTCGATCGGCGTCGGCTTTTTGAAGCTGGCGACGCGGACGCCCTGCGGATTTACGCCGTCGAAGACGCTGCGGATGACGCCGTCTTTTCCGCTGGTGTCCATGCCTTGCAGGACCACGAGCAGCTTGTGTTTGTGCTCGGCGTAGAGCAATTCCTGCAACGCTTCGAGTTCATCGTTGAGCTTGGCGGCGAGGGCTTTTCCTTCGGCCTTGTCGCCCTTGAAGCCGGGCGTGGCGCCCGGGTCGATGTCGCTCAGACGCACCTTGTCGCCGGGCTTTACGCGAAGCTGCTTCATTTGCCGTCTCCTCCGAATCCGTCGCCGGCGCGCGGCGTGAGCAGGCCTTTGTCGCAGGCGATGAGCGAGGTGAAGGGGTCGTCGGCGAGGAGCAGCGCGCCGTCGAGATCGGCGTGATCGACGCGGCTGGCGACCGCCAGGGCCGGCGCGATCGCGAGGCTGGAACTGACGAAACAGCCGAGCATGATCTGGAGGCCGCAGGCTCGGGCGATATCGATCATGGCGAGCGCCTGACGGATGCCGCCGCACTTGTTGAATTTGATGTTCACGCCGTCGACGACGTCTTTGAGGCGGATGATGTCGGTCGGTCGTTCGCAGGCTTCGTCGGCGAAGATGGGCATGAGGCCGAGTTCGCGCAGCGGCTTCAACTCGGCGGTGAGTTTTTTGGAGATGGGTTGTTCGAGCAGCACCGGCTTGAACGGCGCGATTTCGCGGATCTTCGCGGGGGCGGTCTCGGGGGTCCAACCCTGATTGGCGTCGAGGTAGAGCGGGCCGTCGAAGCTTTCGCGGATGATCTGGAGTGTCTTCAGATCATGTTCGCCGCCGACTTTCACTTTCAGCCGATCGAAGCCCGCTGCGAGCGCCTCGCGGACTTTTTCGCGGATCTCGTCGGGGGTGGCGATGCCGATGGAGAAGGTGGTCTTGATTCGGGGCTCGGGCAGACCGAGATAGCGCCAGACGGGCATTTTCAGCTTGCGGGCGGCGAGGTCGTGCAGCGCCGTTTCGACGGCGGCGATGACATCGCGCGCTTCATCGACATGGTCGATGAGGCGATCGAGCACCTCGGCGATCGCGAAGGGGTCGTCGCCGAGGAGTTCTTTGCATTCTTCGAGCGCTGCCTCGGCTCCTTCGAGCGACTGACCGAAGAGGGCCGACGGGGTCGCTTCGCCGCGGCCGATGAGGCCCTCATGTTCGACGGAGACGACGATGGTCTGTTTTTCGTTGATTCCGCCCTGCGCCGTGGCCCAGCGGTGGCGCGTGTGGAGGGTTTGTCGTCGCCATTCGAGCTTCAGCTTAGCCACGATTTCTCCGTCGATTGCGAAAGGGTGGTCGGCCGCGGGTGTCGATCTATCCGCCGCGCGACTCAGCGTCCGCCGACGCGGGGTCGGGTTTCGCCGGCGTCGGCGATGCGATCCTCGTCTTCCTCATCCTCGGCCTCCAGCACGACATCGGCCAGGCGCGAGATGCTGGCGACCACGGCCCGCTCGACCAGCACGGTGCGGCGATTCACATTTCGCGAGCCGGCCCGTTCCAACAGGGCGGCGTTGCTGATGTAGACCTCTTTGGTGCTGTGGCCGTCGTGTCGGTCGTGGACGTCGGCGTCGGCCAAGTGGTAATAGCGTGCGTCGACGGCGGTCAAGGTGCCGATGTAGAGCAGCGGGCCCTGCGTGTCGATGACGACGCGATGTTGCAGATAGTCGGCTACGGGGTCGGCCATGCGGATGAGTCCTTCGATCGCGGATCGACGCCGGGGTTCGCGTCCGATTTGATCATCGTAACGCGGCGTGCGTGGCGGCGCGTGGGGATTCGGTCGCGGATGTGGGTTGTGCGAACGCGGTCGCGGGCCGGGCGGAACGTTTTGTGTCCCGCATTTTTTATTCGGCACTGCTTCCCCCCTACCGCCCGGCGATTTGTCAGATCCCACCGGGCGCGATCAGAATTCGTCGCCCGCCGCCCTGCCGTTCCGCGAAACCGCTACCCGCGGATAGCATCAATCGTTACGTAGCGGGGGCATTGGAGAGCTGGATGGACGTTCGACGGTCGTTCGCGATATTGGCTGGGATGCTCGTCGCTGTCACCGCCGGCGCTGCGTTGTCATCCGCCGCCGCCCCACCGCCGAGCGCCGCTCCGGCCTTTGAGACCGCTGCGGCACCCGCGACCGGGCCGGAGGTGAAGCTGCAGGCGTTTGTGGATCGAGCGGCGATCGCGCCGGGTGGGGCTGTGCGCGTGCTGCTCGAAGGGACCGTGACCGACGGCTGGCACCTGTATCACCCGGTGCTGATCTCCGCCGGACTGCCGACCGTGATCACGGTCGAGGCGCCTGCCGGCGTCTCGGTCGGGGATTGGCGCTTTCCGCAGCCTTCGCTGGATAATTTTCAAGGCGAGGAATACCTGGGCCTTGCGCATCAGTTCGCGTGCATCGCGGAACTAAACGCCGATGGGGCGCTGGCCGCGGATGGGCCGATCAAGCTCGTGATCAAGCTCCAGGGCCTGGCCTGCAAGACGTCGTGCGTGCCCGTCGAGGCGCAGACGACGCTCGAACTCCCTGTGGCCGCGGGCGCTGCGGAAAAGACGCATGGCGAGCGATTCGCGACCGCCGAGAAGGCGCTCGCGCCGCCCTTTTCCGACGCGCCGCATGTGAAGTCGATCGAGTTGATGCCGAAGCACACGGCGATTCCCGCCGGTTCGAAAAGCGAGATCGCGCTGCGCGTGGTATTGGCGGATGGCGCGCGGATCGTCGCGCGCGATGCGACCGGCAAAGACCTGACCCCTGCCCGGCTGTTTCTGGGCGATGTCGGCGGGGTGATGCTCGACTTTGATGGACAGCGCTGGAGCAACGCCGAAGAGCGCGATGTCGCGGGCGTCGGGTCGGTGCGCGTGCATGGGGGCGATCTGGTGGTGCGGCTGCCGATCGACGTTGCCGGCGACGCCGAGCCGGGGCCGATGCGCGTGCCGGCGATTTTTCGCTATCAGGCGCTGGGCGACGACGGCAAGCTGCAATCGCCGGTGATGGCGGTGGGCGAGGTTGCGTATGAGATCGTGGCGAAGGGGCAGGCGGCGGTCGCGAATCGCGCGTTTTATGCGATCGACAAAATCCCGCTCGGTCGCGGAAGCGGCCCGAGCGGGGGCGGCGCGGGCGCATCGGTGTGGTATGCGTACCTGTTCGCGTTTCTGGGCGGCATGATTCTGAACATCATGCCCTGCGTCTTGCCCGTAATCTCGTTGAAGATTTTCGGCTTCGTGAATCAGGCGGGCGAATCGCGGGCGCGCATCTTTTCGCTCGGGTTGGTCTACACACTGGGCGTGCTGGCGAGCTTTCTGCCGATCGCGATTTTGATGGGCTATTTCGGCGCATCGTGGGGCTCGCTGCTGCAGGATTCGAAATTCGTGACCGTGCTGACCGTGGCCGTGTTCGCTTTCGGATTGAGCTTTCTGGGGGTCTACGAAATCGCCCTTCCGGGCAGCGCGCAGACCGCAGTCAGCGCCGCAGGTCACCGCGAAGGCTACGGTGGCGCGTTTCTGAACGGCATTTTTGCCACGGCGCTCGCGACGCCTTGCGTCGGTCCCGCGCTGGGGTCGGCGGTGGGCGTGCTGGCGACGTTTCCGCCGCTCACGGCGGCCGGCGGTGTGATGGTTGTCGGGCTGGGCCTCGCGTTTCCTTATGTGCTGCTGACGGCGTTTCCGGGCTGGCTGAAGCTGCTGCCGCGGCCGGGCGCTTGGATGGAGACGTTCAAGCAACTCGTCGGCTTCGTCATGATGCTGGTGGTGGTGTGGCTACTGTGGATTCTGAAGCATCAGGTGACCGACCTCCAGCTTTTCGCGGCGCTGATGTACTTGGTGGTCGTGGGGCTGGCCTGCTGGATCATCGGGCGGGTGGGGTTGGTGGCGGATTGGGGCCAGACGTTGCGCGGCTGGTTCACCGCCGTCGCGGTGCTGGCGGTGGGCGGGCTGGGATGCTGGTGGTGGTTCTCCGTCTCGCCTTACGAGCTGAAGTGGGAGAAGTGGGAGCCGCGGCTGGCGGAACGCATGGCGGCGGAAGGCCGAACGGTCTACGTCGACTACACCGCGACCTGGTGCATGACCTGTCAGCAGAACAAGAACGCTGTGCTGAATACGGAGTTGATTCGCGACGCGCTGAAGGATAAGCGCGTGTTCGCGATCAAGGCTGATTTCACGAACAAAGCGCCGGAAATGCTGGCGGAGATTCGCGGGCATGGACGCAACGGCGTGCCTCTGAACGTGATCTATCCTGCGGGCGCGGCGGACAAGCCGATCATTCTGCCGGAGATTCTGACGCAGCGCGTGGTGATTGATGCGCTGGAGAAGGCCGGGCCGTCGAAGGCGGGCGAGCGGAAAATCGCAAGCGGCGAGTAGGGATTGGCGGGGTGTCGGTCGAGGTGAGGGGGCAGTCGCTCGGTGCGATTGGGGGGAGACGAGCCGGCGGGGCATTCGGCAGTGGGCGGGGTTCTATCTAGATCGGTCATCTTTCGGATCAGGAAGGCGAAGAGGCAGGGCGCGGAGTACCGCGGCCTGCCCTACGACTTGCCCCCCGGCTCGTCGGGTTGCGGGCTGCGGGTCGCTACAGAAAACACTCGGGCGACGGGCGCTTTCGCGCACGTCGCCCGAGTGATTCATTTGAATCGACACTCACTGATCGATCCGGGGACCGGATCGATCAGGGAAGCAGGCTGATCAACCGCCAGTGAGCAGGGCCACGAAGCCGGCGATGTCGCCGACGGTGACCACGCTGTCCTGATTGATGTCGGCGAGGTTGATGTCGCAGGTCGGGAAGGCGGTCGCGTAGCCGGCCGGATCGGTGAGGGCCAGTACGAAGCCGCTGATATCGCCGACCGAGACGATGCCGTCGCAGTTCATGTCGCCGAGGGCGAAGGCCGGGCCGTCGCACTCGTCGGGGATGTTGTTGCCGTTGCCGTCGAGGCTGGTCGGCGTGCCGTTGTACCACATCTCAAAGCTGACGTAGGTCTGCGTGCAGCCGATATTGCCGACGCCGGTCGAAGGCTCGATCAGCACGGTGATGTTGGAGTTGCCGGCGCGGGCGGCGTTGAAGGCGGCGGCGGTGGCCGAGCCGTTGTCCTGCGTCAGCGTGCAGTCGACGAAGGAGCCGTCGAAGACGACGTCCATGATTGCGCCGTTGACGCGGATGGCGTAGGTTTCGATGGCGGTGTTCAGGTCGCTCTGCGAACGGACGCGGAAGGTGACGTTGCTGACCGCGTCGCGCGTATTCGGCACGTTGAAGCTCTGATTGGTGCCGAAGAAGATCGGGCCCTGTTCATCCGAGGCGAAGCGGAACTCGCCGTTCAGGTCGCAGGCGTCGAGCACGCCGTTGTTGTTGCAGTCGTTGGCCGGGTTCGCGAGTTCGACGACATCGTTGATTCCGTTGCCGTTGCAATCGCGGATGGTGGTGAAGCTGCCGGTGACCGGGTTCGAATTGGTCGTGCCGGTGTTGTTCACCGCGGTGGCGCGCCAGAAGTAGGTGCGACCCTGCACAAACTCAAAAGCCGGCACGGCCTGAGAAACGGCCAGATCGGTGAGGCTGATGAGCGGGGTGGAGAAGTCGGCATCGTCATCGACCACGACGGTGTAGGTGAGGGCGCCGACAGAATCGGCCCAGTCGAGCGTCGCATTGACCGCGACGCCGGTGGCGCCGTTCGCCGGGCTCACGAGGTTGAACGCGCCGGGCGGCGGGGGCGGATTGAACGGATCGAGGCAGGCGCCGGCGATGCTATTGCGCTCGGCGACGATCTGGCCGGCGTTGGTGGTGTTGAAGTTCAGCGCGCACGCGATCGAGGGGTTCATCGTCGAACCGTCGGAGATGTGCGTGCAGCCCCAGAGGTGACCGAGCTCGTGAGCCGTGAGGTCGGCGGCACAGTTTGGGAAGCCGCAGCAATCGGACTGAGCGTAGCAATAGGCCGAAGTGGTGCAGATGACGCCGATGTTGAAGGCCTGGCCGATGACTGTGCCCGTGATCGAGCGGCCCGTCATCAGGTGGGCGACGTCGCGCTGAATCGCGCCCTGGTTCGCCAGCCAGTGGTTACGGAACTGGTTGAGCAGCGTGGTGGAATCGCTCGAGCTGTAGGGATCGGGCTCGGCGGTGCGCACGATGATGGCCGTGATCGTGTGGCGCACATCGGCCTCATTGTCATACAGAGTGTTGACAATGTTCATGATCTGGTTGATGCGGTTTTCGGTGTTCGGAATGCTGCTGCCGCGGGCCTGGTAGTACTCAAAGTCGGCGTCGAAGGCGAGCTGCGCCACGCAAGCGCCGCCGCAATTGCCGGTGCCCTGCTCGATGTCGCCGTTGTCGGCCTGACCCAGCTCGCCGCTGTGGTCGGTGCCGCAACTGCCGAGGACGGGGGTCGAATCGTCGTTGCGGAAAACGACGTACTCATCGCGACGGCTGCCGTTCACGTGCGCGGCGACCGGCTCGACGATGTAGACGGTCTTGTCGGGCATGCGAATCGAGGCCGAGAAACCTTCCTGATCGAGACCGGCGGCGACGACCGAGCCGGGCAGGCCGTCGACTTCGCCGACGAAGGTGTTGATCTCGCCGGGGGTGATGTCGCTGTAGCTGCCGTCGGCGAGCTGGGCGCGGAGGATATAACCCTCGGCGCGGACGCTCTGCAGACGCAGGTTGAGGCGGCGCGGCGTGCCTTCGATCGGCACGTTGACGGCGAAGCTGCTGTCGACGTCGGCGCGATTGGGGACATCCAGCTTGAAGACGCGGCTTTCGATCAGACCGATTGCATCGTTCACGATCGAGGCAGGCGTCAGCGTCTCGCTATCGGCGGGACGGACGACGGCGGACTGCTGAACCGACAGGACGGCTCCTGTGCCGAGCAGTAACGCCGAGCAACCCCCAACCAGACTCGCCAGAAACGTCTTTCCGCTCATTCTCGCTCTCCAGAGGGCTTCAGGTCGGACAATACCAAGTGTCGTCGGGTGTGCACGCCCGACACGTCGCGAAACCAGCCTTGGTTCACGTGGACAAAGCTAAAAACTCGCCGGCCGCGGAGCCTCGCGACAAGCGAGGGCCGTGAAGCACGGGCGAACTGCATGCTGATATGACGGAGGCGCGATGCGCGGAGACTCCCGTGCATTTCGCCCGACCCAGCATAAGGTTGAACGTCGATCGACGCCCAACTATTCCCAGCATGAGGCAGTATATCGCGCGCCGCGCTCCAAATTCCGCGATTCTGAAAAAACCGCGGTGGGTGCGAGGCGGCCGGCGATTGGGGCGATCGAAGTCGCGATGGCGGCGGGCAGGCCCCATAACCCGCGGGCCGCGATCGGGCGTCGATCGGGCCTGCGGGGTTCGTGTTGAGGGATCATTCTGGTCGCTGGCGGCTGGTCCGGGTCGGCTCGTCGGCGGCCGCGAATTTGGCTTAGGCGATCGCCGCGCGGGCCGCCGAGCGGCTTGCCGAACCAGCTGACGCTCGGGCCCACTTCTGCATCTCGCCGAGCGTGGCGCCCCAGTTAGCACCAACGCGAACGCGGAGGAATGTCTCGAAGATGACGTCGAGCAGGCCGACGCTGTCGAAGCAGCGTTCGAAGCGCTCTTCCAGCAGCTCGCGGGGGCCGCGGTTGTCGCTGGCTTCCTCTTCGGGCACGACCATGCCGGAGACGGCCATCTTGGGGCCATCGAGCGTGAGCGCGAACTCGCCGAGGGGCGAGCCGATGACCAAGCCCGACCGCGTGGGCTGCTTGCCGATGGCGACTGCCGCGCGGGCCTCGGGGAGGCCGGCGGGGGCGTCGGCAGTCAGGGCTGCGACGCCGGTCATGCCGAAATCGCATTGGAGGCGGATGGAGCGATCGATCGCCACGGTGATCTCGTCGCCGTTGCGGAGTTTCAGACCGGGCGAGGCGGTGGCGTCGGTGAGGTACCAGATCCAGGTTAGAAACTCGCGGCCGAGAAAGCTGGTGCTGATCTGGGGTAGTTCGCCATCGGGCGCTTCGTTGGGCTCTTCTACCAGGTGAAATGGGCGAATCTGCTCCAGGACGCGCGCGTTTGTGCCCAGGAGGCGCTCGGCCAACTGGTCGGCGTCGATGGGGATCAGCGGGCGATTGAAGGTGTTTCCGAAGAGCTCGATCAGGCGATCACCGGCGTTTGTGCCGCCGCCGCCGAGCAGCAGTGTGTTGGTCAGCAGGTCGATGAGGATCGGCACGGAGGACATGCGCCGAAACGCGCCGCTTTTCATCTCCTGCTCGATCCGGATCTTGGCGGTCTCTTTCGCGGCGCGCAGTTCGCTGCGGCTGAGGAAGGCCCGCCCGCTGGCTGCGAGCGCGGCCTCTTCCTCCAAGCGCTGATAGCTTCGGGCCACCGCGGCGGGGACGGAAAGCCGGTCGATCCGCATGGCGATGTGGGCGAAGCGGCCGAAGCCGATCTTGGCCGGATTGATCTCGTGATCGAAAAGATGGGTCGGGTTGATCCAGCCGACTTGGAGCGTGGGATCGGCGGCGCCGCGCCGCCCAAAGGCGAACTCGGCCAGCGTCGCCGCGAGCTTGTCGTGGTCCTCGCCGAGGGGCGAGCCCGAGATCGCGAAGCGTCGAAACGATACGGAACCCGAGGCGAAAGCCATCCGTGCCTGCCGTCTTGCAGAGGGGTGAAAGCGCGGGCCGCGCCTGCGCCCGCCGAATCTCATCAGGCTAGGTCGCGCCGACCCGCCGGTCAAAAGTTGTGCAAAACAGCGCATTTGCGCGGCGCGCTGCGCGGGCGTTTGCGGATGACCGCGCCCTCGCGAGTAACATCTTTGTCATGAGCGCTATTACCGACTCGAAAGCGCGCAAGCCCGGCGAGCCGTATTGCGGAAACTGCAACTACACGCTCACGGGGCTGACCAGTTCTTCGAAGTGCCCGGAGTGCGGCAAGCCGCTGGTCGAGGTGTTGCAGCGCGGCGGCGCTGTCGTGCTCGGCAAGCGCTATCGCTCGCCCCATGTGATCTTCGGGCTGCCGCTGATTGACGTCGCGTATGGTCCGCACGGCGACCAGAAAGTCGGCCACGCCAAAGGCATCATCGCGCTCGGCGACATCGCCACCGGCTGGCTGGCGCTGGGCGGATTTGCGCGCGGCATCATCGCGATCGGCGGATTTGCGATGGGCGGGCTGACCTTGGGCGGCATGTCCGCGGGAATGATCTCCGTCGGCGGCTGGGCCATCGGCCTGCTGCTTGCCATCGGCGGCGGGGCCGTGGGCGGATTTGCCAACGGCGGTGGCGCGGCGGGTTATATCGCACAAGGCGGCGGCGCGATGGGCTACTACGCGCGCGGCGGCGGCGTCTGGGCCAAGTACGCCATCGCGCCAATGCGGCGCGACCCGGCGGCGGTGGAGATGTTTGCGCTGATCCAGCGCACGTTTCTGTTGCCGGAGCGCATGCCCAGCGGCCTGACCGGAATGATCACGATTCAACTGATCGCGCTGTTCTGGGTCATCGTCGTGTTCTGCGCGATCGCTGGTCCGCTGGCGCTGATCGTGTGGCGCGAGTTTCGGCGGAAGTATCCCGACGGAGATCCGACCGCGTTGTCGCCGCCGTGATGCGTGCGTCGACGCGTGAGCCGATGTGCCGGAGTTCTCGGGGGACGGGCCGGCACGATGCGGCGGTGACGCGCGTACCGTTCTCCAATCGCCTGGCGCGTCGGCTATCGCACACCATCGCTCCGTGGTTCGCTCCGCCATAGCCCCCCTGCCCTCATCGACTATCCTGCCGAGTTCAGGAGACCAACCGTGCTCGACCTCACCGGACAAAAAGCGCTCGTCTGCGGCAGCACTCAAGGCATCGGCCGTGCGACGGCAAATCTGTTGGCGCGCCAGGGCGCGACCATCACGCTGCTGGCGCGCAACGCCACTGCGCTCGCCGCGGTCGCCGCCGAACTGCCGCGGCCCGCGAACCAGACACACCAGTGGCAAGCGGCCGACTTCGCCGCAACGGAGGCCCTCCGCCGCGCCGCGGAGCAGGCGCTGGCCGCGAGCGGCGGCTTCGACATTCTCGTGAACAACACGGGCGGTCCGGCGCCCGGCCCTGTGCTGGAGGCGGATGTTGACGCCTTTCGTCGGGCGTTTGAGATGCATGTGCTCGGCAACCAAGTGCTGGTGCAGACGCTGACGCCGCACATGAAGGCGCGCCGCTATGGGCGGATCATCCAGATCATTTCGACCAGTGTGCGCGAGCCGATCCCCGGCATCGGCGTCTCGAATACAACGCGCTGGGCTGTGGCGGCATGGGCGAAGACGCTCTCGCGCGAGCTGGCGCCCTTCGGCATTACGGTGAATAACGTCCTTCCCGGCTTCACCGATACCGATCGGCTGAAGGAGCTGTTCGAGAGCCGCGCCGCCCGGGAGGGCGTGCCCTATGAAGCGGTCGTCGAGCAGGCGCGAAAGGGCGTCCCGATGGGGCGCTTCGCGACGATCGACGAAATCGCCGCGGCGGTGGCCTTTCTGGCGTCGCGTGAGGCGAGTTATGTGACCGGTATCAACCTGCCGGTCGACGGTGGGCGACTGAACTCGATGTGAGTCGGATCGGCCGGCGGCGTGCTGGCCCCTCGTTCGTTGTTGCGCTCCGCCGGGCGATCGCGGCGTTTCTGCCTCCGCGCTTTCGTGATTTCCCCTCGTTTTCCCGCCGATAAGCCCGGGCCTCGATGCGGGTCGCGCTGACCCGCGATCACGTTGCCCCCCTACCCCCCTCCGAAATTTTTCACAAAGTCGCGTGACCGATCGCCGGGCGTTGCCGCTTGGCGAACCGAGACGATTTGCTTTGCCCCTCGCGCCGGATTGTGCCGGCCCCTCTACAGGAGACGATCAGATGCAACGTTCGAAGATGCGCGGATTTACGTGTGGTGTCGGCGGTTTGATGTCGGTGTTTGTGCTTGGGGGCGGCGTCCCGGCGCTGGGTCAGGCGCCGCAGGATGCTCTGATCGACCCTGTTGCGGCCACGAACGTCACGCTCGACGCGCCGGCCCCGCCGGAAACGCCGTCGCCGGTGTCGATTCCGGTGGTCAAGTCGGGAACGCCGACCGTGCCGCTGGCCCCGATCCTCGACGCCAACAGCGCGCAGTTCAGTTTTCAGGCGCGGCTGACGGATAACGGCGGAAACCCGCTGCCCGGCCCCACCGCCGACCTCACCTTTCAGCTCTACTCCGGTGGCGGCGCGGCACTCGGCGCGCCGATCGCTCTAAACGCCGTCCCGCTCGCCGACGGCATTGTCGACGTGCTCGTGCCCTTCAGCCCGTCGAACTTCGACGGCACGGCGCGACAGATCGGCGTGCGAGTGAACGGCGGGGCCGAGCTTACGCCGCGCCTGCCGGTCGGCTCGGTGCCTTATGCGTATCGGGTGGACCGCGTCGCAAGTGCCGAGCTCGACGATGCGATCGAGCTGGGCGAAGCGGGCGTGGCCGGCTATCTGGCGATCTTCGGCGGTGGGCCGGTGCCGCGCTTTGCGTTCGATGCGGCGATGGGCATTGCGTCGCTGGTCAACGATGACAACAGCGGCGCGGTCTCGCAGTTTGCGAACGCGGGCGGCGGCTATGTGACAACGATGCAGAACGGCGAGATCAACGCGTATCTCGACGGCGCGACGGGCCAGATCTGGTCGGAGAACTCGATCAGCGTCGGCGACATCAACAACAACCTTGTCAACACCGTTCACGCCCGCATGAGCTCGCATGGCTGGGGCGGATGGATGCAGATGTGGGACGAGGGCGGCGACACGGCGATCCGCATGGGCGCGTCGAGCTCCACGAGCGAAGGCGGATACATGGAGATGTATCGCGCCGCCGGCGGCGTGAGCCTGTTCCTGGACGCCGAAGACGGCAGCGGCAACGGCCTGCTGCAGGTTCGCAACGCGGTCAACACGGCGCTCGAGCTCAACGGCGCTCAGAGCCGTCTGCTGACCTTCGGTACGAATGGCGACGAATACACGCGCCTGGGCGGAACGACCTCGGGCAATCTGCAGCTGCGCGGCGGCGGCGTGAGCAACCCGCTCACCGTCAATCTGCTCGGCGCGGGCACCGGCGGCCAACTCGACCTCTATCGCACCACCGGACAACTGGGCGCCCGCATGAGTGGCGGCACCAGCACCACCGGCGGCGCGGTAATCGTTTTCAACGAAGCATCGCAGCAGACGATCGACCTCAACGGCGATGAGTCGAGCGGCGGCGGCTCGATCACGCTCCGCGACGGCGCTTCCGATCGACTGATGCTCGACGCCGACACGAACCGCATGCAGTTCTTCGCCGGCGCGATTGAGTCGCTGCGCATCAGCGGCAACGGCGGCGACAACGCCAGCGTGATCGATATGCGTAACAGCGCGGAGATCACGACCATCGAGCTCGACGCCGACGAGAGCGACAAGGGAATCATCCGCGTTCGCAGCGCCACGGGCGGCGGCGGCGTGACGCTCGACGGCGGCGAGACCAGCGGCGCAGGCGGACAAATGCTGGTCTACAACACCGCCGGCGATAACACGGTCGAGATCGACGGCGACAACGGCAGCGGCAACTCGTTTCTGTCGCTGCGTCGCGCGGGCGGCGCGACCGCGATCGGCATGAGCAGCTCCGAAGGCGGCAACGGCGCCGACATCAGCCTCTACAACGCGGCGGGCCAGCTCGCGATTCAGATCGACACGAACTTCAACAACGGCGCCAACAGCCGCATCATCGTGGACGAGCTTCAGATCGCGGGCGGCAGCGACCTCTCCGAGCAGTTTGATATCGCGAGTGCTTCGAGCGAGCCGCAGCCCGGCATGGTCGTCTGCATCGACCCCGCCAATCCGGGCAAGTTGATCGTCAGCAGCAAGGCCAACGATCGCACTGTCGCCGGCATCATCAGCGGCGCGGGCGGCGTGAAGCCGGGCATGTACATGGGCCAGGCCGGCACCGCCGCCGACGGCAAGTCGCCCGTGGCGCTGACGGGCCGCGTCTACTGCTTCGTGGATGCGTCGAACGGCGCGATCCAGCCCGGCGATCTGCTCACCACCTCTGCGACCCCGGGCCACGCGATGAAGGTCAGCGACCACAGCGCGGCACAGGGCGCGATCATCGGCAAGGCGATGTCGAGCCTGGAGAGCGGTCAGGGGCTGGTGCTCGTGCTGGTCAACCTGCAGTAATCGGTCGCGCGGTGAGTGAAGGAGCTCTGACGATGAAACTGCCGAAGCACATTGCCGCGATGACCCTGGCGCTGGGCGGAAGCGCGACCGCGCTGGCCGACGCCTACACGACCGAAAGCCGGCTCTGGCCCGGTGGCGTCGTGCCCTATGTCTACGCCGACGATTTCATTCAGGAGAACGTCGTGCCGGTCGAGGCGGCGATGGCAGTGTGGGAAGCGGCAACGAACGTGACGTTTGTGCCGCGCACCAACCAGGCCGACTACGTTGTGATTCGAAACGCCGGCGAAGGCAACGGCAGCAGCTCGCCCTATATCGGCCGCGAGGGCGGCGGGCAGACGCTGTACATCCGCGACCTGATCTATACGTGGACGCCGACTGCTTACACCTACGGATTGGCTCACGAATGGGGCCATGTGCTGGGTCTTCATCACACGCATCAGCGCGCCGATCGCAACGCATATGTGACGATCTACAACAGCCGGATCGTCGAAGGCCGCGAGGGCAATTTCTCGCTGGTCTCCAGCTCGCTGGGCTATCCGCGCGGCCGCATGGATTACGACTCGGTCATGTCCTACGGCCAGTGCATCTTTTCCACCTGCGATGATTGCGGTGCGGATGCTGAGAATTGCCGCGTGATCGAGATCAACGATCCGGACGACGCGGCGACCTGGCAGGTGCCGATGGGCCAGCGCGACCACCTGAGCGAGTTCGACGTGTGGACGGTGCTGTTCATGTACCCGCTGGCGAACTGGCGGTTTCTGGAATTGAACTACCCGGGCAGCTCGCAATCGGGAACGTTTCACAATCCGTATCAGACCTTCGCGAATGCGGTGAATCTGGCGCCCGACAACATCGTGCTTTGGATGCAACCCGCGACCTATGAGCAGCCACCGGCGGCGATTACGACGCGGATGCTGCTCCGCGCTCCGCATGGCGGCGTCTTGATTCGCTGACGCCCCGATCCCGCGAGTCGAAAAGACCTGGAGATGAGCAACATGAAATATGCAATGAAAACAACGACGACCCTGCGGCTTGTGATGGCGATGGCGGTCGGCTTTGCGACGGCGACGGCCGCCGCCGACACCTTCCGCGTCGAGATCGACTTCATGGGCGACCCCGGCGACGGCCATGACCATCAGCCCGATCAGATCGTGCTGGACGCGGTGATCCAGATGTTCGCGTGCCAGGGCCATACGCTGATCATCGATCTCGACGATCAGATCCCGCATGTGAACACGCTGATCGGAGATCCGACCGCCGACTGCAGCAACTTCTGGAACTACACCGGCGCCACCAACACCTATCGCTCACTGCGGAATACGTGGTTTGATCGCGAGGGCGTGGACGGCTGGCACTACTGCATCTTCGCCCATCAATATGCCACCGACGCGGATCCGGCGAATTCGGGAAGCGGCTGCAACGCGACGAACAGCTCGGGCCGGGCCAACGGCGGCGACGCGTTCATCGTCACTCTGGGCGGCGCTCCGTGGGCCGGACAGGAAGGCACGCAGTTCGCTCAGGCCGGCACGCTGGCGCATGAACTCGGCCACAACCTCGGCCTTTCGCACTGCGGCACGGCAAACTGCGCCAGCAACAGCTTTGACGGCACGGCGACATGGGTCGGGCCGCAGGTGCCCAACATGCCCAGCGTGATGTCCTACAACTACCAGACGTCGGGCGTGCGGACGCAGTTGATCGCCAACGGCCTCGCTTTCGACGAAGCGCTCTTCAAAGAGCTCGATTATTCGCACGGCCGCATGTGCAGTTGGAACGAGAACAACCTGAATGAAACGCGCGGCACGGTGATGATGCCCGTCGATTACAACTGCGACAACGACACGCAGGACAGCGGCGTCGTGCAGGACGTGAACTATGGCGGCGGCGGAATCGGCGCGGCCGCACCATGGTGCGGCGTCGGAAACGCCAATCTCACCAACGTCAACGACTACAACGAATGGGCCAACCTCTCGGACGGCGCCGCGCTCGTGGCGAATGGCACGCGCGGCGAAGCCCTCGCCCTTGCGACGCTCGCCGCCCGCGAACGCGAGCTCGACAAAGCCCCCTGCATCACCGGTGATGAAGTGGCCCGGATCGAAGCCGAGCTGGGCATTCGCGGCGGAGGTCCGACGCTGGAGGTCGAAAACTGCATCTCGGGCGAGAACGTCTACATCGGCCCGGGAAGCCCGATCTTCGACTTCGGCATCTGCAACCTGCCCAAGATCTCGGTCGAGTCGGCCCAGGCCGATTCGCCCTCGAACAGCGTCTACTTCTTCACGCCGACGACCTATGACGAAGCGAACGGCCTGCTGTTGAACAAGCGCGGCAAGTACTTCTGCAAGACCGGCGCGGCCCTGATCCGCTAACCCGCGGCACCGCTCAACCAACCCGCGGCTCCGCGCCGCGCTGAGGAGTCCTGAACATGCGTCTGCGAACTCAAACTTTGATGATGTGCCTCGCCACCGCCGGCCTGCTGGTCGCGGCTGCGAGCGGCACCGGCTACGACTGCCCGGTTCTTACTACGGCGGCCGACTCGAACGCCGGCAATGCCGGAACGATTCAGAACGTCGGCCAGGTTGTGATCGGCCGCGCCACCAGCCGCGTCGACGGCATCACCATGCATGCCGGGGTCATTCCCTGCTACGTCTTCGGCGGCGGCGGCAGTTCGCTCGGCGATATGAATTGCGACGGCTTTGTCACCGTCGGCGATATCGGGCCCTTCGTGCTGGCCCTCACCGATCCGGCTGCCTATGCGTTGCAGTACCCCGACTGCGACATCAACAACGGTGATATCAACCAGGATGGCTTCGTCACGGTCGGCGATATCGGCGCGTTCGTCGCTCTGCTCACCGGCCTCTAAGCCGGCGACAAGCGTTTGGTCTGAATGTCTGCGTGAAGCCCGGGGTACGCCGCGTCAGGCGTATCAATGCAGCGCGACGCGCGGCCCGATACTCGGGCCGCGCGTCTTCGCCGATGTTTTGGGGGTCTAACAAATGGAGGGTGGGCTCAGCCGCGCGAACGGTGCATGATCGCTTCGCACGCGCAGTCGCGGCGCAACCCAACTCCTCACCGATCGGCGGATTTACCCGATTACAACCCGCACGCGATGCACGCCGCCCGCCTGCTTCGGCATCGGCACGATCGCCGTGGGCAGCGCCTTGCCATCCAGCTCCACGGAGACCGAGCCCGCCGCACCGCCGCGCGCGATCTCGATCTCGTAGCGGCAGCCCATCCAGGGCCGCACGATTCGCGCGCCGTTCCAGGCCGACGGCAAACAGGGCTCCATCCGCAGCCCGTCGAACGTGGGCCGCACGCCCAACACGCTCTCCGCGATCACGCGATGCAGCCACTGCGCCGAGCCGGTGTACCAGGTCCAGCCCGCCCGCCCGTAGAGCGGCGACTCCGGCCCGTCGACATTGCCCGGCAGCACGTACGGCTCCGCCCAATAGCGCTCGGGATCCTTGTTGGCCGGATTCATGGCGTTCAAGAGCGCGCCCACCGTCTCGGTATCGCGCATTTTCGCCGCGGCGGCGATGGCCCAGGTGGCCGCGTGCGAATAGACGCCGCCATTCTCGCGCAGGCCGGGCGCGTAGCGCGTGATGTAGCCGATCGTTTCGGTCGGCACGTCATAGGCCGGGGCCAGCAGCAGCGCGCCCACTTCGCGCACGAGGTGCTGCTTCGCCGCCGCCCAACATTGCCGCATGCGATCGGCGGGCGCGATGTCGTTCAAGATCGCCCAGGTTTGCGCGTTCAGGAAGATGCGCCCGACGCGGTTGGCGGCGGAGCCGATCTTGGAGCCGTCGTCGAGCGTGGCGCGCCAATACCACTCGCCGTCCCAGCCGTGCGTGTTAATCGCCTCGACCAGTTTCGCATGTCGCGCGTCGTAGTTCTTCGCCGTCTCCGCGGTCAGCGTCGCTGTGAAGCCGCTCTTTTCGAGCAAGGCGCGGACGTCGCCCGCCGCGCTGCTCGCCCGGCGACAGACCTCCGCCCAGTCGCGCAGCAAGCCGGCGAGGAAATGGGCCAGCCAGATCGACTCGCCGCGCTCCTTCAGCCCGCAGGCGCTCAGCCCGTCGTTCCAATCGCCGGCGCCGATGTAGGGCAATCCGCGGGCGCTCGTTCGCGAGAAGACCCGCTCGAACGCGCGGCGAATGTGCTCGTGCAGCGGCCGCGCCGTCGCGTCGTCGAGGAAGGGCGACTCCTGCGCCAGAATCGCGAAATCGTGCGTCTCGCGCAGGTAATTGATCGTGACGAACGCGAGCCACAGCAAGTCGTCGGTCATCTTGGTGATGTGCCCCTGCTCCGAGAGCGGGTGCCACCAGTGATAGACCGAGCCATCGGCGAACTGATGCTCGGCGTGCAGCATGATCTGGGCCCGCGTGCGAGCCGGGTCGATCGTCAGCCACACCTGCGAATCCTGAAGTTGATCGCGGAAGCCGTAGGCCCCGCTCTGCTGGTAATACCCCGCGCGGCCCCAGATGCGGGCCGAAATCGCCTGATAGCGCACCCAATCATTGCCGACGGCATTGAGCGACGCATCGGGCGTCTCGAAGCGATGGGAGTTCAGCAGGCCGTCCCACATCGCCCCCACTCGCTTGAGCCCCGCGCTGCGCTCCTCGCGCAATCCGTCTTTCAGGAGCGCGAGCGTGGCATCGCGCGAGTTGTCGACCGCCAGCGCGTACGAAAACTGAATCTCCTCACCCGGCTTGAGCGTGATCTCGCTCCGCAAGGCGGCGACGGCGTCGTAATGTCGCCCAAACAGCGAACGCCACTCGGCCGCCTGCAACGCGGCGGGCCGCGCCACGTCGCCATAGCGCCCGAAAAACTCCGTCTTGTCGCCCTGGGCCGACTGCACCGGCAACGAACCGCCGAACGCCGCGACATAGGGGAACGTCGTGTTCCAATGGCCATGATCGCGATTGGGCACATCCCACATCAGGCCGCGCGCCACGACCGCGGCGGCGCCGGACACATATTCGGTCTCGATGAACAGCTTGTGAAACTCGCGGCGCGGCGAAGGCGTCGTGCCGCAGTTCCACTCGATGTAGGGCGTGATCTGCAAACGGCAGGCCCGGGAGCGGGTGTTGCGGAGCTTTACCTCCCAGTGCTCGATCGCGCGCTCGGCGTCGGCGTAGAGCGTCCACTCCGCCAGAATGTCGTCGCAGCCCGACAAAAACGTCGTAAATCCGAGCCCGTGCCGACATTCGAACTGCTGATATTGCGGAAACGTGGGCGCCGGCGCGACGGACCAGGTGGCGCCCGACTCCGCATCGCGGACGTAGAGATACCGCCCGAACGCGTCGTGCGTGAACTCCTGCTGCCAGCGGGTTAGCACGGCCAGTTGTGAGTTGTCGATCCAGCAGAAGCCGCTGCCGGTCTGGCTGACGGCCAGCCCGAAGCGCGGGTTCGACATGATGTTCACCCACGGCCGCGGCGTGCGATAGTCGTGAATGAGATAGCTGCGACCGTCAGCGCTGAACCGGCCGTAGCGGTCTCGGCGTGACTGATCGTCGCTGCCCGACGCCGGCCGATTGGCATACCCATCGGAAGTGGACAAAAGATTCTGCCTCTAAGGGTTTTTTGCGTTTTCCGCGAACTGCGGAAAGACTAGGATGGAGGGGCAACGCGGTCAAACCGGGTCGGTTGTCATACCGAATCCCCGCCGGCCCGCGGGCCGCCCCAAAGGCCTCTCGGGCATCCCGTCGGCGACCGACTGCGTGGCGGAGAGTGTCTCCATGTCCGTATCCATCTCTGAAGTCGCCCGCCGCGCGCGGGTGTCGATCAGCACCGTCTCGCGGGTCGTCAACGGCAGCAGCGTGGTGAACGCGCTGACCAAGGCCCGCGTCGAAAAGGCCATCGCCGAGCTGGGCTATCAGCCCAACGCGTTCGCCCGCGGCCTGACCCTGCGCCGCAGCGAAATCATCGGCCTGGTGCTGCCCGATCTGCACGGCGAGTTTTATTCGGAGATCATCCGCGGCGCGAATTCCCAAGCCCGCGACCTGGGCTATGAACTGCTCATTTCCTCGATGCGCGACGGCGATCGCGGGCCGGTGCTCGATTCGTCGCAGCGCTACCTCGCGCTGCTCGACGGCGTGGTGCTCATGTTTGCCGAGGCCGACGACAACGCCCGCGACCTGCTCTCGCGCGTGGCGCTGCCCTTCGTGCTGCTCGACGACGACATGCCCGGCGTGCCCCATGACAGCGTCATTATCGATCAGCAGGCCGGCGCTCGAAAATTGGCCGAGCACCTGGTCGACACCCGCGGCGTGCAGCGGCTGATTTTCGTAGGAGGCCCCGCCACCAACCTCGACACGCGCGAGCGCGAAGCGGCCTGTCGCGAGGTGATGCGCCGCAGCGGACGACGCCTCGACGACGGCGACATCCACTATCTCAACTATGAGTTTGAGACCGCCTACGCCTTCGCCCGCCGCTCGCTGAGCGCATGGGTCGGGCCCGGCGCCTGCGTCTTCGCCGCCAACGACGAGATGGCGGCGGGCATCGTCACCGCCGCGCTCGAGGCGGGCATCACGATTCCCGGCGACCTTGGCATCGTCGGCTTCGACGACACGCGCATCGCCGCGATGATGCGACCGGCCCTCACCACAGCGCGAGTGCCGATGGCGGAGATGGGCTCGCGCGCCGTTGAGTTGCTCTGTCGCCGATTGGCAAAACCCGACTCGCCGCCGACGCAGATCAAACTGGAGCCGACGCTCGTCGTTCGCGATTCGTGCCGGGTGCCGCGGCGGTGATTGGGATGTGGTGCGGCATCTGGGCCACAACGAGCCGAAAGAACGGCAAACTCTCAGCCGTTAGACAGTCGACGTGAGCGGTCGTCTTCGCAGCGAGCTCGCCTTAGTGCGACGCCCACTTCGACTCAACGACCAGTTCGCCGCGCCTCGCGACGGCTTTCAACTCTGCCACGTCGCCCGTTAACTCCCACAGCGACTGAAACCCATCGACAGTTCGCTCCCCTACCGACTTGCCCGCGACGAACAGCTCCACACTGTCGCAGTTCGAAAACACGCGCACGACCATCGCCCCCGACTCGCTCGACCGCAGCGGCGGCGCGATGTGGACCACCGGTTCCGATGCCCACGCCGCCCGATACCAATGAAACGCTTCTTTGCGCGTCTTACGATCGAACGTGACGAGGCCCTTGTCGTTGCGGCCGGGGAGATCGCCCTCGCGCCGCGAATCGCACGCGAAATCAAAGCCGTTCCAAATGAACTTGCACCATAGATAGGGCCGCTCGCGCATGGCCATCCAGTGGCCGCGGTGCAGCTCCGTCTGCCACTGTTCGGGGTGCTCCGGCCCATTGTGCACCGGCTGCGTCGCCGGCCAGCGCCGCAGCGTGGCGCTGGCGCCCGCGCCATATTCGCTGATGCCGAGCGGCGTCTTCGGATGTGCCGCGTGTACGCCATCGGCCCACGGGCCGAACTGCTCGACCTTGCCCGCATACCAACCGTAATAGCGATTGAACGCCGTCAGGTCGGTCTGCCAATTTGCGGGATGCTCCACGGGATCGCACGCGGCGCAGACTGTCAGCCGCGAGGGGTCGAGCCGCTTTGCCGCGCGGTGCAGATCTGCAACGAGCGCCGTCGGATCGGGACCGGCCTTCCACGGCGCGGTCACCTCGTTATGCACGCCCCAAAAGCAGATCGATGGATGATTGAAATGCTGCTCGATCATCTCGCGCAGCTGCTGATGCGTCGTGCGCGAAAATGCTTCGGACTGGTGAATCTGATCGACGAGAGGAATCTCCGCCCAGACCACCAACCCCGCGCGATCCGCCTCCTCATACGCGATTTCGTCATGCGGATAATGCGCCAGCCGCACCGCCGTGCAGCCCAGCTCGCGCAGAATCCGAAAATCCTCCGCGATGTCCTCGCGCGAGATCGCCCAGCCCTTATCAAGCCGATCCTGATGCCGACTCACGCCGCGCAGGTCATACGGCTCCTCATTCAGCAAGAAGCCGCGTTGCGGATCAACGCGAAACGTGCGAATTCCCACGTCAATCGTCACGCGATCAATCGTCCGCTCGTCGCGCAGCAGCTCCACTCGCGCGTAATAGAGATACGGATCGCGCACGCCGCGCCACAGCCGCGGCTTGGGCACTTCGCACGACTCCGCAAATCGCACCTCGCCGCCGATTCTCTCCAGCGGAATGCCGCTCGCCCGCGAAACCAGCTTGCCGTCGGCGTCGCGAATTTCGATCTGCGCGCGGAGTTCTGCGAGATCGCGAGCGCCGCGGACTTCGCCGGAGACCTCCAAAATTGCGCTTTCCGGCGTTGCGCGCTTCGTCACAACTCGAACCGGCGCGGCGGCGAGGTTTTCGTATCCGAAGCGCACCGGCGGCCGGATCTTGACCCGCACCTCCCGATACAACCCGCCAAACATCGTGAAATCGCCGGAGAGCGGCGCGATATCGTCGGTTTTGCGATTGTCGACCCGCACCTCCAGCCGCTGCCGCTCGCCGCGCCGCGCGAAAGGCGTGATATCGAACGCAAAGGTCGCAAATGCCCCGCGATGCTGACCAAGGTGATGGCCGTCGAGCCAGACGTCGGCGACGATGCTGGCGGCGCTGAAGGCCAGAATGCAATCGCCGTCGGGCATACTCGCGTCGAGCAGCACACCCTCGCGCCGATACCAGCCGACGCCGCGGAAGTAGTCGTCGCCGCCGTCCTGGCCGTCGAGCGCGTTCCAGGTGTGCGGCAGATTTACCGGCTGCCAGCCCGACTCGGGCGGAGTCTGGCGGCTTTCGCGATCGAGTACGAACTGCCAGCCGTCCGTCAGCGGGCGCGACTCGCGCAATGTTGTTTCACGTGAAACAGATTTGCCGGGGAGCGCGAACGCGACGAGGAGTGTCGCGAGCAGCGCCGCACGAGGCGTAGCCGCGCTGCTCATCGGGCGGCATCCGAGAGCGCCACGAGTTTGGCGGGCGTTTCGGCCCAGATGCCGGTGCGCTTGAGCCCCTGCACGATCTCCTCATTCTTCATGAACATGCGCCAGCAGAGCTGCGTCCGCGCGTTTTCGATCATGGGTGTGATTGGCCCCTGGTCGATTGCGATCATGGTGTCGGACACCCAGTCTTTCGTGGGATTGAATGCATCCCAGAAACCGAGCGGGCCCCACAGCTTGCCTTCGTAATCGCGATAGAAATGCTCCAACGCGACGAGCGATTCGTCGGGCGTGTAGGGCATCGCCGCGAGGGCCGCGGTGGGCGAGATTGTGCCGTTGTCGTGGCGCGGCTCGTGGGCGTGATAGCCGCCGGGCGTGAAGCTGGCCGTCAGCCCCCAGGCCTTTTCGGAATAGCCCTTGAACTTGTTGGGGTTGGCGATGCAGTGGGCGCGGTTGATGAGGCTGATGGCGCGGTTGTTTTCGTAGTAGTTGCAGTAGCGATCGGTGATGAAGCGCGGGTCGAGGCCCAGGAACGAATACTGCGTGAAGAAAAGAGGTCCGCCGTAGGGCCAGCCGACGGGCAGCTTGATGTCGTGATAGGTCTCGCCGTTGGCGTAAGGGAAATCGCCCTCGACCTTGGGCTTGCCGGCCCAGCCTTCGTGATAGCACTCCGTGGGCAGCGGGTGCGTCGGGCTGGCGAGGCCGACGATGTAGGTGATCATGCACTCGTTGAAGTTGCCGCCGAAGCCGTGGTTGCGCTTGAAGCCGTGATCGGGCGACCAGTGCCAGCGGAGCTTGGTCTGAGGCGGATCGCCGCGATACCAGTCCCATTCGACCTCGCGCCAGAGCTTTTCGATGCGCTCGCGCAGCTCGCGCTCGACGGCGTCGTCGCGATCGAAGTACTGGCGGATCGTGAGCATTCCCTGCACGACGTACGCGGTCTCGACGATGTCGCCGCCGTTGTCCTGAGGACCGGCGAAGGCGATCGTCTCGCCGGTTGCGCCGTTGATCCAGTGGGACCAGGCGCCGTGGTAGCGCTGGGCCTTTTCCTGCAGGAAGCGCACCTGCTTGAGCAGTCGCTCGGCGATCACTTCGCGCGGCTGAAAGCCGCGCTCGGCGCCGACCATGAGCGTGATCATGCCGAAGCCCGTGCCGCCGGAGGTGCATGTATCGCGTTTGTGGCGAAAGCCTTCGCGGGTGAGGCCGCTGACAGGATGGGCGAAATCCCAGAAGTAGCGGAAGTGCGCCTTTTGGATCGACGTCAGCAATTCGTCGCGCGACATCGGGCGGGTCTTGGCCGAGATCGTCTCGCTCGGCGGAAACTCTTCGCCAGCGGCGTCGACGGGAATGATGCGGTACCAGCGGGCGTGTTCGCCGGCGCCGATCCAGTCGCTGAAGACGGCGAAGTCCTGCGGCTCTTTGGTGCGGCGCTCAAACGGGCCGGATTCGGACGCGGCGGACTCGAGGTGATAGCGAGCGTCGGGGGCATCGCAGGTCCAGGTGAGATCGATGCGCGAGTCGTGACCCTCGGCGACGGCGCGGATGCGGGGGACATCGTCCGCGAATGCGGGGGTGACTGCGATGCAGGAGAGAGCGACAACGAGCGTCGAGAAGCGTCGCATAGCGCGGATCCTCATGGGCGGAATGTTTTGGGAGATGATAGGGAACGGGAAGCTGACGATGGCTCGGGGACTAGCTTGTTCGCGGAGTCGCGACGGCACGAAGAAATAGAAAACGCCCGACCGACGAGCGATCGAGCGTTTTCAGTTGCGTTAGCGGAGGTCGCAACGTCTGTCGTTTCCCGCGATATGACGCGTGATTAGCGACGACGGATCAGCGCCAGACCGGCGAGAGCCAGCAGACCGAGGCTGGTCGGCTCGGGGGTCAGCACAAAGTCATCGACGAAGGCCGACTGCGGGTTCAGCGTCTGCAGTTCGCCGTCGACGAGGTTCGAGCGGACGCGCAGGCCGTCGGTGCCGGCCGGGGCGGTGCCGCTGATGGTGAACTGCTGCCACTGGTTGACCTGGCCCAGGTTGTAGACCGTGTCAACGTTGAGGACGACCGAACCGATGACCGAGCCACCCTGGAGGTAGTCCATGGCGAGCAGCGTGTCGGTGTTCGAGAACTCGGACAGACCCGGATAGTTGGTCTCGTAGCGGAACCAGGCGCTCAGGGTGTAGGTCTCGCCGGCGGTGGCGGCGACATCCTGGCGCAGTTCGGCATCGACCTGCGGCGGGTTGGTGGCGCCGAGGCCGCCCATGAACGAGCGATACCACAGACCACGGGCGCCGGCGGGCGTGTGGTTTGCGAAGCCGATGAACTCGGCGCTGTTGACCGGGGCGCCGCTTGTGTCGACATCGGGCTCGATCAAGGTCCAACCGTCGGCAGCATCAGCGCCGCCAGCGGGCGCCTCGAGGTCGCCGTTGATCAGCAGGTTGGCAGGACCGGCAAACGCGGGGGCCGCGACGATCGCGACGCCCATCAGACCATTCATGAAACGCTTCATCTCTTTCTCCTCTGAATCCCAAACGAACAGTGAACGATAAGGGCGTTATGGAAGCAGCGCGGGACCCGTGATCCGCGACAGCACAAAAGGCGCATCCTGACCCGACGTAAAGTCGACGTCGCCGTCTTCGTCATGGTCGAAAACCAGTCCGCCGAACGGCCGACCGCCGCCAGCGCCGCGATAGGCGCGCTGGAGACCGGCGATATCGATGACGTCTTCATCGTCGTCGCCGTCGGCATCGGAACCGTCGAAGACGTTGGTCAGCACGAACTCGAACGAATCGAAGTAAACGTCGCACACCGCGGGGCCGAAGCCGTTGATGATGGTGCCACGGAGCTTGGCGGCGTTGTTGGGCGGGATGGTGTAGTCGATCGTCACCGGGGTCCAGGTGTTAACCGGCGACGAGGCGTTGAGCGTGTTGGTCGTGCCCGAGATCGGGTTCGCGTTGGGGGCGATGTCGATCTGCGGTCCCGGCACGGCACCGGCGATCCATTCGACCTTGACGCCGGCGCGGGCGTCGATGCTGGCGTAGGTCAGCGTCGAGCGCGAGCGGAAGAAGGCCGAGATGTTCAGGGTTTCGCCCGGGACGACGGGGATGTCCTGACGGAGACCGCAGGTGCGGCCGCTGGCGCGGCAGACGCGCGTGCCGTTCTGGGCGGGAACTTCGAAGGCGTTCAGACGGGCGCCGCTGGCGGGGTCGGCGAACTCGGTCCAGTTGGCGATGCCGTTTGCACCGCCGGGGCCGCTCTCGAAGCTGGGGTTGACCAGCTGATTGACGCCGGTGGCGGAGCTGCGCTCTGCGAAGGCCGAGTCGATGTAGACCGGGCCGTTGGTCAGGCTGTTATCGAAGCTGATGACGATGATACGCGCGGTATCGATGTCGGGGGGCACGGTGGTGGAGTAGGTGACCGGGACCCAGGTGTCTTCGGGGAAGGGAACCGGGTCGATGTTGAAGGCGAGGTTTTCTTCCGGCGGGGGAATTACGAGCCCCTCGGGCGGGAAGAACTCGAGCTTAATGCCGGCGCGCACCGGATTGACGATCGGCGCATCGCTGGGGATGTAGGCCAGCGCCCGCATGAGAATGCGGACGTTTTCCTCGACCGTGACGGTGTCCTGGAACATGCCGACGAAGCCGCTGTCGCGCACGCTGACGAGAGCGCTCGACAGGCCGTCGTTGGCCTGAGCCATCGATTGCTGGGCGCGGCCGAACTGCGACCAGTCGTTGGGCACCGGAATCGGCGGATCGAGCTGCGGGGTGGCCGCCTCGAAGCTGCCGTTCTTGAGAACTTGCTTGCGGGCGAATGTCGCCGGCACAAACGCGACCGTCGCCGCGATTGCGCACCATTGAAATCTGCGCATTGTCGTGTTCATCTTCACTCGACCCTCCGAAGGTCTATCAGTAGGTCACCACATGATTTAGAAATCGCGTCCGTTGCGGGTGAGGCCCCAGGTATAGAAGGGCCGCGAGCCGTACGGGTCAAAGTCGCCTCGGTTTTGAATGGGCGTCGTCTCGTTGTCGAAGATCTTCTTCTTGGCGTACCAGTCGGCGTGGCCATCGAGGAAGCCGACGTTGTAGCCTCCTTTGTGGCGCAGCATCTTGGCCGTCATCCACCAGCCGTACTCGGTCATCGGGACCGCGTACTGCGGGAAGGGTATTCTACCAAGAGAGCCGCCGTTGATCGATGGGATTCGCACGTCGGCGGCGTCGCGAATGCCGGCGGGGTTGACCTGATTGCAGACCTCGGGATGGAAGTCGTTCCACCAGTACTGGGTGTACAGCTCGGGGAACTCTTCGGCGGTGCCCAGGGCGAACGGGTCGAAGGCCGGGTACCAGTTATCGCGGTAGACGACGTCGATATAGAACGGGTCGGTCTTTGGGACGTAATAGCGGGAGGAGCCGGCGTAGTTAACCGGGGACCCAGGGACAGCCGAGTCACTGGTTTGCCCGTATAGAGACTCGACGGAGTTGGTGCCGCGAGCGCTCGGACAGCGAAACATCTTGTAGTCGGGGAGATAGCGGAAGAAGAGGTAGATCTGATAGAACTGGCGGTATGGGGCGTTGCACTCTTGATTGACGGTCCCCGGGATGAACGGCAGGCGGTCGGAATTGTCAGTCGCGTAATAGGTGGTGATCAGCATGAGCTGATGGATGTTCGACTGACACACCGTTCGTTTTGCTTGTTCTCGGGCGCTGCCGAGGGAGGGGAGGAGGATGCTAATGAGGAGGGCAATGATGGCGACGACGACCAGAAGCTCAATCAGCGTGAAGCCACGCTGCTGAAGTTGCCATGTTTGACACTGCCGGCGTTTCATCGTGGCGACCTCCATGTGGCGAAACGCAGCCTCGCTTCCGACACGAGTCCCGTGCCCGAAATGAGCGTAAGCTGGTTGTGCAGATGACGATTCATGTTGACCTGTTCACTTCGTAATCTATCCGGATGGCCATCCCGATTGCAAGCGCTTTCATGAGGGATTTTTCGCGTTTTTTCGCGGACGGGCGGATGGCGGCGGGGCGCTGTCGGGGCACGCCGCTTCGGTCTGGGAGCCGCCCTTTTTCGCGACGATCCGATAATGTGAAATCGCTAACGAAGCCCGCCGTGAGCGGTTCGGGAATGCGTGGCCGGACAGGCACTCGCATGCCCGATCGCGCTGGCGCCATGACTCACTCGATCCGCAATTCGCCTTTTAGAGCGGGCAAGCGAACCCAGCCGGCATCGGTTGGCTGGCATGGCGTGCCGTCGAGCGTCGCACCGCGGGCGCCGGGCGGCAGGCGCCAGAAGGCGCCGCCGGGCGGCGGGGTTGCGTCGCAGGCGAGTTGGACCGTCAGCACGTTGCCGACTTTTCGGCCTTCGTAGCTGATCTGGCCGAGCTCCGTGTTCAGCTTGCGGATGCCGACGGGTTGGCCGGCGTTCCACCAATCGTCGGCGACGCCGCTGGCCAGCATCAGGCGCTCCGAGCCCTCGTCGACATAGGCGAAGAGCTCGCAGACGGCGTTGAGATAGCCGGAGCCGACCCAGGTGTGGGGCATGTCGCCGATGAATTCGTGTTTGCGGCTCGGGTTGTGAACGACCTCGGCCCAGTGATTCCAGCCGGCGGGGAAGCGGTGGCCGAGGAAGTAGCCCAGCAAGGCGTGGGCGCGCTCGGGCTGATCGAGGCGGTTGTAGGCGGCGATGATGCGGGTCTCATAGGGCGTGTAGCGGTCCCAGGTGAGCTTGCCGCCGGCGCGATCGTTGAAGAAGGTCCAGTAGCGATCGAAGGTGGCCTGCCACGCGGCGCGCGGCAGCAGCGAGATCTCGTCGCAGGGGTAGAGGCCGATGGCGGTCGAGGTGGCGTCGAAATCGCCGAGCTCGGCGCAGCCGGGGATGTAGTCGATCGACTTTGTCTGCATGACGAGTTCGATGGAGGTGCGCATCGCAACGCGATATTCGTCGTAAAAGGCCTGGAAGCGCCGCGCGTCGTCGGGCTTGTTGAGCGTGGTCGCGATGGCAGTGGCGTCGCGGAGGCCGCGGAGGACGAAGAAGCCGTCCCAATAGGAGTGGCGCGGTTTGTCGGAGTAGCCCTCGTGGCTGATCGATTCGGTGACGAGGCCGTAGCAGGCGCGCTTCAGCGGATCAGCGGCGTCGCGGTATTCGGGGGTCATGCGCTGGCGGCGGAGTTCGTCGAGGTAAGCGACGCCGCGGAGGACGTGGTCGTAGTGGCGCGCGAGGGTGTCGCGGTCGCCGGTGTATTGGTAGTACTTTCGCAGGAGATAGATGAGCTGGCCGGTGCTGTCGTGCTCGGGCACGGGGTCGGGGCCTCGGCGATCGAGGACGCAGGGGACCTTGCCGTTTTCGAATTGGCGCGGGGCGTACCAATCGATGAAATCGCGGACGGCGTCGGCGTGGCCGGTGCGCAGGAGCGAGACGCAGGTCAGAGCGCCGTCGCGAATCCAGCTGCGCTCGTAGGTGCGGGAGCCGGGTTGAATCGCGGGGCCGTCGGCGTTGACGAGGATGTAGGCCTGTTGCGAATAGAAGGTGTCGACGAGGGGCTGCTGAGATTTGGGCAGCAGCAGCGCGACGCCGCCGAGGCGCTCCTTCCAGGCGGCGAGGGACTTTGCGCGGAGTGTGTCAAAGTCGGCGTCGAGCTTGTTGATGGCTTGCGACGGTTCGCGGCGCGTTGGATCGGGGAGGTGGATGACGATGTCGGTCGAGCCGCCGGGGGCCAGCTTGAGCGGGTACCAGAGCGCGGCGGAGGCGAGGCGGCTTTCGTCCTTGGCGGTCGTCGGTTCGGGGATCTTGCCGAGCGCGAGGTGTTCGATGATCTCGCCCTGCGCGAGAGTCGAGACGCCGGTGTGCGCGGGCGTGTTTTTGGTGCGCAGCCAGAGTCGATCATTGATGTTCAGTTCGCCGCCGCTGCACGCGAGCGATTCGACTTTGCAGACGCCGCCCGGGAGATTCAGGAATTGGGCGGGCGGCTGCACTTGGAATGGGCGGATGGCGAGCGCCAATGCGCCGTTTAGTTCGCTGCTGGTCGGGTTGGTGACGCGATAGCGAGCGGCGATCACCGAGTCGCCGATTTCGCCGGCGGCGAGGGTCTCGATTTGCAGACCAACTTTCGCGTGTCGCCAATGGACCGAGGGCAGCGGCAGATGGCCTTCGGCAAGCGATGATTCGCAGGTGACGTCGGCCCAGGTCAGCAGCTTCGACTCATCGGCGAGCCAGAGGAAGGGCTCGATGCGCGGACCCTTGCGCTGGCTCTCGATGGCGCCGCCCTCGTCGATGAGGGCTTCGCGCGAGTCGGCAGGCAGGCCGACGACGGTCCAGAACTGCTGCTCGTCGCGGTAGTAGCGCGGGTATTCGCCGGGTTGGGCGAGCTTGGCGACGCGCTGCATGAGTGCGTTGCGCGAGCGGATGTCGTCGGAGCGGAGGACGAGGACGCGGGTGAGGCCGCCGGTGGACGACGGGCGGGTGATGCGCAGCTTGCGCGTGGCGATCGGCGCGCCGTCGAGGATTGCACGGCGGGCGGTCATTTCGCGGACGCTCGCGACTGGGAAGTTGCCCTGACCGTGGTCGATTTCGCCGCTGATGACGATTGAGAGCGGGCCGGCGGCGAGGTCGCGCTCGACGATGATCGCGGCGATTTCGAGCGGGGCGTCGTAGGTGAGGTCGAGGAAGGCGTCTTTGTCGTCGGCGGTCGGCGTCCAATCGACGCGGCCGTCGGCCGGTAGGTCGCGCGGCGTTGCGTTTTTCGAATCGGTGGCTTTCGCCGGCTTCGGATTCGCCTCGATCGGCGGCAGCGGGGCGAAGTCGACGCCGCCGATCTCGACCCAGCCCTTCCCCCCTTCCGAGGAGGCGATTGCGAACTCGATGGCTTTGATGCCTTTGAGCGGCGCGCCGCGCGAGGGGCCCCAGGCGAATTCGAAGTCGCGGCGCGATTGCGAGAGGTTTTGCCAGGTTTCGCTGAATTCGAAGTCGCGACGATTGAGCCACCAGACGCTTTCGCCGTCGGTGTCGATCAGCTTGAACTCGAGGTTGTTGGGCGGGAGCGCGCCGCGCACGGCGAAGACGAAGCGGTAGTTTTCGGCGGCAGAGAGATTGACCGGGAGCGTCGCGGTGCAGAAGCCGCCGCCGGTGCGGAATTCGATGTTGATGCGCAGGGGTTTCGGGCCGGGCTCGCGCGGTTCGGCGGGTGCGGCCTCAGCGAAGACGCCGTCGGCGGCGGCGATTTTCCAGGCGGCTGGGTCGTCGAAGCGCTTGGGGGAGAGGTCTGCGGCGAGCGCGGGGGCGACGAGGGCGAGGAGTAGGGCAGATTTCACCCGCCACATACTCACGGCGGTACGAACGCGCTCGATTGCAGTGAAGACGCGAATCATGATCTTTCGCTCCGAATGAGACGGATATGGATCATCCACGATGTTGGCTTCGACGACGTAAGAGGCGGGTGGAACCCGCCCTACCGCTGCACTCGATTGCGCGGCGCTGGTCATCGCGGCGCCGCGCGGGCTGAAGCCCGCGGCTCTTCAGACGGTATTACCGTTTTGCCGTTGCACCGTTTCACCCCTTCAGCCCGCTGGTTGCGATGCCGCGGATGAAGACCTGCTGGGCCAGCAGGAAGAGAATGAGAACGGGCAGGACGATGAGGGTTGAGGCGGCCATGAGTTCGTTCCAGGGGGTGTCGCCGGAGCGGCTTTGTAGGAATTGCAGGCCGAGCGCGAGAGTGAATTTTTCGGGGCGCGTTAGGAAGATCAGCGGGCCGACGAGGTCGTTCCAGACGTAGAGCGTGTGGAGCAGCGCCACGACGGTGATTGCGGGGCGGGCCAGCGGCAGCATGATGCGCCAGAAGACGGACCAGCGATTGCAGCCGTCGAGCAATGCGGCCTCCTCGAGCTCGACCGGGATGCCGGCGAAGAACTGTCGCAGGAGGAAGACGTTGAAGGCGCTGCCGAACCACGCGGGCGCCCAGAGCGGCGCGGTGGTGCCGATCCAGCCGAGCTGCTTGAAGAGCAGATATTGCGGGATCATGAGCACGGGGAACGGGATCATCATGGTGGCGAGACAGATGGCGAAGAGCAGGTCGCGGCCGGGGAAGCGGATGCGGGCGAAGCCGTAGGCCGCGGCGCTGCTGGCGAGCACGACGCCGCCGACGCTGAGCAGCAGGACGATGAGCGTGTTTCGGGCGAGGAGCGGGAAGTAAAACGGGGTCGGCTCGACGGGGCGGCCGGTGGCGTCGACGACGGAGCGGTCGGGCGGAAGGACGAGGCGACGGTAGGAGTCGAGCGTCGGCTTGTGCGGGAGCAGTGCGGCGTTGGAGACTTCCTGCGCGGGCTTGAGCGAGACGCTGACCATCCAGCCGAGCGGCAGGAGCCAGGCGGCGGCGATGAGGCAGAGCGCGGCGAAGGTGAGGATTTGGGCGGGGCGCAGCTTCATTGCGGCGCACTCCGCGGACTGGCACTTCCCGGGCGTTGGCGGGTTGCTCGCGTGGTGAGACGGTTTGGCGTGCGAGAGGTCGAGGACGCCTGATGATGAGCGACCGCGCCTGTACTTCGCGGCGGACTGCTCGCAGCGCAGTGGCACAGGGCGGTGATTTGGAATTTAAGGTAAATCATCAACGCCCCACGTAATGCACGCTGCGACGGCTCAGCCAGAAGACGAGGCCGGTCAACGTGAGGATGATCAGGAGTTGCACCCACGCCAGCGCGCTGGCGTAGCCCATCTTGAGATAAGTGAACGCGTTGTCGAACAGATAGGTCGTGTAGAAGTAGGCGGCGCGATCGGGGCCGGGGCGGGTGCGCCACATGACGAACGGCAGCGCGAAGACCTGCCAAGCGTTGATCAATCCAACCACGACGTTGAAGAGGATGACCGGGCTCAGACCCGGGAGCGTGACGTGCCAGAAGCGGCCCCAGGCGCTGGCGCCGTCGAGGCGGGCCGCTTCATAGAGGGTCTCGGGTATCTCCTGCAAACCGGCGAGGTAGATGACCATCGGCGTGCCGACAAACCAGAGCGAGACGCCGATCAGCGTGGTCATGGCCCATTGCGGCGATTCGAGCCAGAGCGGCGGGCGGCTGATGCCGATGGCTTTGAGCGTCTCGTTGACGAGGCCCGATTCGGGATTGAGCAGCCACATCCAGACGATGCCCGCTGCGACCAGTGGGACGATCGTGGGCACGAAGATGGCGGCGCGGAAGAAGGCCTGGCCGCGGATCGGCTGATTGACGAGGATCGCGAGCCCGACCGCCAGCGCGGTCATGAGGGGCACGGAGATGGCGGCGTAGATCAGCGTGTTCCAGAGGACTTTGTGGACGTTTTCATCGCGCACAAGGGTGACATAGTTTTCTACGCCGACGAAGGCGGGCGGCTCCAGGAGCGAGTAGTCGCAAAAGCTGAGGTAGAGCGTCGCGACGAGCGGGCCAGCCATCAGCAGAAGAAAGCCGAGCCACCAGGGCGCTGTCCACGCCAGGCCGCTGAGCAGCGCGGCGCGATCGGCCTTTCGATGGCGGGCATCGTGGGTCACTGGCGCGCCTTTCGCCGCGCCGCGGCACGGTCATACTGGGCCACGATCGCATCGACGCGCAGCTGCGCATCGCGCACCTCATCGGCCGGCGGCCGGACGCCGCGGAGGGTGTTTTCGGTCATGAAGAGCGTTTCGGTCCAGGCCTCGCCCCAGGTGGGCATCTGCGGATAGCCGAAGCAATCGGCCGAGGTGGCCATTTCGTCGAAGATGCGCACATGGGGATTGGGGTGGCCCTCGTAGAACGAGGGCAGCGGCGATCGAAACGGCGAGACCTTGCCGTGTTCGCGATTGAGCTCTTCCAGAACGGGTTGCGACATCAGGTAGCTCAGGAACATCATCGCCTCGCGCGGGTGTTTCGCCGAGCGCGGAATGACGAAAACGTCGCAACTGGCGAGCACGTGCTTTCGCGCGGGATCGCTGGAGGGAAAGGGCGCGACGCCATAGTCGAGTTCGGGGGCGTAGCGCATGGCCCACTTGGTGAACCACGGTCCCTGAAAGACCATCGACAGTCGGCCGGCGAGGAATGGATTTTGCGCGCTTTCGATCACCGATCCCTGCCCCTCGAACTGCACCACGGCGCGATTGCCGACGCGATTGCGATAGTCCATGAGCCATTCATAGGCGGCGCGGCCGGGCTCGTCGTCGATGTGAAAGCGCTCGCCATCCCACAAGCGCCCGCCGAAGAAGCCGGGCCAGACCCAATGCCACCAGCCGAGCATCGAGGGTGAGGGGGTGAATCCGAGCTGGACGATGCGGTCGTCCCGCCCTGCCGCTTTGGCGCCGCCGGTTTCAAATCGCGTCAGCTTGACGGCGTACTCGGTGAATTCGGCGGTGGTCTGCGGCGGACGATCGGGATCGAGGCCGGCGGCGCGGAAGTGGGCGCGGTTGTAGAAGAGCGCGATGGTGAAAGGTGTGCTGGGCAGCGCGTAGAGCTTGCCGCGATAGCGACAGATGTCGAGCCAGATGGGCTTGAAGGCGCCGGCGTCGATGCCGTGTTCGGCCATCATGTTGTCGAGCGGCAGCAGCGCGTCTTGGTCCGCGTATTGGGGCACGAAGCGATCGGAGAGGCCGGCGATGTCGGGGGGATCGCCGCCGGCGGTGGCGATCAGCATGCGTTTGTCGACGTCGCCGAGGGCGGTGTAGTTGACCCAGACGCCTTTGTCGCGGCCGACGGTTTCGTTGAAGCGCGAGACGATGGTCTTGATCGCGCGGCCTTCGTCGAGGGTCCATTTTTCCCAGTAGGTGACGACGACGCGGCCGGCGGGGATCTCGGTTTGGCCGCGCGGGCCGAAGGCGACCAGCGCCAGGGCGGGGGCGACGAGGACGAGAGCTTTGAGCCAGAGGGGAAGTTTCATCAGTCGTATGAGAAGCGACGGCGCGACAAGCGACGGAGTTGGGCTCGAACCGTAGAGCAAGGCTCCGCCTTGCTTTGGGCGTATCACAAGGCACAGCCTTGTTTTACAAGATTGCGAACCCGGCGGGGCCCGGTTCTACGAATCGTTCTCTACCGCGCGCCGGTGAAGATGCGTTGCGAAATCGCGAGGTCGACCGCATCGACGTCGCCATCATCATCGAGGTCGCTATCCGCGAAGTCCGCCGGCAGGCATCCCGGAGGCGGCGTGGTGATCTGCGGCCCATTTGCACAAGGGCCGGCGATCGCGAAATCGGCGATGTCGACATCGCCGTCGCTGTCGAAGTCGATTTCGAAGAAATAGCCGAGCGATTCCATCATCGGCAAGATTTCGGGGTTCGACATGAAGAGCCGCCAGCAGAGCCCGCTGCGATAGTTTTCGATCATGGGGGCGATGGTGCCCTGATCGATCGCGAGCCAGCCGGGCGCGTACCAGTTTTCTTCGACATGGAACGCGTCGCGGAAGCCGTAGAAGCCGTAGAGCAGCGTGCCGAAGCGGTCGAGCATGTGGCGTGTCGCGATCAGCGATTCGCGGGGGACATAGGGCATGGCGCTGATGGCGGCGGTCGGCGTGATCGTGCCGTTGTCGTTGGTGGGCGAGTGGGCCGAATAGCCGAAGGGGTTGAAGCTCGCGGTGAGGCCCCAGGTCATGGGCGAATAGCCGGCGAAGCCGAAGGGATTTCGCAGGCAATGTTCGCGATTGATGAGCGACATGTTGCGGGCGTTGACGAAGTAGTTTGCGTAGGCGTCGCGTTTGTAACGCGGGTCGAAGCCGAGATTTGAATAGTGCGTGAAGAAGAGCGGACCGCCGAAAGGTTCGCCCACTTGGAGAGGATAGCCGTAATAGCTCGAGCCGTTGACGTAGGCTCCGCCGGCCCAGCCCGTTGCGTAGACGCTGGCGGGGATGGGGAACGTGGGCGAAGCGGCGGCCAGCAGGTAGATGATCTGGCCTTCGTTGTAACCGCGAATGGGAAGATTGAGCGCCCAGCCGAAATTCGGCGACCAATGCCAGTAAAGCACTGATCCGTTCGCGAAGCGGCGATACCAGCTCCACTCGACCTCTTCCCACATCTGGGTGCAGCGGTCGCGAATCTCGGTTTCGACCGGGTCGACCGGATCGTCGAAGTATTGCCGCACGGTCAGCAGACCCTGCACGAGAAACGCGGTTTCGACGAGGTCGCCGCCGTTGTCTTGCGCACCGGCGAAGGCGATCGTCGCGCCGGTGGCGCCGTTCATCCAGTGTGACCAGGCGCCGTGATAGCGCTGCACGCCGCTGGGCAGCGACGGGTTATCGGGGTTGGCGCCATCGAGGAAACGCACGATCCGGACGATGCGGGCGGCGGCGGCGCGTGTCACGAAGCCGCGCTCCGCGCCGACGACGATGGTCATGAGGCCAAAGCCGCTGCCGCCGGTGGTGACGGTGTCGCTGGGGTGGCCGAGGCCGTTGCTCTCGCGCGCCATTCCCGAGAACGGATGGCCATAATCCCAGAAATAGCGGAAGGTTCGCAGTTGCACATCGTTGAGCAACTGGTCATCGGTCATGCCGTTGTAGTTTGCGCCGGCGGCGACGCTGGGCGTCGAGTCCACGCCGTTTGCGACGGGCACCACGCGGTAATAAGCCGTCGGACGGACGGCGCTTTCCTGGGGATCGCGATACTCGACGGCGGTGATGGGGGCGGCGGTGAGTCGGGTAAACGGCCCCCCTGCCGCCGCGGCGCGATCGACGTGATAGCCCTGCAGCCCGACGATCGACGCGGGCTTCCATTGAATCAGGTTGTGATCTTCGTAGCCCACCGCGGCCACCTCGCCATAAGAGGGAGGCGGACCGTTGGAGCGCAGCCGGACGTTATCGACGTAGGCTGTGCCGCTGGTGCTGACCATGTTCTCGAAGACCAGCGCCCAGATGCGGTTCAGGCCGATCTGCTCGCGGGCGGAGACGTTCATCGAGATGGTGGTCCAGACGCCGACGGTGGTCGGGATGTTGGTCGCGGGCTGCCACGCGCTGGGCGGGTTCCAGAAGTCGTCGAAGACGCCCATAACGGTGGGGCGCGCCCCGGCGGTGGCGATGAACACATCGACCAGCAGCTCGTCGTTGCCGGCGAGGTTGTAAGTGAATCCGGTCCAGTTGTGGCGAAACTCGACTTTGCGATCGGCTTCGTTGCTGATGGTGAGGCGCAGCACGCGCGAGCCGTGGGTCGCCGCCGGCGCGCCGCCGACGCCACCATCGACGATAGCGAGCGTGAGGCCGGCATCGCTCGTCGGTCGCGAGAGCGTGAGATTGGTCTCCGCCGCCTCGTAGCTGGCGAGCTGCGTGATGGTTTGCCCCGCGGCGGCGCTGACGAAGAGCGCGCAGGCGAAGCAGGAAAATGCGGACAAGCTGGTTGCCCGCGTCGCGATCGTGTTAGCTGTCGCGATTTTCAATATTCAAACCCTCGCCGCCGCCACAGCCGGCTGATCGGCCGGGGGCAGAGCGGACAAACCGCCTTCTCGAATCAACCGACTGTACCAGCGAGCGCTTGCTTTTGGAGTGCGCTTGAGCGTGGAAAAGTCGGTCCGGATGAGGCCGAAGCGCTTGGAGAGGCCCAGCGACCACTCCAGATTGTCCATCAGCGTCCAGGCGAAGTAGCCGCGGACATCGACGCCGTCATCCATGGCGGATTTTACGGCGCGCAGATGCTGATCGTAGTACTCGATGCGGTTCTGGTCGTTCACCACGCCATTGGCATCGGGCTCGTCGTCGAAGGCGCCGCCATTTTCCGTGACATAGAGCGGCAAGTGCCCATAACGCTGGTCGAGCCAGCGCAGCAGCGGAGCGAAGCCGTCGGGCGTGATGGGCCAGCCCATCGCGGTGTGCTTGCGCTCGGGCTGGGCGACGGGTTCGATGTCCATGCCGAAGCCCTGGCCGGGCGCGTGGCGCACGCGCTCGCTGAAATAATAGTTGATGGCGATGTAGTCCATCGATTTTCGGAGCAGGCGAGCGTCTTCGTTGCTGAAGGCGGGCAACTGATCGCCGAGTCGCTCGCGCATGACGGCGGGATAATCGCCATACCACATGGGGTCGCCGAACCAGCCGGCCATGTTGAGTAGTGCGCGGTCGGCCGCGGCGCTGTCTTCGCGCGAATCTGTCGCGCCCCAGAAATAGGCTGTGTTCAGAGCAAAACTGAGCTTGGCGCTTTTGGGCAACAGCGTTCGCCCGGTGGCGACGGCGTAGGCGTGAGCGCGGATCAGATTGTGGCCGGCGCGATAGCCGGTTCGCCGATCTTTGGCCCCCGGGGCGTGGCCGCCGTTGAAGTAGCCGCCATCGACGGAGCACCAAGGCTCGTTCAAAGTCAGCCACATCGAGACGCGATCGCCGAGCCGCTTGAACATGAGCTCGGCGTAGTCGGCGAAGATGGGGGCGATATCGGGATGAGCCCAGCCGCCGAGTTCCATCTGGAGGGCGGCGGGCAGATCCCAGTGGTACAGCGTGATCAGGGGTTGGATGCGGTGGGCCAGGAGCTCATCGACCAATCGATCGTAAAACTCGATTCCTGCGGCGTTTACGGCACCGCGGCCGGTGGGCAGCACGCGCGGCCAACTGATGCTGAAGCGATAGGAGTTGAGGCCGATCTCTTTCATTAGCCGGATGTCTTCGCGCCACATCCGATAATGTTCGCAGGCGCGCAGGACGGGCACTCCGCCCGCGACTTTGCCGGGGATGGCGGCGAAAATATCCCAGATGCTGGGAGCTCGCCCTTCCTCGTTGTGGGCGCCCTCGATCTGCAAGGCGGCGGTGGCGGCGCCCCAGAGGAATGGTTGCTGCGCGTCGCTTCTCACGGCTCTCCTTCGGCGAACAAACGGCGACCGGGGACGGTGCGCCACGAATCGCGAGGCGCTCTCAAAAAACTCAGTATACCAACCATGAAAGCGCTTGCAATGAAATCTCGACGATTGCTATGATGCGGTCTCGGCTTGTACCGAGTGAGAGATCAATTCGACCAAATTCTGAAGGTTTCTCTGAGTTCGCTCCGGAGGAGTTCGAAGATGCGAAAGATGACATGCGGTCTGGCGGCTTTGGCGATGTCGGCGGCGGCGCTGGCGCAGACGGTGACGGTCAGTCTGACCTCGCCGCAGAACGGCACGACCGTCAGCCCGGGCGCGACCATTACC
>JANRJD010000018.1:0-1793 GCA_033764195.1 Phycisphaerae bacterium | reverse complement strand
ACCATTTGCACTGCATCTGGCATCTACCGCCCGGTGACGACGATTACCCCACGCGCTGGTCGATCCTGAAGCGCCGCTTCAGCCAGCGTTGGCGCGATTTTGGCGGGGCGACCGACCGCCGCTCCGCGAGCCGCGCGAGGAAGCGCGAGCGGGGCGACTGGCAGCGGCGATATTGGGAGCACCTGATCCGCGACGAACGCGCGTTGCTCGCGTATCGCGACTACATTCACATGAACCCGGTCAAGCACGGCTACGTCCGCCACCCGCGCGGCTGGCCGTGGTCGAGCGTGCATCGCCACCTGCGCAACGGCTGGCTCGCAGCGGACTGGACGAGCGCATCCGCCGTCGAGATCACGGTTCCGGGCGAGGTGTAGCCCGTAGAAGGTGGGCACGGCCCACCCTACAAACTCAACGCCGTTGTCAAGCGCGACTACCGACACTCGCTCAGATTCTGCCTCGCAACGAGCAATGGCTCGGCGATCATCGGGTCGACCACTGCCGGCCTGTCGCCGAGCGCCCCAAATCCTTTGGTCCATCGCAATGATCGATCGACTACATATAACACTGATGCGCTAAGTGGCTGGTCGAAGCTGAATGCCTCGACCAACAACTCACCTCTGACCGGATCGCTACCCCAAAGTTCGAGAAACCCTCCGCACCGTCCGCTCGCCAAGAGAAGCGGCTCCGGCTCGGCCGGCCCAAAAAGCAGCAGCGTTCGTCCGATCCCGCCCGCGTCGCTCGGGCGCATCGCCGCGAATGTTCGGTCATCGAGGAAGTGGACCGCCTGCACATTGGATACCTCATAGATGATCCCCGATTCAACGTCGACGAGATTGGCTTCGAAGTCCAACACACGCAGCACGCTTGCCCACGCAGAAACGCTCACCGCAACTCTGGCGTCGTCACCGGACCAGGACAGACACACGCGATAGCCGTCGCCTGGTCCTATCGGATCCTTTGCCGGAAGCGGCAGGGTCAACGGGAGCGACGCGAGCGTAGCGCCGTCAAGCGTCGCTATTCGAAGTTCGTTGATGACGGGTTCGGTTCGCGCACCAAAGTCGTCGAACGCCATTGCGACCCTGGTTCCATCACTCGACCAGGCGACTGCTCGCGGAACCTGGGCTAATTGACTTACCACAGTAACTAATGGACTCGCTACGCTGAATCTCACCAACCGTCCGTCCGCGAGCGCCGCAATCCCGTCGCCGTTGCGCCGCAGGGAAGCCGCCGCAAACCGAATCGGCGATCCGTCGAGGCTCAGCGAAGTGCATACGCCGATGCTCCCCGAGGCAGATTTTTCGTACCGGTTGATCGCGAAATCGTAGTCTTTGGTTTCGGACGTACGCGTATCGTTCAGGTACTGGATCGCGATTGCTTCGGAAGGCGGACTGTCCGCCGCCTCGAGGAGGCTGCGATTGTCATAAAACTCCAGGCAATCGCAGCCAGCCACAACAAGCGCCAGCCAGCACACAGTCCTAACCCTTCTCACATGCGCTCTCCATCGCCCTATATGCCTGGCGACATACCCACGCATTCAAGTTCGTAGCGTTTTCGCACGCCAGAAACGAACTAGAAGTTATCCACCGGCACCTGAACGGGTGCTGTCTGAGTTCGTAGGGTGGGCCGTGCCCACCATTCGGCCCGCGACAACTTCGGCCCCGCGCACGCAGTACCGTGCCCGAGCCGAGGACTTCGCTACGATTTCCGGCCATGCCCGAGTATCGCCGATGGCGCGTCCCCGGTGCAAGCTATTTTTTCACAGTCGTCACCGCCGGCCGCCGGCCGATTCTGAC
>JANRJD010000038.1:0-515514 GCA_033764195.1 Phycisphaerae bacterium | reverse complement strand
ATGCTTTCGTCACGGTCGCTGATATCGGCGGATTCGTGTTGGCGCTGACCGATCCGGCCCAGTATGCGGCGGAGTATCCGAATTGCGAGATCGCGCGGGCGGATGTGAACGTTGACGCTGTCGTGAACGCGAACGACATCGGCGCATTCGTCGGCCTACTGACTAACCGGTGACCTCCATCGCCACGGACTCGGCACCTAGTGAAGCGCCGACGATTGGGACATGCAAGTATGTCTCATTTCGGCGTCATCGGGCAGACGCCTTGACTGCATCATACAACTTGCTGGTCCAATAATATCGAGCTCCCAGCATTCGAATGCTGAGCTGCGTGCCGGAAAAGTTCAACTGGCGTCAAGTCACGTCCATTCCCAACTCTCATCAATCGACGCGCATTCGCGCGCCAAGCGATCTTCCATTTCAAGCGATAAGAATCCCCCCAAATGCGTTCGAAGGAACGCGTTCAACACGCCGACCACGAGAAGGTCGGCGCAGCAGCCCCTGCGCACAGCGGCTGCTGCACAGCACCTGCAATGTTAGTTGCCGGTCAGCAGCGCCACAAAGCCGCTGATGTCGCCGACGGTCACGAAGCCGTCGCCGCTGAAATCGGCGTTGAGCAGCGAGCAACTGGGATAGGTGGCGGCGTAGCCGAGCGGGTCGGTGAGCGCGAGCACAAAGCCGGCGATGTCGCCGAGGGTGACGAGGCCGTCGCAGTTCATGTCGCCCAGCAATGCGGTGGAGGGCGGCACGATTCCGCTGACCACGAGGGCGTAGTCGGCGTCGATTTGCGGCGTCTCGACATGCGCGTCTTGCACGATCTGATCGGCGCGGACCTCGATCGTCCAGGCGCCGGCCTCGGGGTTTTCGAGCCAGACGTTTTCGACCGTGTCGATCACATTTGCGACGCCGCCGGCGGTGGAGACGTTGCCCGCGGCAAGGCCGTTGTTGCCCCAATAGATGAGGCCCGACGGCGACTGCACGCGCAGCGAAAGGTCGTTGATGCGGGCCCGAGCGGCGGCGGGGACGCCGGCCGGATCGAGATAGACCAGCGTGGCCCGGAAGTAGGGCTGGCCGGGTTCGACTTCCAGCGAATAGCTCGTCGATTCGAGATTCGAGAGCACATCCGTCTCATCGACGACGAAGATCTCGCCGCGACGGTCGTAGAGCTGCTGCACGTTGGGGCGGCCCCATCCCTGCGTCATGCGGCGCAGGTCGGCGCTTGCGCCGCTGAAGGGATAAGGCGCGGCGGTGTTGATCATCATCGCCTTGGCGAGCGTCGCGTGGGGGCGATTGCTGAAGACAGTGCCCGAGGCGTCGACGGTGTTGCCGAAGATGCCGTCGTTCCACATCTGGAAGAAGAGGCCGAAGTGGCCGGCGGTCATGGGCGTCGCGGCGCTGGTGCCGCCGAAGCCGGTGGTGTAGCCGCCGCTGTTGGAGGTGGTGAAGATCGACTCGTACCAGAACGAGAGGTCGGGCTTGATGCGGCCGTCGGCGGCGGGGCCGATGCTGCCGGCGTTGGTCCAGGAGTCGTCGGCGAGGTTGGTGTTGTTGAAATGGCGGATGCCGCCGACGGAGACGAGGTTTTTGGCGAAGGCGATTACGTCGGAGCTGGTCGAGCCGCTGTTGGCCTGGGCTTGCAGGAGCAGGATGTCGTGATCGAAGAGGTTGTCGTCGATCGCGGCGGCCTGGGTGGTGTAGGCGGTGGTGCAGCAACTGCCCCAACTGTTGGTCTGGAAGACGGCTTCGTAGGGCGGCGCGAGGAGCTGGCCCGTATGAACGTAGCGATCGGTGAGGTTGCCGAAGTCGGCGAAGATGCCCTGCGCCGCGGGCAACATTCCGCGGCCGGCGGGGTTGCTCGTGCCGGTGCCGAAGACGATGCCGTAGACGCTGGTGCCGTGTGAGCTGCTGCCGCCGCGGCCGCCGTGGAAGATGGCGGGAAGCGCCTGAAAATCGGCGTGAGTCTCGAAGAGGTTGCTATCCATGACTTCGCCGCGGACGCCGGTGCCGTCGTAGCCGGCGACGGACTGGACGTAGTTGGCTCCGCCGACGACTCGCACGTTGTCCATGTATTCGACGATGGGCAGGCGACGATCGATGTAGAGCACGTCGTCGTGGGCCATCAGGGCTTTGAGCTGATCGGGGGAGACGGTGGCTTCGACGATGAAGCTGTTGGGCGTGGCCGCGTCGACCTGAGCGCCGAGCGCCTGCAGGTGCATGACGACGCCGGCTTTGGCGGCGAAGCCGCGGCCGAAGACCATGATGCTGACGGGGATCGGGTCGGCGGCGGCGGCGCGCGGACCGTTGCTGTCGGCGATGAGCTGTTGCAGCAGCGCGGGCTCGATGCGATAGCCCGGCTCATAAGCACCGACCCAGCGGACGAAGGGCAGCGCTCGCAGGCGGGCGAGCGCGTCGCCATCGGCGCGGACGATCAGCGCCTGGTCGGGCAGAGCGGCTTCGACCTGCACGCCGATCGCGGCCAGGGCGTCGCGATATTCGGGCAGGGTCTGCGTGCGGAATTGCGCGATTTGGCGACGCGAGCCGGCCGGCGAGAGCGCCCAGATCGGCAGGCCGGGCAATGCTTTTGTCGGATCGAAGGCGCCGACCTGAAGCTGTAATTGGGTGATGGCGTCGCGCTCGACCCACTCGGCATCGGCGCGGGCGCGGACGGCGTAGCGCTCTGTGCCGCCCTCGCTCCACCATAGCGCCTGAGCGCTGGCGCCCTCCATTGTGTAAGGCGCGAGACCGGCGGGCGGCGCGGCGAGCGCGGCGGCGAGCGGGAACGAGACGACGAAGGCCGCGGCGCAATGCACGCCGCGGCGGAAGGCGAGCGAGTTCGACAAGATCGGCTCCTCAGACAGGGGTCGGATGGGACAGTCCAGCGCACAGGCAAACGGGCGGACGCGGGCAGAGGGCCCGCGCCGCGAGCAAGCTTAGTTTCCGGTGAGCAATGCAACGAAGCTGCTGATATCGCCCACCGTGACGAATCCGTCGTTGTTGACGTCGGCGTTGAGAATGAAGCAATTTGGGAAGGCGATCGCGTAAGCGGCGGGATCGGTGAGCGCGAGGACGAAGCCGGCGATGTCGCCGACGGTGATGAAGCCGTCGCAGTTCATGTCGCCGCGGAGGCCCTCGCATTCGTCGGGGACGCCGTTGTTGTTGTTGTCCTCGCTGCCGAATCCGACGCTGCTGTAGCGAAGGGTGACGCGGATGTAGGAAGGCGGGTCGCACAGCGTCGCGCTGACGTCGGGCGAGGCGACCAGCGTCACCAGTGCATCGCCGCCGGCGACGGCCGCGTTGTAGGCGGCGGAGGTGACGATGAGTTCATCGAAGCTCGCGGTCAGGCCGCAATCGACGGCGCTGCCGAGCACGGAACCGAGCGGTACGCCGTTGATGACGATGTCCACCGTTTCGGTGGGCAGGTTGAAATCGCCGATGGCCTCGGCCGTGAACGAGACGGCGCTGGTGGCGAGGGGCGGCGCGGCGACGATGAACTGTTGCGGGACGCCGGCGCCGATCGGCGAGAGGCGCGGCGAGCGCGTCTCGAACGCGTTGCTGACGTCGCACGGGTCGGGGACGGCGTTGTTGTTGCAATCCTGCACCAGGCCGCTGGCGATGTCGCAACTGTCGAGGCGGCCGTTTTGATCGCAATCGAGAGTGCGCTCGGCGGTCAACTGGCAGGTGTCGAGCTCGCCGTTGCCATCGCAGTCGAGCGACGGGTCGGCGCTGATCTCGCAACCATCGGGGACGCGATTTCCGTTGCAATCTCCACCCGCGAGGGCGATGTCGCAGTCGTCGGGGACGCCGTTGTTGTTGCAGTCGGCGGCGTACTGGGTGCTGATTTCGCAGATGTCGGGGAAGTCGTTGCCGTTGCAGTCGACGAGCTGTCCGGCGGCGATTTCGTTGACGTCGAGCTGGCCGTTGTTGTTGCAGTCGAGGTGTTCGACGCGCAGGTAGTAGACGTCCTGCTCGCCGTTGTAGGTGGCGGCGTAGATGACATGCACGCCGTCGTTGTCGGACTTCAGGTCGTAGTAATCACCGATTTTCTGTTGGATCGGCCAGCCGATGCGCGAGGTCCACTCGGGCGCGACGGGGATGTCGTAGTGCCAGGTGTCGCCGGCGTCGAAGCTGCAGGCGTAGTAGAGGCGTGAGAAATCGCCGGCGGTCGTGGGGTCTTCGCGGTTGTCGTTCCAGAGCACATCGATGCGACCGTTGGGGGCGACATCGATCATGCCGAACCACTGCACCGAGTTATCGCTGACTTTGTCGAACTGATTGATGCGGCGGACCGAGCTCCAGGTCTGGCCGCTGTTGGTGCTGCGGATGAAGTGAACGTCGAAGGGGTCGCCGCCGGAATCGGGGATGACCGAGGCGAGCATGTAGACATTGCCGCGAAACGGGCCGTTCGATTTGTCGGTCTGCACATAGGCCTGGCCGAGCAGGCCGACCGGGTTCAGGTAGGCCTGAAAGCCGAGCGCACCGCCGAGCGGCACGAGCTGCGAGCTGAAGCTGGCGGTTTGGACATTGGGGTTGCGGGCGTTGCCGCTGCGCGAGAGGACGATGTTTTGCCCGTTGCGGCCGGCGACATAGACCGCGTTGTCGGCGAGGCCGAGCGCGACGGTGCCGAACTGCGGCGAAAAGGGAATCGTCTGCGGGCCGCGGGTGGTGGCGAAGTTATTGAAGAACCGCACGAAGGTCTGATTGCCGCAGCAGCCGGCGCTGAGGTTCCAGGCCATGTAGATGGCGTTGGTGGACGCGCCGGGGCCGGGGTCGACGACGAACCATTGCTTGTCGCCGCCGAGGCCGGGGATCGGCGCGGACCAGCTCGATCCGCCGTTGGTGGAGGTAAAGAAGCGCGTGTTGAAGCCCTGATCGAGACTGTTGTAGTAGAACTTGCCCGTTGCGTCGGAGACGAGCACCGGGTCGGAGCGGAAGTTGCCGCCTTCGAGCGGCGGGCGCGCGGTCCAGGTCAGACCGCCGTCGGCGGAGAAGCCGTTGCCGGCCTGACGAAAGTCGGAGGCGACGGAGTCGAACTGGCGCCAGCCGACGGCGATGCGGTTGGGGTTGATGGGGTCGACGGCCATCGAGGGCTCGTTGGCGGCGTCGCCGAGGATGTTGAGCTGTCCGGGGGCGACGTTGACCTGCACCGACTGAAAAGGCCCGACGCGGAGCGCATCGGCCCCGCGTCCCGGCGCGACCAGCCGACCGTCGGCGTTTCGCATGTAGGGCAGACCGGGCTTTTCGAGGTGCGGCGGATTGGCGGCTTCGTCGGGTGCGGTCGTTGCCGGCGGATCCGCGATCGCCGCGAGTTGACCGATTTCCGCGAACGCCAACCCCGCGACGACAGCGCGGAATCCCCGAAGACTCGACAGCGACGGCATGCGACGGACCTACCTTCCGATTGATCGATTGCGTTCGGCTCTCATCCCAGTCCTAAACAGAGCATAACGGGCGGGGTTCGGTTCCCCGAAGTGGTTTTCGGGCGATTTCCGGAGAACCGCGGGACTCGCGGACGGCGGCAGCGGCGGCGGACGCCCGGCACGGCGCGGGCTGCCCGGCGGCACCCGGCTCGGGAGCGCGCTTCGCGGCTCATTCCCGGCTAACCTGCGCAATCGATGTTCAATTCCTACTACCAGGAAGAACTCGCGTTCCTGCGCGATCTGGGGCGCGAGTTCGCGGCGGCGAATCCGGCTGTCGCCCACATGCTGGAGGGCGGCGGGGCCGATCCGGATGTGGAGCGGCTGTTGCAGGGGTTTGCGTTTCTGACGGGACGAATCCGGCAGAAGCTCGATGATGAGATTCCCGAGCTGTATCAGTCACTGATGCTGCTGCTCTGGCCGCACTATCTGCGGCCGATTCCCTCGACGGCGGTGGTGGAATTTCAGCCGGCGCTGGAGCAGGTCTCGCAGATCACCGCGGTGCCGGTGGGCACGGAGATTGAGAGCGTGCCGGTCGACGGGACGCCCTGCCGCTTTCAGACGTGTTACCAGGTTGAGCTGGCGCCGCTGACGATCGCGAGCGCGGAGATCGAGCGGCCTCTGACTGCGCCGCCGCGGTTGCGGCTGCGGATCACGACTTCGGGGCGAACGCCGATCGAGCGGTTGAACTTGCAGCGGCTGCGGCTGTTTTTGTCGGGGGAGATGGTGAGCGCGGCGGGGCTGCTGTGTCACTTGCTGCATGACGCGACGCACGTCGAGGTCAGCACGGCGGGCGGGCAGCGGCGCGAGCGCCTGCCGGCGTCGAGCATCCGCGCCGTCGGATTTGCGCGCGATGAGTCGATGCTCCCCTACCCAAATCATTCGTTCGTGGGCTATCGGCTCTTGCAGGAATACTTCACGTGCCCGCAGAAGTTTTTGTTCGTCGACTTCACGGGCCTCGGCTGCCTCGCGTCATTGGCCGCGACCGATTCGTTTGAACTGACGATTCCATTTCGGCGGCCGGTGGACGATGCGATTCGCGTCGGTGCGGACAGCTTCAAGCTGCACTGCTCGCCGGTGGTGAATCTCTTTCGTCATAGCGCAGACGGGCTGCGCGTCGATCACGCGCGGGCTCAATATCGCCTGCGGCCCAGCACGGTCGGCTCGCTGCCGGAGCATTACGAGATCTATTCGGTCGATCAGGTGGTGGGCATTGTGCAAGGCGAGGCGAAGCGGCGCGAGTATCCGCCGCTGCAGGCCTTCCGGCGCGTCGGCGACGACGGCGCCGTTTACTACACGCAGCGGCTGGTCGAGGCGGTGGTGGGCGAAGGGACGGATACGTATCTCTCGTTTGTGAACACCGAACAGCGGCACGTTGTGCCGCCGACCGAGACGATCACGGTGGCGTTGACTTGTACGAATCGCGGGCTGCCTTCGCGGCTGAAGGTGGGCGACATTCGCGTGCCCGGCGCGACGACGCCGGAGTTCGTGCGATTTCGAAACATTACGCCGGTGACGCGGGCCTTTCCGCCGCCGCTGGGTCGCGGCTTGCAGTGGCGGCTGGTTTCGCATCTGTCGCTCAACTATTTGTCGCTGGCGAGCGTCGAGGCGCTGCGGGGGATTTTGGAGCTGTACAACTTTCAGGCCTTCAGTGATCGACAGGCGGCGCGGACGAATGCGCTGCGGCTGGAGGGCATCATCGAAATTCGCGCTACGCCGGCCGAGCGCGTCTGGCGCGGCACCGTGCAGCGCGGTACGCGGATCGAGCTGACGCTGGACGAAGACCGCTTCGCGGGCGAAGGCGATCTGTTTCTGTTTGCGAGCGTGCTGAACGAATTTTTCTCGCTGTACGCCACGATCAACTCCTATTCGCAACTCACCGTCCGCGGCAAGCAGCGCGGCGAGGTTTATGCATGGCCGCCCCGAATTGGACAGCAGATCATCCTCTGACGCGCTGGGCCGTCGAGCGGCCGACGCGGTTTGATCTCTGCGCGCTGTTGCAGCAGATCGAGCGGCGCTGCGCCGAGTCGCCGGCGTTGGGCGAGAATGGCCCGGTGGCGGAGGAACCGATCCGGCTGCGCCCGCGGATGAGCCTGGGCTTCCCCGCGGGGGACATCGCGAGCGCCACCTTCATCGAAGATCAGGATTTTGAAGCGCGCGGCGGACGGATCGAGGTGCAGACGACCTTTTTGGGTCTGTATGGGCCGGATTCGCCGCTGGCGGCGCACTTCACCGAAGACCTGTTGCTCGACAGCGATGAAGATCGGCGCGTACGCGGGTTTCTGGATCTCTTTCATCACCGGCTGCTGTCGCTGCTCTATCGAGCGTGGAAGAAGTATCGCTATGTGGCGACCATCCGCCCCGACTGTCGCGACACGATCTCGACGCTGGTTCGCGGCCTGATCGGGCTGGATACGCCGCGCATCACCGAGCCGCTAGAGATCGAGCTGTTTCGGGTTCTGCGTTATGCGGGGCTGCTGGTGATGCGGCCGCGCGGTGCTGCGGCGCTGGAGGGGATCTTGCGCGACCATTTTGCGCCGCTGCCGATCAGCGTGTTGCAGTGCGTCGGGCGGTGGGTGGCGCTGGAAGAGGACAGCCTGACGCGCATCGGCCAGGTCGGGTCGAGCCTGGGGGAGTCGTGCGTCATGGGGGCGCGCGTTTTCGACCGCTCGGGCAAGCTGCGCATCCGCATCGGGCCGCTGGACTTTGCGAATTATCAACGATTTCTGCCGGAGGGAGACGCCGCCACGGCACTGCGCGAGTTGGTGCTGCTGTACCTCGGCGATCCGCTTGAGTTCGATTATGAGCTGATTCTGCGAAAGGAAGATGTGCCGATGCTGGCGATGGGCAAGAATCCGCAGGTCGGCCGGCTCGGGCAGAGCGGGTGGCTGAAATCGCGCGCGAGCGTCGATGAGCACATCGTCATCCGGCCGCCGCAGAAGGCACCTAACCCGTAGCGGCGGGCCGACTGCTGCGTCACGGTATTCAACTGGGAGAGCGAATCGAGATGAGTCTGTTGCAAGAGATGCTCGCTGTACCGAACGACCCGCGGATGCTGCACGCGGCGACGGTGCACTTGCCGGTCGCCCTTTCGGTGATTGGCGTGGGGCTGGTGGCGGCGCTGGTGTGGGTGGGCGGGCGCAATGCGACGCTGCGGACGATTTCGCTGGTGGCGTATGTGGCGCTGCTGGTCTCGGCTTTTGCGTCGACGCGCTCCGGCGAGGCGGCGGAGGGGAAGCTCGGCCGGCTGCCCAAGCCGCTGCGAGCTTTGGTTCATGATCATGAGGAGATGGGCGAGAAGATCTGGATTTTCGCGGCGGTCGCGGCGCTGGGCATCGGGGCCGGGTGGCACGCGAATCGCCAGCTCGCGGGGGCGGGGCGGGCGGTGGCGGCCGTGGCGGCGCTGGGTTGTGCCGGGTGGGTGGCGGTCACGGCGCACTATGGCGGCACGCTGGTTTATGAACATGGCCTCGGGGCGCCGAAGCGAAGCGCGCTCGCCGAGGGAGCCGGCGACGGGCCGACCAGCGCAAGCGCTCCGAGCGCCCGCGATCTGGCCGACCCGCGGCTCTCGCATTTCCGCACGCAGGTCTGGCCGGTGTTGGTCGAAAGCTGCATCGGCTGTCATGAGGGGGATGAGCCGGCGAGCGGTCTGAATCTGACCACGATCGCCAACATCCTGCGCGGCGGCGAAAATGGTGCGGCGGTGGTGGCGGGTAACGCGGAACGGAGCCTGCTGTACAAGATGGTCGCCCACGCGGAGGGCGTAACGCCGATGCCGTTTCGCGGGGACCGGCTGAGCGATGGGCAGATCGCGGCGATTCGCAAGTGGATTGAGGATGGCGCGGTTTGGGATGCGCCGGCGACGAGCGATCGGTGATCGCGGGCTTGAAAAGTCGCTGAACTTGCGAGCTTGCGGGATGCCCTGATGTGGGGGTCGCGGCGCGGCCAGATTGACGAAGGCCGCGCCGCGCTCCTAAGCTCGTCCCATGAGTCACCCACAGATCATCGCGATCCTCGATTTCGGCGGCCAATACACACAACTCATCGCTCGGCGCGTGCGCGAGAATCACGTGTATTGCGAGCTGTTCGCGCCGGATACGCCAGCCGAAGCGCTGCGTGCGCGGGGTGTGAGCGGGATCATTTTGTCGGGCGGGCCGTCGTCGGTTTATGAAGCGGGCGCGCCGCGCTGCGATCTGAAGCTGTTTGAGCTGGGCGTGCCGATCCTGGGCATCTGCTATGGCATGCAGCTCATGTGCGACGCGCATGGCGGAAGCGTTCATGGCGGCAGCGCCCGCGAATTCGGGCGGGTGAAGCTGCGCATCACGAACGCGGTCGGGCCGCTGGCCCACTTGCCGGCGGAGACGACCGCGTGGATGAGTCACGGCGACGTGGTGACCAGCGCGAGCAGCGACTTTGAGACGCTGGCGTCGACGGATTCGACCGCGATTGCGGCGGTGCGGCATCGCACGAAGCCGTTTTTCGGCGTGCAGTTTCACCCGGAGGTGACGCATACGCCGCTGGGCTCGACGATGCTGCGGAACTTTGTGTATGAGATTTGCGGGTGTCGCGGCGATTGGAAGACGGCGACGGTGGTCGAGGATGCGATCGAGCGTATTCGGGCGCAGGTGGGGCCGCGCGACCGCGTGATCTGCGGGTTGTCGGGCGGGGTGGATAGCGGCGTGGTGGCGGCACTGGTGCATCGCGCGATCGGGGATCGGCTGATCTGCATTTTCGTGAACAATGGACTGCTGCGGCAGAACGAGAGCGGCCTGGTTGAGTCGACGTTTCGCGGGCATTTCGGGATTCCGCTGGTCGTGGCCGATGCGCGGCGGCAATTTGTGGATGCGCTGCGGGGCGTGCTCGACCCGCAGCAGAAGCGCAAGATCATCGGCAAGCTGTTTATCGATGTTTTTCGGGCCGAGGCGGCGAAGATTGAGCACGCGCGGTTTCTGGCGCAGGGGACGATCTATCCCGACGTGATCGAGTCGGGTCACGGGCCGAAGGGCAAGGCGGCGCTGATCAAGGCGCATCACAATGTCGGCGGGCTGCCCGAAGAGTTGGGATTTGAGCTGGTTGAGCCGCTGCGGATGCTCTTTAAGGACGAAGTGCGGCATATGGGCGAGGCGCTGGGACTGCCGGAGGAGCTGCTGTGGCGTCACCCCTTCCCGGGGCCCGGGCTGGCGGTGCGGATTGCGGGCGAAGTGACGGAGGAGCGGCTCGATCGGCTGCGTCGGGCGGATCAGATTTTGATTGAAGAGCTGACGATTGCGGGGTGGTATCGGAAGGTTGCGCAGGCGTTCGCGGTGCTGGTGCCGGTGGCGAGCGTGGGGGTCATGGGTGACGGTCGAACCTTTGACGATCAGAATCTGATCGTGCTGCGGATGGTCGAAACGACGGACTTCATGACCGCGGACTGGGTCCACATCGACTATGAGGTGCTGGGCCGGGTGGGGCGTCGGATCGTCAACGAAGTTAACGGAATCAACCGCGTGGCTTACGATATTTCGAGCAAACCGCCGGCGACGATCGAATGGCAATAATGGCGGCAACGCGGGTCGGGCGGACCCGCTAGAATCATTTCTCGGACGTGAGGGCGCGGTCGAATTTCGCGAGCGCAGATTCGACTTGACTTGCCTTCCCCACCTCTCATTAGAATCGCCCGAGATGCGTAGCTTATTGTCATTACTGGGTTTACAGCTCGTCGCCGGGTTCGGCTGCGAGGCTCCGGAGGGCCGGGCGACAGTGATCGCCGGGGTTCCGAGCGGCTACGTGAGCGTTGATCGGGAATCGCTCCCGCCGCCCAACTTGTTGTACGGCAACCGGTCTCTCGCACCGGCGGTCGGCGAGGCGTTCACGGCTCGATCGGACTGGCCGGCGACGGATTGGGGCTATCGCACCCAGGAGACGACGTACTACTCGACGTTCCTGTGGGACTCGCAGCTTGGGTTCGATCGATTCGGAGGCAGCGTGTTTCAGAACAACAACAGCATTCGATCGGGGGTGTTTATCCGATGAGGCGTCGTAATCGGCAAATGATCTCGCGTCGGATCGCACAAACGGCGATGCGGCGCGACGCCTTCGTCGTGGCTCGTGCTGTTCGCGACTCGCGCGCAGGGCTCTCATTCGGCGTTGCAGGTCTGCAAAGACTGTTGGAAGCCGCTATAGTTTGGTGGCTCCCCGCCGCGCTTGCTGCCATTGCGCATTTCGATGTTCGTGCTCGTCGGAGCGGTGCTCCGTCCGGCAAGTCTTTTATTTCCCAGCGTGCCCAAAGAGGGTGATCGGAGGATTCTCATGAAGCGGAGTCTGTTGTCGTCTTTTGGATGTGTCGTGTGCTCGTTCTTCCTGATGGACCTAAAGGTCGACTGCAAGGACGTGGCCAGCGCCGGACTTTTGGATGGTTTCTGGTTTGCGGCCAGCCTGGCGGGCGCGAACGCGCTCGACGCGGCGAACGCGGCCAACGATGACGGTCAGTCGGGACAGGACATTCCCGGCCCGGTCGGACCGCAGGGTCCGCAGGGCGCCGCCGGTCAGAACGGTGCGAACGGCATTTCGTGCTGGGACCTGAACGGCAACGGTCTGGGCGAGCCGAGTGAAGACGCCAACCAGGATGGAAACTTCAACGCGCTGGACTGCCGCGGTGCTGATGGCACCAACGGCACCAACGGAACGAACGGCACCAACGGTGTGAACGGCGCGGATGGGGCACAGGGACCGGCGGGCGCGGATGGCGCTCAGGGTCCGGCCGGTGCTGATGGAGCTCAGGGCCCGCAGGGTCCGCAGGGTGTCACGGGCATTTCGTGCTGGGACCTCGACGGTAACGGCATCGCCTCGCCTGAAGAAGACATCAACGATGACGGCGACTACAGCGGCCTCGACTGCCAGGGGCCGGCGGGTCCGCAAGGTCCGGCGGGACAAAATGGCGAACCGGGTGCGCCGGGCGCTCCGGGTGCTCCGGGTGCCCAGGGTCCGCAAGGCCCGGCCGGTCCGGCCGGCCCTGCGGGTCAGAACGGCGCCGACGGTCAGGATGGTGAAGGCGTGCTGGCTCGCGGCGTGGTCGACGCGGACGGTGCACTTCGCAACGGCACCAACATCGTCAGCGTGACGCGCGCCCTGGACAACAACAACCAGCCGCTGATCGGTCGCTACGTGGTCGTGGCGGACATCCTCGCCAACGGCTCGGGCGCCTCGGCGGGTCCGAATGAGTACATCGTGCTCGTCACGCTTGAGTCGGTGACGGTGACGCCCTTCGGCGGCGCGCCGCTGCTGCTGGTGACGAGCTACCGCGTGCTGGATCTGAACAACGGCCAGCTCACGATTCTGGTCAGCGTGCTGGATATCGCGACCGGTTCGTATAACAACGCGCCGTTCAGCGTGGCCGTGATCGAGCCGTAAGGCATCGTCGCGAACTGCTGAATCGGCTCCGCGTTCAAGTTTGAGAGGCACGCAGCGTGCGACCGGGAGAAGCCCGGCGCACGCTTTTTCATTTCTGAGCCTTGAGCAATTCGCTTTCGCGGGCGGGCCCGACTGATGAAGAGGCGCGGGTAACGCGCTCTCGGCTCGCGAATCCAGAGGGGCACCCAGGCCGATCGGGCGCGGGTGAAAGGGAGCGCATGAACGAAGAACGATTGTTCGGGTTTGCGGGCGGCACCAGCGGCGAATGGAGAGTCACCGGTCAGGTCATCATCCGAGGCGAACCCCTGCCGACGGCTTCGCATGTTCGCGTCCGGCCGCTTGCGTATGTGGACGCCGCGGACGCGTTGCCGGGCCAGGTCTGGCTGCTGCGCGGCGCGCGGAGCCACGAGCGCTATACGAACCGCGCGGAACATCAGCGGCTGAGCGCGGCGGCGCCGGCGCTGAACCGTGTCGAGGCGACCAGCGGAGCGTTGATCCCGATTCGAAAGAGCGCGGCCTGGTGGGCGCTAGCGCAAGATGAGCGGCGGACGATATTTGAGGAGCGCTCGAGGCATATCAGCGGGACACTGAAGTATCTGCCGGCGATCGCCAGACGGCTCTATCACAGCCGGGATCTGGGGGAGCCGTTTGACTTTCTGACGTGGTTTGAGTTTGCGCCGGCCGACGCCGCGACATTTGACCAACTGCTGGCCGACTTGCGGTCGAGTGAGGAGTGGACCTTTGTCGATCGGGAGATCGAGATTCGATTGCAAAGGGAATCGGCACTGAGCATGGCGTGAGTTGCGGGCGAAGGAACGATGCGTCGTTACGGTCGGCGACGATAGCGAAGGCGGGCCGGCGACTGTTACGCGGGGCGACCCCAGGTCGCCGCGGGCGTGGGCGGCTCGCGGCGCGGCGTGCGTGCGAGCGCTTCGGCGACGCGGCGGACGAGAATTTCGGCCGTGTATGGCTTCGGCACGACCCCCGCCAGCCCGTCGCCGCGAAAGCGTGAGGCCGTCTCGCGCTCGGAATAGCCGCTGGAGACGACGACGCGCACGTCATCGCGGATCAGTTGCAGCTCGCGGAAAACCGCTTCGCCGGTCATGCCCGGCATCGTGAGGTCGAGCAGCACGGCGTCGATCGTTGCCGCGGCCCGGCGGAACAGCTCGATCCCCCGCTCGCCGCTATCGGCATCGAGCACGGTGACGCCGCGGCTCTCGAGCACGTCGCGCACGACGTCGCGCACCGCTTCCTCATCGTCGATGACGAGGATGGTGACGCCCTTGGGCAATTCGACGGGGCCGGCGCTGCCCGCAGCGACCGGCGCGGCGCGCATCACGCCGACCGGGAAGACGAGCGTAAAGGTGGTGCCGCGATCGGCGGCGCTTTCGACGTGGATGCCGCCGGCGTGGGCTCGGACGATTCCGCGAATGGAGGCCAGGCCCAAGCCGCGGCCGGTGAATTTGGTGGTGAAGAAGGGTTCGAAAATGCGCGAGAGCGTCTCGGGCGACATGCCGCAGCCGTTGTCCGCGACGCGCAGGACGACATAGTTTCCGGGCGGCACGGCGTGTTCGGCGGTGCGAAACTCGGCTTCGGCCCCGGTCAACTGCATGGTCGCGGTGGTGAGCCGCACGACGCCGGCGCGGCCCGAGCAGGCCTCCGCCGCGTTCATGAGCAGATTCATCACCACCTGCTGCATCTGGCCCGAATCGGCGTCGATGCGCGGGAGGCTGGCCGCGGTGTCGATTTCGAGCTTCACGTTCTTGGGCAGGGCCGCGGCCATGAACTCGGCCATCTCGCGGATGAGGGCGTTCAGATCGAGCGGATTGACGTCACGCTCGGCCCGGCCGGCGTAGGTCAGCATGTGGCGCGTGAGCTCGGTCGCGCGGTTGGCGGCCTTGGAGACATTTCGCAGGAACGGCTTGGCGGCGGAGTTGTCGGGGACGCGCTCCAGGGCCAGCGAAGCGTTGCCGAGAATGCCGACCAGCAGATTGTTGAAATCGTGCGCGACGCCGCCGGCGAGAACGCCGAGGCTTTCGAGTTTTTGCGACTGGCGGAGCTGCGATTCGAGGCGTTCGCGCTCCGATACATCGCGGAGGATCGTTGCGGCCATGCGCGATTCGCCGCGGGATTCGAGCAGGAGCGTGCTGAACCACTCGCAGACGCTTTCGGTGCCATCGTGACCGCGCATGGAAAGCAACAGCGACGCCTGGCGCTCGCCGCGCTCCAGCTTGCGGCGCATCTCTTCGAAGCGCGGCAGGCTGACCGGGGCGACGAAGCGCTCGATCTTGTCGGCGACGGGCTGATCGGGGGCGACGCCGAGGATCGCCCGGGCGGCGCGATTGCATTCGCGAATCGAGCCGTCGAGCGCCCAGAGGACATAGCCGAGCGGCATGCCGGATTTAATCGCTTCGAAGCGGGCGTGGGCCTCGCGCAATTCGTCTTCGGCCCGCTTGCGGTTACTGACGTCGGCGGCGGTGCCGACGATGGCCTGGACCGCGCCCAGCTCGTCGCGTTTGACGATTGCGTTGAAGGTGAGCTCGACGCGCTGCCCGTCGCGGCGCACGTGCGTCGCGTCGAAGACGAGATATCCGCGATGGCTCTCTTTGAGGCGCTGGAAGCCCTGCTCCTGTCGATCGCGATCTTCGGGGGCCACGCGATCGAGGAAGGACTGGCCCATGAGCTCTTCGGGGGCGAAGCCGTAGATATCGAGCGTGGCGCCGTTCAGGAAGGTCCACCGCCCTGCCGCGTCGAGAGCCCAGATCAGATCGCGCGAGGTTTCGACGACGTTTCGATATTGCTCTTCGCTGCGGCGCAGGGCGTCTTCGGTGGCGACGCGCTCGGTGACATCGCGCGCGAAACCGACGAGCAGCTTGCGATCGTGATCGCGCAGGACGATGACGCTGCTTTCCAGCTGCACGATTCGCCCGTCGCGGGCGCGATGGGCCGTGGGGAAATGATGCATCCCGGTCCGCAGCCCGGTGGCCCCGAAGACGCCGCCGGTGCGGGCCTCAACGTCGGTGATCTTGAGCTTCAGGAGTTCGTCGCGCGAATAACCCAGGACGCGGCAGAACGCGGGATTGGCGTCGATGAAGCGGGCCTGTTCGTCCAAGACGAAAAACCCATCCATCGCATGATCGAGAATGAGCTGATTTCGCTTCGCGAGCGCTTCGGCGCGAGCGGTCGTGGCCTGCAGCGATTCGAGCTTATCGGCTGCGTCGCGCAGTTCACGGCGCTTGGTTGCGAACAAATAGCCCAATGAGATGGCGACGGCGGATGCGAAGATGGCGAGCAAGTATCCGAGCATAGCCCAATCCGTTGCCGCCTTCGTCGAGCGCCCAACCACAAGAGGACTGCCGTATCTTACCGCGAAGTCCCCTTTCGCGCATGGTGAGTCCGAGGGGCGGCGTCAGATTCGACGCCGTCGCGATGCTCGGCTACTCTGCTCCGTCGGGGATTCATCGCCGGAAAGGATTGCAGTGAAACGGGCCAATATTCGAAACGTCGCCATCATCGCTCACGTCGACCACGGCAAGACCACGCTGGTCGACCAGATGCTGCGCCAATGCGGGCAATTCCGCGCGGCGCAGCTCAAGGGCGATCTCATCCTCGACTCCAACGACCAGGAACGCGAGCGCGGCATCACGATTCTGGCCAAGAACGTGGCGATTCAGTATGGCGAGAACAAGATCAACCTGATTGACACGCCGGGCCACTCGGACTTTGGCGGCGAAGTCGAGCGTGTGCTGAAGATGGCGGACGGCTGTCTGCTGTTGATCGACTCGTTTGAAGGGCCGATGCCGCAGACGCGATTCGTCTTGCGCAAGGCGTTTGAGTTTGGGCTGAAGCCGGTGGTGGTCATCAACAAGATGGACCGGCCCGATGCGCGGCCCAAAGAGGTGCTCGACGAAGTCCTGGACCTGTTCATCGAGCTGGCGGCGGATGAGTCGAGTCTGAACTTTCCGGTGATCTATGCCAGCGGCGTGAAGGGTTGGGCGTCGCTCGACGAGGTGGTAACCGCGCCTGATATCAAGCCGCTGTTTGACGCGATTCTTGAGCATGTGCCGGCGCCGGAGGTCGATGAGAACGCGCCGCTGCAGATGCTGATTACGACGCTGGATTTCAGCGATTATGTGGGGCGGATCGGCATCGGCCGCATTTTCGCCGGCACGCTGAAGGTGGGGCAGCAGGTGACGGTGATCCATCGCGACGGGACGCAGGCGAGAGAGAAGATTCTGGAGTTGTTCGAGTTTGACGGGCTGGGGCGAAAGAAGACCGATCGCGTCGTCGCGGGCGATATCTGCGCCGTGGTCGGGCTGAGCTCGGTCGACATCGGCAACACGATCGCCGATGCGGAGAACCCGAAGCCGCTGCCGATTTTGCGGGTCGACGAGCCGACGCTGCACATGACGTTTCGCGTCAATGACTCGCCCTTCGTCGGTCGGGCCGGCAAGTTTGTCACCAGCCGGCACATTCGCGACCGGCTGGAGAAGGAACTGCAGAAGAACGTGGCGCTGCGGGTGGAGCCGGGCGTGACTCCTGAGGAGTTTCATGTTTCGGGCCGCGGCGTGCTGCATCTTTCGGTGCTGATCGAGACCATGCGGCGCGAGGGCTTTGAGCTGGCGGTCGGCAAGCCGAAGGTCATTTTCCGCGAGGAAGACGGCAAAAAGATGGAGCCGATCGAGCTGTGCGTGATCGATGTGCCGACGGCGAACATGGGCCCGGTGATGGAACTGCTGGGCGGGCGGCGCGGGATTTGCACGAAGATGGACACGCGCGGGGCCGCGACGCACCTGGAATTCACCGTGCCGACGCGCGGGCTGATCGGCCTGCGCAACCGGATTATGACCGCGACGCAGGGCACGGCGATCATGCATCACGTGTTCTATGAGTACGATCACCTGCGCGGTGGGGTGCCGGGGCGGCAACTGGGCGTGATGATTTCGAGCGAGGCGGGGCAATCGACGGCGTATGCGCTCGATGGTCTGCAGGACCGCGGCGTGATGTTCATCGACCCGGGCACCGAGCTATATGTGGGCATGATCATCGGCGAGCACAATCGCGATAACGACCTGATTGTGAACGCGGTGCGCGGGAAGAAGCTGACCAATATCCGCGCGGCGAGCGCGGACAAGAACATCATTCTGCAGCCGCCGCGGAAGATGTCGCTGGAGCAGGCGCTGGAGTTCATCGAAGATGATGAGCTGGTGGAGGTGACGCCGGAGGCGATTCGCCTGCGCAAGCGGCTGCTGGATGAGAATGAGCGGAAGCGCTATGAGCGCTCGAAGGCGGCGGCGGAGGCATAAGGCCGCGCCGGCGGCGTGACTCTTCGGCTGCGCGTTGCGGCGGGCCGAAGAGTCGTGCCTATTTGCCCCCCTGCCGGGCGATATTGGGCGAAAACGTGCATTCGGCGCTCTGCTCTGCTACTTGCTCATCATTTCTTGGCCGACTCTTCACAGCATGCTCACAATCTGCAAGTCTCGTGCAGGCATGTGAGTGTTCGACGGGCTGTGGCGTTCGAGGGATAAAACACCGAACGCACACACTGTCGTCATGATCCTTTAACAATCCATCCTCACACTCCTTCGCGCAGTGGTTGGCCGGAGTCGCAGATTCCCCGCGCGTCTTGCGCGCGGCATCGCAGCTTTGGTTGATCGGGCGCAAGCCCTTTCTCGGTCACGGTTTCGGCGATTTGCCTGGAAATGCAATGTCTGGAAACGCGCGTTTGAGCGCGGGCTGCGAGCGACCGGCGGACCGGCCGCCGCGGACTGCTTGCATTTGAGAATGACGATGCGATTCAAGGTTTAGCGCAAAGGACGCGCTGCCTTAACGATGGTGTCTTAGCTTCCTCTTGTCGGAGAACCACAGAGATGGCGAAAACGGAGAACGGCATGAACCGACGGCAGTTTGAGCGACGGGGTGGGCGGCGCGGATTCACGCTGATCGAGCTGCTGGTGGTTGTGGCCATCATTGCACTACTAATTTCGATTCTGCTGCCGAGTTTGTCGGGTGCGCGAGCGAGTGCGAAGGCTGCGGTTTGTGCCAGCAATCTGGGGCAGGTGGGTAAGGCGGTAGGGATTTATCTGGCCGAGAACAACGCTTACTACCCGATGTCCTATGTCTATGCCCGCGACGGCCTCGGCGGGTATGACCTGGAAGCGCAGGACCCGAATCGTCCGTTTGGCTATGTTCACTGGAGCTGGTTTCTCTATGGACGTGGGCAGGTCGATACGGCGGCGTTTGAGTGCCCGGAGATCCCGAACGGCGGTCATCCGCGTACGAATCCCGGGCCGGTTGGGGCGAATTGGGAGGGTGGCCAGGCGGACGACGGCGGCAGCACCACACCGAGCCCGAACTCGCTCGAAGACAAGCAGGCGGAGCGTGTGGCGTTCACCGGGAACGCCGCGATTTTCCCGCGAAACAAGTTCAATCAGGGCAATCAGTTGCCGGCCGAGGGCGACGGCAACGCGCGTAACAACGTCTTGGTGAACGAGACGAACGTCAGGTCTTCGGGCCGGCCGGTGATTCTAGCCACGGAGTTTCAGAAGAAGTTTTCGACTGTGTGCACGATTGCGACGGGCAATGGCAACGCGCGATTGAGCAAGTCGCATCGCCCCATCAACCCGTTCCGTCATATCGGCGGCGGCTCGAATGAATACAGTGTGAATACCCTTGGCTTTACATACAAGACGAACCCCAACAACCCGGATACTCCCGAAGAGTTCGGCTTGCAGCCGCAGTCGCAGATTGCGGATGTCGCGGGGCTGATTGAGGGTGCTCCGAGCTTTGAAACCGAGATCAACGCGGTCGGACGGCATCATCCTGGCGGCGACAAGCTCGGCGGCTCGACCAACTTCCTCTACATCGACGGCAGCTCGCAGCGCAAGGCCGTGCTGCAGACGCTGATTAACCGCGAGTGGGGAACGCGCTATTACTCGATCACCGGTCGCAACGAAGTGCTGGAGTTTTTGCCGCCGAACTGATGTCCACGGCCGGGCGGCGATGAATGAGTCCGGCTGCGTCTTCAAATCTCGGCGTATCGCGCATTGGGAGGCCCGGCGAGGGGCCGGGCCTTGTTGGCTGATTTGGCTTTGAAATTAGGCATCTCGCAACCGGCGTGTGTCGGGATTGCGCGGATTCCCTAGTCTCGCAATGTAGTTTCGGAGGCAAGAAGAATGCGTAGATTTCTGGCTACATGTAACATGACGGCCGTTTTCGCCGCCACCATGGCGAGCACCGTCCAGCCGGCGTTCGCCGGTCCGGCCAATTGCAATCCGAGCTGCCCGAACGTCTTCACCGAGACTCCGGTGACCGACGGCTGCGGCAAGTTCCACGGCGCCGGCGCCACCCTGTTCAGCGACTTCTTCCGCGCCGTCGCCTCGACCAACGACTTCATCGACGTCGACAACGACGGTTGCTTCGGCTTCGACGCCACCCCGACCCCGCCCTGCGGCTTCGTCGATCAGCTCGCCCCCGGCCTGCCGCCGTGCAACGTCACCGGCTGCTGGAACTTCACCTACCGCTCGGTCGGCTCGGTCAACGGCGTGAGCGAGTTCATCAACTTCCAGTGCACCGGTGACATCAACACCAACTCGCCCGGCGAAGACATGCTGGTCAACCGCACCCGCGTCGCTCAGGGCGGCGCGCCGGCGGCGGACGGCTGCACCGATTGCGAACCCTCGGGCTCGCCTTACTGCGTGACCTCGATCGACTTCTCGCTGGCGGACGTCCCCGGCTCGTGGGCGACGCGCAACACCGACACCACCGGCAACATCTGGAGCCGCAACCCGGGTCTGGTGGGCTACGGCTTTAACCCCATCACGTCGAACACCGGCTTCAACCTGCCGCTGCCGACGCTGAACTGCCTGAACACGAACGTCCTCTCGCCGGATGCGAACACGGTGTTTGAGACGCCCGTCGCCTGGGGTCCGGTGCTTTTCATCACGAACAAGCGCACCGGCGTGCAGAACATCAGCATCCTCGAAGGCCGGCACCTGTTTGTCTCGGGCCGCATGCCCAACGGCGAAAACCTGGTCGGTTCGACCCGCTCGAACGGCTCGGGCACGCGTAACGCGTTTATGAACACGATCGGCATCGACCCGGCCTGGGGCCGCGGCGACAACATCGGCAATGAGTCGGCGGTCGATAACGACTTCCGCCTCGGCGCCAACCACCGCGCGACGAACGCCGAAGGCTCGGGCCAGATCGAAATCGCCGTGCAGGCTCGCGGTCTGGCGATCGGCTTCACCGGCGCCGCGGGCGGCAGCCGCGCGGTCGCCGACCAGCGTGCGGGCCGCTACGAGATCTGCGACGTGATCTTCAATGATCGCGGCGGCAGCTCTCCGGTTCGCGTCAGCGTCGACAATGTGCTGGACAACTGCGACCCGAACACCGGCTATCAGATCGGTGGCGCGGTGACCTTTACGACGCGCGGCAACCCGGAGCAGACCAACAGCGGCGCTCCGGATTACATGGCCAGCCGTCCGACCGCGGCCTACCTGAACAACATCCGCGAGAGCATCGAGTCGTTCAGCGGTTCGCCCAACAGCGACCTGACGCTGAACACGCCCGGCGACTTCCTGGCGCGCACGTTCTTCCTGAACGCGGGCACCGACTGCCAGCCGGAGCTCTTCCCGGATGGCATGGGCCCGGGCGAGACCAACATCGCCGACCCGATCGACTTCAACGCGACGCCGGGCTTTAACCAGACGTTGCAGGACTTCATTCGCGCGAACAACAACTTCGGCGCCGGCGGCAACCCGACGGCGTTCGGCTCGGTCAACCGCGCGGGTCTCGTTCCGCAGCGGCTCGCGAGCGTCGCCGCTTATAGCGACGGCAGCACGACGGGCGCCTACGCCAATCGCACCGGCGCCTTCACCATCGGCGGCCCCTCGACCAGCACCGTGCTGAGCGAGCGCAATGACCTGATGGGCGATTTCAACAACGACAACGTCCGCGACATCAACGACATTCCGGACCTGATCGAAGCCGTCAACAACCCGCGCGCCTTTGTGGCGGCGGAGGGCCTGGTGGCGGGCAACGCCGGCGGTATCGCCGACGGCAACTACGTCATTCCCGAGATCATCGGCGACTATGACGGCGACGGCGATCTGAACAAGGACGACGTTCGCTATCACGCGGACGGTCTGGCGATCGAAGGCGGCGCGCTGGATCGCAAGGCCGGCTTCACGCTGGTCGACCAGGCGTCGGCTCTGCAGGGTCTGGGCGCGAACTACTTCAACACGACGCTGGCGACCGGCACCTACGACGCCGGCGACAGCCGCGGCGACGTGGCCGGCTCGACCGCCGGCGCTGCCCCGGGCGCTCAGCCGCTGGGCTTCGACGGCACGATCAACTGCCAGGACATCGCCTACGTTCAGGCCAACTTCGGCGTCTGGGCGAATCTCGATGACGCGGCCCTGATCGACCTGTCGGCGGATATGGACGGCGATCTCGACGTCGATCAGGACGACGTGGTCGAGCTGGTCGAAGGCATCCTCGACACGACCTACGGCGACGTGAACCTCGACGGCGTCAAGAACGCCGCCGACCGCTCGATCCTCGTTGCGAACCAGGGTCAGCCGGGCAGCTACTGCAACGGCGATCTGAACAGCGACGGCATCGTCGATGCGGCCGATCTGGCCATCTTCGACGGCGGTCCGGCGTGCCTGTGCGCTGACTCGAACTGCGACGGGTTCGTGACGGTCGGCGACATCGGCTTCTTCGTCGATGCGATCGTCGGCGGCGAGCCGGCTTGGGCTGCTCGCTTCCTGCCGGGCACGCCGAGCTGCGGCTTCACGTGCGCCAACGACACGAACAACGACGGCTTTGTCACGGTCGGCGACATCGCCAGCTTTGTGACGGCGGTCAGCAGCGGCAACGCCTGCCCGTAAGCAAGCGCGTGTTCGCGGCGGTCGCGGCCGAGCGGTGTTGCGTTCGCTCGGTCGGTGACTGTTTTTGATTTGGGGTGATTGAGTGTCGGCGGCGGCGGCTTGAGGAATCGGGCCGCCGCCGCTGTTTGTTTATCGCGGCAGAGGTCGGCAGGTGTTCCGCGAGCGGCTTGTTATCGGCTTGTCCGAGGGGCCGCGCCGCTCGGGGCCGCGATTCGGCTATCCGAGTGAATACAATCTGTTTTGACGATCGTACGAGCCGGTTTCGCATAACGCCCTACGAGAGGGATAGGCATCGCTATGGCTCATCGCGTTTCTCAGTTCGCACCGCGCGTGCGTTCCGCGTTGTTGCTGCTTGCGTTGTTCTCGCCTTTGGTGGTCGCCCAGGCGCCGCCTGCGACGCCGACGAAGCCCGCCGAGCAGCCGGCGGGGGTGCAGCGGATGCTGCGCGGGGTGCCGCTGACGTATTTGCATGGGCTCGGCCGCGAGCTGGCGGATGAGCTGAACTTGAACGACGAGCATATGCTGTTTGTGGCGACGATGGTCGACGACTATCAGGGGCGGATCACGGAGGATCGGCGGCGCGTTCGGGCCATCCGCATGGGGCTGCGCGAGCTGGCCGACGCGCGGGCGGCGGGCGACACGGCGAAAGCGGCGGAGGTCGAAGAGCGAATCCGAAGCGTCGAGGCCGAGCGGGCGGTCGGCGGCGGCGGAGACACCACGGACCTGCAGGCGGAGTTTTTCGATCAGGTGCGGGGCGGGCTGCCGGCTGAACTTGCGCCGAAGATCCGCGGGTTTGAGCAGCGCTGGAACGATCGGCGGCAACTCGGAGAGCGGCTGCGCGTGGCGATTGACGGGCTGCCCGAGAAGCTGTCGCTGAACGCTGATCAGCAGGCGAAGTATGTCGAACTCCGGGCGGCGCTGCGGGCCGCGGCCCCCAAGCAGACGTGGAGCGCTGCGCTGCCGTCGGTTGAGGAAGTGCGCTGGCTCGATCAGGGGCTCGCGGCGGACGCGGACGAGAAGACGGGATTTGCGCCGGTGCAGACCCCGCCCGTGGCGAACACCGCGCTGGATCGTTTTTTCACCGAGCTCTCGGCGGTGCTGGATGCGAAACAGCGCGATCAGCTCGTCGCGCTCCGCGCCTCGGCCAGCACCCACGGCGAGCCGGCGTATGTCGACATGCGGGCGTTCTTTCGGGCGGTGCACCGGCTGACGCTGACCGACGACCAAGGCGAGAAAATTCGCGAGATTGAGCGGATCGCGATGCGCGAGCACCGGCGCAGCACGGGCGACGCGGACGCGCGGCAGACGCTGGCTCGCACCGCGCGCGATCAGGTTCGGGCGTTGCTGACGGCGGATCAGATCGGCGAGTTGGACCGGCTGATGGCGAGCGGGCACGGCTCGCGACCGGGTTCGCCGGCGGCCTCTCAGGGCGCCCGAGAGGCGAAGCCGTAGCGGGCTGCGTGCCACGCGTCACCTGACAACGAACTTGCGGGCCGGATACGATCGCGGCTGCATGGACGCCTTCTCTGAAAAGCTTCTCGCGGGATTGAATGAGCCGCAGCGGGCCGCCGCTTTGCACCGCAACGGCCCGTTGCTGGTGCTGGCGGGGCCCGGATCGGGCAAGACGCGCGTGATCACTCACCGCGCGGTGCTGCTGGCGCATGGCGGCGTGAATCCGCGGAACATCCTGGCGATCACCTTCACGAACAAGGCGGCGAGCGAGATGCGGACGCGCATCGAGTCGCTGGGCGTGGCGCGGGGGATGTGGATTTACACGTTTCACGCGTTGGGGGTGCGGCTGCTGCGAGAGTTTGCGCCGCTGGCGGGCTTGCAGCCGGGCTTCACGATTTACGACGATGCGGATCAGAAGCAGGTGCTGGCTGATGCGTATGAGGCGACCGGCACGCGTGAGTCGATGTTGCGGACCGAGATCGCGCATGGGGCGATCGGCGACTGCAAGAATCGGCTGATCACGCCTGATGAGTATCTGGCGAATTCGGATTTTCCGGATCACATCGCGATCGCGCGGATTTACGAGGCGTATGAGCAGATTCTGCGGCAGCGTAATGCGGTGGACTTCGATGACCTGTTGATGAAGACGGCGCTGCTGTTGCGGAGAAACGCGCACATCGCGGAAGAGTTGAATATTCGATTTCAGTATTCGCTGATCGACGAATATCAGGACACGAATCGGGCGCAGTACGTCATCGCGCGCGAGCTGACGCAGCACCATGGGAATATCTGCGCGACGGGCGACCCGGACCAGAGCATTTATGCGTGGCGCGGGGCGGATATCAACAATATTCTCGCGTTTGAGCGCGACTATCCCGATGCGACCGTGATCCGGCTGGAGCAGAACTATCGCTCTCACGGGCGCATTTTGGAGGCGGCCGACAAGCTGATTGCGTGCAATACGCAGCGTAAGCCGAAGACGCTCTGGACCGATCGCGAGGCGGGTGAGCCGGTGCAGGTGTGGCGCTTCATGAACGACCGCGACGAGGCGGAGCGCATCGCGGCGACGATCAGCGAGCAGCAGCGGCAGGGCCGCAGTTTCAGCGATTTTGCGATTTTCTATCGCATCAACGCGATTTCGCGCGGGCTGGAAGACGCGCTGCGCCATCGCGGCATTCCCTATCAGATCGCGCGCGGACTCGAGTTTTACAACCGCAAGGAAATCAAAGACGCGCTCGCGTATTTGCGCATCATCGCCAATCCGGCGGACGACGTGGCGCTGCTGCGGTGCATCAATACGCCGACGCGCGGCATCGGCAAGACGACCCTCGAGCGGTTAATGGCGGAAGGCGCTAATCGTCGCAAGCCGCTGCTGGATGTGTTGCGCACGGCAGGCGCGGTCAATCTGAGCGGTGCGGCGGCGAAGGGGATTGCGGCGTTTGATGCGATTTTGCGGGATGTTGAGAAATTCGCCGAGACGAACACGATCGCCGACACGATCGACCACCTGCTGCGACGCAGCGGGCTGGAAGTGATGTATAAGGCCGAGGAAGAATCGGGGGGCGAGGACCGGCTCGCCAACCTGCGCGAACTCGTGAGCGCGGCGACGCGCTATGAGGAGGAGCAGATCGACGATGAGGAGCCGAGCCTGCGCGGGTTTTTGACGCGCGTCAGTCTGCAGAGTGATCAGGATGTGGTGGATCCGACGCGCGGCTGCGTGATGCTGATGACGCTGCATACCAGCAAGGGACTTGAGTTTCCCGTGGTCTTTGTGGCCGGCGTCGAGCACGGCATGTTGCCGCATGAGCGTTCGCTGCGGAGCGAGGGGGACATCGAGGAAGAGCGGCGTTTGTGTTTTGTCGGCATGACGCGGGCCGAGCAGCGGCTCTATCTGAGTTTCGCGGAGAATCGGCTGATTCGCGGACAGATCACGCCGCGCTGTGCTTCGCAGTTTCTCAAGGAGATTCAGAGCGGGGCGGGTAAGGATGTGGTGGAGTCCTGCGACTTCACCGATCGATTTCGCAGCGAGCGGCGCGGGATCTGGGCGGATCATTCGGCGGGCGGCGATGAGGACGGGGGCGGCGGCTGGGGACGGGCGGCGGGCGGCATCTCGCCGGGCGCGTCGCGCTGGCGGGCGCGCGATGACGACGCCGGGGAGCGCGTTTTCTCCAAAGATGACGCGCCGCAGGTCCGCGGATTTGGCAAGCCGGCCGCGCCGGCAGCGCCGCTGCAGGGTGCGGGGCCGTACGCCGACTGGAAGGCGGGCATGCTGGTCCGGCATAAAACTTACGGGGTTGGCTCGATCATCTGGATCTCGCCCAGCAGCGGCCAGACGCGGGCGGCGATTAAGTTCGCGGGTGTGGGCGAAAAGACGTTTGTTCTGGATCACGCGGGCATCGAGAGACTGGGTGCATAGACTCGCGGATCGAGGCGAAGAACGTGGCGAGTGTCGGGTGGGGAGTGGCGAGTTGAGGAAAACTCGCGACACCGATCGGCGACGCGACTCGCTGCAGTTGGACCTTGAAACTCGTGCTGCAATCGGGAGTTGATCGATATGAGAAAGCTGAAATGGACCGACTCGGAAGATCTCGCGATTCTGCTTTCTGAGCAGAAGCCGCAGATCGATCCGCTGACCGTGCGGTTTACGGATCTGCACGCGTGGGTCTGCGCGCTCCCCGAGTTTGGAGATGATCCGAAGAACAGCAATGAGAAGAAGCTCGAAGCGATTCAGATGGCGTGGAACGAGGAATACAACGATCGTCGGGCGGAGGATGAGCACGCCTGAACCCGCGCTAGGATCAGGCGTGCTGAATTACGCGCAAATCCGCACGTGAGTCGGCACGCAACCGAGGTGCAATCATGAGTCGCCTCACGAAAAAGACCATTTCCCCCGATTCGAAGGGCCGTCAGAAAGGCCGCCAACAGGGCAGCCAGACGGAGCGCGAAGCCGCCAAGAGCAACAGCCTGGAGTTTTTCCGCCACCCCGGTCAGGGAATGCGCGGCGAAGAGGGCGGCCAGCGCGAGCGTGATCGGCGCGAGTCGCCCAAGCCCAGCAGCGGCGGCACGCGCAAGCGCACCCGTCCGCCCGCGGAGCGCTAGCCGAGCGATGCGGCTGGCGGTCGCTGGCGGATCATCGGGAGTTGTAGATCGATCTCCGGCGTCGGTGGTTGTTCGATTATCGTTTTCACAACGTGCGGCGGATCGCGCGAGAGGCCGCGTCGGGCATGCGTCCCGGGTATTCGGGCATTGCGGGCCGGCGTCGTGCGTGGGCGCGAGCGCGCCGTTCGGCGTGGACGAGCAAAGCGGCGGCTGACACCCGCCCTACCGTGAAGAGAGGCGAGCCTTGGCGGATGCGGTTTTGCTGGCGGGTGTGACGAAGCGGTTCGGCAGTTTCGTCGCGGTCGATGGTTTCGATCTGTCGCTGGCGCGGGGCGAAGTGCTGGGCTTTCTGGGGCCGAACGGCGCCGGAAAGACGACGACCATTCGCATGCTGATGAACATCACCCGCCCCGACAGCGGAACGCTGCGCGTGCTCGGCTCGGAGGATGCGGCGGCGGTGAAGGACCGGATCGGCTATTTGCCCGAGGAGCGCGGGCTCTATCGAAAGCTGAGCGTGCATGCGACGCTGCGCTACTTCGGCGGACTGAAGGGGCTGGGCGGCAGCGATCTTGAGCGACGGATCGACGAAGGGCTGGCGACGATCGGCCTGTCGGATTGGAAGGCGAAGAAGGTCGAAGCGCTTTCGAAGGGAATGACCCAGAAACTGCAGTTTCTGACCACCATTCTCAACGACCCGGAGTTGGTCATTCTCGATGAGCCGTTTTCGGGATTGGACCCGCTCAACGCCGAGTTGCTGCAGCGGCTGATGTCGCGGCTGCGGGAGCGCGGCACGACGGTGATCTTTTCGACGCATCAGATGGAGACGGCGGAGCGGCTTTGCGACCGGATTGTGCTGATCAATCGCGGCAAAAAGGTGCTCGACGGGCGGCTGGATGAGATTCGCAATCAGTTTGCGACGCGCTTTGTGCTGCTGGACGGCTCGGGGGAATTTGAGGGTTGGCGAAGCTGGCCCGGCGTGCTCGACGGGCACGTCACGGGCTCACATGCACGGCTGGAGCTGCACCCGCAGGCGGACCCGCAGGCGGTGCTGCAGGCCGCGGCGCAGCGGCTGAGGCTTACGCGTTTTGAGGTGCAGACGGCGAATCTGCATGACATCTTTGTGCGGCTGGTGGGCGGCATGCCGGCCGACCCGCGGCAGGCCGCCAATGGCGGCGGCGCCGACTAGCTTTCGTCGCGAATCAACAAATTCCAACCGCGCGGTTGAAAATCGCCTTGCTCTCGCCCCATAACTTCGGTTGAATACAGGGGTCGCTGGGACAAGTCTGTTTTGAACTGCTGGGAGAATCTGAATGTTTGCAAACGCAACGTGGCGTCGTTCCGCTCGCATCGCATCGGCATTCGGAGTTTCGGTCGCAGGCGTGGCGAGCATCAACGCGGCCGGGCCGGACATCATTTGTTCGCGCATTCAGAACATCAGCAGCTGGAACAGCTCGCCGACCGGGCCGCGTGTCTTCAGCTTTGGCGGCGACATCTGCAATATCGGAGACGTGAACGCCGTCGTGAACTTCAGCAACAATCAGCATCCGGTCTCGGGGCAGGCGCTCTATCGCGTCGCGGGCGATGGCCGCTTTGAACAGCTTGGAACGAGTTGGCTTTTCCATCAGTTCTGCGTTCTTCAGCTCAACGGCTGTGGGACCTGCGCTCCCGCCGGCGCTGGGTGCTTAAGCCAGCTAGGGTTGAATTGCAGCAGCAATGACACCTCCGGGGCGATGGGCGGCCAAAGCAATCTTGGTCCGCGCTTCGAGGTAAACCCATCGACCGGCCAGTTCAGCTTTCCATTCACGGCTCAAGGTCAGAGCGGCTCAAACGACTACAAGCGTCTGCAAGTATCGGCGGACGATCTAAACCCGGCGCTGAACGCTGGCGCGCGCTATCTCGCCGAGACGCAGTTCATTTCGCCCGATGACGCACTTGCCGGGAACGGCTTCAACAACGCCAGCAGCCGCGAGATGCTCGTTATGGGCATCGCCCCGACGTGGAACTTGCAGCAAACCGGCTCGACGTTTGTCACGGAGTCGGCGATCGAGCGATGGCCGACGATGACGCCCGGTGCGGTGGTCGTTGATGTGATGGTTCCCGGCGACGGTCTCTTTCACGCCGGCGCGTATGTGCGCGACAACGGCGACCAGACCTGGACCTACAACTACGCGGTTCACAATCTGAACAGCGACCGTGCTGCGTACGCGTTCTCGGTGGAGGTGCCGACCAACACGGAGATCACGAACGTCTCGTTCCGCGATGTCGATTATCACAGCGGCGAGCCGTTTACCAACGTGGACTGGACGCCGTCGAATGTGGGGGAATCATTCGGCTGGACGGCGGACGCGACCTTTGCGGAAAACCCGAACGCGAACGCGTTGCGCTGGGGCACGACCTACAGCTTCCGCTTTGTTGCGGACGCGCCGCCGACGAGCGGTACGGCGACGATCGAGCTCTTCAAGCCGGGCGGGGTCGGTGCGCCGGCGAGCGTGATTGCGAATCTGCCGGTGCCGAGCAACCCGCTTGTGCTGGGCGACATGAACTGCGACGGGATCGTGAGCGTCGGCGACATTTCGGGGTTTGTGCTGGCGCTGACCGACCCCACGGGATATGCGGCGGCGTTCCCCGGCTGCAGTATTCTGGCGGCGGATGTGAACGCGGACGGCGTGATCAGCGTGGGGGACATTGCGGGGTTTGTGGCGCTGCTGACGCAGTGAGCCTTTGACGTCGACTACATATGTGGAAATGTAACGGTTGCGCTGCGACCTGCGGTCATCGTGGGCGCAGTGCATCCTCTTCTAGCGCTTGGATCGCCGCCGCAGCGTGATCTGGATCGAACGCCTCTCCACACTCGGAGCATCGGGGCTCCGAGAACCCTCGCAGTGAGTAGTCGCAGCTTGCGCACCTCGCCGCGCGAGTTCGATCCTGCCATCTGCAAACACGCCAACGATCGATCGATGCATGGACCGTGATCGCAACGCCGGGCCAAAGCACGAGGATGGTCACGTCCAACAGAATCGCCCATTCGTGATAGTACTCAAGACCCGCAGGGCGAAGTCCGAGAACGCAGGTGTCGTAGATTACGACGAGCCCGAATTCATCCGTTAGCAAATCGTGAAGCACGTAAGCGGTTAGCGCCACCGCCGTTAGTCCGAGCGTGATCCCCCAACTTCGTCGCCAGCCGCCGACCAACCCGAAGAGCGCGGGCGGCACCATCCAGGCCAGCAAAATCGCTTGCAAGAGCGGAAACAGGAACGGCGCGGCAAGGCACGACCCGACCAGCGGAAGCGCGAGCAGGGCAATCCCGACCTGCTGTGCAAGAGAGGCGCGGGCGTGGTCTGGCGACATCAAATCCGAGCCATCGCACCCGATTGATTCGTTCTCCAACGCAACGCTCCTTGGCAGTACGAAGCGATACGCACGTGCAGTGAGAGAAGTTCGCGCCGCAGCAATCTCTTTTGCCGCATGAAGGCTCAGTGTCCGCGACGCTGGAGTACACGCCAGTACTAACAGGCAAGATGGGCCTCGTGCCAAATCCGTAAACAATAAGTGCGAGCCTCGCGGCTCGCATTCGTTGCTTGGGTTCGACCATTCGAGCCGCGGTTGGCGCTTACGTCTGCGCCTCGCCGAAGATGCCTTCGGCCTCTGAGATGCGTTCGGGCAGGACGTCGGCCACCTGCTGCAATCCCTCGGCGCTGAGGCCGACGCAATCGAGCAGATCCTGCGTCAGCTCCTGCACGCCGCCGGGCAGCCAATAGCCGATCTGGTTCTGGCTGCAGATCGTGTCGGCGATGTAGAGGATCGAGACCAGCCGCTTGAACTCGGGCTTGAGCGCCTGCGGATCGTGGTGATAGGCGATGCACTGGCGCAGCATGGGCGGGAACTTCCAGCGATTGGCGAGCGCGTCGCCGAACTGCTCGTGATCGGCGCCGATGATCTTGGTCTCCAGCGCGCGATAATCCTGGGGATTGGCGCTGCAAGTGTCGGCCACCTCGGCCATCTTCTCGGGGAAGATCTGTTGCATGGCGAGCAGGCCGACATCGGCGACGAGTCCGCCGACGAACGCCTCTTCCTGCGCGAAACGCACCTTGTCTGCGATCGTCTTGGCGCCGACGCCGACGGCGATCGAGTGTTTCCAGAGGTCCTTGGCTTCGAACTGGGCGCTGATCGTGTCGCTCTTGAATAGCCGGGTGAGCGAGGCGGCGAGCGCGATGTTTTTCACGGCGCTGAGCCCGAGCATGACGATGGCGCGGTCGAGGCTCGAGATCTGCGACGGCAAGCCGTAGAAGGCGGAGTTCACGACCTTTAGGATCTTGGTCGCGAGGGCCGGGTCGCTCTTCACCAGTTCGTGCATATCGTGCGCCGTGGCGCGCGGGTCTTCGACGACCTGCACGATGCGGGTGGTGATTTCGGGCAATGAGCTGATTTCCGTGACGCGCGAAAGCGCTTTCTCGAGCGCCGGCGGCAACGCCTTGGGGTTGGCGGGAGCGGCGGCCTTGGCGGCGGCAGCGGCAGGAGCAACGGGCGCGGTTGGCATGGCTGGTTTTCCTTCGGTCGGTCCGACCCATCGCGCATTCAGCGACCGCAGCATGATCGGACTGCAGGTCGGCGCGCCGTCGCGCAGTCTCGCGACGCACTTGTTCGGAGTATGCAATCGGTTGATTTCTCTGTTCGCTTTTGAAACGCTTGTCGCGTCGGACGGATTTCGGCGATGCTCCGTCGCGAATAAGATTGCTTCCCATAATCTCAGCGACACGCAACTAATATCGCCATCGAGAGCGCATGAGCTACGAACGTCTGCTGCCCATCGCAAAATCAGCCCTGATCTTTCCGGGTCCGGATCAGATCGTCGATCCACGCTTATGGGAACACACCGAGCGCGTGGTCGATCTTGTTCGGCGGATCCTGAGGGCACATCCGAAAGAGACGGAGGGCGCCGACAGCGAGGCGCTGGACTGCGCCGCACTGTTTCATGCGGCGGGCTGGGCGGAGCAGTATCGGGCGGGGCAGATTCAGCGGTGGCAGGTGCTCTCGAAGCCCACGAGCGAAGCGCAGCGCGAACTCGCTGCGAGCATTGTGCTGGAGCGCTGCGAGGGCCAGCTTGCCGCGCGGACAGTGCGGAACGCCGGCGACACGATCCGACTTGCCGGAGCGCGGGTGCCGACGACGGTGGAGGCGCGTGTTCTGTCCGACGCGGAGAATCTGGCGGAGTTCGGATTGCTCGACATCGTACGTCAGATTCGCATGCAGACCGGGGAAGCTCGTCCGCTGGCGCACATGCTGGACATGTGGAAACGCCAGATCGAGTATGGGTATTGGGACTTGCGGATCGAAGAAGGGCTGCATTTTGACAGCAGCCGGCGCGTCGCGCGGGCGCGGCTGGCGCATGTGCAGACCTTTGCCGAGGCGCTGTTTGCGGAGGCCAACCTGGCCGACTTTGCGTGAAACGAAGCGGACGCGGGGCGGCGAGCTTAGCCCCGCGCAGTCTTCCCACTTTCTCGCGCACCGCCCACGAACTTTATGCAATTCTCCAAGGGGCGAATTCACGCCCGCGATTGCCCGATAACGCCGCGGCGTTGTTAAACCGCCGCGTCAATCGGGTCGATCCGCTCGTGGCGATGGATTTTCGTCGGACGCCGACCGTCGGCGTTCGACGCGAACCGCCGTGCCTGGAGATCATTGTGATGCGAAGCGATGCGAATCGTCCGCGACAGGGCTTCATTTTCGCCGGCGTATTGACCGCCAGCGCGGGATTGGCGCTCGCGCCTCGTGCCGCCGGGCAATCGGCGCAGCGTTTTCTCTTCTCGTTTGACGAGCTGGACCAGGCCGCGGCGGTGCGCGCCTACGGCATTAACAACGTGGGACAGATCGTGGGCTTTTCCGTCGCGGAAGACGGAAACCGCCACTCGTCGCACTGGCTGAACAACGAATTCACGGATCTGCACGGCAGCAGCCACCTGAACCTGAAACTGATCTTCACGCTGGGATACACCGAGGCGTATCGAATTTCGAATGCGGGGCAGGTGGTCGGGATCGGTCGGCTCACGATCGACTGCGGCGAAGAACGCTGGGATATTTCGACGGGAATGCTGTTTGCGCCGGCCGTCGTGAGCGACCTCGGCACGCCGATTCCCGGTGATGCGGTTTCCAATCTCTGGACCTTCGGCGATCCGTGCTCGGCGCATAACAGCGCTGCGACCGCGATCAGCAATGCCAACCACGTCGTGGGTTGGGCCGACGTGGATGGCGCGGGACAGGTTCACGCGTTTGTGCTGAAGCCGGTCGGCGGGGCCTGGTACCGCGATCTCAACAACGACTCGGTGAATGACATCATGGTCGACCTCGGCACGCTGGATAACGAGAGCGTTGTCAGCGCTGCGCACGGCGTGAATGATGCCGGCTGGGTGACGGGCTATTCGTATGTGAGCGACGCCAACACGGCGAACGGCGAATCGGCCTATCACGCATTCCTGGTGGTGCCGCAGGGCAGCGCGTGGTTTGTGGACGCCGACTTCAACGGCAGCAACGACCTGATGATCGACCTCGGCACGCTGGGCGGAAACAACTCGTGGGGCCGCGACATCAACAATCTGGGGCAGATCGTCGGCGAGTCGACGACTGCGACGCGGAACACGCGGGCGTTTCTCTGGCAGAACGGCGTGATGACGGATCTGGGCACGCTGGGCGGCGCGAACAGCAGCGCCTCGGCGATCAATGATCAGGGCGACATCGTGGGCTGGGCGGAGACGGCATCGGGCAAGCGCCGCGCTGTGGCTTGGATCAACGGGCAGATCATCGATCTCAACGCCAGCGCCCTCGCGACGCAGAGCAAATCGGTGACCTTTAACGAGGCCCGCGACATCAACGACGACATGGAGATCGCCGGGTTTGGCAAGACGTCGGGCGGCTCGGAGCAGGGCTTCTTCCTGAAGCTGGCCACCACGGCGGAAATCGCGGAGCACGATGCGCTGCTCGCCGGACAGCCGACGACGCCGACCGACGACGACAGCGATACGGGCGACGGCAGCGTCGGCGACGGCCGCACCGGCGGGTCGAGCTCGCTCACGCCGATCACCGCGCAATCGGACGGCGAAGACACGAACGGCGGACAGACCGGCGGCACCGGTGGAGCTCCCGTGGTCGATTCGCTGGGTTCGGGCTTCGGCCTATGCGCACCCGGGGCCGGCTTCGCCTCGTTCGCCACGCTGCTGGGGCTCGCCTCGGTGAAGCGCAGCGTTCGTCGGCAGCGCTGACGGCAGCAGGCACTTCGACGAAGTTATGAAATTGATGAGGCCGCGCGATCGACAGATCGCGCGGCCTTTTTGTTTCGTTCGTTATCGCCGAGGTCGTTCGGCGCATTGACATCAGCAGCGGCGGATCGCCGATGCCGGCGGAGCGGATCGCGTTGAACGCGAGGCGTGATTGCGATCAGCGGCGTCGTGGGCTGTCGACTGCCACTAGAATGAGCGAGGAAAACGATGTGCGAGCGGCGACGGGTACCCAGCGCTCGACGCCGCTGCAATAATTCGCGGTCGCTTGGTGTTGGTAGTTGTGGGACGCACGGCGCTGGCGGTGCATATCAACGCGTGCCGGAGCGTCCGCAGTGGTGAAGACCGCGCAGGTTGAAGCCTGCGGCTCGTCGACGCGACCCAAAGACTCGTCGTGGAGTGCCGATGAAGCTCCGCTCACGCTGGATTTCGCAAATTTTCGTCGTCTTCGGTTTTGTCGCCGGCGCTGCGGCGCAGCAGCCGGTGGTGACCGTGGTGGCCGATTTTGAGAGCGACGCCGTCGCGACGTCGATCGGACAGGTGGAGGGCGTGCTGCGGGCCGATTGCACGACGCGGCGCGGCTCGCTGCCGGCCCGCGGCTCGCACTGTCTGGCGGTGGAGATCGGTGCGACGCAGCCGCAGGTGAGCGCTGTGGCGGACATGCTGCTGCGCAATCCGATTCGTTTCGATTCGCTGGACGAGTTGGGCGGGTTTGTGTGGATCACCGCCGCGCCGGTGAAGGTGGCGTTTCGGATCGAGGATGCCACCGGTCGCGCGTTTGAATCGGCCGAGACCACGGTCAAGGATCTGAGTCGCTGGGTGCCGCTGAAGCTGAAGTTCGATCCGCAGTCGCTGAAGGCGCTTGGTGGCGAGGGGCCGCCGAAGATGCCGATTCAGATGCGCGGGGTTCGCATCTCGACGACCGAGCGCGGCAAGCAGACGGTGCATCTGGACGACTTGCAGGTGGCGCATCGCGTCGGTGCGACCGACGTGCTGGACGGCCAATTTCGCTTCAATGAGCCGACCCGCATCTATGACCCCGGTGCGACGGCGGGCGCGCAGGTCATTCTTGAGAATCGCTCGCTGGAGAAGGCGCTCTCCGTCACGGTCAATCTTTCGTGGATTCAGCCGGACGGGGCGACGCTGAAGGAGCAGACCGCGACGGTTGATCTGCCGAACGCGAGCCGCGGGCTGCGGTCGTATCAGACGATCGACTTTTCGCAGAAGCTCTCTACGCCGGGGTTGTATCGCGTGGTCGCCAAGGCGCGCGCGGCGGGCTGGACGGCTGCGAAGCAATTTGAGACGACGATCGCGGTGGCCCCTTCTAATCGAAACCTGGCCCGCGGTCGGGGACAGCGCTTCGGCATGCGCACGAATCTGTGGCGCGAGCCGCGCGAGGACCAGTTGCTGGAGCTGGCGCTGGCCCGCGACATCGGCGTTCAAGTGTTGCAACTGGATGTTCCGTGGGATCAGTTGGAGCCGCGCGAGGATGATTTTCGGCTCGACGACCTGGCGACGCTGGTGGAGAAGACGATCGAATTCGGCGTGACGCCCGTGATCGGCATCGCCGGGCGGCCGGTCTGGCTGACGACGCCGGCGGACGAAGCGCAGCTGCGCGGGCTGCTTACGGCGTTGCAGCGAAAGTTCGGCCGGCGCGTGCCGATGTACTCCATTCTGCGGGGCGAGGGGGTCGCTGCGGATGGAGAGTTCCGCGGTCTGATCGAGCGGCTGGCGAAGGAGCTGCGAGCGGCGGGGCCGATCGAGCTCATGGCGGAAGGTTTCGACTGGCCCACTGGCGATCTGGGGCCCCTGCTCGCGCCGCCCGGCGAAGACGCGGGCGTCGTGCTCGGGATTCACGGCGTTGATGTCGGCGGATCTCGCTATGCCCCGCCGGCCGGCGGACCGCGCTGGAGCCGCGGCCATGCGTGGACATTCGATGCGCCATCGCTGTCGGTGGCCGGGGGCGGTCGTGATGCGGTGAATATGCTGCGCTCGTACCTCGCGGCGTCGGCGGCCGGGGTGCGCGGCCTGTGGTGGTTTGACTTGCGCGACGATGACAACGATCCGACACTGCCCGCGGGATGGCACGGACTGACGCGGCGCGATTTCAGCCCCAAAACCCCCCTGCTGGGATACGCCTCGGCTGCGGGGATGCTGGCGGACCTCACCTACGCGGGCGAATTGTTTCAGGCGCCGGCGGAGTTTGAGACGGCGCTCTTCATCGGGCCGGATCGACAGGTGGGAGTGATCGTGCCGAAGCAGAATTGCATGTTGCCGGCGGTGGTGGCGCCGCTGAAGGGCGTGCCCGGCGAATGGGAGCTGCGCAGCTTCGACCGGCGCAGCGTGACGCTGATCGGTGATGCGGACCGACCGCTTGTGCCGATCGGGGCTGAGCCGCTCTATCTGACACTGCGGCCCAGCAGCGCTCAGCCTCGGCCGCAGGTCGGCTTCGCGAAGCCATGGCTGCGGGCGCCGCGGGTGGTTTTGGCGGGCGCGACGACGACGATCGAGATCGATACGCCCGGCGCAGTGCGAAAGGGTTACTGGCAATTGACGCCCTCGCGCGATGCGCCGTTCAAGCTCAGTAAGTCGGCGGGAAGCTTGACGGTGCCCGGTGCGCAGACGGTGCGAATCGAGTTTGTCGCCGCGCCGACGATTGCGGCGGAAACGGTCGGCACGGTGACGCTTAAGGCGGCGCTCGACGACGCGACGATCCAGTTGCCGCTGGAGGTGCGCCCCTTGGCGAGAATCGGCACGAAGGCCGCCGAGCCGATCGCCACGTTGCGAGCCGCGGCTGGGCAACGGACGGCGGGTAAGTCGACGGTCTCCGCCAGCTATTCGGCCAATGCGTTGCAGCTGGTGGTCGATGTGGAGGATGAGCGATTTGTCGGGCGCGGCAGCGGCGGGCGGAGCGCCACGCGCGGCGACGAATTGCGCATCGGCGCGGCGCTTGAAGGCCAGGATGTTCATGGCGAGTGGCGGATCGTCGAGGACGGGGACGCGGTCTCCGCGGAGCCGATCGGCCGCGCGACGACGACGAATCTGCCGCTGGTTCAGCGTGCGGTCGAGGGCAAGACGCGGCGATACACGATTGAGATTCCGATCAAGGCGCTGGGCGGCGACGCGCTGAGGAGCGGGCTGCGGCTGCTGATCGCGGTGCAGTATTTTGATGATGACGACGACGGCTATGCGCCAACGCGGCTCGGTTGGGGCGCAGGTCTTGCCGGCGATGGTTCGACGAGCGAGTTTTCGTGGGCGGAACTGGTGGAGTGACGCGGGGTTGAGATGAGGCGGGGAAAAGGAAAAGGCGGATCTTCCGCGTGGTTCCCTTGGGGAGGGGGGGTTGGGTTTCGAGCGAGGAGGCCATCATACCTGGATCACAACAAATCCTGCTGATGGCCAAGGGGCTGCCACACTTCCGATCCGCCTTATTCGGGTTGTCAAAAAACTGCACCGGGTCAACGTCCGTGCCGCCCGATGCCAGGCGACCCGCGTCCAGCCGTCCATGCGCTGGGGAGCGGGGGCCGCAAGCTCTGCGGCCCGGGCAAGCTGACAGGCATTAGTGTCAGCTCCGCGGGTCCGCCGCATCTGTGCTCAAGATTTAACAGATTGCCCCCAGCAGTGGAAGACTGCGCTTTCCTCATTTCACAGCAGACGGCCGCCGGCTGTGCAAAATGCGATAAATTTGAGGTAAACTCAACCTATCAATCGGTTAAGATAGGCGTCGCCCCCCTACCGCTAGTAGTCTGGGAGTTTCTTCGATGCCCCAAAATGCCTTCCCAAATTGACGATATTTTCGCGCCGGGGTGAGAAAATCGGCAATCTAAGGGGCGATATTCCCGTTCGAAACCCGTTCCAGGACCTTCCAGAGGTAGAGGTAGTTCTTGCCGCGGTAGCGAGAGACCTCGCCGCTGACGGTGAATTCGTTTAGCCCGCTGGTGGCGGACCGCTCCATGTACTCCAGGAGCTGATTGCGGTGGAGCTCCAGGGCGCGCGGCTCGGTTTCGCCGTCGAGGCGGACGATGAACATGGCCCGCTGCCCCTCCAGGACGAAACGGCCCGGCCGCTCGATCAGCGATGCGCCGTCGGGCAGCAAGCGCGAGTCGGCGGGATCGGCGGGCTTGATGCCGCGGCCGACCGGGGCGGGCGTGGTGCGGGGCTGCGGTGGGATGATCGGGGTCGGCCGCTCGCGCTCGCGAAGGAGGTCGCGCAAGATTTCGAGCTGGCGGGGCGTGCGCTCGCCGGTGGGTTGCGAGGAGGCGGAGGCTGGCTCGGTGGCGGCGGGCATGGACGCCGGGGCAGGCGCGGCCGGGTCGGCGGCGGGCGGGTTTTCGACAAAACCGAGCGACGCCGTCAGGGCGCCCAGTGCGAGCACGATGAGGAAGCGGGATTTCATCGGGAGGGTCTCCAAAGCACGCGATCATTCGGCGGGCGGCAAGCGGCGGTCCGCGTCCGCGCGAAAGCTGCGCGAAATATACCGTCGCGCCGCACCTAGCGGGCGGACCGATAGACGTATCGGAGCACAATCGTGGCCACGATACTCATTTATGGCGCCGGCGGGCTCGGGCGCATCGCGCTCGACATCTTCCACGCACAGGCGCGCCATCGCACGGTCGCCTTTCTTGATCGCGATCTCTCGCTCTGCGGCGAAGCGATCGACGATGTGCCCGTGCGCGGCAATCTGTCGGCGGCGCGCACGCTGCTGGCGGAGGGCGTGAGCGGCGCTTACGTCGCGATCGGCTGCAATGAGACACGCTGCCTGATTGCTTCGCAACTGCGGATGCTGGGATTCGACCTTGTCTCGCCCATTCATCCCACAGCGGTGATCGCGGCGCGGGCCGAAGTGCGCGAGCATGTCATGATCGGGGCTCGGGCGGCGATCTGCGTGCATGCGACGGTGGCGGCGCACGCGATCATTGCGACCAATGCGATCGTCGAGCATGACAATGTGATCGGCGCCGGCGCGTTTGTTGAGCCGGCGGCCCGGCTGGCGGGCGGCGTGCGACTGGGCGAGCGCGCCCGCGTGGGCATCGGCGCATGTGTGATTCCCGGGCGCTCGATCGGCGCTCAGGCCACGGTCGGCCCGGGCGGCATCGTGATCCGTGACGTGCCCGACGGCGTGACGGTGCGCGGGGCTCCGGCGCGGCTGCCGGAGCTGGCCGCGGTCGAATAGCACCTCTCAAGCCGCCCTACCACTTCAACGCGCGCAATCGCTTGGCAGCCTCGGCGATCCGCTCGGCTTCGATCGTGAGCGCGAAGCGGACGTACCCTGCGCCGCACTCGCCAAAGCCGGGGCCGGGAATGCAGACGATCGCGGCTTCGTCGAGCAGCTTGCTGGCGAGCGAAAACGAGTCGTAGCCCTTGGGCACGCCGCACCAGACGTAAAACGTCGCTTCCGGCGGTGAGAGGCGGAAGCCGAGTTCGCGCAGCGTGGGGCAGAGTGCGTCGCGGCGGGCAATATACATCTTGCGCAGGGCGTCGATCTCGGCGTCGTCGTAGCGATCGAGGCCGACGCAGGCCGCGTCCTGAATGGCGTTGAACTGGCTGCTGTCGAGGTTGGCCTTGACCTTCGCCAGCCGCTCCAAAATGGCGGCGTTGCCGACGGCAAAGCCGATGCGCCAGCCGGTCATGTTGAAAGTCTTGCTGAGCGAGTGCAGCTCGATCGCGATCTCACTCGCGCCCGGGACCTGCAACACGCTGGGCGGGGATGCGTGGCCGTAGTACATCTCGTTGTAGGCAGCGTCGTGGGCCAGCAGGATGTCGTGCTTGCGACAAAAGGCGACCGCTCGCTCGAGCAGCTCGATCGTGCAGGTCGCGCCGGTCGGGTTGTTGGGATAGTTGAGGAACATCAGCACCGCCGCATCGCGCTCGGCGGGCGAGATAGCGTCGAAATCGGGATGCCAGGCGTTGGACTCGCGCAGCGGCATGGTGATCGGCCGGCCGCCGGCGAAGAGCGTGGCCGAGTGATAGACCGGGTATGCCGGCGACGGGACGAGGACGCCCTGTCCGGGCTCGACGAGTGCGAGCGGCAGATGGCCGATGCCCTCTTTGCTGCCGATGAGTGCGAGGGCTTGCGTCTCGGGGTCGAGCTTCACGCCGTAGCGCTTATCCATGAAGCGGCAGACGGACTGACGAAACGCGGCGCTGCCTTTGTTGGCGGGATAGCGGTGGTTGGCGGGCTGATGGATCGCCTCGGCCAGACGATCGACGATGAAGCGCGGTGTCGGACGGTCGGGGTCGCCGATGCCGAAGTCGATGACATCTTTTCCGGCGGCGCGGAGGGCCTGCTTCTTGCGATCGATGTCGACGAAGAGATAGGGCGGAAGTGCGGCGAGTCGCTGGGGCGTGGGGATCGTGATCGGCATGCTGATTCTCGGCTTTTGCCGCGTGTGGCGGCGCAGTGGGCTTGGGTTTTGCGGATTCATCGCGCTTCGCGCCGGAGCGCAAAGGCAAGACGGAGATTCGCGACGAAGTGTAGAGGATGACGCGGCGGCGCGAAGTGCGGCGAAGTCGGCGGCGGAGCGGGCCGACGCGGGTTAGAGCCGCCGGCTGACGACGAAATCGGCCATGGCCGAGAGTGTGGCGCGGGTGGGCGACTCGGGCAGAATCGCGAGGCATTCCTGCGCGCCCTGAATCATGTTCGTGGCGATGTCCTGGGCGTACGCGACGCTGCCATGATGCTGCAAGCGGCGGGCGATCTCGGCGGAGTGGCCGTTGTCCGCCTCGCCGGCTTCGCGGAGCAGCGCGAGCATCGACTCTCGCGCGGCGCGCGGGGCGGTGCTGAGGTAATGCACGAGTGGGAGGGTCGGCTTGCCCTTGGCGAGGTCGCGCCCGAGGGATTTGCCGACGATTTCTTCGTCGCCGCAGAGATCGAGCACGTCGTCGACGATTTGAAACGCGGTGCCGATGCGCTCACCGAAATTGTGCAGCGCGCCGACCACGGCGGGCGTGGCATCGGAGCACCAGCCGCCCAACTCGCAGGAGACGCCGATCAGGGCGGCGGTCTTGCGACGGATGATCTCGAGATAAAGATTCTCGGAGAGCGAATAGTTCTCGCGATTGACGACCTGCATCATCTCGCCTTCGCAGACGGCGTTGGTCGTGGCGCCGATGCGGCGCGAGACATGCTGCGAATCGATGCGGCTGCAGAGGTGGAAGGCGTGGCTGATGAGAAAATCGCCGAGCAGCACCGCCCGCTCGTTGCCCCACAGGCGATTGACGGTTTGCACGCGGCGGCGGGTGTCGGCTTCGTCGAGAATGTCGTCGTGCACGAGGGTCGCGACGTGGACCATCTCGACCACGGCTGCGGCGACATGGTGTCGCTCGCCGACGCGCCCGGCGGCGCGCCCGCAGAGGAGCACGAGGGCCGGGCGGAGCATCTTGCCGTGATATTGGCCGATGTGAGCCGTGAGGTCGTTAATGAATGGCTGATCGGAGCGGAGCTCGTCGACGAAGGCCTGCTGCGCCAGAGCGAGATCGGCCGCGATGGGCTCATAGAAGTCCGGCAATATGGCGGAACGACGAGTGTCTGCAATTGCCGGCGTCATATTGAACGAGTCTCGTACGATATCCAGGTGTTTCTTCGAGGGGAGCGGCCGGCATCAAGCCGCCCGAAATCCGCCGACCACATTGTGAAGGCTAGCGTCAGGGGCGCGGCGAGGTCTACTTTTGACTGAAAGTTTTATCGTTCATGAAAGCTGACCGCCGGCGGCGGGTGCTGGGGGGCTTTCCGCGCCATCGTTCGCCTCGCGAAAGAGGACCAGGACGCGGCCGACGCGCCGGACCAACTCGCACGGGACGCGCTCGGTGAGCGACTTTGCCACGGTCTCGCAGGCCTGGCGCTCGTCGGTCTGCACCTTGACCTTTACCAGCGGCGACTTTTGGAACGCCTGTCGCAGGTGTTCGACCACGGTCTCCGCCGGCTCACCGTCGCCGACGAGCATTTTTACACCGAGGGCGTGACTTTGGGCGAGCAGCGATCTTCGCGTTGAGCCGTCCAATCGAGCTCCCGTTCGCCCGGTGGTTTCGCAACCCGCGGGCCCGGTGGCAAGCGCTCCCGGCCGATCCCGCGAATCCACGGACTGTACACAACGGCAACGCTGGCTACCATGCCTCGCGGCATTTTGAGAGAGGCAACGCCGAGGCGGGCAGAGCCCTGCCCGCGCGGTCGGCCGGCGTGGAACAAGGCTTGACCTTGTTCGTTTATTGACCGCCTTTTTGTTGTTCGTCATTGCGAGGTCATGGATGTCCGCTCGCGTTAAACGCCAGGATGGCCCATCGCTCTTCGACACCCCTGCCAAGGCGACGCCGCCGGTCATTCCGGTCGGCACGTTGCTCTCGGCCGACTTCACCCTCTCCGCCGATGATCCGCCGACGAAGGCCGCCCGCATTCGCGGCGGCGACATTCCCGTTGACACCCTTGAGCCCGATTACGAGACCCCGTTGAACGAGAAATCTGCCGCCCGATCGAAAGAAGCCGCCCGCGTCGAGAAACAAGCATCCGCCGATAAATCGGAAGCGCCATCGCGCGGCCCCGCCAAGCGCGAACGCGTGGGCGCGACCGCCGAGACGATGGCGACTAAGCAGCGTGAGATTTCGGTCTCCGAGTTCTTCGCGAAAAATCGCCACCTGCTGGGATTCGACAATAAGCGCAAGGCGCTGCTGACGACGGTGAAGGAGGCGGTTGATAACAGCCTCGACGCCTGCGAAGAGGCCGGCATCCTGCCGGACATCGAAGTTTCGATCGAGCAGAAATCGGAAGAGCGTTTCCGCGTCACGATTCGCGACAACGGCCCCGGCATCGTGCGGGCTCAGATTCCCAACGTTTTCGGCAAGCTGCTCTACGGCTCGAAGTTTCACCGGCTGAAGATGTCGCGCGGGCAACAGGGAATCGGCATTAGCGCCGCCGGCATGTACGGACTGCTCACCACCGGTCAGCCGGTGCACATCACGAGTCGCACCAGCGCCAAGAAGCCGGCACATCACTTCCAGCTCGCGATCGACACGACGAAGAATCGGCCGGACGTCGTCGCGGATATGGAGCAGGAGGTTGACTGGGATCATGGCACGCAGGTCGCGATCGAGCTGATCGCGAGCTATCAGAAGGGCCGCCAGTCGGTCGACGAGTATCTCGAGCAGACCGCGATGGCGAACCCTCACGCGGCCATCACCTATCGCGCCCCGACCGGCGAAGTGCGCATCTTTGAGCGCGCCCCGGGCGCGACGCTGCCGGCGGAAACGAAAGAAATTCAGCCGCATCCGCACGGCATCGAGCTGGGCGTGCTGATGAAAATGCTGAAGGAGGCGCGGCCGCGCGAGGATGGCGAGCGCACGCCGAAGCTGTCGGGCTTTTTGCAGAATGAGTTCTGTCGCGTTTCGTCGCGCGTCGCTGAGGAGATTTGCAACACCGCGAAGCTCAGCACCAAGGCGGCGACCGCGAGCCTGAGTACGCCGGAGATCGAGCGGCTCTATCAGGCGATGCAGACGGTGAAGATTCAGTCGCCCCCTACCGACTGTCTGGCGCCCATCGGCGTGCGGCAATTGCTGGGCGGCATGCTGAAAGAGGTCAAGGCCGAGTTTTACGCAGCGACAACGCGCGACCCGGCGGTCTATCGCGGCAACCCGTTTCAGATGGAGATTGCGATCGCCTACGGCGGCGCGCTGCCGTCGGATCAGCAGGCGCGGGTTGTGCGTTTTGCGAATCGCGTTCCGCTGCTCTATCAGCAGAGCGCGTGCGCTGCGTTCAAGAGCGTGCTCGATGTAGACTGGCGCAACTATGGAATCAGCCAGCCCGGCGGGGGCGCACCGGTCGCGCCGCTGGTGGTGATGGTGCACATGGCCAGCGTGTGGGTGCCCTTCACGAGCGAAAGCAAAGAGGCCATCGCCGACTACGACGAGATTCGCAAAGAGATGAAGCTGGCGCTGCAGGAGTGCGGTCGCAAGCTGGCGACATACATTCGGCGTCGTCGCAAGCAGCAGCTTGAGAGCGATCGGCGCGACATCTTCGAACGATATATCCCCGACGTTTCCGAAGCGCTGGCGGCGCTTGCCGGCGTGGACGCGAACAAGACGATGATCGCGCTACAGCGCATCGCGCGGCGACGCACGGCCGACGCCGATGTCGAGCTCGACGAAGATGGAAGGAAGATCGAGCGACCGACGGGAGAGGCGGTCGGCGCGAATGGCAAGGCGCCCGACGCCGCCGCGGATGTCGAAGCCTTCGCCGGCGATGAGAGCGTGGTGGTCATCCCCGAGAACGCCGTCGCGCCTGCGCCGGCGGAGGGGCTGTTTGACGATGCCGAGGCGGGCAAGGCGGAAAGCGGCGGCAAGAGGCGGCGTAAGCGCGGTTCGTGATGGGTCGCGGATGCCGCGTCGGGCTGCGGCGCGCTTTGGTCGCCGCCCACGGTGAAGCGCGAATCAGATCGCGCCCGGCGTCTCATTTCCCGCGCGAAAGCGCGCGTCGATCGCGCCCCTGTATCATCCCGCCCCCATGGCTTCCGAGCGATCGTTCGTCTCCGCCGCAATTGTCGGCGGGCTTTGCACGCTGCTCTCGCGGATCACCGGATTCGCGCGCGATGTGCTGCTGACGACGACCTTCGGTCTGCAATCCATCACCGACGCGTTCTGGTTCGCGTTCACCGTTCCGAATCTGCTCCGCCGCCTGTTTGCGGAGGGGGCGATCGCGGCGGTGTTTGTGCCGCCCTTTTCGCGGCTGCTGGCGAAGGATGATCTGGCGGGTGCGGAGCGACTGTTGGCGCGGGCCACGGCACTGCAGACGGTCTCGCTCACGATCATCGTGCTGCTGATCGAACTGCTGATCTGGGCGATCGCGGTCTTTGGCGCACCTGCCGCGCCGCCGGGGGCGACCTCGCAGAACGCCGCCACGCTGCTGAATGAGCGCGGTCTGATGCTGACGCTGACGGCGATCATGCAGCCCTACACGATCGCGGTTTGCGTCGTGGCGCTGCTGGCGAGCATCCTGAATTGTCTGGGCAGCTTTGCGCCGGCGGCGCTGACCTCGGCGATTCTGAACGTGGTGATGTTGGTGGCGCTATTGATCGGCCGCGCCCTGCAATGGCCGACGGCGCAACAGGCGATTGCGGTTGCGATCAGCGTCGTCATCGCCGGGGTGGTGCAGTTTGTTTTTCTGCTGTTCTTTCTGAGCGGACGGCGCGTTCGCCTGGGCTGGGAGTGGAACACGACCGACCCCGAGGTGCGCGGCCTGCTGGCGACGTTCGTGCCGGTCGTCTTCGGGCAAGGCGCGCTGATGCTGGGCACGTTCATCGACAATCTGATCTGCTGGGCCTTTCGCGGCAGCGCCGCGAGCGGATCGACCGGCACGCTATTTGGATGGACTTTTCGCTACCCGCTCGACGAAGGCGCGATCGCAACGCTCAACATCGCCCAGCGGCTGTACCAGTTTCCGCTTGGTGTCGCGGCCATCGCGCTCGGCACGGCGGCGTTGCCGATGCTCAGCCGCCTGATCGCGACGGAGGACTGGGCCGGCTGGAATCGGCAGATGCGGCTAGCGCTGCGGCTGGCGCTGTATGTCGGGCTGCTTGCGGGGACGCTGCTGGTCGCGATGCCTGCGTCGTTTGTGCGGCTGCTCTTTGAATATGGGCGCGTCGGCCCCGAGGGCACCGCCCGCGCGGCGCCGGTTCTGGCTGCGTATGGCTGGGGAATGTGGGCGTTTTGCGTGCAGCACATCGTGCTGCGCGGCTTTTACAGCCGGGGCGACACGACGACGCCGCTGCGGCTGAGTGCGTTTCTGGTGCCGCTGAATGTGGCGATAAGCTTTGTGCTTATCTGGCACCCGGCGATTCGTGAGGCGGCCTTTGGATGGAGCACGGCGATCACCTCGACGCTTTCGGTGTTCGTCGGGCTTTGGCTGCTCAATCGGCCGCGCGCGGCGAATGCGTTGCGGGGCGAAGCGGATGGAGCGCTGGTCGATGGTGCGCTGCTGTCGGCCACCGTACGGATGTTTGCGATTTCGGTTGCGTCGGCGTGGTTGCTGATGTGGCTGGCGCCGTGGCTGCTGCGGACCGGGCGCGGCCTCGGAATCGGCGAGGTGGGAGCGCGGGCGCTGGAGACCTTTGGCGGTATCACGATTGGTACGTTGGTGTTTCTGATCGTCGGGGCGATCGTGCGTTTGCCGGAGCCGCGCATGGTGATTGCGACGGCGCTGCGGCAACGGCGCTCTGCAACGAAGGCGTAGCGGGTCAGACGCCGTTCGCGGTCACTTTCCCATCGAGGTGATTCGCTCGCGCTTGGGGGCGATTTCGAGCACGCGCAGCCCGAAGTTTTCGCCCACTTTGACCGCTTCGCCCGCGCCGATGCGATGATTGCGGATCAGCAGGTCGAGCCACGTCTCGACCGGTCGATCAAACTCGATGATGGCGCCGACGGAGAGCGAGCGGATTTTCGAGACGGGCAGCGGGCGGCGAGCCAGTTGGACGATCACCGACACGCGCAGCCGCATCAGGCGCGAGACGTCGGAGACGGTCTCTGTCGGTCCGCCGGTCGACGCGGCAGCGGGTTGGGGGCGCGGCGGCGCGGCGCTGGGTGCGCTCGCGCGCGGCGCGATCTTCGGCGGCGGCGCGGGCGGACCGGCGCCGGCGGCGAGAAGGGAGTCGATTTCGGATTGGTCGATCAGCATTGCTGATCTTTCTATCGGCACGGGGCGGGGCGAAAAGCCTGTTTGGCGGCGGCGAAACCCGGCCTGGCTGGCCCGCCGTCGCTGCGCCGCCCTGCTGCTAGAGCCATCTGCGGGACCAACGATCGAGCATGAACAGCGCCCACAGCCGATGAGCATGATTTGCGCGTGCGGCGAGATGCCCCTCGAGCAGCTCGCGCAGCCAGGATTGCTGGAACAGTCGGAGGCAAATGCCGTCGGGCGCGAGGAGCGCCGCCTCGAGTACCTCGCGCAACGGGCCGCGAAACCACTCGCCGATCGGCACGCCGAAGCCCATCTTCTCGCGCGTGAGGATGTCGGGCGGCAGCAAGCCGGCGGCCCAGTCGCGCAAGATTCGCTTGCCGCCGCGCGAGTCGATCTTCCACTCCGCGGGCAGCGAGAGGGCGAACTCGACGAGTTCATGATCGAGAAACGGCGAGCGGCACTCCAGCCCGGCGCTCATCGACGCGCGATCGACCTTGGTGAGCAAGTCGCCCGGCAGATAGGAATGAAAATCGACGAAAGCCGCGCGCGTCGAGGGGTTGGTCTGCCACGCGTCGTACCACTCCGAGATCGCTTTCAGCGGCCGGTCGACGTCGATCTGGGCCGCGAATTCGGGGCGATAGCCGCGGGCCAGCTCCTGGGGATCGAAGACGCTCACCCAATCGGCGTAGCGCCGCGCGGCGGGACGGCCGATCGCTCGCAAGAATCGGAAGGCGCGGCTGCGAAGCGTTTTTGACTGGCCTGTGCGAAAGACCGCCGCCGCGGCGCCTGCGAGCTTTCGCAGTGGCGCGGGTACAAAATCGAGCCGGGCGGCGAGGTCGGCGGCGCGGTAGCGGTCATAGCCGCCGAAGCATTCGTCGCCCGCGTCGCCGGTGAGCGCGACGGTCACGCTCTCTCGCGCGAAGCGGGACAGCAGCAGCGTGGGAATCGCGGAAGAATCGGCGAAGGGCACGTCGTAGAGCGCGGCGAGTTCGTCAAAAATCGAACGCGCGTCGGGCGTGACGATTCGCTCATGATGTTCGGTCTGAAAATGCTCGGCGACACTGCGGGCATGGGGCGCTTCGTTGTAGCGCGGATCTTCGAAGCCGATCGAGAAGGTGCGGAGCGGCGAGACGCCGAGCCGGCGCATCAGGCCGACGATGATCGATGAATCGATGCCGCCCGAGAGAAAGGCCCCGAGCGGTACATCGCTCATCAGCCGTTTTTGCACCGCGGCGGTGAGCAATTCGCCAAGGCGGGCTTTGGCGTCGGCGTACGTTCCTGCGAATGGTTGAGGTTTCGGCACTTCGTAGAAGCGTTGCGGCGAGATCGACGGCGCGGCGGCCGGCGGAGATGGATCCGCGGCGCCGCCGCAATTGATCTCCGCGAAGCACCCCGGCGGCAGCGCGGCGCACTCGATGAAGATGTCCTCGCGCGGGACGTACTGCATGACGAGGTAATCGTGCACGGCTTGCGGATTCAGCGTGAATGACAGCCCCGCTGCGGAGCGAATCGCCTTGAGCTCACTGGCGAAATGGAGGCGGTCGGCGGAGTGATGAATGTAGAGCGGCTTTTTGCCGAATCGATCGCGGGCCAGCACGAGCCGCGCGCGGCGCTCGTCCCAGAGCGCGATCGCGAACATGCCATGAAGCCGGGCGAAGCAGCCGGCGCCCCATTGTTCGAACGCGTGGACGATGACCTCGCTGTCGCTCTCGCTCGCGAAGGAGTGCCCCGCGCGGCGCAGCTCATCGCGGAGCGGGCGGTAGTTGTAGATTTCGCCGTTGAAGACGAGCCAGAGCGTGCGGTCTTCGTTGCAGATTGGCTGCGCGCCGGTGGAGAGGTCGATGATCGAAAGGCGTCGAAAGGCGAGCCCGCAGCGTTGGGCGGGGTCGAGATAGAACCCCTCGTCATCCGGCCCGCGATTGCGGATGGCGCCGGCCATCGCACGCAGTCGCTCCCGCTCGATCGGCGGCGCCGCCGGCCCGCGGTTCAGGACGCCGGCGATGCCGCACATGCGCGCTCCTGCGAGGGGTTGCTGCGACGTTTGCCGCGGCGCGGGCCGCGCGGCCTGGGCTGGCAGGTGGGGCAGATGTGCGTGCCGCGCTGTCCGACGCGGAGCGCGATGATTGTGTCGCCGCAGCGTGCGCAGGCCTGGCCGTCGCGCCCATAGGCGGCGAAGTACTGCTGCATTTCGCCGCCGGGATAGACCCAGTCGATCGAGGCGCCGTTGTGGGCCAGGCCCTGGCGCAGGGCGGATTGAATGGCGCTATGCAGAGCCGCGACGCCCGCGGGCGCGATGCGGTCGCTGCGCGTCAGCGGATGAAGCCCAGCCGCGTGCAGCGATTCATCGGCGTAGATGTTGCCGATCCCGGCGATGACCGATTGATCGAGGAGCAGCGGCTTCAGAAATCGCGAGCGGGCGGTGAGCAATGCGGCGAGCCGCTCGACCGTGAACTCATCCGAGAGCGGTTCCACGCCGAGCCTGGTGGTCACGCTTTCGAGCGATCGGGTGTAGACGATGCGGCCGAATTTGCGGGCGTCGCAGAAGAGCAGACGATCGCCGCTGTCGAGCGTCCAGGCAGCGCGGATGTGGCGGGCCGGCTCGTCGGCGCTGGGATCGTGCCATTCGAGACGTCCGCTCATACGCAGATGTACGAGCATCCAGCCGCCGTCGTTCAATTCGACAACCACATATTTCGCTCGCCGCGAGACGGCGCGGACGCTCCGCCCGACGACGCCGCGGCGCACGGCTGCGGCGCTGGGCGTCGCATTTTTCGCCCAATGTGACTCGAATCCGGTGATGGTGCGCGAGAGGAGTCGCGGCGCGATCTGATTGACTGTGGTCTGCACTTCGGGGAGTTCGGGCATGAGGCGCAGTGTAACTTCTGCTCAAACCCCGCGCGGGCCGGGCTTCATCGGTCGCGTGCCCCTTGTCCCCTGTCGCTGTCCCGAAAGCCTAGAGCGCCGCAAAGTCGGGCCGGCGGCTAGGTCAGCGGCGTTAATCGCGTCCAGAAGAACCATGCCGCCGGGGCTGCGAGCAGCGGCGAATCGAGCACGTCGAGGATTCCGCCGAGGCCGGGCAGCGAATCGCCCGAGTCTTTCACCGCCGCATCGCGCTTGAGAAGCGAGGCGCAGAGGTCGCCGGCGACGGAGAAAAGTGCGAGCGAGACGCCCAGCAGCAGCACGCGTGCCACGAAGGGCAGTTGCTGCACGGGCCCGACGGGGATGCCGTTGCGCTCGAGCAGGACGGCGCAGATCCACGCGACCGCGACGGCGGTGAGGATGCCGCCGATGAACCCCTCCCATGTCTTCTTCGGGCTGAGCCAGGGAACCATCTTGTTCTTGCCGAACCAACTGCCGAAGAAATAGGCCCCGGTGTCGGTCATCTTCACGATCAGCACCGAGAGCAGCATCAGCAACATGCCGCGCGGGCCGCCGACCTCCATGCGCAGCTTGGTGAGAAAGCCCGCAAAGCCGCCGGCGTAGAGGATGATGAATTGCGTGCAAGCGATGTTGACCATCGCGTTTTCGGTGCCGCGGCGGACGGCCTGCATGAAGAAGCTGAAGCCGACGGCCATCGCCATCCAGAGCACGCCCCAGCTCTCGTTGCCGAGCAAAAGCCCCTCTTTGAAATTGAACGCGACGAAGGGTGCCAGCACCATGCCCGCGGAGAAGACCTGGGCCACCTTGCCCAGCGGGCGAAAGCCTAAATTGCGGGCGAAGTTCACGAGCTCGCGGGCCGCCATCCAGGTGAAGCCCAGCACCAGCAGGGAGCTGATCGCGCCGTTGTAGATCCAATGGGCCAGATTGATTTTTGTGCCCGGCACGATCCACTGCGGCGGCGTGAGGCTGCTGAGATAAAGGTCGGTGAGCAGCAGGGCCAGCAGCAGCACCGACAGCAGCAGGCCGGAGAACAGGCGTTTTTGCAGGAGCGGCGGGGCCATTCTTGCGGTCAACGTGCCGAGGGTGTGGAGGGGCGAACGGCGCCGAAGCGGCGTTCGCGGCGGGCGTAATCGCGCAGTGCAACATGCAACTGCTCAGCGCCGAACTCGGGCCAGAGGACGTCGGTCACGAAGATTTCGGTGTAGCTCAGTTGCCAGAGGAGGAAGTTCGAGATGCGCTGTTCCCCGGCCGTGCGGATCAGGAGGTCGGGGTCGGGGATTCCCGCGGTGTAAAGCTCCGACTCGAACGCGGCCTCGGTGATCGACTCGGGCGAGAGGAGGCCGGCGCGGGCCTGCTGGGCCAGCTTTCGGCAGGCGTTGATGATCTCGTCGCGTCCGCCGTAGTTGATTGCGAGGCAGAGCGTCAGCCCGCGATTGTTGGCGGTGACGCGCTCGGTCTCGTCGAGCTCTTTCAATACGCGCTCGGGCAGGCCATCGCGCTTACCGACGAGGCGAAGGCGCACATCGTTGCGATGGAGCTCGATCCGCTCGGCCCGGAGATAGCGCGCGTATAGCCCCATCAGCCCGGCGACCTCGGCCGCGGGCCGCTTCCAGTTTTCGACGCTGAAGCTGTAGAGCGTGAGATAGCGAATGCCGAGCCGGTCGGCCTCGAGCACGAGCGGCCGCACGCGCCGCGCCCCCTGCCGATGGCCCCAGATGCGCGGTCGCATGCGCTGCTGCGCCCAGCGGCCGTTGCCATCCATGATGATCGCGACATGCTGCGGCATGCGCTCGCGCGTCAGGCCGGCCGGCAAGGCTCGCAGATCAGCGACGGGGGCGGCGCTCGGCATCTAACTCATGTCCTCGACAAGAATGGTCTGGTCGCGCTCGGGACCGACGCCGATCAGGCCGACCGGCGCGCCGATCTCCGCGCTGATGCGCCGAACAAAGGCCTTGGCTGTCTCCGGCAAATCGGCAAACCGCCGCACGCCGCGGAGGTCGCTGCTCCAGCCGGGCAGGGTTTCGAAGATCGGCTCGACCTCTTCCAGCAGGTACGCATCGGCGGGGAGCGTGTTCAGCAACTCGCCGCCATAACGATAGGCCGTACAAATGTGTACATGCTCGAAGCCGGAGAGCGTGTCGAGGTGGAGCAGTGCCAGGTGCGTCGGGGCGACCAGCAGCGCGGCGTAACGCGCGGCAACCAGGTCGAGCCAGCCGATGCGGCGTGGGCGACCGGTGGTGGTGCCGTATTCGCCGCCGCGTTCGCGAATGGTGTCGCCGACGCCGTCACGCAACTCGGTCGGAAAAGGGCCGCTGCCGACGCGCGTCGAGTAGGCCTTGATGACGCCGATGCGCGACTGGAGCATGGCCGAAGAAACACCCGCCCCGCTGGCGACGCCGCCGCCGGTGCAGCTCGAGCTGGTGACGTAGGGGTAGGTTCCGTGATCGATGTCGAGCAGCGCGCCCTGAGCACCTTCGAAGAGAATCCGCTTGCCGGCCTTAGCCAGCTCGGCCAGCAGCACGGTCGTATCGCAGACGAAGGGGCGCAACTGCCCGGCGAACTCCATGTACTCGTCGGCGAGCTTGGCGGCGTCGAACGTCTCGTCGCTGCTGTAGACCGAGCGCATCAGCGCATTCTTATGCGCCACGATCGCGCTGAGCCGCTCGCGCAGCTTGGCGGGGCGATAGAGATCGCAAATGCGAATCGCGCGGTGGCGATTCATCTTGTCGGCGTAGCAGGGACCGATGCCGCGGGCGGTGGTGCCGATCTTGCCGTCCACGCGGGCCGCGCCCTCGGCCAGGACATCTTCGCGGCGGTGATAGGGGAAGACGACGTGGGCACGATCGCTGATCCGCAGGCGATTCGAATCGACCCGCACGCCGCGATCGCGCAGGCTGGCGATCTCGCCCAGCAACACCGCCGGATCGATCACCGTTCCGCCGGTAATGATGTTTAACACGCCTTCGCGCAGGATGCCGCTGGGGAGCTGATGCAGGGCGAATTTCTCGCGCCCCACCAGCACCGTATGGCCGGCGTTGGCGCCGCCGCTATATCGCACAGAGGCGTCGAAGTGCTCGGTCAGCAGGTCGACGACCTTGCCTTTGCCCTCATCGCCCCATTGCAGGCCGATGACGCATGTGTGTCCCAGCCGGTCAAAACGCATAGATTCGCTCGAGCGTGGGTTCGCCGCGGGGGTCCGCCGAGCGCGGCGCGGCAAACGGGCAGCGCCGCGCGATCGGCCCAGGCTCTGAGTTGTAGCGGGCGCGCCGCGAAGTCGCAACGCGGAATCGCCGGCCGCGGGGGCCGGCGCGGAGCGAGAACGGACGCGCGGGAAGGGTTAGACGTCTACGACTGCGGCGAAATTTACGGCCCGACGAGGAGCGCCACGAACCCGGCGATGTCGCCGACGCTAATTACGGAATCCTGGTTCACATCCGCCGCGTCGATGTCGCAGGTCGGAAAGTCAATGGCGTATTGGGCGGGGTTGGTGAGCGCCAACACGAATCCGGCGATGTCGCCCACGCTCACGATGCCATCGCAGTTCATGTCGCCCAGCAGCAGCGGCGGCGGCGTGAAGTCGACCACCAGCAGCGGTCGAAAGGCCTCGGTGGGGCTTTCGCGCGTGTCGTATCGCTTGCCGGCGCGGACGCCGGGCGTTTCGTCGCCGCGGAGAATCCAGCCGAAGTTCTGGGCCGGGTTGTCGAGCCAGAACTGGGCGTCGGCGACGGTGTTTGCGTTAGAAGCGAACACGACCGTGGACGGAGCGCCGCCGACGTTGGTCTGGGCGGTGACCGTCGCGAGGAAGTCGCCGCCTTGGTTCGTCCACGGCATCGACATGCCGGTGAAGCGCTGGGTCCAGGTGCAATCGCCGGGCTCAGCGGTGATGCCCTGACCACCCGGCGCGAACGCGTTCGAAGCGCCCTCGCCCCAATCGGCGGTCAGGCGATGAATCCGCGCCGGTCGCGTCCCGCCCGCGGCGCGCGAGCAGCGGAGCGTAAGGCGGGCGCTGGTGATCGTGCTGCCGGCCGGGATGGCGGATAGATCAAACTTGAACACCGAGCGGCGGATGGGGCCGTCGTTGGTGCGACCGGCGAACATGTACTCGCCGGCGCCGTTGCTAATTTCATCTGCAAAAAAGGATTCGTAGAGCGTATTGTCCTTGACCGGACGCAGCAGGATCGTGTCTGCCTGCGCGGCCCCCGACCATCCCCCGACCAACAGCGCGACGCCGCTCCACAGGCAGCCACGACGAATCGTCATGATAAGAAATACTCCGTTGCTCAAGCGAGATGCGGTCGAATTTCACGCGCAGCCGCTCGAATCGCTGCGCGTCGTTTCCCAGCGAAGAAGATCGTACCACGCCGCGCCCCAAATCGGCGCTCGAATCGCACTGGCGCGGTGCCGATAACCCCTGCTTTCATGACTCTCGAAAGATCAGCGCGGCGGGGCCGATGCCGGCGCTGATCGGACGGCGGCAGGCGAATTCGACGCCTTTTCGACCTCAAAATCGGCGATCCCGCCCAACCCATGCACCTCGCAGCCCAGAGCGCGCAGCCACTCCGCGATTGCGCTGTTGCAGTGGAAGCACATGGAGTAACGCCGGGGATCGGGGACGAAAAGCATGCCCTGCTCTGGATTGAAGTGCGACTCGTCGCGTTTCTCCATCAGGGCTGCGTCGAGCCGCTTTCGCAACTCGGCGACCCGTGCGGCCTCGACGCGGACCTCATGCACTTCTTCGGCGACGCCGGCGATCGCGCTGCGCGGCGAATCCATGGCCGCCGCGCGGGTCAACTCATCGGGCGATAGGGGCGACGGCCGCACGCCCAGCGTGCCGGCTGAGGGCACGATCAGAATTGCAGGCCCGCGCCACCACCCCTGATTGTTTTTCGCAAACCACTCCCATTCGCCGTAGGCGTATTCGCGGAGTTCGCCGCTCTCCGCCGGCAACACCAGGCCGCTGTGCTGGCCATAGTCAATGACGAACACCTCGGTTGGCGACGGCGGGTTCACCGGCGGCGTGATGCGGTAGGCACAAGCGGGGGCGAGAAGAAGGAGCGAAGCCGCGGCAAATGCGGCTCGGCGGGCATTATTCATGCGGGATTCCGCCCATTCCAACGCTGCGCCCTGAGCCGCGACACCATGGCCCGCACTATACTGGCATTGCGTGCTTCGACAGCAACACCACCTGATGCTGATCCTGCTCGGCGTGGCCGACGCCTGTGCCGTGGCGTGCGCCTGGTTCGGGGCCTATTTCCTGCGCTTTCGACTGCTGCCCGCCGAAAAAGGCGTGCCCGAGATCACTGATAAGTTTCTGCCGCTGCTGCCGCTGGTCATTCTGGCTCATCTGGTCATTTTCTACCGCATCGGGCTTTATCGCCCGCGGCGCGGCGAGTGGCTCCTGCGCGAGACCGGCGACGTCATTCGGGCGTTCCTGGTGGCGGTGGTCGTAGTGGTCATGCTCGACTACCTGATGCCCGCTTCGAACAAAATTTCGCGCCGGTTCGTGCTGACCTACGCCGTGGTCGGCACACTGCTGTTCGCCGCCTTCCGCGGCATTATTCGGGTCACGCTCTATGCACTTCGGCGGCGCGGCCTGAACCAGCGCGACGCCGTGATCGTCGGCAGCGGGCGCAATGCGCAGCGGCTGCTGCACATTCTCGAGCGTAACAATTGGACCGGTTATCGCGTGGCGTACTTTGTCGACGATGTCGGCTCGCCCGAGGGCAAGCGCGTCCGCGGGCGCGAGGTCTTTGGCCCGCTTGACGATTTCAAAGCGATCTTCGAGCGGCGTCCGTGCGACGCGGTGTTCATCGCGCTTTCGACGGAGCAATCGCACCGTACGAACGACGTGATTCACGCGCTCGAAACCAGCACCGCCGACATTCGGCTCGTGCCCGAAATCGACCCGGCCTACACGATGCGACCGCAAGTCGGCACGATCGACGGCGTGCCCGTGCTCTCACTGCGTCAGACGCCGCTGTACGGGGTTCACGCGCTGCAGAAGCGCGCATTTGACCTTTTGGTCGGGGCGGTGTGCCTGATCATCGGCGCCATTCCGATGTTGGTGATCGGCGTGCTGGTGAAGCTGACCAGTTCGGGCCCCATTTTCTATCGCCAGCGGCGCACGGGGTTTGACGGGCGCGAGTTCGACATGCTGAAGTTTCGCACGATGCGGGTTGGGGCCGAGGACGAGACCGGCCCGGTCTGGGCCAAGGCCGACGACCCGCGCCGCACGCCGATCGGGGCGTTTTTGCGCCGCACGAGCCTCGACGAACTGCCGCAGCTTTTCAACGTGTTGCGCGGCGACATGTCGCTGGTCGGCCCGCGGCCGGAGCGGCCGGAGTTCATCGAGAAATTCAAGCACGAGATCCCCAAGTACATGCTGCGGCACAAGACCAAGGCGGGCATGACCGGCTACGCCCAGATCCGCGGGCTGCGCGGGGCGCAGACGTCGCTCCGCAAGCGCATCCAGCATGATGTGCACTACATCCGCAACTGGAGCCTCTGGCTCGACACGCGGATCTTGCTGCAGACGGTGTTCGGGGTGTGGTTCAGCCGGCACGAGACGTAAGGCTGAGGCGACCCACGAAGCGCCCGCTGCGTGCCAGACGCCTAAACACCCCAATTCGGTTCGATCGGAGAGGAAGGGATTCGAACCCCTGTACGCTTGCGCGTAAGCGGTTTTCAAGACCGCCGCCTTAAGCCGCTCGGCCACCTCTCCATGATGCGCGAGCCTGGTGCTCGCGCGGATTTTCGGAAGCGGGATTATACGGGGAGTCCGGGGGGGTGACCGCTTTCCGGCGGCGCGGCTCAGAAGCAGGTCTGCCGCTACGATTCGCCCCCTGATTCGCCCAACGTCGTCACACGGAAGCTGACCCGCGCATGCCGTCGCTCTCGCAGATTCAGCAGCAACTCAGCGCCATCCTGCATTGGTTCGTCGCACAGTTTGAGGCCGTGCCTTGGGCAAACCTGCGCGATTTTTGGCTGGTCTATGTTTTCGACGATCGGATGCTGGTGGCCTGGTTTCTGCCGCTCGTGCCGGTCCTATTTTTCGCCCCGAGGGCCCACCGCAAGACGGCGATTGTGGTCAGCGGCCTGCTGTTTATTGCCTATGTTTGGGGCGTCTTTCACGCCTGCTTTTGGATCGCGATTTGCTATGCGTTTTTCAGGCTCAGCGAAGCCTTCGCCGTCGAGTGTCGACGGACCGATGTGAATCCGCTCGGCCCGCCGCTCGTCGCGGGCACGATCATCGTAGCGGCGCATGTCGCCTTCTTTAATCTGCATCGCTGGATTGTGTTGCCGTCGGCGGCCGAAGCGTGGCTACACGCGAATTTGCCGTGGCTTTACCCCTACGCCGCGCGCGGCTTTTTGTGGGAGCCGCCGGAGTTGCCCGGCCTCGATCCGAAGCGGCTCTTCGACCTCTATTTTCCCTACTTCGCGCACGCCGCGGGGACGGCCTACCTGATCGTGCGCATGACGCACTATTTCGGCGAGATCAAGAAAGGCACGATTCGCACGGAGGATCGCTCCTTCGCGCGGTTCATGGCGTGGCTGTGCTATGCGCCGAACTTCATGCAAGGACCGATCGAGCTCTATCCGGAGTTTCAGTCGCAACTCGAACGGTGGCAGGATCAGCGCAGCCTCGCCGCCGGTCTTTACGGCCTATGGCGGATCGCGCTGGGCATCGCGAAGAGCTTGTTCTGCGCGATTTGGCTCGACCCGCACATCTCGCGGCCGCTCTACATCGGCCCTTACTACACGCAGCCGGAGCTGATCGAGAGCAACGCGTTTCTCTACTTCGGCGTGTTTCTGCAGATCTTCGGGCTATACCTGCAATTCAGCGGATATTGCGATATTTCCGCCGGCATCGCGTGGATCATCGGCTATCGGCAGATCGAGAATTTTGCGATGCCGTGGTTCGCGACCAGCCTGCGCGACTTCTGGCGGCGCTGGCACATCAGCCTTTCGAGCATTCTGCGCGACTACGTCTATATCCCGCTGGGCGGCAGCCGAACGGGCGTGCCCGTCATCAACCTGATGCTGACGTTCGGCATCTGCGGCCTGTGGCACGCCTATCTGCCGCAGATGTGGTGGTGGGGTGTGTTGATGGGGCTGATGCTGTGGATCAACCAGGTCTGGCACGACCGGATGTCGCGGCTCGACAAGCTCGACCTGGCGACGGCAACCGGCCCGGGGGCGGTTGCGGCCCGCGTGCGACGATTCTGGCTGAGACTGCGGCCCTTACCGCAAGTTTGCGCGTGGTTGCTGACGCAGCACGCCTTCGTCTTTTCGCTGGTGATGTTCTTCGGCGGGATGCGCGGCTATCGCGTCATCATCGAAATCCTGCGCCGCGCATCGTCTTATATGCAAGGGTAGCAGCGGAGCCGTGCCGGGCTTCGTCGAGCGCTGCCCCTTTGTCGCTCTGCCCCTTTGTCGCACCGTCCCTTTGTCAGTGCGTCGCTTTCTCCAACATTTTCCAGCAATAAAGCAATCCGCGCGGGACGTGAAACGCCCCTTTCCACATGCCGCCTTTGATCGGCGTGCTGACGCTGCCGTCGCGATGGAGGTAGCCGTACCACTCGCCGTGCTGCGGATCGGGGAAGTGTGCGAAGGTCCATTCGTGCAGTTTCTCGAACCTGCGCTCCATGTCCGCGTCGCCGGTCATTTGGTGGAGCATCAAGGTGGCGATGAGCGCTTCGTTGTGGGGCCACCAGAGCTTCATGTCGTGTTCGAGTTGCGTGGCGGGTTTGCCTTCGACATCGACGAAGTAGAGCAGACCGCCATAGGTCGCGTCCCAGCCTCGCTCGAGCGACATTCGCGCGATCGACAGGGCCGCCGTGACGAGATCGGGCCGCTGGCGGCGCTGCGCGGTCTCCAGCATGAACCACGCGCACTCAATGGCATGGCCCGGGTTCATGACGCGACCGTCCGGCCCGTCGACCGCCGACCCATTCGGCGCAACGGTCTCCAGCACGCAATTGCGTTGCGGCTTGACGAAATCGCGCAAGATCTCGGCGATGGTGTCTTCCAAGACGGTTTCGATTGATACGGGCGGCGACCCGAGAACGCTCGGAGCGCTATCGATGCCGCATCGGGCGAGCGTCTCCGCCATGTTGAGCAGGCACATCAGCGGCGACAGCCCCTTCATAGGCCGCGTGGCGGGATCGACCTTGGGCGCCGCCAGCCCCGGCGTCCGCAGATATCGCAAAAATCGCGCGAACATCTCGGCCGCGCGATCGCGATAGCGGCCGGTTCCGGTTGCGCGATACATCGCGGCATAGGCCAGGCAAGCGAACACCTCGCTGAAGACGTAGCGCCGCATGCGCAGCGGCCGTCCTTCGCGCGTGACGGCGAAGTACATCTTGCCGTTTGCGTCGAAGCAATGCGCCTCGAGGAACCGCAGCCCGAGCTCCGCCGCCGCGAGCCACTCGGGCCGCTTTTCGACGTCGGCATAAAGCGTCGCGAAGAGCCAAATCTCGCGACCCTGCAGCCAGACCGGCTTGTCGGTGCCGTAGAGCGATCCGTCGCGATCGAGAAGGGTGAAATAGCCCCCCTGCTCTTGATCGAGTGAGTGTCGCAGCCAAAACGGAACGACATCGTCGAGCAGAGCGGAGCGGTATTGGTCGCGCAAATGGGCAAGGCGAGCTGGGTTCATCGCGGCATTGTAGCGCGAGGGTTTTGAGTTTCGAGTGCGGGGTGGCGAGTGGAAGGCGGGATCGCGTTTCTGGGACGCGGCGGGAGCCTTTCGCGCTTTGACGCGACTCTGTTCACCGGCGATCCGAACCTCATCCCCGTGCTTGGTCGGGACCGTTACGATTCATGCGATGAACATGCCCAGTGAACTCCGATCCGCCTGGTCGGCGCTTCGCCCCGCCGACGAAGTCGACGTGCTGGTCTTAGGCGGCGGCCCCGCCGGCGCGGCCGCGGCCATCGCCGCCGCCCGCGACGGCGCCTGCACGCTGCTGATCGAGCAACATGGCTTTCTCGGCGGGATGGGCACGGCGGGTCTCGTGCCGGCGTTTTGCCCCTTTAGCGATCGCGAAAAGTGCATCATCCGCGGCATCGGGCAGCAGATTCTGGAAGAGATGAAGGCCGGCATGCCGCACATCGAGCGCGACGCGCTCGACTGGGTGCCGATCGACGCCGAGCGGCTGAAGACAGTCTATGAACGCCGGGTGATCGAAGCGGGCGCGCGGATTCTGTATCTGACGCATTTTGTGGATGTCGTCGTGGAGGAGGAGAGGGGTGAAGGGGTGAAGGGGCGAAGGGGTGAGGCGAAAGGCGCGACCGCGCCTGCTGCGCCCGCGCGCGGCGACGAACACCCCTCCACCGCTTCGCCCGTGTACACCTCGCGCCTCTCCGCGGCGATCGTCCACAACAAATCCGGTCTGCAACGCATCAACGCGCGCGTGCTCATCGACTGCACGGGTGACGCCGACGTCGCCGCCGCCGCGGGGGTGCCGTTTGCGAAAGGCGACCCCGACACGGGCGCCCTTCAGCCCTGCACGATGTGCTTTGTTCTCGCGGGTGTCGACAACAGCGTGCTTCAGCCGTGGCTTTGGGCGGACAACGGGAAGAACCTGCTGCTCAAACCCTCCATCGCCGCCGCCAAGGCCGCGGGCGATCTGGACATCATCGAAGAGGCGGCGAATGTTGCGTATCAAAGCCCCTCGACGATCGGCTTCAACTTCAGCCACGTCTTTGACGTGGACGCGACCGACGCGACGCAGCTCAGCCGTGCGATGGTCGACGGCCGCAAGCTCGTCCGCCATCTGACCGACTTCGTGAAGAAGTATCTGCCGGGCTGCAAAGACGCAGTGTTGGTGACGAGCGGCGTGCAGATCGGCGTGCGCGAGACGCGGCGCATCGTCGGCGACTATGTGCTGACGCTCGACGACTATCTGGCCCGCCGCAGCTTTGAAGATGAGATTGCCCGCAACGCGTATTACATCGACATTCACCTGAGCAAGCGCGAGTGGGAGCGCAACCTCGGCAAGGAGATTGACTGGGAATCGCGGATTCACCAGTACAAGGCGGGCGAATCGCACGGCATCCCCTACCGCTGTCTGATCCCGGTCAATGTCTCCAATCTGCTCGTCGCGGGCCGCAGCATCAGCACCGACCGCGCCGTGCAGGGCAGCACGCGCGTCATGCCCAACTGCCTGGCGATGGGCGAAGCGGCGGGCGCTGCGGCGGCGATCGCCGCCAAAGCCCACGGCGGCGCAGTGCGCGCCGTCGCGCCGGATGCCCTTCGGGCTCGTTTGCGCTCCAACGGCGCGTATTTGCCCTGAGATCGGCGATTCGCGGCAAATGGCCAGGAAATGATCGTGGACCGGGTGGCTCGAGGACGCTGAAAAAGTAAGGCCACGGTCAGGCGTATGGGGAGGCCCGACCGTGGCGCACGCGAGGCGCCTCGCCGGCTGCCCAGGTCGCGGAAGTGGCCGCGACCCGTGGAAGCGGAGGAGTGGCAGCAAGGCGTCTTAGCGGCGTCGGACCAGAGAGAGAGCGGCGAGGCCGAGCAGCGCGAGAGTGCTGGGCTCGGGGACCGCGTCGACGCTGACCACGGCCTGCAACGCCTGAGCGCCGGAACCGTTCAGCAACCCCAACGCGTACACGGTGTAGACCGTGTTCGCCTCGAGATTGAGGATGCCTGTGGTGAGGGCTGTGGTGCTGGTGCCGGCGACATTGGCGTCGAACTGGTAGGCGCCGGCCGGGACGGTGCGATAGCCGCCCGAATCGCCGAAGGCGACGTTGCCGAAGATCGTGGTGGAAGTGCCGGCGAGGTTGATGTCCACGTTGGGGGTGCCGGGGGAGAGGTGGATGAAGCGCACGCGGGCGTTGGCGCTGTCGAGCGTGTTGTCGTCGACGTAAACGCGCGGCGTGATGTTGGCGAAGAGATCGCTGGCGGCGACGCTGTAGCTGACGCCGTCGGCGAGCAGCAGGTTCGCGTTGATGGCAACGGGCGTGGTCTGGTTGGCGGGGACGACCTTGGCGTTGTAAGCGCCGGCGGGGACGCTGAAGAAGTTGCTGACGCCGGTGAAGGGCACGTCCTGCAACAGCGGGGAGGAGAAGACGTCGTTGATGATCACGTCAACGGCGGGAGTATCCGGCGAAGCGTGGATCACGCGGAACTGCGCGTTGGCGTTGGCCGCGGCGCTGAACACAAGACCAGCAAATCCGAGACTGGCGAGCAGACGTTTCATGGCAGCTCCTTCTTGCCGATTCCAGAGGGCACTGAGACAAATCACAACGCCACTGTGGCGCTGGATGTACGAGTTCGAAGCGCGGCGGCGGCCCGGCCGAAGGCCGGCCCGGCGCGCGGAATCTCCGCGGGCGACACGAGGTCGCGTTTTTATGCACGAGGCCGCAAAGCCCGGCGGGCGCCCTGCGGCGAAACGGGTTTCAGCGATCAGACGGGTTGCGTCGGCTTTGCAGAAAATGCCGACCACCCAGCGCACGGACAACAGTCAAACGATCGGTCGCGGCATGGCTTAGCCGCTTGGCGAATTCCGTGTTTCCGTCACTCGCCGCGCGAAGCAATGCAAGCGGCGTTGGTGCAGTTTTCGAACGGACAACATTCCTCGGGATGGGGAAGCCCCATCGGCACGATGGTCAGCAGCGGGATCACCGAAAGCGCGAGGGCGCCATGCGATCGAGCGCGGTGCCAGCGCCAGGCGTCATCGCGCAAGTGGCGCAGGCGCTCGGCCATGTTGTCGGTCGCATCGAACAGGCCCAACGCGTGGATCGGGGCATCGGCGGCGGACCGGCCGAGCAGGTTTTGAATGGCGCGCACCAGCGTTTCGCGGTAGGCCGGCGTCTCGGTCCGCAGGCGGGCCGCCACCGAAGCGTCGCAGCAGATTTCTCGCAGGCCGTAGGTGCGGCTGCGCACGAGATAGATCAGCGGATGGAACCAGTAGAGCATTTGCACCAGCAGAGTCAGGAACTGAAGCGGCAGATCGCGGCGCTGAATGTGCATCAGCTCGTGCAGCAGCATGTATTTCAGATCGCGACTGGGGCCGCGCTGGATGAGCGAGAGCGGAACGAGCAGCGTGGCGCGAAACAGGCCGAAAACCGCCGGGGATCCGACGCGGGCCGTGAGCACGACCGGCGGCGGCGCGGACAGGCCGACCCGCTGCGCGGTCTCGGCGATGAGTTCGCAGAGCCATGCGGGCGGCTCGAACTCGCGGCGGTCGGAGTTCCAGCGCTGCGCGAGCTGTCGCGAGCGCCAGACAAAACTGGCTCCGATCGTCAGAAGGCCGAACAACCAGAGGAGGAACGAGGCCGTCGCGACGCGCGGCAGCGTGAGAACCTGGCCCGACCAGGCGCGATCGCCGAAGGAGAGCCAATCTGCCAGCGGACGGAGCAGCGCGAATAGGTTGGCGACGACGAGCGGGAGGGCCTCTTCGTCGAACCAACGGGCCGAGAGCCCGAGCGGCGAGACGAGCTGCGGCGGAAGCAGCAGCTTCACGACGACGAGCATCCAGAGCGCCAGCCGAAGCTGCGGCCAGCGGAGCGGGCGCACGGCGCGATCGGCCAGCGCGATCAGCACGATCAACAGGCTGACCTGCCAGAACTGAGCCCACATCCAGCCGGCCCAGGCGAGCGAGATGAGTTGCAGATCGGTCGACACGGCACGTCTCCACGAGACCCGAAGAGCCTATTGATTCAGTGCGCCTATTTGGCGTCGCGATCGGGCGGCCCTTCGGCGGGCATCCATTCGGACAGCAGTCGTTCGAGCTCGCGACGCTTGCGCGGCGAGAGCGATTGATTTTTCATGAGAAAGTGCATGAGGGAGCCGAATGCGCCGTCGAAAGCACGCTCCAGCAGAGAGTCGACGGCGGACTGTCGGGCGGCCTCTTCCTGCAGCACGGGCGAGAAGACCATGGTGTTGCCGACGGGCTCGACGCTGAGCGCGCCCTTTTCGACCAGGCGCATGAGCATGGTCTTGACGGTCGCGTAGGCCCAGTGGGTTTCTCCGACGACGGCGTCGAGCGCCTGCCGTGCGGTCAATGGGTGTTGTCGCCAGACGACTCGCATCAAACGCCACTCTGCCTCACTCAGATGCATCTTCGTGCTCCTCGCCTCTGCTACATCTGTAACAGAGTCTATGACAGTTGTAACAGGGAAGGCAACCCGAATTTGAAGAAATCTTGAAGTCGGCCGGGGACGGAGCGGGCGGAGGGGGAACGGGCCAGTTGGAACGGACGGGTGGCGCGACGTGGCAGGTATGGGGGCGAAGCCGTGGATAAGCGATGCGGCGCTCGTCCACGTGTCGCCCGATTAGAACTTTCGAACCCGAGGAAAGGCGGGGGCGAGTTACTCCTCGACGGCGGCGGCCTCTTCTTCGGCGCGTTTGCGGCGCTTGCGGCGGGCGAGGATGAAGATGAGCAGAACGGTGCCGAAACCGCCGATCATCATCGGCGCTTCGAGGTTTGAAGGAGCGACGGGAAGCTCGACGTTCGCGATCGCGGCGGTCGTGCCGTCGGCGAAGCGGATGTTGACGGTGCCGCTGCCGCGCGGGGCGCGTTTGCGCGACAGGCGCATTCCGAAGGAGCCTTTGGCTTTGGGAGCGATGCCCAGGTCGTCGCTTGGCGCGATGGCCTTGCATATGCCGGGCTTTTCTTCGACGCCGACATTGACGAGGTAGGTCGTCTCCTGCTTCCAGCCCTTTGGCACGTGAAACTGATCGGCGAGGTAGTGCGGAAAGGTGATTTCGACGATCGGCGCGGAGTGCAGGTTGGTGACCGTCCAGGCATAGCTGCCGTCGCTCAGTTGCAGCCCGCCGTCGATCGTCGCTTTCGTGTTGTCCTGCGCATCAGCCGTCGCGGCAGCGGCGAGCAGCACGGCGACCGCGATGGCCGAGGCGAGCGGGAATCGGGCGAACAGAGGCTGGAACATGGGGCGTCTCTCAATCATGTCGGCGCGAACGCAGGCGGCTCTCGGATCGATGCTTCGGCGGCCTGCGGAGCGCCGAACGTTATTCCTCAATTTTTGCTGATTCCGGGCGAACGCGATAGACCCGGGCCGCGTCATCGCGATACGCGATCTCCAGCGAGGCCAGCGTGTCGAAGATCGAGCATTCGCCGCACAGGGCGCGTTCGGCGCTGCCGACCAGCAGATATTCGACTCGCAGCCGGCGTATTGTCGATTCGATCGCGGCGGCGTCATTGCTGGTGAACAGCGCGCGGGCGGCGTCGCGGGCGGCGCGCATCGCGGGCAAGTCGCGCGGCGTAAAGACCTGAACGTGGGCGTTGTCGGGGTCGAGCACCGCGGCGCGGCGGTCGATCAGTTGTACGGTCTCGAAGCGGCTGATCGGGTCGCCTTGCACGACGGCGTTTGGCGGTGTGTTGGCACGAATCCAGGTCAGCGCCCCGCGATCGGCTTCGAGCGGCGCGGCGCGGAGCAAGGCGCGGCTCGCCATCAGCGGCAGTTCCAGCAGCCCGACGGGGAGGCCGAGCAGAACGGCGTACACGATGCCGATTTTCGCGAGCCGCGCAGAGCGGTTGGCGGGCCAGAGGAATGCGGCGGCGATCGCGCCGGCGGCGCTGAGGGCCATCACGCAGACGCGAAAGCCGTAGACGAATTCGTGGGCGCGGTCGTGGAGCGTGAAGGTGCCGATGGCGCCCATCCCTCCGGCGAGCAACAGCAGCAGCAGCACCGGATCGCGCACGAAGCGGCGGGCCGGGCCCATCGCTAGGGCGGCGAGCGCGACGGCGACGATGCCGAGATCAATGAAGAGAATCCACGGAGCGTCGAGCCAGTTCGCGATGACGCCGGGCGGCGCGAGGCGGCCGAGGATGGCGACGGGCAGGCGGTCCCACGCGGTGGTGAAACCGCCGCCGATGCGACGGCCCATTTCGAGGTAGCCGGGCAGTTGCAGCATCATCAGCGCGAGGCTGGCGACGGCGATCCAAAGGAGTGCGGCGAAGCGGCGGATGATGGCGATGCCTTCGCTGCCGGTCGGCTGTTGCGGGGCAAGCGATCGCAGGGCAAGAATCGCGGCGGCGGGGAAGGCCGTAAGCGAGACGAAGGCGCTGCTGCCGAAGATGCTGGCGGCGAAGAGCGGACCGAGCGCGAGCCAGGCGCGGCTGTGGGGCATGCGGGCGAGCCATTCGCCGACGAGCGTCAGCGTGAGCAGTGCGTGGACATGTTGCGGGCACCAGAGGAATTGAGTGCCGAGGTTGTGGATGCGCCAGGGCGAGGGAATCCACGAGTCGAAGATCGCGGGGATCGCGCGGCCCTGAGACAGCACTTGAAACGCGATGGGGATGACGTCCCAACCGCCGATGATCGACGCGCAAGCAGCGGCGAAGAGGGCGCGGCCGTCGCTGCCTGTGAGACGGCGGGCGATGACGAAGATGAGCAGGATGAACGCGACGGCGACCAGGGCGGAGTGGAGACCGAAGGCGACGCTAATCGGAATCGTGCCGAAGCTGAGGATGCGGAGAGCGGCAGGCCAGAGGTAGGCGTAGTGGTAGTAGTAGTAGGGCTCATCGGGGGCTGCAGCATAGAACGGGCTCCGCAACGGAAGTGGCCCGGTTTCGAGCGCCATCATGATTGCGTGATGCTTCACATAATCCTGTGCTGCGCGGGGCGCGACGGGGCCGCGCCACTCCGGCAGCGCGAAGCTGGCAAAGACGCAGCCGCCGACCCAGAGCGATATCCCGATCAACCCCATCCGCGGAAGTGACCCTTGCCGGGAAAGGGCCTGCGGTTCGCGGGTCGACGAACGCGGCGTTCCAGCTCGCTCGTCGGCCAGGAAGTGCCGCCAAACAGTGCGAAGGACGTATGGAAGCACCAGCATGGCGACCAGCGCGCCGCGCGAGTTGGTGAAGCGCCAGAGCACATCTAGCAGAACTGGCGCGAGCACCAGGCCGGAGGCCAACGAGAACGCGACGGCCTCGAGGATGGTTTGCAGACCGGTGCGAGCGTAGAGCACTCCTACCAGCAAAACCGCCAGCAGGATCCAGAAAAAGATTGCGAAAATCACTGGGACGAGCGCGATTTCCCGACCGGCAACGAGGAGTACGAAAACGGGCACGAGGTCTGATATGAGATTCCAAGCGACGCGCGCCCTGCTGGAGCTTGGACTCGCCGGGGGTTGGCTCACCGCTCGGTGGCTCCGTTGCTGCTCATGGATGTGCGAGCAGAATGCGCTTACGCCCCGTTGCTACTGCTGCCGCTCCACCACGCGATAAATCCCGTCTTCACACGCGACGAACATCGTGCCGCTGGGCGAGAACGTGATATCAGTCACGGCACTCGGGAACGGACCGGCGAAGGGGCTGACCGTCGAAGACGAGCGGTCGGGGTTGAGTTCGGCGAGGAAGACGCGGCGGCCCGAGCCATCGCCGAAGAAGAACTGATTCTGTCCGCGCGGGCCATAGCGCGAGCCGCGGTTGAATTCGCCGCCGGCGAGGTCGGTGATGGTTGTGTCGGTCTCGGAGAGCGGGTCGGTGTAGTTGGCCGTGCCCGCGGCGAAGGCCAGCTCGTTGGCGGCCTTGGCGAAGCCGATCACGAAGGGCCAGCCATAGTTGCGGTTGAGTCGGATGCGATTTACTTCCTGAAAACCGGCGTTGTTGCGGTCGGCGGCGAAGGGGTCGCCGGTCTGCGGATCGACCGACAGGCCGCGCGGATCGCGCAGGCCGAGGGCAAAGGCGGGCGAGCCGGGGTCGGGGTTGTCGCTCGGGATCGAGCCGTCATCGTTGTAACGCAAGACCTTTCCGACCAGAGGCGAAGCAGCCTGAGCACTCGCCGGATCGCCGAAGTCGCCGATGGCGACAAACAGCTTGCGATTGGCGTCGAAGGCGATTCGCCCGCCGACCTGCGTCAGGTTGGCGCTCGCCGGCAGCGAAGCGACAAAGATCTCGCCTCCGCCGGCGACGGTGCCATTGGCGGTGAAATAGACCACGCGCGTGTCGACGACGGAGTTGGCGACGTTGGTCGGCAGTCCCGTATCGGAGCGGACATAAAGCGCGTAAATGCGGTTGTTCGAGGCGAAGTCGGGGTGCAGCGCGATATCGAGCAGGCCGCGCTCGCCGGCAAAATTGACCGGCACCGTGACAAAGGCCGACTCCTGCAACACGCCGCCGGCGATGACGCGGATCTGCCCGGTGTTCTTCTCGGCGAAGAAGACGCGTCCGTCGGCGGCGACCGCCACGGACGAGGCCGCATTTCCCAGGGCCGCGATCTGCTCGGCGACCAGCAGCGAAGAGACGGGCGTCTGCGGAAATTCCGGCGCCGCCGCCGGCACGCAAGCCGTGACAGCGAGGGCGGCGCATCCGAGCAAGCCACCGATAGGGAGCAACGCTTTCAGCGACATCAGCCAAGTCTCCGCTTGCCGCGATGGGGCGACCCTTAGATCCGCAATCGTACGGGGGTCGGTCAAATAACCAAACGAGCGGGCATCCTAACGGGTTCGCGCCCTTCCGTGGACAGGCGAGTTTTGATACCCTCGACGACTCGACATTCGGGAAGCCGCCGACCCCATGCGCCGATCGCCGGCCGGGGGCATGCTGAGCGGTCGGCCGACGAAGCAAAGAACATCGAAGATAAGGCAGGAGACGTCCGATGCCCCTGAAGCCTCTGAAGCAGCGTCGCAAGCATCACAAGCGCAGCAAGGCCAAGATGCGCAAGCTCAACGCCGTTCGCCCCCTTCGCGCCAAGCGCGCCAAGCTGCGGCTGACCCGCACCGCCCGCGAAGCCTTCCACGCCCACATGGCCGAGATCACCGGCAAGGACACGCACGCCGACGCCAAGAAGGCCGCCGCGAAGCGCGTCAAGCGCGTGCCGGCCCGCGTCGCGAAGTTGAAGGCCGCCAAGAAGGGCTAAAGCGCTCCTTTCGCGGTTTCGGTGCGGCGGGACGAGCGACAGGCGCTGGTCCCGCGCATGGGGGCACGCCGGCCAACTCTGTCGCATTGCGCAGCTCACCCCAGCGCTTCCGCTACTCGCGACTCCCCATCGCCTCTACACTGCCTCAATGCAGGAATCGTCCGCGACGCCGATCACCGCGACAGGAACCCCTGATACGCCGCCGCCGGCAGCGGACAGCTCTGCCCAGCCTACGCGCAACGGCGACCTCGCCCCGCCGACCGTCTCCGTGCGCGATCTGCACAAGGTCTATCGCTCCGCCGGCCACGACGTACACGCCTTGCGCGGCGTCTCGCTGGATATCCGCCGCGGCAGCTTCACCGCCATCATGGGCGCCAGCGGCTCGGGCAAGAGCACGCTTCTTCATTTGCTGGGCGGCCTGGCCCCGCCGACGAGCGGCACACTCCTGGTGGAAGGCCGCAATCTCACCCAGATGAGCGACGGCGAGCGAACGATTTTCCGTCGGCGGCGCATCGGCGTGATCTTTCAGCAGTACAACCTGCTGCCCACGCTGACGGCCCGCGAGAACGTCGCGATGCCGATGCTGATCGACGGCAAGCCGCTGGAACAGTTTCGCACCCGCGTCGACGAACTGCTCACGCTGGTTCACCTGCAACACCGGCTCGACCATCGCCCGGATGCGCTCTCCGGCGGCGAGCAACAGCGCGTCGCCATCGCACGGGCGCTCATGAACGACCCGGCCATCGTGCTGGCCGACGAGCCCACGGGCAACCTCGACTCGAAGCAGGCGCACGAAGTCTGGCGGCTGCTGCAGCGCATCGCCCGCGAAAACGGGCGCACGATCGTCATGGTCACGCACGAGGCCCATGGCGCCGCCTTCGCCGACGAAGTGATCGTCGTCAAGGACGGACAAGTAGTCGGCACGATCAACGCGGGAGGATTGGGCGATGCGGCATTGGTCGCAGCTGGCTACCAGAAACTCGCTGGCTAAGCCCGTCCGCACCGCCGGCGCGGTCTTCGCCATCGCGCTGGGCGTCGGCGCGGTGGTCTGGGTCACCTGCTGCTATGAGTCCGTCCGTCGCACCGTCGCGGAGTGGGCCGGGGGGTATGTCGGCAAGAGCCAGATCTTCGTTGAAAGCACGCTCGGCAAGCTCAATCCTTTCGCCCAAAGCTCGGTCGAGGCGATCCGCAAGATCGGCCCGGTGAAGCATGTCGTGCCCGAGCTGACGCAGCGCCTCTCCGCCGGCGTGATCACCAAGCAGTACTTCGACAGCGACCCCGAGAATTTTCTTACCTGGCACGAGAATTTGCCGATCTTCGACCTGCAGGGCATCGACCCCCAGCTTGAGTCGCTGGTGCGCGATCGAAAGATCCTGCTCGGCCGCGACCTCTCGCCCGAAGATCGCGAAGCTTGTCTTATCGAATCGGCCGTCGCCGAACAGGAGCGCGTCGGCATCGGCGACTATCTGATCGTCTGGAATTTCAACCGTCCCGAAGGCTACAAGCTGGAGATTGTCGGCGTCTTCGAGCGTCGGAAGCTGGCCAAGTTTCAGCGCCCGCTGGCGCTCGTCAATCTTCCGCACCTGCAGCGCATCGCCGGCAAATTCGCGCTCATCACGGGCATCGACATTCTGTTGAAGGAAGAAGGCTCGGCCCCCAACGATCCCGCGGCGCCGGTCGCCGCCTCCCCTTCGCCGACCTATTTGGCCAAGGTCGCCCAGATGGTCCGGCGGGAGGCGTCGAAATTCAGCAAGGTCAACGTGCGCGACGCGGGGCAGCGCATTCGCCAGATTGAAAACGCTCAGAGCCAGCAGGAAATCGTGCTGATGCTGCTGAGCTCGGTGGCGATGCTCACGGCGCTCTTCATCATCCTCAGCACCCTGAGCATGGGTCTGATCGAGCGCGTCGGCCAGCTCGGACTGCTGCGGTGTCTGGGCATGACCAAGTGGCAGATGTCGCGGCTGATTTTTTACGAAGTGATCCCGCTCGGATTCACCGGAATCACGCTGGGAATCCCCGTCGGCCTCGCCCTTACATGGCTCACCGTGCTGCTCGTCCCCGACTACTTCGGCGGATGGGCCATCAGCTATCGCGGGATCGCCTTGGCCGTCGTCGGCGGATCGCTCACGACGCTCGCCGCCGCCCTGCTGCCGGCGCTGGCCGCCGCGGGTGTTTCGCCGCTCGAAGCGTCGAAGCCGCGCGCTTCGTCGATCGGCTTTTGGGGCATTGCGGTGGCGACGGCGCTGGCCGTGGCGCTTTTCATTGTTCAGCATGTTTTCGTATTGGAGCGGGCCCAGCGCGACCTGCAATTCGTCTATTGGGCCACGACCTCGGTGGTGCTTCTTTACCTCGTCTACGCGTTGCTGGCGCCGCTCTGCGTCTGGCTGGCGAGCGGCCCCGCCGTCAGCGGTGTCGCCGCCCTGCTCGGCTTGCGACGACAGATTCTGCAAGACCCGATCGGCCACGCCGTGTGGCGCTCCGCGGGCATTTGCTGCGGCCTGATGGTGGGTCTCTCGCTGATCGTGGCGCTGACGGTGTTCAACTCGGGCTTCCGCGCCGGCTGGCAGTTTCCGAAGAAATTCCCGGCCGCCTACATGTGGAGCATGCGCCAGCTCGAACCCGACTCCATCTCCGAACTCGCGAAAATCCCGGGCATCGCGGCCTACACCGTCGCCAATGCGCAGAACGCGATCGTCGAGGAGCGTCCGCTCAACTTCATGGAGACGCTGGTACGCAGCGTGACCTGGTTCCTGGGCTGCGACCCCGACACGTTCTTTGACATCGTGCAGTTTGAATTCGTCGAGGGCGAGCGCGAGACCGCCATCGCCCGGCTGAAGCAAGGCGGATGCGTACTCATCGCCGACGATTTCGCCCGCACCCGCAACAAGCATGTCGGCGACAAAGTGAGAACGTGGATCGGCGCTCGCGCCCACGAGTTTGAAGTGGTGGGCGTGATCGACTCGCCGGCGCTCGACGTCGCGGCCAGCTATTTTCAGGCCGAGAGCGAGATGCGCGTCGCCGCCGTCGGTTCGGTCATCGGCACCAACGAGGACATGAAGCGCATCTGGGGCACCGACGGCTATCGCATGGTCCTGCTCAACTTCGACCTGCCGGAGATGCCGCCGCCGGCCGCCTGGCCGCCACGGCGCGACACGCCGGAGGGGCAGCGCATGCCGGAATGGGTCTATGACCCGGCCGCGCAGTTGACCGATCGCTGGCAGCGCTATCGCGAGAACGAAGTGCTCAGCGGCGTGAAGCGCGTCGCCAATTCCGACTATGCGCTGGTCGGCTCGATCAACGCGCTCAAGAAAGAGATCGACCAGAACCTGACCAATGTCACCCTGCTGCTCTCCGCGGTGCCCGCGGTGGCGCTCTTCGTCGCGGCGGTCGGCGTCGCGAATCTGATGACCGCGAACGTCACCAGCCGCGCCCGACAGATCGCCATGTTGCGGGCCGTCGGCGCGACGCGCGGACAGGTGCTGCGGATGGTCTTCGGCGAGGCGCTGGTGCTGGGCGCCATCGGCAGCGTGCTGGGCGTCGCGCTCGGGCTTCATTTGGCGTGGAACACCTCGGTCATGACGGCTCGCATGTGGGGGTTCGAGGCGCCCGTGGCCATCCCCTGGCTCGGCTTGGCCGGCGCGATCGCGCTCACCGTCGGCCTCTGCATCATCGCCGGCCTGCTCCCCGCGCGGCACGCCGCCCGGGCCGACGTCATCGACGCGCTGCACGTGGCGTAGCTCTCGTTTCCCGATGTCGCTGATTGCTCGTATGGGAGTATTCGCAGGATGCGCTGGCTAACACTTTTGGGCATCGCGATCCTACTGCTCGCCGGCTGGTCGACGTTCGACTTGGTCCGCGCCATGCTGCGCGGCGATGGGCAGCAGACGCGAAGTGTGAGTCACAATTCGCGCGTTGCGCCATCGAGCCCCCCTGCCGCGCCCGGACACGAGGAGCCCGCCGATATTCCCGTCGCCCCGGCGAGCGAATCGGATCGATCGGTCGGCGAGCGGCGGCAGGACCGCTTGCGGGAACTCGCGACGATCGTCGAGCGCGATCCCTACAACGAGCGTGCCTTGCGCGACATGCTCGCTCTGCTTCGGGAGGCCGAGGATTGGGACGCGATCGCGGAGACCTGTCGGCGGCTGCTGATTCTTTCCCCCGACGATGCCGAGCTGGCCGCTTTGCGCGAGCAGGCGTTGCGCAACACGGGGGACGGCCGCGCCTTGCTCGATGCACTCGCCGCGGAGACCACGGCCCGGCCGACGGATGTGGCTGTTTGGATTCGCTACGGCTCGGCGTTGATCGACGCCGGCCGCGTACATGACGCGATCGACGCCTTTACGAAGGCGATCGAGCTTGAACCCGAGCTGCGTAATCAGCTGCTGGCGACGCGCGGCGCCGCTTACGCCCGTCTGAAAATTTGGGACTCGGCGGCGGGTGATCTTGAGCAATCTTCGCTGTCGAAGACGGACGCCGAATCGGCACTTACCCTATCGCAGGCCTATGCCGAACTTTCGCGCTGGGACGACGCCGCCCCCCTGCTTGATCGCTGGCGCGCCGCACGTCCGCGCGATGTGCGCTTCCTCAACCTCGCGGCCGAGATCGCGTGGCGTCGACACATTCGCGGCGACGGGACCGAACACGCCGAGAACGCGCGGCGACTGTGGATCGCATCGTTGGATCTCGCCCCCGGCCAATCGGAAGTGCGGCAAAGACTGCTGGATTCTGGCGGCCTGCCGCTGAAGCCGTAGGGCGGGTTTCGCCCGCCCCGATCCCTGCTCGCGGTCGCGAGCCACGCATCAGCTCTTCGGCTTGCTCTTCACGCTATCCCAGTTCTTGTCGGCCTTGGCGATGAACGTGCCCGGGTCTTTGGTGAATTTCTTCTGCACGCTCGCGTCGTAATTCACATACAGCTTGCCATCGACCACCTGGAATGCCGTCGGCTCGATGTCGTACTTCGCGCCCTTGGAGACGCCGTAGGCGCAGTAGCCGCCATACTGCGGCACAAACTTCGCGGGCTCCTTTTCGAAGGCCGCTTTGTTCTCCGCGGTCGCGAAGCGATAGGTGGCGCCGGCGTGTTGCGCGGTGATGGCCGCATCGCCCTTGGTCGCCTTGCCGGCCTCGCCAAAGTAGGCCACCGGGTCATAGCCCTTTAGCGCCAGGCCGTCTTTGTCGACATTGATCTCGCCCCCGACAGGCGGAGCAGCGGCCAGCACGGCGCTCACCGCCGCCAGCGCCGCAAACGGACCAACCACGCGCCGCACAAACGAAAGAGTCCGGGTCATCAACACGAGGGCACTACTCCTGTTCGATCGAAAACACTGCGATCCGAATCGCCGCCCGCCGGCGTTCGCCGACGACGAAAGCGGTGATCGCAGCTTCGGATGCGGAGGCCCCCCAGGCGTTACACGGCGCCCACGTTGCGGCTCGCGGTTTCGCCAACGTGCCCCTGAAAAAGCCCCCAACTCGAAATCGGCGGAATGGGTTAGTTGACGCTTCCGCCGCCCAGCCGCCAGACGCGCTCGGCGATCTTGGCCTGCTCGGCCAGTGCTTTCTGCAGTTTGTGTTGCACACGCACCCAGCGCAAGAACACGAGCAGAAGTAGCAACAGGTTGACCATCATCACGATTCCAGATATCGCCAAAGCCGTCGGCATCGTCGGGGTCGGGCCGGCCGCCAACACAATGATGGCAAGGGCGCCGGCGCCGAGCACCATGATTGCGCTTGTGATCGGGTAGGCCCAGGACAGAAAAGCGGCCGCGGCGGCGAGTTTCGGTTCGGGGATGCGTAGCGCCAAAGAGCGCATGTAGCGAAGCCGGGCCCATTCGCCAATGTAGCCGATGGCGAGTAACAGAAGACCCACCACAGCCATCACCGAGCCGATTGGCCCGTGAAGTCGAGCAATCAGCCCCACCGCGTTCGATGCGGTGCCGATCATGCTGAGCGCCAGCGCGATTCGCACGAACTTCCGTGTGTTCACATACTTGCCGTCGCTCAGTCCGCTCGGATCGGGCTCGGTGAAGCGGTATGCGCCAACGAGATAGATGATCGAGCCGATAAGGCCAAGCCCCGCCACCAACACCTGCGACCCAGCCGCCGAGAGGAGCCGGCTCAACATCCCCACAACCATTGAAATCAGCACGCCCCAGAGGACCAGTGATAGGCCGCCCGAAATCGTCTGAAGCCACTTCGGATCGGCAAACCGCAGCAGATCGCCATGCGCCGAGAGGCCCACCGGCGTGCCGCATTCGGGACAGCGGCCCAGCGCATCGAGGCCGCGCAGGTTGTAGCCGCAACGCCGACACGGGCAGTCAAAATCGACCTGTCCGGTAAAGCCGCCGGGCGCGGCACTGCGAGCGACGAACTCACTGGCAAACGGGATTTCAGACATGCTCAATGACCCCTTGCGATCGAATGGCGAATCCCCACGGGAGTTGAACGGCTCGCACCCCATGCGGCAACCCGAACGGCAGTCTATCGCGACGTATGCGGCAGAAAAGCGGCGACGATCAGAAAACGGCAGGGTCGCGCAAACGTGTTTCACGTGAAACAGCGTTGCGCCGCGCCGGCGCCGATGACTCCGACGGGCAACGAGGCGGGCGAAATCCGCCTACGCCGTGGAACACCACGGCTCTAATTCCCCCCCTTCTGCATTCTTCACTCTGCGTTCTGCATTTGGCTCTGCTACTCCCGACTTCCCGGCACCATCTCCATCTCCACTCGCTCTTCGCCGCGCAGGACGACGATCTTGGTCTTCTCGCCGACTTTGAGGGCGTCGAGGATGTAGGTGTAGTCGTGGATGTTTTCGATCTTCTTGCCGGCGAGCTCGATGATGATGTCGCCGCCGCGAACGCCGGCGGCGTGGGCCGGGCCGCCGCTAGCGACGCCGTTGAGCTTGAGGCCGGGCTTGTCCATGGGGGCGTAATCGGGAATCGTGCCGAGGTAGGCCCGAAGCGCGGCCCGCGCGCCGCTGGCCATGGCCGGGGCGCTTTTGCTGGGCGGGATGAACTCCATCGGAGTGCCGTTTCCGTCGTTATCTCGATCGATCCCGCTGGCGATGAGCGCGAGTAACTTGGTGGTCTTTTGTGCACCTTCGTAGTTCAGCTTCTCCGGCGTATCGCGCGGCGTGTGATACTCGGCGTGCGAGCCGGTGAAGGCGCTCAGCACGGGAACACCCTTGAGATAGAACGAAGTCGCATCGGTCGGCAGATAGCCATCGTCCTGCAGCGCGAGCGACAGGCCCACGACTGCATTGCGTCTTTCGATCTCGCGCTTCCAGACGGGGCTGGAGCCGACGCCGGCAAGCATCAGCTTTTCGCTGAGGCGACCGACCATGTCGAGATTGATGTAGCAATGAACGCGGTCACGCGGGATCGCGCTCTGGGCTTTGTCTTCGATCTGCTCGACAAAGTGCTTGGACCCAATCAGACCCAACTCTTCGCCTGACCATGCGACAAAGATCCACGGGCCGTTGCGGCCGGCAGGGCGGGGCTCCTCGCCCGGCGCGGGCAGTAAGTGCTCCGCCATTTCGAGCATGCCGGCGACGCCCGAGGCGTTGTCGTCCGCGCCGTAGTGAATTGCGTCTTTCTCTTCGTCGCGCGCCAGCGAGTTGCCGCTGTGGCCGCGACCGAGATGATCCACGTGAGCGCCAATCACGATGGGAGCGCCGTTGTTGCCCTTGATCGGCGTGCTCACGCCGACAACATTTCTCCCGCGGCGCATCTCCGAGGCCAGCGCGACATTCGCCGCCAGCCGCACGCCCGCGACGGCGTTTCCGCTTACCTCGCCATTCGCACCGATGCCCTTCATGATCGTAGCCAGCGGCGCGCCGGCGGGCGTCAGCAGCGCGTCGGCCGCTTCGTTCGACATCGAGACGATCGGCAGTGTGCCACGTGCCATTGAGGCGTCGGCGTCGAGCGGCACGAGCTCGCTCTTCACCTTCGCTTCCGGCCCGGTGACGATGATCAGCCCCTTCGCGCCGCGGTCGCGGGCGAGCATCGCTTTGTAGCGAAGGCCGCCGTAACGGCGCAGTTGCTGTCGCCGCGCGTCGCTCACGTCTTCGGGCAGATAGCGCAACACCATCAGCCACTTGCCGGAGACATCGAGCCCTTTGAACGAGTCATACGCCGGCTGATCGCCCTCGGCCGGCGCGACGACGCCGTAGCCGCCGAAGACGATCTCGCTCGGCGGGACGGCGGCGTTGGCCGAGAAAGCGAGCGGCCGCCAGTGGCGGTCGAGCACGAAGGACTTCGGCGCGGGTGCGTCGCCCGTCGCTTCGGGCCAGCTCGCTTCGAGGCGATTGTCGGCCTCGAGCTTCACGCCGGCGGAGAACTGAAACTCCTGGAAGTAAGTGCCGTTGTCGCCGCCGGGGGCGAGGCCGAGTCGCGCGAATTCGCGAGCGACGTATTCGGTCGCAAGCCATTCGCCGCGTGAGCCGGTCATTCGGCCTTCGGTGGCTTCGTCGGCGAGGATCGCGACGCGCTGGCGAATGTCCTCGACGGTGATCTCGCGCGTCGTCGGGGTCTTTGCGTGCGTGGCGATCAGCGCGTCGAGCGCCGTGACGCGTTCCTTGCCTTCGCCGAGCGCCGCGCGGGCCGCTTCATGATTCCAGTCGGCGATGAAGATCTGGGCAAGTTTGTCCGCGGTGCGCGAAGTCGTCCACGCCAGTCGCTTGCCGTCGGGCGTGAAGACCGGCAGGCCGTCGAAGCCGTCGGTGTGGCTGACGCGGACCGGCTCGCCGCCATCGACGCCGACGATGTAGAGCTCGAAATTCGCGAAGCCGTGGCGATTGGTCGTGAAGATCAGATATTCGCCGCTGGGGTGATAGAACGGCGCCCAGGACATGGCGCCGAGCTTGGTCAGTTGCCGCTCGTCGCGCCCGTCGATGCCGATGGTGTAGACCTCGGCGATCGCGCCGTTCTCGTCGAAACGACGAAAGCAGACGCGCTTGCCGTCGGGGCTGAAGAACGGCCCGCCGTCGTAGCCGAGCTTGGTCGTGAGCGGGCGGCAATCGGTGCCGTCGGCGTTCATGATGAAGAGATCGCAGAAGAGCGATGGATCGGTTTCGAGCTGGCGCTTTTCGGCGTCGGTCATCTTGCCGAATCGCTCGTACGCGAGGCGGTTCGACGTGAAGGCGATCTTCGAGCCGTCCGGCGAATAGCTGCCCTCGGCGTCGTAGCCGCGGACGTTGGTGAGCCGCGCGTATTGCTTGGACTTGCGATCAAAGGCGTAAAGCTCGAAGTGCTCGTCGTAATCCCAGGCGTAGCGCTTCTGCTTGCCGCTGGCGCGAAAGTCGAGCTCTTCCTGCTGCTTTTTCTTGGCGTCGGGGTCGTCCTGCGTCGAGGCGAAGAGCACCTTCGAGCGATCGGGCGAGAACCAGGCGCAGGTCGTCTTGCCGACGCCGGGCGAGATGCGCTCGCTGTCGCCGCTGTCGAGGTTTAGGGCGTAGATCTGGTAGAAGGGATTGTCGGCTTCGCGCTCGCTCTGAAAGACGATCTCTATGCCGTCGGCGCTGAAGTAGCCCTCGCCGGAGCGGCGGCCCTCGAAGACGAGCTGGCGCGTGTTGGAGAGAAAATCGGCCTCGCCGGCAAACGCAGGGGCGAGCGTCGACACGATCCAAGCCGCGCAGGCGCGGCGGAGAGTTTGTTGATTCATGATTCGCAAATATTAGCCCTGATCGCGCTGCGGAGGACAGGCTTGCCCCGCCGCTGGGGCGTGCCGGCGGAAATCCTCGAATTGAGCAGATGACCTTCTACTCCGTTTTGCATCCGGACCCGTGCGAACGACGAATTCGAGTGCGGGCAGCCCGATCGCACTGGTTCCGCGCGCGTACGATGCGTGGGCAGCGGTCGTATGTCACGGATCGGCGCAGGCTGAAGCCTGCGGCTCGTCTTTTGGCCCCAACCTTGCTTGCTGAAGGAATATTGAAACGACATGAAGCACAACTCTGCCGAGCGTTTCATCGTTTTCGTCACCCCCCTGCTCGCCCTCGCTTCCGCCCACGCCGACGAGTGGTCGCAATTTCGCGGCCCGCGCGGCGACGGCGTTGTCGCGGAGCTCACGCACCCGCTGAGTTGGTCCGCGAACGAAAATCTGCTGTGGAAGACCGCGCTTCCCGGCACCGGCTGGTCGGCTCCGGTGGTGGTCGGCAATCGGGTGTTCATTTCGACCGCGAGCGGCGGGTCGCTTAAGCAGCCCAAGAAGATGAGCGAAGGCGTCGCCGACCCGGCCTCGTTCGGTCTGGGCGGTCGCAAGCCTTCCAACGCATTGCGGTTTGAGCTGCACTGTCTCGATCTCGCGACCGGCCGGATTCTCTGGTCGCAGTTGATCGCCGAGGAAGAACCCAAGCTCGCGATTCACCCCTCCAACACCTTCGCCACGGAGACGCCCGCCGCTGACGCTGAGCGTGTGTGTGTTGCGTTCGGCACGATCGGCAAGCTGGCGGCATTTTCGCACGAGGGAAAGGAGCTCTGGCGATTCGAGTATGAGCCGGGCAAGGTGGATCAGGGCTTTGGCACGGGCAGCTCGCTGGCGCTGTTTGAAGATCGCCTCTTCCTGCAGAACGACAATGAGAAGCAGTCGACGCTCACCGCGCTGCGGCTGAGCAACGGCGAGAAAATCTGGGCGGTGACGCGCGATTGCGATTCGTCGTGGGCTACGCCGCTGGTCTGGCGCAACTCCAAACGCGTCGAGGTGGTGGCGTGCGGCGGGGGCAAGGTGATGTCATATGACCCGAAGGATGGGGCGATGCTGTGGGAGATGGGTGGGATCGACTCGGCGTTCTCTGCGTCGGCGGCGTCGAACGCCGACTACCTGGTCTTCGCGAATAGCGGCCCCTTCAGCCAGAATTTCATGTACGCCATTCGGCCTGGCGCGGCGGGCGATATCACATTGAAAGCGAAGGAGACGTCGAACGAGGGCGTGGCGTGGCGCGTGGGCAAGCCGGGCGTGGGGATGTGTTCGCCGCTGATTTTCGACGGGCTGATTTATGCCCCGGCGGAGGGCAAGCTGAAGACCTTTGATGTGGCGACGGGTGCGGAGGTGTATCGTCAGCGTTTGCCGGAGGCGGAGTTGTTTGTGTCGAGCGCCTGGGCCGGCGCGGGACACGTGCTGATGCTCGACGAAGCGGGCCGGACGTATGTGCTGCAGGCGGGGCGCGAGTTCAAGTTGCTGAACACGAATCGCATTGAAGACACTTTTTGGGCCACGCCGGCAATTGCCGGAGCGAAGTTGCTGCTGCGCGGAGTGAATGGGTTGTATTGCATCGGGAAGTAGCGGGCGGGGAAGAAGCGGCCGGCGACGTAGCGGCCTGCGGCTCGCAGGGCGACGAACTTCGCTCCCAAGCAACCCGGCTGCTCGCGTCGCCAAGCGCCTGGGCGGCCGGCGATATGATTCCTGAAACATGTCCGTGGCGGAGACAACAGGAATTCCCGACAACGACGCGAATCGCGAGGCGGCGCGATTGCAGGCGTGTCCGCGCTGCGACTACGCGCTTCACGATCGCCCGGATGAAACGACCTGCCCGGAGTGCGGGCTCGCGATTGATCGGCGGTGGGAGGTGTTTCGAACGAACCGAGGGAAGTATCGCCTGCTACCACCGCTGACGCTGACGATTGCCGTCGTTAACCTGATCATCGTTCTACTAATCGCTTTCTCGCGCGTATCAGAAAAGGGGTGGCCGAAGACGCCGTTCGAAAGTTTTCTATTGGCGTCCGTTCCGCTCGTCTGGTTCATCATGGCTGTCGTCTTTCTAATCAAAGCGCGCCGGGGCCCGATCTATCTGGCTGTGGGGCCGGGCGGGCTGGCGGCGGAATGGGGTGATGGCTCGTGGCGGAAGTGGGATTGGGGCGAGTTTTCGCAGGTGCGCGTTTCGCGATTTGACGGTTCGATTTGGCTCAAACTTGCAGGAACGGGCGCCCACCACCGAATTGATAGATTTGGTCGCGATATCGAGGCCGTCGCTTGGGCGATCGAGCGCCATCGCGCGCGTTCCCATGCGGGCGCCGCCGCCGCGAGTTGACGAACGGTACTGGTCCCAAGTCGCGCCGCTGCATCGCCGCAGGTCTCGTCGGCCGGCGAGCCGCCGGCCGCTACTTCAATCGCCGCTACTTCGCGATCGCGATCACGTGGCCGCGGGTGCGCCAATAGATGACGCCCTCCGAGATCGCCGGCGTCGCGAGACAGGCCTCGCCGAGGTCGTTGGTGGCGATCGGCTCGCCTTCGCCGCCGGCTTTGAGCACGATCACTTTTCCGTCCTCGGCCGTGTAGTAGATCTTGCCGTCGCCGGCGACGGCGGAGGCCGTGAAGCCGGTGTTGCCCCCGCCGATGCGCTGGGTCCACTTTTCTTCGCCGCTCTTGGCGTCGAGGACTCGGAATGTGCCGTTGTCTTTGCAGACATAGAGCAAGCCGCCGTAGAGCAGCGGCGTCTGCATGTAGGACCCGATCTTGGTTTTGATCCACTTTACATGCGGGTCGGGCGCAGCGCCGTCGTTGATGCGGAGGTCGCCCGTGGCCTTGAGGCTGACGGCAAAGACGGGCTGGCTCGGGTCTTGCTCGCGATAGGGCCGGTGGTTGCTGGTCAGATAGACGAGTCCGTCGCCGAGCACCGGCGCGGGCACGGGAATTCCGCCGCCGCCGGAGAGACTCCAGATGCGCTTGCCGGTATTGGCGTCATAGGCGCCGATTTCGAGGCAGCCGTTGCAGATGATCTGCGGGCCGTCGGGGGACATCCAGGCGGTGGGCGTCGCCCAGGTGGGCACGTCGGCGCGCGAGACGCGCCACACCTCGCGCCCGTCTTTTGCGTCGAACGCGGCGAGGAACGCGTCCTTCTTGATGTCGCACTGCACGATCGCCTTGCCGTCGATCAGCACCGGCGAACTCGCGAAACCCCACTCCAGTTGCATCGCGTTGTAGGGACCGACATCGAGCACGCCGAGGTCTTTGCTCCACTTCAATTCGCCGTCGTGCGAATAGCAGTAGAGGCCTTCGGAGCCGAAGAAAGCGAGGACATGCTCCGCGTCGACCGCGGGTGTGCAATTGACGTGTGTGGCCTTCACGTGCCGCTTGACCTTGGGCACGCCGGTGTGAGCCGTTTTCTCCCAGAGAACCTTGCCCGTTTTTTTGTCGAGGCAGAGGACCTTGAAGGCGTGTTCGGTCATGTCATCCGCTGAGTCGCCGTCGCCGAAGAGGCCGGTTCGAAGCGATTGATTGTCGGCGCTGCTGACGGCGGTGGTGACGAAGAGCTTTTCGCCCCAGATGACCGGCGAGGAGTGAGCCAGGCCGGCGATGGGCGTCTTCCAGCGGACGCCTTCGCTTTTGGCCACGTTCCACTCGCTCGGCAGGGTATGGCCGTCGGCGACGCCGGCGGCTTGCGAGCCGCGGAATTGGGGCCAGTTTGCGTCGGCGGCGAGGGCTGCGCCGCTAAGTGCCGCGAACCCCAGCAAAAGGCGCATCGGCCGATGCGTGCGGATGAGCGGGTGACGGCTTGAGCGGGGCAGCGAGGCGGCGAGACGGTGCATGTGAGACTCCGAAGTTGGCGCAAATGCGTGATTGGCACGGCATTCGACTTCGAGAGCACACTATTCGCGGGCGAGTCGCGACGCGATGTGACGACGACGAGGCTTTGCAAGTTACGACGTGAGAGGGTTCAAACGGTGGAGTGCGTCCGGCGACGCATCAGGCGAGGAGTCGGGTGCGTCCCTTGACGCACCAGACGGATCGCGAGGGGAAAACAAGAGGGTGCGTCGAGGGACGCACCCTACGCTGCTCGCAAAACGGAACTTGGAAGCGAGAACACGAACCGCGAGTCGCTACTGAACGCCAGTCTGGGTCCAGAGGCGGTTGTCGGTGTAGTAGCGCGGATCGAGCTCTTCGGGCACTACGTCCGGCGGGGGAAAGGCGGGGTAGTAAGCGCCCATGTGCTGGCTATCGGGGCCGACGAAGATGGACTCGTCGGCGTGCCAGATGAAGCGGGCGACGGTGTCGATGCGATCGCTCGATTCGAATGCGTAGCGAGCGCGCTCGACGTGGCCATCTTGATGGAGGAAGTTCGCCGAGAAGTTCGGATGGCGATAGGCGATCGTGTTATCGGTCTGGGAGGGGAAATTCCACATGCGATGGCGATAGGCCTCGCCCGAGAGGTTGTAGATGCCAGACCAGATGGCGTCTGCCCCGAGGACGCGGCGCGAAGGATAGCGGTCGTGCTCCGCGAAGCGGCGATTGAGCCCGTCTTCGCTGGGGCCGCCCATCGCCCACGAGCCGGTCGAAAGCGGTACCGAGATGCCGTAGCTGTAGTTGATGCCGAAGCGGGACCGGTTCGGCGGATACAGCAGCGAGAAGGCTTGGCCGCGTGCTTCGGCCAGATAATCGGGACGGTCGTCCTCGCCGCAATAGCCGACCTGCTCGATCGCGTAGCGGCGTTCGACCATGAGGTCGACCCAGGTGAAACGGACGGTGTTTCCGCCGTCGTCCCAGAGCGGGTAGAAATTAAATTCGAGGAATCCCTGTTGTAAACCTTTGCCGAGCGATTGGAGATTGGTTCCGCAATGGGTGGAAACGGCCTGCTGCCGAGCGGTACGGAGGGCCGGCAATAGCACGGCCATGAGCAGCGACACGATACCGAGCACGACGAGGAGCTCGGCCAACGTGAACGCATGCTGCGAAATACGCGACGGTCGGACCGCGTAGCGCATACCAGCCTCGTTCAGGCGCGTTCGAGCGTGACTCCGTCACGAACAAACGCTTGGCGTTCTGACGACCCGCATCCCAGCCGGCGTCGTCTCGGACGAGGTTCAGAGCGAACCTCTGTTTCGTACCACGCCTCCGCAGCTCCGCTGCAGAGGCACTACGAGTGACCTGACTATCTGTAGAAAATAGTCGATCCGAAAATAAAACGCAACCTGTCCCGATTTGGATTTGCCGCCCGCGCAAATTGCACGCTTTTTTCGAGGACGCGCCCGCGCTTGACGCCCGCGGCCACTGGCCGATACTCTCCCCGATCCGCGTGGCCACCGCCGAAAGACCGGCGTGGTCGCGGCATGAACGGATTCGCGCTCGCCGCGGTTGCGGGAGCGCGTTGGAGGTGTGCTTTGTCGACGTCCGCAGTCGTCCGCGAAATGCTCGATGCCGGTATTCACTTCGGTCACCGCGCCAGCCGCTGGAACCCGAAGATGAAGCCGTTTATCTACGGCCAGCGCAACAAGATTCACATCATCGACATTCGCGAGACGCTGAAGGGCCTCCTGCGGGCGAAGAAGTACATCGCCCAGACGGTGGCGCAGGGCGGCGACATCCTGTTCGTCGGCACCAAGAGGCAAGCCCGCGAGCTGCTCATGGAAAACGTAGAGCGCTGCAAGATGCACTACGTTACCGAGCGCTGGCTGGGCGGCACGCTGACCAACTTCCGCACCATCCGCAATCGGCTCGACCGCCTGAACGAGCTCGAAACTCTCGCCGCTTCGCCGGAATGGGAGACGGGCTACTCCAAGAAGATCAAGTCGGTGCTGACGCGCGAGCTGAAGAAGATTCAGCGCAACCTGAGCGGCATTCGCCGCATGACGCGGCTGCCCGCGGCGCTGGTCATCATCGATATGAAGAAGGAAATGAACGCGGTCCGCGAAGCGCAGTCGCTGGGCATCCCCACCATCGGGCTGCTCGATACCGACGGCGACCCGGACGCGATCAACATCCCGATCCCCGGCAACGATGACTCGATGCGCTCGATCGAGCTGGTCATCCGTCATCTGACCGATGCCATCGAGGAAGGCTTCCGCGGCCGTGCCGTCGAGCCCCCGCCCGCCGAAGGCGGCGACGAGCGCGGCGAAGGTCCGCAGCGCGGCCGACGCGGCCGACGCAGCGAAGAGCGCGGCCCGCGCGAGGCCGAAGCGGCCGCCGGTGCGGCGATGCCGATGACGCCCGATGCGCCGCCCGCGAGCTAAGCGGCGCGTTTGCCCGCTTCGCGGTTTCGATGCTCTGGTGAATTGATTTTTCGACATGATGTTCGGGGGCGTGCAAGACGGCGGCTTGCCGAGTGCGGCGAACCCCGTCTTGTTTGGTCAACGTAGGTAAGCGGACACTGCCTGGAGGATTCGCGCGATGGAAATCAGCGCTTCGCAAGTGATGGAGCTGCGGAAAATCACGAGCCTGTCGATGATGGAGTGCAAGAAGGCGCTCACCGAATCGGCCGGCGACTTTGACAAGGCGATCGCCCTGCTCCGCGAACGCGGCCTGAAGAAGGTCGCCGAGCGCTCCGGCAATCAGACGCCCAACGGCCGCATCTTCATCGCCAAGAACGGCGCCCGTACGGCCATGGTCGGCATCGGTTGCGAGACCGAGCCCGTCACCGCGACCGACGATTTCAAGATGCTGGGCGATGCGGCGTCGAAGATCGCCGCGGGCATGGCCACGCCGACGCCTGATGCGATCAAGGACAGCGTCGCGCCGGGCGGCAGCCGCAAGTTCGGCGAGCTGCTCGACGATGTGCTGAACCGCATTCGCGAGAAGATCGTCATCACGCAGGCGGGCGCCTGCGAGGGCAACGTCGCGTCGTACATCCACCACAACGGCATGGTCGGCGTGCTGGTCGAGTTCAATCAGGCCTGTCCGCCGGCTCTTGGCAACGATGTGTGCATGCACATCGCCGCGATGCAGCCGCGCTGCCTGAAGCGTGAGGAAGCGGACCCGGCCGATGTCGCCCGCGAGCGCGAGAACTTCATGAAGGAAGTGCAGGGCAAGCCGGCCAACATCATGGAGCAGATCGTCAACGGCAAGATGAGCCGCTGGTACTCGGAGTTCGTCCTGCTCGATCAGCCGTTCGTGAAGGACGACAAGAAGAGCGTGCAGCAGACCCTGACCGACGCGGTGAAGGGGCTGACGATCAACCGCTATCTGCGGTTCAAGATCGGCGTGTAGTTTTCAGAATTTGCGCTGCGCAGGTCGTGCGTCCTGCGCGGCGGTTTTCGCGGCTGCCGCGCATGACTCGCCGATAGCGATAGACGGCTGACCGGCAAGGATGCCTGGTCAGACTGGATGCGCGACGCGGCGAGGCTCGGAGAATTCCGACCCGGTTGATCGCTCGCGGCAAGGATGCCGCTGGAGCGAGTCGGCCGTGCCCGTCGCCGCCAGGTTTTTGTTTCTCCCGCTCCCGCTTGCGGCCCGATGCGCCCCGCGCGTCGGCAGCCCCAGCCTCGAAAGCAGTTGGTGCCGGCCCCCCATGCCTCAGCCCGACCGCGACACACTCGACACCTCGCCCGAATCTGCCGAACCGGCGCAAGAGTTGCTCTGCGACCAGGCCGAACTGGAACGGCTCTGCGCCCGCTGGCGGGCGGCGGGCTCCTTCGCTTTCGACACCGAATTTATCCGCGACGACACCTACGAGGCCCGCCTCTGCCTGGTCCAGGCGGTCGGCGGCGGCGCAGGCGAAAAGCCCGTGCTGATCGACCCGATGGCGCCGACCATCGACCTGAAGCCCTTTTGGGATCTGGTCACCGACCCGCAAATCGTCACGATCGTTCACGCCGGCAAAGAGGATTTCGAAGTCTGCCTGCGGGCCAGCGGCAAGCCCCCGCGAAACGTCTTCGACGTGCAAATCGCCGCGGGCTTCGCGGGCTATGGCTATCCGCTGAGCCTGACGCGGCTGGTCGAAGTGCTGCGGCGGAAGCGGCTGCGCAAGGGGCAGACGCTGACCGACTGGTCGATCCGCCCGCTCACCGACGAACAGATCCGCTACGCGATCGACGATGTGGCCCATTTGCCGTCGATGTACGGCAAGCTCTCGCGCGAGCTCGAGCGGCGCAAGCGCACCGCGTGGGCGATGGAGGAGTTTCTGCGATTCGAATCGAGCGAGCACTATGTGCCGCCGGTGGCGGATCGCGTGCAGAAGCTTCGCGGCAGCAAGAGCCTCGACGGGCTGGGAATGTTGACGCTGGAGCGCTTGCTCAAATGGCGCGACGCCTGGGCCCAGGAAAAAAATCGGCCGGTGCGGGCGCTGATTCGCGACGACATCCTGGTCGAGCTGGCCCGTCGCCGCCCGCGACACGCGCGCGAGCTGGCGGTGCTGCGCGGCTTTCCGCAGGCCCGAAACGCGAAGGTGACGCAGGCGCTGGTCGACGTCATCGAAGAATGCCGCGCGACGCCGAAGGAGAAATGGCCGCAGCCGGTCGAAGCGCGCGAAGAGACGGCGATGATGCGCTCGACGATCGACCTGCTGTCGGCGGTTTCGCGGGCGGTGTGTTTTGAGCAGGAGCTGAGCCACGACCTCCTCGGCGGGGCGAGTCGACTGCGCGAGTTGATCGAATACGAATTGGGTGGCGTCGACACCGTTCCCCCCCTGCTGCGCGGCTGGCGGCTCGAGTTTCTCGGCGAGCGGCTGCTCGATCTGCTGCGCGGCCGCTGCCAATTGCACTTCACCGGCTGGCCCAAGTCGCCGCGGCTCGACGTTGTGCTGCGCGACATCGGACCGCACGATTCGACGGCGAACGGCGCGGAGAAGCCGGCCGCGGAGGCGGTCCCTGCTGCGGCGGTGCCGGATGAGAAGCCGGAGAAGGCGAAGCGGAAGAAGCGCGGCGATTGAAGCGTTGCGCGTTGTCGGGGATATGTTTTGGTGATTGGTGCCACGGCTCGCAGAGCCTTGGCCCGCGCGCGATCAAATCGCACCGTTGCGGCGTCTGAGAGATCCCAATGTCGCCCTCACTCCCAGGCATTCTCAGAGGCGTACCAAATGTACGATCATCCTCGGCGGGTCGGGCGAGCCTCTGAAGCATTGTCGCCTGCCACGCTTGCGTAATCTGACACGCAGGCCGCTACGTCTGGTCGCGACCGCTTTCCTTCCAGAGCTTGATCGCACGCCAAACGTAATAGGCCGACGCCAAGGGAAGGACGGCGCCGAAACCGATATTTGTAATCATTGCAGACTCCGCCGAATGTCGGTTGCCTCTTGGTGTCCGGTCTCCCTCCTTATAAGGCCCACGGATGTAGAAGCCAGTGGCCATTAGGGCAAGCAAAAGTGCTTTCAAAACCGCCCCCCGAAAAGGTGACATCAACGTGTTCAGATCAAACTCTGTGAGAAACCGCCACATTGCTGCCCTCGGTGGAAGAAACCACTCCAACTGGACGAGGTGCCGATGAACTCATCAATCGGGAGGCCGCACTCAGCGTTCGTGGGCGCCCACCTCGACCGCGGCCCCACCGTGCTTTGCTCGCGGTTTTCCCGCCGCGACTCTAGCCAATCTGCATCGAGTATCGCAGGTGGCGCCACGCCAATGCAAGCTGTTTTTCTCAGTCGGCGCCGCTAGCCGTGCGACATCGTCGCTGTCCCACGGCTCTGTGAGCCGTGCGATTCAGCACGCGTTGCTTGGTCACACGGCTCGCAGAGCCGTGGCACCCATTACACCGCGTTCAGGCCGTGATCACTTCATACGCCAGCAACCCCAACCCGAATAGCGTCAGTCCGATGGCCGCGAAGGCCGCGAGCGGGGTCTGTGTGGCGACGAACTGTGTAGTGAACAAGACCGCGGCCCCGTATGCCCCGATCACGCCCAGATGGCGCGCGAGCTTCAGCACCGGGCCGGGGAGCATTCGTCCGCGATAGGGTGCGCTGAGCAAACATTCTGCGCAGCAGCGGCCGTTGCCGAGCGGGTCGAAGAGGTCGCGATAGTGCCGGCACTTGGGACACTGGCCCCAGTTTTCGTCGTCGGGGGCGTGCTCCATCCGCTCGCGCAGCACGCGATAGGCCTCGACGATCTCGACGAAGCGGTCGTGGCCGCGGATGTGAGGGTTTACGTCGGGGTGGTGCTTGCGGACAAGCTCGCGAAACGCCTGCTGCAACTGTGCCAAATCCGCATCGGGCGACAGCCCCAGCGCGCGATACTGGCGCGCAAACGGGCTCTGCTTGGGCTTGATGCGCGTACCCGTCATAACCTTGCGGTGATCCGTTCCAGCGCGAGCTTCTTTCCTCTGACTCCGGGATCATTATAGGCGTGGCGGCTGGGGGATCGAAGGCGAAGTTATGTCGGCGCGTCCGGCGAGCTTCTGCTCCAACAGTCGAACGATCGTGTCGACGGTGAAAATCGACTTCAAATCATCGATCGAGGGCGTCGCCGGAAGCGACGACCAGTCGATGAAATCGAGGCGAGTCCGCAAATCGGCCAGCGTCGCCTCGCCGAGGGCCGGCGCGCCGCCCGCCACCGCCGTCGGCTTGAATATTGCCTCGAATCGAATCGGAATGCCGTAGCGCTTTTCGGCCAGAAAGGACAGTTCGAGCACGTCGATTGACTCGCCGGCGAGGTCGTCGAAGAACCGCGACTCGCGGCGGACCTCGGACTCGTCGACCGCCAAAACCTGCACCAGCATTTCGCGCACATCCGCAAACAGATCCCGGTCAACGACGGGCATGGTCGTCTCCTTTTTTTGAGGTGGTTCGGGGGGCGCGCTTCGTCCGCGCGGGTGAATTCTTGGCGCCGCGCGCTTTGCGCGGCGACGGTTTCAAGGACAACTCATCAGCGATCGCGGCGTAATCTTCGTCGACGAGCGAGGCATAGATCGCGGTCACCATTGGGTGAGCATGGCCGAGTTGTCGCTGAACAAACAGAAGATTGCCGCCGCTCAGGCGATAAGCCAGATAGCCGTAGGTATGCCGGAGCAGTTGCACGCTCGCCCGTTCGGCAAAGCCACACTCGCTCAGCACGCGCACCACGCGGCGATAGAGGGTCGTGCGGTCCATGCGCTGCCCGCGCTCGCTCAGCACGAAGGGCTGTGCGGCGTCGGATCGACGGGCGTCGGCAGCGATCGTCGCGGGCCGGAGCCGCCGCAGATAGTCACGCAGGAGCTCGGCGACGTGGCGCGGCAGGTGGACTTCCCGGGCATCCCGCTTGCCGCGGACGACGAAGCGCGGCGCGGCGGGATCGAGCCGCACGTCGGCGACCGTGAGCGCGCAGAATTCTGAGCAGCGCAGCCCGCTGAAGAGCAACCCCTCGATCACCACGCGGTCGACCAGTGCCGCCGCCGACGGCTCGCGCTCAGCCGCGGCGCGGACATGCGCCAGCAGCCGGGCCGCCTCGTCGAGCGAGAGGAACATGTCGGTCGTGATTTCCCATGGTGCGCGGACCATTTCGTCTCCGATCAGTATTGTTGCATCATCATGATGCAACAAATCCGATCGGTCAAGAGAGTTCCGCGTCGCTCAATTCAGGAGCAGCCGTGAAGCCGGCTTGCGAGCCGCGCCTGGCAGGCTACGTCCCCCCTACCGCCAGACGGCCCCTACTTCGGGTACGCCGCGTTCAGCGCGATGAGCGCATAGGCCGTCGTCAGCTCCGGGCGCCCTTCCATCCACCGGTCCTCGCGATTGACCCAGCGGCCGTCCGGCTCCTGGCGCTTTTGCAGCGCGACGGTCAGCTCGTCGCGCCAGCGAATTTTGTCACCTTTGGCGAGCGTCAGCTCGTCGTCGCCAAAGGCCGCGAGGGCGCGGGCCAGCGTCATGTAAAAGTAATAGAGGCCCTCTTGCGAACGGTTCGGATAGTTGGGGTTTTGATCGAGCGTCCAATTTCGCGTGATCCAACCGACCGCCGCCTGCACGCGCGAGTCGTCACGGTTCAAGCCGGCGTAGATCATGCTCTTCAATCCGGCATACGTCATCGAGCCGTAGCAGCAAAGCTCACGGCGACCCTCGATCTCGACTTCGCCGGCCTTGCTCTCGCCGCCGTTGGCGGGCGAATAGATAAAGCCGCCCTGGACCGAGCCGCGGGCGAAGGGCTGATCGTTCGATTCGCCGCGCATCTGCGAGCGCTGAATGAAGACGAGCGCCTTTTGATAGGCCGGGTCGCTGGGCGGGAGGCCGCTGTCGCGCAGCGCGTCGAGCATGATCTGCACGTTGGACATATCGGGGCGCTGGCCGCGGCCGTAGCCCGCGCCGCCATACCACGGGTCGTCGGGGCGCTTGTCCTCCGATTCGTCCCACTGACCGTCTTTGAGAAACGCGACGGCCTTGTCGATCGCGGGGCGGTGCTTGTCGCCGGGCAGGCGGCTCAGCATCGAGACGGCGACGCTGGTCTCGTAGTTTTTGAGCAGTCCTTCGGCGGAGTAGATGCCGCCATCGGGTCGCTGAGCGGCGATGACGAACTCGACGGCCCGCTTGACGGCCGCGTGGTCGGGGCCGATATCGGGCGACTCCGCCAGCGCGCGGGCGCACAGCGCGGTGATGCCGACGCCGGTCTCGCCGGCCCAGGCGCCGGAGGCTTCCTGAGCGGAGATCAGATACTTGACGCCGCGACGTTTGATCTCGTAGATCGCGCGGGCTTCGTCGGGGGCGAGTGGGGCCGGAGCGGAGGCGGTCGTGGGTTGTTCGGCGGCGCGAGCGGGCGGCGCGACGATGGACACCGGGCAGACCCACGCCAGCACAGCCGTGAGAGCGGCCGCGCGGCTACGCGTATCCCAGTTCATCGAGGCGGTCTTCGTCGAGGCCGAAATGGTGGCCGATTTCGTGCAAAACGGTGATGCGGATTTCATCGATCAGTTCCTCTTTCGACTCGCACATGTCGCATAGGTTTTTGCGATAGATGTAGATGCAATCGGGCATGGGAGGCAGCCCCTCCAGCATGCGGTCCTCGATCGGGATGCCGACGTAGAGGCCGAGGATGTCGTCGGGTTCCTCCATCTCGGCCGCCTCGCGACCGGGGTGGTCCTTGATTTCGATCATCACGTTTTCGAGAAACTGCTCGAATTCCGTGGGGATCGAGCGAAGTGCCGCCTCGACCGCCTGTTCAAACTCGGCCGCAGTGACCGAAATCATGCTCGGCTCCCCGCGAGCCGGCGGCGACCCGCGGCTTCAACCCGGCCGCGAGGCGACGGAGCGCGCAGCAGTACAGGACTTCGCGATATCATCGACACTAGCGTAACGTGGCGATTGCGGCGTGTCGGGACGGATGTGCGACGCATGCTGGTGCTGATCGATAATTACGACTCGTTCACCTACAACCTCGTGCAGCGCTTCGGGGAGGTCGCGCCGCGCCTGCCCATCCGCGTTTTTCGCAACGATGAGATCACCATCGACGCCATCGCGGCGCTGCGGCCGACGCATCTGGTGATCTCGCCCGGCCCCTGCACGCCCAAAGAAGGCGGCATCAGCAATGATGTCATCAAGGCCTTCTTTGGAAAGGTGCCGATCCTCGGCGTATGTCTGGGGCATCAGTGCATCGGCTATTCGACCGGGGCGACGATCGTTCGGGCGCGGCGGCTGATGCACGGCAAGACCAGCATGATCCGCCACGACGGCCGCGGCGTGTTTCGCGGCATGAGCAATCCCTTTCAGGCCACGCGCTATCACTCGCTGGTGATCGACCCGCCCACGCTCTCGAGCGATTTCGAAGTCAGCGCCACGGCCGATGATGATCCGACCGAGATCATGGCCATCCGCCACAAGACGCTGGCAGTCGAAGGGGTTCAGTTTCACCCGGAAAGTTTCCTGACGCTTGAGGGCCATCGCCTGCTCGCGAACTTTGTCGGGGTCGATTATGTTCCCGCGCATGTTGGATAGATCGCTCCCCAGTCGCTCCGTCGCGATGGCATTCGCCGCCGGCGCCCTCATGGCGCTCGCCGCGGGTTGCGCCGCCGAGAAACGCGAACCGGCGATCGCGACAATGACTCCCGTCACCACAAACGACGCCGCGACCTCCACCGACGACACGCAGGCCGCGGCCCCGTCGAGCGATGCGTCGGCAGCGAGCGATGGTCCGCAAGAAGCCGCCTCTGCACCGGCCGCGCGGGCTGCGCTGGTGTCGCCCGATGAGTTTCCAAAGCTGCGGGTCCATCGCGGTCCTTATCCCGCCTCGGTGACGGTCGAGGGGCAGCGGCTCGGTGTCGGAAACCAGCGTCTCGTGCCCGAGTTCGAGACTCCGGAGCTGACCGCCGAGGAAAAGAAGAAGCTCGGCCTCGACAAGCAGAAACGCTATGACCCGCTGGCCTTCTACAAAGGCCGAAAGATCGGCAACAACGTCTCGCGCGACCTCGGCGGCGGTGCGATCGCCATCAGCCGCGTCGACACGGCGGGCGCCGATTCGTATGGCCGGGGCGAGCGAAAAATCGCCGCTGCCGGCGTCATGACCCCCACGCCGCTCATCGGCTACGGCGATCAGCGAATCATTACCACGGGGCGCGGCGACGCCCGCACGCTCGGCGGCAATCGCGGCCATTTTGATGGCGGGGTGAAGCCGGGCTACGACGTCGATCCGCGGCGATATTGGCACGAACGCCAGCAGGCCGACTAGGAAAAGCGACCGGGGTCACGCATGCACTACGCAGATCGCCTGGCAGAGGCGATTTCCCTTCGCAACACGCCTGCCGTCGTCGGCATTGATCCGGTGCTGGAGAAGCTGCCGCCGCGGTTTCGCCCGACGGCTCCGAGCGCGGTCGAAGCCGCCGCCGCCATCGAGCGCTTCTCATTCGCGGTCATCGACGCCGTCGCCGATCTGGTGCCCGCAATCAAGATCAACTCCGCCTTCTTCGAGGCGTTCTACGAACACGGCGTCGCGGCTTACTTTCGCACCATCGCCCGCGCCCACCAGCGCGGCTTGCTGGTCATCGGCGACATCAAGCGCGGCGACATCGGCTCGACCTCCGAGTTCTACGCCCGCGGCCACCTCGCGCCGCCCCCCTTCGCCGATGTGCCGGCCGAGCGCCTGCCCGACGCCGTCACGCTGGCGGGCTATTTCGGCTTCAGCGTTGTAGCGCCGTTTATCGAAGCGGCAAAGAAGACCGGTCGCGGCATGTATGTGCTGGTCCGCCCGAGCGATCCCCACTCCGATCAGATTCATGAGTTCGGCGGCGTGCGTCCGCTCTATTGGCACATGTCGGAGTTGGTGAAGCATTGGGGCGCCGGCGCCGACCTGATCGGAAAAAGCGGGCTTTCGTGCGTCGGCGCGGTTGTCGCCGGTCGCGACGCGGCGGAGGCCCACACCATCCGCAACAACATGCCGCACACCCCGTTTCTGGTACCCGGGTTCGGAGCGCAGGGCGCCGCCGCCGCGGCGGTCTCCGCCTGTTTTCGCCGGGCCGGCGATGGCGCGATCGTCAACGCTTCTCGCTCCGTGATCTATGCCATCGAACAGCCGCGCTGGAAAGAGCGCTGCGGCGACGACGCGATGCTCGCCGTGCGACTCGCGGCGGAGGAGTTCGCGACCCAGGCTCGAGACATGGCGCGCGCCGCGAGCCAGTAGTCCCTGGGGCCCGCTCGCCGAGCGTCGGGTCAAAATCTCACAACGCTGCGATCAAACCGACATTTAGTAGCGACGCGTCCACTCATCCGACGCATACTTCGCGCGGCGCGCCTCCACATCTCGTAATTGATCCGCGCTCCAGTGGGCAGCCACCGGATCTGACCCCAGCGCGCTCGCGATGCGCTCGCTCAGGTCCAGCCGCATCGCGGCATCGTCGATTCCCTCCACCGCCCGGCCGGGATGAGCCGCAAATCGCGTGCCGGTCAGCAGCGAGCCATGCTGCATCACGGCGCCGCCGATGCGCCGCTGAGCGCTCCCCAGCACCTTCACCCCGTCGAGCAGCAGATCGGTTCGACCGGGCTTCTCGAAGCAAAAAAAGGGGCCGGTCCGCGGCGTCGGCAAGGGCAGCTCCTCCGCCGCTAGCGCACTCTCCACGCCGCGCTCCGCGAGCGCCGCTCGAAAGCACTCATGGATCGCCCGATAGAGCTCGACCGGTCCTCGAGCGGCGAACGGGTGCTGCTCGCGCAGGATCAGGCAGTAAGTCAATTCGCGATCGTGCAGAATCGCCCCGCCACCCGTGGTCCGTCGCACCACGGCCAGGGCTCGAATATCGGGCGGAAGGGTCGCCAGCGATTCGTACTTCTGAAAATAGCCCAGGCTGACCGTCGGCGGCGCCCAGCCGTAGAAGCGCAACGTGGCGGCGACGCCGGCCGCAGCCTCGGCATGCAGCAAGTGCTCATCGCGAGCCATGTTGGTCGGGCCGTCGAGGGCCGGATCGGAGTAGGCCAGCAGCAGACTCATCGACGGAAATGTACTTCATCACTCGCGGCCGACCATACCGGTTCGAATCCGCCGCCCCGGCGTCCGCATGGGCCCCGCCCCGCCGGTCGCGGCCGCACGATCGGGCGGCAAATCGCCTGCGTGCTGCGTACCGAATCGTGTTGCAATCGGGTGGGCCGCGCGGGTAGTGTCGTGGATTCCGCCGACGGATTTCGCCGGAATGCGACCGGAAAAATCATCGCTGTCGGCCGAACAATCTCCTTGAGGACGATATGACCAGGCGACGCACGACGCAGCTAGGGGTAGCGGCAGCCTCGATTCTGACATGGGCTCCCATCGCAACCTTCGCGGAAGAGCCGCTCAGCTCGATCCTTCCGATCGTCGATGCGAGCGGCATGCTGACCTATCCCGAAGGCGCCCCGGTGCCGCGCTATGCAACCGAATTCGAAAAGCGGCTTCAGGCCACCCTGCCCCCCTACGACCTTCGCGGCAGCACGCCTCCGCCCGATGGGCCGATCGTCTGCCCCGGTGAATACGCGCCGATGGACGGCATCCTGATCGCGTGGGAGGGGACCACCGCGTGGCTGAACATCCTGGCGCAGATGGCTCGACACATCACCACCGTCGGCAATGCCAACGTCTACGTGGCGGTCGATACCGTCTCCGAACAAAGCACGGCCACAACGCTGCTCAACTCAAACAGCGTCAACATGAGCCGGGTTCAGTTCGTCGTCCGCACGACCGACACCATCTGGATTCGCGACTACGGCCCGCGCTACATCTATCAGGGGAATTGCCGCGCGATCGTCGATCACACCTACAACCGTCCGCGCCCCTTCGATGATGCATTTTCGTCATTCTTCGCGACGTTCAAGCGACATGCGTTCTACGAAATGCCCCTGATCCACGGCGGCGGCAACTATCACCTCGATTCGCTGGGCCGCTCCCACGCGACGCGCCTGATCAACAATGAAAATCCCGGCCTGACCGAGCAGCAGATTTTCGATCTGTGGAACTCCTATCAGAACGTCGACACCACGTTCTACACCCCCTTCCCGACCGCCGTCGACGCCACGCAGCACATCGACATGTGGGTGCAAATTCTCGGCGATAACGCCGCGATGGTCAGCGATTGGCCCTTCAACGTCGGCTCGACGCAGGATGTCATCTGCGACAACGCCGCCGCCAGTCTGCAAAGCTTGGGTTACACCGTGACGCGCATTCCGGCCCGCTCCATCGGCGGAACGCACTACACCTACACCAACGTGGTGATCTGCAACAACCTGATCCTCCTGCCGACCTACACCAACAGCACCATCGTCTCCGCCGGACACAACGCCCAGGCCCTGGCCGCGTGGCAGTCCGCAGCGCCCGACAAGACGATCGTGCAGATCGATTGTCAGGCCATCGTCACCGCCGCCGGCGTCATGCATTGCATCGTCATGCACGTGCCGCAGCATCTGGGCGGCGTGAATCCGACCGCCTATCTGCGCACGCTGCGCGGCGGCGAAGTGCTCACCCCCGGAGCCCAGGCCGACATCCGCTGGATTAGCGACGATGACGTGCTCGTCAGCAACGTCGACATCCTGCTCAGCCTCGATGGCGGCGCCAACTATGACGAAGTGATCGTGAGCGCGACCGCCGACGACGGCAGCTTCCTCTGGACCGTGCCCGACCTCTTCTCCAACAACGCCCGCATCCGCGTCGTCGCCCGCGACGCGTTGGGCAACACCGGCTTCGACCAGAGCCCGAGCAGCTTCACGATCAACGGCACGCCCACGTTGCTGGGCGACATGAACTGTGACGGCGTGGTAAGCGTGGGCGATATCGCGGGATTTGTGCTGGCTCTGACCGATCCTGCCGGCTACGCATCGACCTATCCGACCTGCGACATCAACGCCGCGGATACCAATCAGGACAGCACGATCAGCGTCGGCGATATCGCCTCCTTCGTTGCGCTGTTGACGGGTCCTTGATGAAGCATTGTTGAAGACTGTTCGCTTTTGGGGGGCGATGAGCCGCCGCGGCCGCCATGTCGGCCGCGGCGGCTCGTTCATTTCCGACTCACCCCTGCCGACCACGCTAGGATCCACCAGACTGCACCACGAACTCGCAAAACGCGCGAAAATCTACCGCATGAAACTCGCCATCACTGCCGTCGTCATCCTTCTCGCCGCGGTCGCAATGGCAAATCTGTTTCACGTGAAACAGATTTCCTCCGTCGAGCCCCAGCCAGTGCCCACCGCCCCGGCGTCTTCCCAGCCGGCGTCGCGCCCCGGAACGCGATCCGCGCTCGGCGCGCTCCCGGTCTGGAACGACGGGCTGGCTGAAATCTGCTATTACGACGCTCGCCGCCCGATTTACGGCGTCGAGCGCCGCTACACCAGCGTCCACATCGTCAATCGCGAGTGGTTCGAACCGGTCGCGGGGGTGAAGACCGATCGCATCGACGATCCCACAGCGGTCGCCGTGCTGAAGCTCAATGTCGCCGAGGAAGTGCCCACCGAGAACTACAACTATCGTTTGCTGACGACGCTCTTCGTCCGCCGCGATGACCTTTCGCCGCTAAAGCTCGTCGGCAGCAGCCAGGAATGGTGCGGCTCGATCTTCAACATCTTCCGCTGGCAAGACGACCGGCTCGACGGCCGCACTTTTTCCTATTTCGAAGGCGAGGCCGAGCAGACGTTCGAGTTGGCGGTCGCCGTTCGTCCGCTGGAGGCATTTCTGCTGATCGCGCGCGACGCGGTCGCAAGCGGCGACGCTCAACCGCGCGAACGTGCGGCACCCTACCTCGCGCAACTTGCGCCGGCCCGCCGCGGCCCCGCTTCGCGCACGCCGGCGCCGCTGGGCTGCCAAGTTCGAGTCGAGCCGGCGGCGCACGCGACTGTGCCCGCCGGACGATTCATGGCGCGACGCGTTCTGCTGACAGCTGGCGACGACGCCGGTCCGCTGGGAGAGGCTCTGATCGAAGTCGCGCCGCCACATCGCGTTCTTCGTTATGCGCTGGGCGGCGTGATCGGGGAGCTGCGCGACGTAGAGCGTCGCGCGTATTGGGATGGAAAATGGAGCAGCGAGCACTACGAACGAGGCCGGGCGCCATGACGGCATCCGCGGCCTGAATCCGGCGCTGCTCTGTTTCGGCGATTACCGCCGCCGCCGCGGACGCAGCCGACCCACCAGCAGGAGCGGTGCGAATGCGAACCCGGCGCCCATGCCGCACGTTCCGCAGGGCATCGGCGGCGCATCGCCGTCGTCCCCGTCGTCGTCGCCGCTGTTGTCATTCGCATTTCCACCACCACTACCACCGCCGCCGCCACCGCCGGTCGGCTGATTGACGGTCGCCGACGCGTTGGCGGTGTCGTTGCCGGCGTTGGGGTCAAGCTCGGTCGCAGCGACCGTCGCCGTCAGGCTCGCCGTGCCGGCTTGTCCGGGCGTCACGACCAGCGTCACCGTCGCGCTCGCGCCACTGGCAATCGTTCCCAGCTCGCAGTTCACCGGGCCAGTGCCGGTGCAGTTGCCCTGTGACGGCGTCACGGTCCCAACCGTCAAACCCGCCGACAGCGTATCCGTCAGCGTCACGCCGCTCGCCGCGTCCGGTCCGAGGTTGGCGACCGTGATGGTGAAGGTAAGACTGCCGCCGACGGTTGCCGGGTTCGGCGCCGCCGTCGCGCTCACGCTCAGGTCGGCCCGCGCCGCGTTGTAGCGCAACACGCGGTGGCTCAGTCGATCGCTGACATACAGATTGCCGGCTGCATCGACCGCCACGCCGCCGGGGTCCTGCAGCGTGGTCGCGCTGCGCCCGCCGTTATTGGCCGTGTTGCCGGTGAAATTCGGCTGCCCAAAGACGCGATCCGCAATCGAATCGCTCTGCGGATCGGTGTATTCGAGCACCCGATTGTTGAGCGCATCGCACACATAAAGATTGCCCGACGCCGGGTCGACCGCCACTGTGGCCGCTGCGCCGGAGTAGTTGATCGTGCCTGCGCCGATGCCGCCGTTGTTCGCGGTGTTGCTGACGAAATCGGGCTGGCCAAAGACACGGGCCGCATCCTTGCCGTTCGTGAGCGGAGCGAGGAAGAGCATGACGCGATTGTTGAACTCATCACCGACGTAGAGATTGCCCTGCTCATCGAGCGCGATGCCGCTGCAATGGTCGAGCCCGTTCTGCGTCAGGTTCGCCCCGGCCGTCGTCAGGTTGGGTTGACCAATCACGATGTCGGCAGTGGCGCTGGTGAGCGGCGTCGAGAAGATCGTCACACGCGAGAGGAAACGGTCGGCGCAATAAAGGCGATCGCTCCCATCGATCGCGATGCCGTCGGGATTTCCGAAGTTGCCGGCGTTTGCGGTCAGCAATCCCGCCTGATTCGCGGTCGTGAAGCTGCCGCCCTGCCCATAGACCGCGACTGCCGCCATGTTGGTCGTGATCGGCGGGTCGTAGCGCAAGATGCGGACATTGAGCGAGTCGGCGACGTAAAGCCGGCCCGCGCTGTCCACGGCGACACTCTTGGGCTGGTTGAGCGTGTTGGCTGCCGGCGTAAAGCTGCCCTGATTCGCGTCGACGCTCGTGAAGTTGGGCTGGCCGATGACGATGTCGGCCGCGTCGCCATTCGCGAACGCCGCCGCACTGGGCCAGCTTAGCACGCGATGATTGAGGCTGTCGGGCACGAACAGCCGGCCGGACACGGGGTCGACCGCCAGCCCGCGCGGCTCGCTCAGCGTCGCAGCCGACGCCGCGCCTCCGCGATTCGGCGCCCCGGTCGCAAAATCCGCCTGCCCCAGGACGGCATCCGCGGTCGCGTCGCCGGGCGCGGCCAGCACACGGCTGCCCGCGCCTGACACCGCGATCGCACCGACCACGAACCAAACCCGATATTGACGCATCTGACGGTCTCCTGTCGCGTGGTTGCTCGAAATCCGACGGCCGACCTCGCCGACCGCCGCCATGCCGCGCCGCCACCCCGTGGCGCGGTCACCATACGATCAATGCGACATCTGCGTCCAACGTTCACGCCGGGACGCCGTACATATGGCTGATGACGAGGGGTACAATAAAATGAGGTGGACGATGGAAAAGCCTGAAATCCGTGTCTCCGGCGCCGCCCTCGCCGATATTTGCCAACGATGGCGAATCGTGGAGCTTTCGCTGTTTGGGTCGGGGCTTCGCAGCGATTTCGGGCCGGAGAGCGACATCGACCTTTTGGTCGTGTTCGATCCTGCCGCGACGTGGAGCACGATGGACTTGGTCGATCTTCAAGCGGAGTTGAAGATGCTCTTCGGCCGGCCCATCGACCTCGTCGAGAAATCGACGCTGCGAAATCCGTTTCGCCGCCGCTCGATTCTTGCGAATCTGAAGGTTTTGTATGCCGCCTGAGAAGAACGACGCGGCGTATCTTTGGGACATGCTGGATGCGGCGAACACGCTTGTGACCATCACGAGCGGCGTCGACGAAAAAGCTTATCTGGCCAACCGCACTCTTCAACTCGCCGCCGAGCGCTGTATCGAAATCATCGGAGAAGCGGCGCGCTATGTCAGCCGCTCTTTTCGGGACGCGCATCCCGAGATTCAGTGGACAAAAATCGTCGCGCAGCGGCACATCCTGGCGCACCACTACGGCGCCATCCAGCATGAACGACTGTGGCGGGTCGTTGAAACGCATGTGCCCGCGTTGGTGGCGCAGTTGACGCCCCTCGTACCGGTCGTCCCCGAGAATCCGGCGGACGGTACGTGATGACCGTTCGGTCTCGGCCCCTTCCGCACGCTGCATTCTGCATTTTCCCCTCGCCCGCACCGTCGCTCCCGCGCCCCGTCGCTTTTCTTCCTCCCCCCTCTCCGATAGAAACATCACAGCGGCGAAGACCGATCGCCGCATCGCGCAACCTTTGCCCCGCCACGAAAGGCCCGGATCGACCATGGCTGACACCGCCTTCATGGAAAAGCTCGTCGCCCTCTGCAAACGCCGAGGTTTCATTTTTCAATCCTCTGAGATCTACGGCGGCATCGGAGGCTTTTGGGACTATGGGCCGCTGGGAGTGGAGCTGAAGCGCAACATCAAGAACCGCTGGTGGCAGGACATGATCGTCAACCCGCCCGCCGGCCCCAACGGCCGCGAGTTGGAGATGGTCGGCCTCGACTGCTCGATCATCATGAACCCGCAGGTGTGGGTGGCGAGCGGACACGCGGGCGGATTTGCGGACCCGATGGTGACCTGCAAGGCGGAAGGTTGCCGAAAGCTCTTTCGCGCAGACCAGCTCAAGACGAGCCAGTGCGGGCTGAAGCCGAGCAAATGCCCCGGTGAACATGAAAAGTGCCAACTGACGGAGCCGCGCTCGTTCAATCTGATGTTCGAGACGTTTGTGGGCGCGCTGCAGGACGACTCGGCCAAGGCCTATCTTCGCCCCGAAACCGCGCAAGGCATTTTCGCCAACTACAAAAACGTTCTCGACACGAGCCGCGTGAAGATCCCCTTCGGCATCGGCCAGGTCGGCAAGGCCTTTCGTAACGAGATCAACCCGCGCAACTACACCTTCCGCTCGCGCGAATTCGAGCAGATGGAGATCGAGTTTTTCTGTCGCGATGAAGACTCGATGATGTGGTACGAGTTTTGGCGCAACACGCGCTTTAAGTGGTACACCGATCTCGGCCTCGCCGGCAGCAAGCTGCGGCTGCGCGATCAGACCAAGGACGAGCTGGCTCATTACTCGCGGGCGTGCGCCGATATCGAGTATCTGTTCCCCTTCGCCGACGATTTTCAGGAGTTGGAGGGCGTCGCCCATCGCGGCTGCTTCGACCTCACGCAGCACGCCAAGCACAGCGGCAAGGACCTCAACTATTTCGACGAAGAGAGCTGGGCCAAATTCCTCGCCGAGCGCAAGGCGAAGGGCGAGCCCGAGCTGACCAAGGACCAGAAAGCCGAGATCGGCGGCAAGGCCCCCTACCGCTTTTTGCCCACGGTGATCGAGCCCTCGGCCGGCGCCGACCGCGGCACGCTGGCGTTTCTGTGCGAGGCGTATCACGAGGACACCGCCCCCGACGAAAAGGGCGTCGCGCAGACGCGCGTCGTGATGCGTTTCCACCCCAAGCTCGCCCCGGTGAAGGCGGCGATCTTCCCGCTGGTCAACAAAGAGGGCATGCCCGAGACCGCCGACAAGCTCTACAAGGAGCTCAAGCGCGAGATGGTCGTGCAATATGACGATGGCGGCGCGATCGGCCGTCGCTACCGCCGCCAGGACGAAATCGGCACGCCGTTTTGCATCACGATCGATGGCGAAACGGTGGGCGCGGCGGGCGCGACGAACCCCGGGACGGTGACGATCCGCGAGCGTGATAGCCTCGCACAGCACCGTGTGGCGATTGGGTCGGTGAAGGCATGGCTGAAGGAGCGGATTGGGGATTGACGGATGCGGCCGTGCTGTGAAACGGCGCAGCACGACAAGATGGCACCTGATCGACCCAGTTGAACAGATGCCAACGCATGTTAGGATATAGTTCGGACTTTTTCAGCGAGCAAGCACGCGATGAGCAGCCAGTCGAAGATTGAGTGGACCGACGCGACTTGGAATCCCGTTCGCGGATGCACCAAGATCAGTCCGGGTTGCGCTCACTGCTATGCGTCGACGTTTGCCGAGCGGTTTCGCGGCGTGCCGGGACATCCCTATGAACAGGGATTTGACCTACGCCTAGTGCCGGAGAAGCTGGAAGAACCACTTCGATGGTCGAAGCCCCGGCTCATCTTCGTTAATTCCATGAGTGATCTCTTTCACGATGATGTGCCGGACTCGTACATACTGAAGTGTGTACAGGTGATGCGACGCGCGGACTGGCACACCTACCAGGTACTGACCAAACGATCCGAACGGCTTCTCGCCATGCTCTGCGGGCCGCTTCGAGACGCCTGTCGCGATTCGCACATCTGGTGGGGCGTCAGCGTGGAGAACCGGAAACACGGATTGCCACGCCTGAACCAACTGCGTCAAACTCCGGCGGCGGTTCGTTTCTTATCGATAGAACCGCTGCTGGAAGATCTTGGACAAATCGACTTGTCGCAGATCGCCTGGGTGATCGTCGGCGGGGAATCTGGCGCTGGCGCCCGTCCTATGGACCAGACCTGGGTCGCCAGCATCCGAGACCAGTGTCGCGCAGCCTCCGTCCCCTTTTTTTTCAAGCAGTGGGGCGGCGTGCGCAAAGGTGAGCGAGGGCGCGAGCTTGACGGTCGCACGCATGACGCGATGCCGCTTCGCATTAGAGCTCGGTCAATTTCGGATGGCGCAAATCGGCGGACGAGTTCACTTCCGGTAATCGAACAGGGGTGTTAGTCGTGGCGGATGCTGAGCTTTACGCCGGGCGCGAGCAGACACTCGTTAAGCACGTCATTCTGCGGCAGTACCTTAATCGCTTCGCCCACATCATCGGAAGTAAGTGGGACTCGGTTACCTACGTTGACTGCTTCTCCGGCCCGTGGAATTCCCAATCGGTGGACCTGTCCGACACATCATTCGCCATCGCTGTGCGCGAGTTGCGTGAGGCGCGAGATCACTTACGCGATGGACTTTCACGGAATGTCAGGATGCGCTGTCTGTTTCTTGAGAAAGATCCAAAACCATACGACCAGCTCGTAAAGTTCGCTGAATCTACGACTGATCTGGAAGTCAAGACCAAAAACGCAGAGCTCGAGCAATCGATCACGGACATAAGCTGTTTCATCGATGCAGATCGCCGTACGTTCCCTTTCCTTTTTATCGACCCGACCGGCTGGACGGGGTTCGCAATGCAGACGATCACTCCACTTTTGCGTAGGCGTCCCGGCGAAGTATTGATCAATTTTATGACAGGCCACATCCTACGCTTCGCCGATCATTCTGATCCAGCCATTCGTCAAAAGTTTGATTCACTTTTCGGATCTTCCGAGCATCGCGCAAGATGGGCCAAGCTTAGCGGGCGGGATCGCGAAGAGATGCTCGTGCAGTGCTACTGCGATGCCGCGCGGGCCGCCGGCGAATTCGAGTTTGTCGTCCCTGCTGTCGTCTTGCACCCAGAAAAGGACCGGACACACTTCCATCTGATTTACGCGACGCGGCACAAAAAAGGTGTTCAGGAATTCAAAAAGGCCGAAGAAGCAGCTATGTCCGTTATGGAGCAGGCACGTGCTCAGCGCCAGCAGCGGAGCCGCGTCAACAGAACAAGACAGCCTGAGTTATTCACTAGCAACGAACTAATCAAGCCTGAGTATTACGATGGGCTTCGAGAGCGGAACACGTCCACCACGTTGGCTGCGTTGAAGCACATGCTCTCGACTGAGCATCGCCTGGGGTACGACCGGATCTGGGCCAAAGCGATGCAATCCGCCCTGGTCTGGGAAGCCGACTTGAAAGGCTGGATCGACGATTGGCGCAAGCAAGGACTCGCAAAGCTTGAGGGGCTATCGGAAAAAGAGCGCACACCGAAGCTTGGAGCCGGTCATTCACTCGTGTGGTTGGGCTAGCGATGCAATCTCACTTCAGCGAAAGTCCGGCGCGGCGAAGGACCTCAGAGGCGGGGCCGAAGTCGAGTTGTGGTGCCGGGTGGCATGCAACGCCGCTTAGTTCCGCTGCGCTGCATGGCACCGCAATTTGAGGTCCGGTGCGTCCGCGCCCTTGCACCTCCGCGCAGGCTGAAGCCTGCGGCTCTTCGGGAACAGGTCTGGCTGGGCTGTATTTCCCCGCCGGGGCGAGCCTCCTCTTCGTAAACGGTTTTTTCCGAGTTTTTTCGCACCGCCGGGTTGCGTCGATGGCATTAGCTGATATGATGGTCTTTAACTCGCATATCGAGTTCGACCTGCCGGTGGTTCGCGATGTTCGAACAGGAGGTCTGTCGTGAGAGCTGCTCGATCCGCCGTGCTGAGTCTGGTCGCCTCTGCCGCGTTTGCGGTGCCCCCCGACGTCACGTTGCTGCCCCATTTGCCTGGTGACGCCGCCATTGCGCCGGCGGTGAATAGTCAGGCGCAGCAATCGATCGCGCGCGGCGGCGATGTGCATCTCGTTGCCTGGACCGACTATCGCGGACGCGATGGAGGCGGGCAGACCATTCAGAGCGACGCCGACATTTTCGGCATGCGGCTCGACGCGAGCGGCGCGCCGCTGGATATGTGCCCCTTCGTCATCGCCGGCGGGTTGGGCATGCAGCAGCGGCCGAAGGTGGCGTGGAACGGCGAGAACTGGCTGGTGGTGTATGTCTCGCAAGACCCGACCGGCGGCTACTTCGCCGATCAGCTTCGCGCGGTGCGGGTTTCGCCGGGCGGGCAGATTCTCGATACGCCGGCGATCACCCTGCCGCCGATGCAGTTTGAGCCGAACTCCATCGGCCTGAATCTCAGCGGCCAAGGCGGGCAATGGCTGATTACGCGGTGCGTGTATCACAACGACGGCTACGGCACGTTTCTCGGCGGGCAGCGCATCGGCGGAAACGGGCAATTGCTCGACGCGACGCCGATCGTGCTGAACGACTGGGTTTATGGCGGCACGACGCTGCTCGCGGCGAATGGGGAGTATCTGGCGGTCGGGCCGGATTGGAACAACAGCACGACTTCGAAGGCGCGGCGTGTGGGGTTGAATGGTCAGCCGATCGGCGCGTCGTTCAATGTGCCGAGCCAGACGATCGCGACCAACGGCAGCGAGTATTACGTCACCTGGATTCGCGACTTCACCAATCTCGTCGGCTCGCGCATGACGGCGACGGGCACGCTGCTGACGCCGAACGGCACGCTGATCCTGAGCGACTTCAGCACCTACAACCACCTCAACCTGGCCCACGACGGCACGCAATGGTGGCTGGAGTGGGGCTACTCCGACCAGCTCCGCACGATCCGCGTCAACAACGCGGGGAGCGTGGTCGACCCCGGCCTCGGCGTGTTGCTGCCGATCGTGATCGGCGGGACGGTCAACAACGCCTATGACCCGACGCTCATCTCGCGCACGGGCGGCGGCATCAGCGTGTACTGGAACGACTCGCGCGTGGCGCTGGGCAGCGACAACAACGTCTGGGCATTGCCGGTCTCCGCGGCAAACGTCCCGGGCATCGAGCGTGCGGTTTCGACCAGCACGAAGAATCAGCGCAACCCTGAGATCGCGGGCGGGCCGAATGGACAGACGGCGGTCGGCTTTGTGAGCGAAGCGGCCAACGACGACCGCGTGCTGGTGCATTTCCTGTCGCCGATGGGCAATCCGACGCTGGCGGAGCCGATCGAGATCGGGCGCGGGCCGACGATCGGTCGGATGGGGCTGGCTTGGAACGGTGAGCTTTATCTCGCGGCGTGGAGCGCGGGGCCGAGCGGCCTGACGCCGACGCAGATTCTCGCGCGGCGCTTTGCGGCGGACGGCACGATGATCGACGCGGAGCCGTTTTTGGTGATGACAGGATTTAACGCGGCGGTGGGCGCGCTGGATGGCGATTTCCTGGTCGCGGGCGCTCGGTTTGGGACCTATCCGCAGAACATCTTCCTCTTCGCCAATCGCATCGATGGCGCGACCGGCGCGGTGCTCGATGGCGCGAGCGGGCTTTATCTCGGCGGCAACTATGTGAGCGGCGCGCCGCGCGTGCGGAGCGATGGGGCGCAGTGGTTCGTCACGGCGCATTCGATGTGGTCGCACGATTCGAGTCAGGGTGATGCCATCATGGCCCGCATCACGCCGGCCGGCGCGGTGACACAGGCCGCTAATCCGACGCCCGTTGCGGGCGGGAGCGGCGACCTCGACCTCGCCTTTTCGGGCAACAAGTATCTGCTCGTTTGGCGCATGAACTCGCTCGCCAACGCCAACAACTTCATCGCCGGGCGGATCATGAACGCCGACGGCTCATTTGCGCCGGGCTATTTCACGATCGCGGAGGCGGCGGGTCGGCAGCTTCGGCCGACGGTGGTTTGGGACGGATTGACGTTTGTCGTGGCTTGGGATGATCAGCGCAATCAGGCGACGTTCTATGACGCGCGGACGGACATCTACGCCACGCGCGTCAGCGAACAGGGCGTGGTGCTGGACTCGCCGGCATTTGCGATTGGAGCGGCGCCGGAAGGCGACGCGGCGATCGCCCTCCACGCTGTCGGCGACGGCGCCACGCTCTCTGCCTGGTCGCGCTTCGACACCAGCGCGATGTTCGACTCCTACCGCGTGCAGACCGCGGCGATCGGCGAGCTCCTGCTCCTGGGCGACACCAACTGTGACGGCTACATCAGCGTCGGCGACATCAGCGGTTTTGTGATGGCGCTGACCGATCCGAGCGGCTACGCCGCGCATTTCCCGGCTTGCGACATGATGGCCGCCGATACCAATGAGGACGGCGTCATCAGCGTGGGCGACATTGCGGGATTCGTGGCGATGCTGATGCCGAGGTAGCGGGGGAATCTCGCTTTGGGGGGAGCTCGGGGGGTGAAGATATGGAGGGGAGGAATTCAGCGGTCGGCGACAACGGGGAGGTGTCGTCGGCCGCGATCCTTTTTTCTTAGGCGGGCGGGCCGAGAGGGCGCTGCGAGACGAAGCGGCGCGACCGGCGGTACGCGCCGTGCGGAAGACGGCTGAGGTCGGGGTGTCGAACCGAATTCGCGCATCTACACTGCGAGGCTCAGGTGGCGACGCGTCGGAGAAGGCTGCCTCGGACGGATCGCGAGAGGCTGCCGAACGCGCGCGGCCGATGCGCAGCATGTGAGCAGGTAATCTTCGGTGATCGATCACCCGCCGCCGACAATCGACGCCCCGCTGATTCTCGCCTCGGCCAGTCCGCGGCGGCGGGAGCTGCTGTCGGGCATGGACGTGCCGTTCGAGGTGGTCGTCAGCCCCTATCGCGAACCGGAGCGAAAGCCGCCGATCGTGCCGCCGCATCAATGGGCGGCGGCGGTGGCGAACTTCAAGGCGCGGGCGGTCGCTGCGGCGCATCCGCTGCGGTGGGTGTTGGCGGCCGACACGCTGGTGAGCTGTCGCGGGGAGATCCTCAACAAGGCGAACGGCATCGCGGACGCGCGGCGCATGCTGGAGCTGCAGGCTGGGGTACCGAGCGATGTCTTTACGGGCGTCGCACTCATTCGGGCCGCAGAAGCCGGCGACTACGTCGACTTTCGCACGTCCCGCACCGTGGTGTGGATGCGCGACGACCGCGCGCTGCGCGAGGAATATCTTGCGTCGGGCGATTGGGAGGGAAAAGCCGGGGCATACGGGATTCAGGACGTGGGCGATCGGCTGGTCGAGCGGATTGAGGGCGAATTCTCCAATGTCGTGGGGCTGCCCATCGGCCTGGTGCGGAGCATGCTCTTGCGCGCGGGCATCCGCGTTGGCGATGCTTGCTGACGCAAGAGCGAACGGCAGATTTGGCTGACGAGCCGTTTGGCGGCGGGATTATGCGTGTTTGAGGGCAGATTCTTTGGCAAGAAAAAATCGCCCCCCCCGCAGCCCCCTACCCCGACGGATTAGTTTGCGTCGGGCAATCCGCGACGAGCCGCTTGGGCCAGTTCTTCGATTCGCCCGATCCACTGCTCGGCGTTGGTCAGGTCGGCCTGCTTCCACTGCCGCTCGGCTTCGGCGCCGGCGGAGGTCAGTTCGGGGTAGCCGTAGGAGCCGCCGGCGCCGCGAAGCCGGTGTGCCAGCGTGGCGAGCGAGACGGAGTCGGCGGCTTTGAACGCGGCCCGCATTTCTGCGATCCGATCATCGAGGCCTTCGATGAATTCTTCGACGACGTCCACCAGATCGGGGTCTTCGTTCAGCAACTGCGATTTCAGCACGTTCGGAACGGCGCCAGTCGGCTGCGCGGGGTTCGTCATAGCCAGTCTTTCCTCCACTCTCGGAATCTTCTGCCATTTCATCGGCTGGCAGGGGTGGCCCCCTACCCGGAATTTCATCGGCCCGAGCGAAACGTCGCTCCCGTAGACGTCGGGAAAACGTGCCGCGCAGAAATCGCACCGCTCGGTCGGTCGATACGTATGCTGGATATCGCCGATACAATCGCGATCGGTTATTGGACACGGTCCCCAATAGGACGCCCCCCACATGTGCGGAATCGTTGCATACGTCGGTCAGCGCGACGCGCGCCCCATTCTGATCGAGGGCCTCAAGCGGCTCGAATATCGCGGCTATGACTCGGCCGGCCTGGCGGTCATTCGCGATGGTGAGCTGCGGGTCCGGCGCGCCGTCGGGCGTATCTCTGCGCTCGAAGCCGTGCTCGACAAAGACGTCAGCGACGCCCAGATCGGAATCGCTCACACGCGCTGGGCCACACACGGCGCCCCGTGCGAGAAAAACTCGCACCCGCATCGCGATCGCAGCGGAAAGCTGGCGCTGGTCCACAACGGAATCATTGAGAACTATCGCGTCCTTCGCCAATATCTGGAGGGCGAGGGCATCGAGCTTCGGAGCGAGACCGATACGGAATGTCTCGCTCAGCTCGTGGGCTTGTTTTATGAAGGCAACCTCGAAAACGCCGTCCGCAAAGCGCTGCGCGAAGTGCGCGGCACCTTCGGCATCGCCGCGATCCATGTCGACGAGCCCGGGACGATCGTCGCCGCGCGGCGCGGTAGCCCGCTGATCGTCGGCGTCGGTGACGACGAAATGCTGATCGCGTCCGACGCCGCGGCCATCGTGCAGCACACGTCGCGCGTGATCTACCTCTCCGACAACGAAGTGGTGACGATCAACCGGGAGGGCTTCCGCACGACGACGCTGGACGCTGCGCCGGTCACCAAGGCGGTCGAAGCCATCGAGTGGACCCTCGAGCAGCTCGAGCTCGGCGGTCACAAGCACTTCATGAGCAAGGAAATCTTCGAGCAGCCCGAGTCGCTGCGCAACTGCATCCGCGGCCGGATCGACCTTGACGGCGGGCGCGTCGTGCTGGGCGGCCTCGCGAACATGTCGCGCGAGCTGATTCGAGCCAAACGCTTCATTTTCTCGGCCTGTGGCACCGCCTGGCATGCGGGCATGATCGGCGAGTATCTGTTTGAGACGCTGGCCCGCATCCCTTGCGAAACCGAGTATGCGAGCGAATTCCGCTATCGCAATCCGGTGATCGAAGACGGCACCGTCATCGTCGCCATTTCGCAATCGGGCGAAACCGCCGACACGCTCGCCGCCATCCGCGAGGCCCGCGAGCGCGGCGCTCTCGCGCTGGGCGTCGTCAACGCGGTGGGCTCGACCATCGCCCGCGAGACCGACGCCGGCGTCTATCTGCACGTCGGCCCTGAAATCGGCGTCGCGAGCACCAAGGCCTTCACCGGTCAAATCACCGTGCTGACCATGATGGCGCTGCAGCTTGCTCGTCGCCGCAATATGGGTCACGGCGAGTGCGCCGAATATCTGCACGCGCTGGCGAAGATTCCGGACACGATCCAGCAGATGCTGCCGCGTCTGAGCGAGCAGACGCACGCGATCGCCGAGCAGTACATCGATCAGGGCAACTGGCTCTACCTCGGTCGGGGTATTCAATATCCCGTAGCGCTCGAAGGGGCTCTCAAGCTCAAGGAAATCAGCTATATCCACGCCGAAGGGCTGCCTGCGGCGGAGATGAAGCACGGCCCGATCGCGCTGATTCACGAGGGCATGCCGGTCGTCGTGATCGCCCCGCGCGGCCACTGGTACGACAAGGTCATCACGAACATCGAACAGGTCCGCGGCCGCGGCGGCACTGTCATCGCCGTTGCGACCGAAGGCGACAAGCACATCGCCGAGATCGCCGAACACGTGATCTATGTGCCGCCCGCGCCGGAGCCGCTGCAGCCGCTGCTGACGGTGATTCCGCTGCAGCTGCTGGCCTACCACGCGGCGGTGCTGCGCGGCTGCGACGTGGATAAGCCGCGGAATCTGGCGAAGTCGGTGACGGTGGAGTAGCGATGGCGCAAACAGCCAAACGAGCGCCGCGGAATCGGTTGGCGACTTCGCCAGCAAAGTTGCGGCGCTCGCAGTCGAAGCAACCGACATCGCCGAAGCGTGGCGCGACGCTGATCGCGCCCGTTGAATTGCGCGTCGAGTCGATGACCGGCTGCTGAAGCTCAGCCGCAGTTGAACATCTCCGCTCAACGCCTTTCGTACGCTTCGTGCGTCCGCGCCCGATCGCCCGGCCCCGCAGCGATTGTCCCCCCTCGCCCGCCACAGTCGCGCAACCAAACTGTGCAAAACTTCGGTTAAGAACCGCTCCGTACGGCGGAAAATTGTTGCAGACGCGCGCGTAAACCACTAGAATTTGGGGTCAGGTCTGAAGTTCGTGAAGGAAGAGAGGGACGCATTCGTGGTGGCAGGCGTCGTCGCAGATTCCCCAGCCTTGGCTTCGAGCGTGCTGATGCTCAATCGGCACTATCTCGCCGTGCGCGTGGTGAATGCGAAGCGTGCTTTAACGTTGCTCTATCGCGATCAGGTCGAAGTCGTCGCGGTCGAAGACGGCCACTACAACTCTTACGACTTTGAATCGTGGTGCGAGGTCAGCCAGGCGCGCGAGAAGTTTGAGCCGCACCGCCACGATTGGATTCGCACCGTTCATTTTCAGCTGGCCGTCCCGCGGATTGTGCGCCTGTTGGGCTATGACCGGCTGCCCCGTCAGCAGGTCAAGCTGAACCGGCGGAATCTGTTCGCCCGCGATCGCAACCGCTGCCAATATTGCGGCAAGCGCTTCCCGACGCACGAGCTAAGCCTCGACCACGTCTTGCCCCGCTCGCAGGGCGGCAAAAACACGTGGGAGAACATTGTTTGCGCCTGCATCCGCTGCAACACGCGCAAGGGCGGCCGCACGCCCGATCAGGCGGGCATGAAGCTGATTACGCCCGCCGTCCGGCCGAAGCGGTCGCCGGTGCTGACGATCAAGCTGGCGGATGCCCGTTACGCGAGTTGGAAGCAGTTCCTCGACTTTGCGTATTGGAACGTCGAGCTGAAGTAGGGCCGCGGCGGCGCTGTCGGGCCGCCCCTGTTTTTTCAGGCCTGCGCCCGCCTTTTGACAACCCCGCCATTCCCCCTACAATGCCCAGTCCGGTTTTTTCGGTCGGCTCGGAGCTTCGAGTTTGCCTGCGAACGAGCGGCGGTTTTTCCGCCTCGCGGTTTCGCGATGCTGCTGTAGCTCAGTGGTAGAGCGCGTCCTTGGTAAGGACGAGGTCGTGGGTTCAATCCCCACCAGCAGCTTCCACCCGACGCCGTGCCGAGAGCAACGCCGGGCGTGCGTTTATTTGGGTTTGTGAGTTTGTGAATCAGGACACGGTGGCAGGGGTTTGCCACACCGGTGAAATCATCCGGGCGACGAGACGAGTGGAGTGAATTGAATGGCCAAGGGCGTATTTGAAAGAACGAAGCCGCACGTCAACGTGGGCACGATCGGACACATCGATCACGGCAAGACCACCCTGACCGCGGCGCTGACGGCTGTCTCGGCCGCTCGCGGTTTCGGCGAGGCGAAGTCGTACGATCAGATCGCGAAGGCGTCCGAGAAGGACGGCCGCCGCGACCCGACGAAGATCGTCACCATCGCGACCTCGCACGTCGAGTACGAGACGGGCAACCGTCACTACGCGCACATCGACTGTCCGGGTCACGCCGACTACGTCAAGAACATGATCACCGGCGCCGCCCAGATGGACGGCGCGATCCTAGTGGTCAGCGCGGCCGACGGCCCGATGCCCCAGACCCGTGAGCACGTGCTGCTCGCGCGTCAGGTCAACGTGCCGAAGCTGGTCGTCTTCCTGAACAAGGTCGACCTGGTGGACGATCCGGAACTGCTCGACCTGGTCGAGATGGAAGTCCGCGAGCTGCTGACGAAGTACAACTTCGACGGCGACAACGCGACCGTCGTGCGTGGCTCGGCCACGCTGGCTCTGGCCGGCGCCGTCGAGAAGAACGCCGACAAGATGAAGTCGCTGGTGGCGCTGCTCGACGCGCTCGACAAGGACATCCCCGAGCCGGCTCGCGAGCAGGACAAGCCGTTCCTCATGCCGATCGAAGACGTGTTCTCGATCAAGGGCCGCGGAACGGTCGGCACGGGCGCGATCCAGCGCGGCATGGTCAAGGTCGGCGACGAAGTGCAGATCATCGGTCTGCACGACAAGAAGGACTGGAAGTGCATCGTCACCGGCGTCGAAATGTTCAACAAGACGCTCGACAGCGGCATGGCCGGCGACAACGTCGGTCTGCTCCTGCGTGGCGTTGAGAAGAACGAACTCGAGCGCGGCATGGTGTTGGCCAAGACCAACTCGATCACGCCGCACAAGAAGTTCATGTCCGAGGTGTACGTGCTGACGAAGGAAGAAGGCGGACGTCACACGCCGTTCTTCCCCGGCTATCGCCCGCAGTTCTACTTCCGCACGACGGACGTCACCGGCTCGATCACCGAGCTGCAGGCGCGCGACGGCGGCAAGGCGGAAATGTGCATGCCCGGCGACAACATTCAGATGCGGGTCGAAATTCTCGCCCCGGTCGCCATGGAAGAGGGCCTGCGCTTCGCCATTCGCGAAGGCGGTCGCACGGTCGGCTCGGGCGTCGTCACCAAGATCATCGAGTAGGGTGACGACCTGAAATCGCTCGCGGCGTCCGCCGATCTGTCGGCGGACGCCGCGGGCGCAGTCTTTGAACCGCGGCTCGCGGAAAATCGGAGGCGCAAGCGTCACCGTGTCCGCCGCGCCGGAATCGGAAATGAAGGACGATGGCTAAGTCACAGAAACGCGAATACGTCTGGCTGCAGTGCACGGAGACGGGCGACCTGAACTATCGCACGTCGATCAACGTGACCGGCACCGCCACCAAGCTCACGCTGATGAAGTTCAGCCCGCGGCTGCGCAAGCGGACGCTGCACAAGATCAAGCGCAAGTGATTGCGGGAGCGAAATGCTTTGCGTAGGGGCATAGCTCAATTGGCAGAGCAGCGGTTTCCAAAACCGCAGGTTGGGGGTTCGAGTCCCTCTGCCCCTGATCCGTCCATCGCCCGGCAGACGGCTTCATTGAACAACGAACCGCAAGGGCGACCGCAACCATGAGCAAACGCGACTCTTCATCCGCAACGCTGCCCGCCCCGTCAAGGACATCCCTCGCAATGAATGACAAGGACGAATCCCGCGGCGGCGCCTCGCAGGCCCCCGCCGTCGTCGACCGCGGGTCGCCGGGCGGCTCGCCGTTCGCGCTCTATAAGCCCAACCAGGGCACCTACGTCCGTTGGTGCTCCGCCATCGGCGGATTCGCGCTGGCCCTCGCGGGCGTGGCCTTTCTTTACAACCGCCTGGGCGGCCTCGGCCAAAACACCGAGCAAATCCAACTGCTGGTGCCCGTCGCCGTCCTCGCCGCGCTGACCTACCTCATCTTTTGGGCCGTCGGCCAGCACAAGCGCATCGTCGACTTCATGATCGCGACCGAAGGCGAGATGAAGAAGGTGAACTGGTCGACGCGGCGTGAGGTTCTCGGCGCGACGCGCGTCGTGATCTTCACCATCTTCGCCATGGGCCTGCTTCTGGCGGCAGTCAACTTCGGCTTCATCCTCTTCTTTGAGGCCATCGGCATCCTCAAGCTCGGCATCCTGCGCAGCGTCGCAACGATGTTCGGCTTCGGCGGCGGAGAATAGCCCACCGTGAATCAAGACCAACCGCAAGGCAACGCCGAGCAGCCGAAGTCCGCCTCCAGCCATGGAGGCGGCGCCGCGGCGAAGACCGAGGCCGCCCCGCTGGTGCAGCCCGGGATGCACTGGTACGTGCTCAAAGTCCAGTCCAACATGGAAGATCGCGTCAGCGACGCGCTGGACCGAAAGATCAAGATCGAGGCGCTGCAGGCTCGCGTCGGCCGCGTGCTCGTGCCCACGCAGCGCGAGAAGCGCATGCGCGGCGGCGCGGCGCGCGTTTATCACCGCAAGCTCTATCCGGGCTACGTCTTCGTCGAGATGGCGACGGAGTCGGACGGGCGCATCCCTGAGAATGTCTGGTTCGTTATCAAAGAAACCACCGGCGTGGGCGATTTCATCGGCTCGGGCGGCAAGCCCTCGCCGATGAAGATGGACGAAGTCGAAAAGATGCTCGCGGCCGCTCTGCAGCGCGACGAGACGCCGGGCCTCGAAAATCTAGGCTTCAAGAAGGGCGACAAGGTTAAGGTCAAGGAAGGCCCCTTCGAAAACCTGGAAGGCACGGTCGACGAGATCAACGCCCACAAGGGCACCGTTCGCGTCATCGCCGCGATCTTCGGCCGCCCGACGCCGATCGAAATCGAGTACTGGCAAGTCGAGGCGATTTAGAGCCCAAGCGCTTTTTCCCGCCGGCGTTTTCGACGGCGGACGACCCCGCCCCCTCGGCGCCCCTCCCGTTGCGCCGAGGGGAACAGCAGCTCAATCTACGGCTTTGGCCTGAAACGAATCGATCGCCGCGCGAAACGCGGGTTCGTACTCGGCGAAATGGCCGGCCAGGGAAGTACCGGTCAGCAGGTACACGTTCTTCTCCCCCACCACCCCTACCGCGATGTGCCGCAGCGTCATGGCCTGCTGCTGGCTCTCGTAGATGTACTCGACCGCCTCGAACCCGCCGATCGTTCGCTCCTTTTCCGCCACGACATTCAGCCCCATGGCTGCGAACTGCGACTTCGTAATCGAGACCAGCACATCCTTGGTCATCTTGGGCTGGACCATCACGTTTAGATTCGCCGCGAATCCGTCTTTGACGGGAGCGGCGAAGCTCGCGGCCATCACCGACTGCACCTCCGCCGGCGCTTCGAACTTCGGCGGGCGCAGCGCGATGCCCAGTTCGCTGTTGCGATAGAGCGACTTCGCGGCGCTCTTGCCGCCCTGCTTGTCCTCGGGGCTGGGCGCTGCGCCGCCCAACAAGGCAAAGAGCGCGATCAGACCGGCGACCAGCGGCGGGAGCCAACGCATCATTGAGCCGTCTCCTTTCCTGCATCGATCAAGGCGGCCCGGCCGCGAGCCGGGAAGCGCCGTTCGATTCGCAAGAACCTACGCAAAATCAGCCGGGAACGCGATGAAAATCCGGACTGCGGAATGGAATGAGCCCGCCCGGCGGCATGAATCGGCTGCGCAATATCAACGCGGCTGGCACTTCAATCCCCTGCCGCGGCCGCCGCTCTACAATGTTGCGGCGATGATCCTGATCCCGATCGACACCAGCGTGCGCCTGCGGCGACAGCCGACCGCCAATCACCTGCTGATCGCGGCCAATGTCGTGATCTTTCTCTTTACCCACGCCGTCGGCGGGGCGTTTGGCGCGGCGATTCAGGACTACTGGACGCTCGACGCCGCCCGTCCGCTGCTGTGGCAATACGTGACCTATCAGTTCCTGCACGGCGACGCCGCGCACCTGGTCGGCAACATGCTCTTTTTGTGGGTCTTCGGCAACGCGGTTTGCGACCGGATGGGCGGACTGCCGTATCTCTTTTTCTATCTCGCCGGCGGTGTCTTCGCGGCGATCGTTTTCACCCTGACTGCCGACAACCCGATGGTCGGCGCGTCGGGGGCGATCGCGGCGGTGACCACCGCGTTTCTGGTGCTCTACCCGAAGGTCGATATCCACATGCTGCTGTGGGTCTTCGTGATCATGCAGCGTTTTCTGCTGCCGTCGACCGTGCTGATCGTGCTCAAGATCATTCTCTGGGACAACATCCTCTCGCCGGCGCTGGAGCGCGGCCCCATGTCCAATGTGGCCTACTCCGCCCACCTCGGCGGCTACGCGTTCGGCTTCGTCGTTTCAGCGCTGCTGCTCTTCAGCAACGCCCTGCCGCGCTCGGCGTATGACTTGGCGGGAGTCTGGAACCAGTGGCGCCGGAAGGCGCGCATCAGCGACCTCGATCGCGAGGGCGCGGTGCGCCGGTCCGCCGGCGGGCCGGTCGAGTGGGCGCCCCCCAGCCGGGCTGAGAGCTTGCGCGAGGAGGTGCGCGCGTTTCTTGAAAACGGCGATGTCGAGTCGGCGACGCAAAGCTACCTGGCGCTTTTGCGTGAACAACCGACCGCCGTGCTGTCGAAGACCGATCAACTGCGGCTCGCCAATTACGCATCCGCGGCCGGCGCCTACCCCGTCGCCGTGCGCTTGTACCACGATTTCACGCAGGCCTATCCGACCGCGGCGGAAACGCCCCAGGTGCTGCTCGTATTGGGCGTGCTTTACCATCGGCAATTGAACGATCGGGCGACCGCCGAGCGCTATTTGCTGGCGGCAATCGACCGGCTGCCGCCCGGCGGCGACGTGCTGAGAGCTCAGGAGGAGTTGGCGGCGGTCCGCACGATGCCGTAGCCGTCGGCTCGTGCGGCGACCCCCGACCGGGAGCGCCGGCGGTGGACCATCGCGGGCAACTTGCCGCCAAAAAACGACCGGCTTACACTACGCGACTCGACGTCATCGAAGACGCTCAGCGCCGATGTAGCTCAATGGTAGAGCACGGCTTTCGTAAAGCCGGGGTTGAGGGTTCGAGTCCCTCCATCGGCTGTTTCCCCGCCCTCCAAGATCGCACGAGCGCCCCCCCATCCGAACGCTTTATCGCGAGTCCGTTCGACCCTCGCCGAGGCGCACCGGCACCGCAGCAGGCGAGCCGAACTCCTGCACCCAGTAGTAGCCGTAGGACCCGCCCGAACGAATGCCGATTCCCAAATCGATGAAGTCGGGGTTGAGAATGTTGGCGCGATGTCCGGGGCTATTCATCCAACCGTTCATCACTTCCGTCGGCGAGCGCTGACCGGCCGCGAGATTTTCGCCGATCCGCAGAAACGGGTAGCCGAACTCGCGATTGCGGTCGCGCAGCGTGGAACCGGTTACCGGATTGTCGTGCGCGAAAAAGTTGTAGTGGATCATCTCGCAGGCATACTGCTCCGCCTGCGCCTCGAGCGTCGCGTTTCGCCGAACCGGCGACAACCCCTCGCGCTCGCGCTCCTGGTTCACCAGTTCCAGGATCTCATTTCGCCACAGATCCGCCTGCGCGAAGGTGCGACACGTGGGGAACTCATTTGCGAGTACCGAGGCGATGCCGTCAGCGCCGTCATTGCTGATCCCCGCGACGACATCGCCATCGTCCCCGGTGTCCGTTCCACTGGCGCCCACCGGCGTCGGCGAGAGGCCGGTGAGATCGCCCAGTCCGAACGGCGTATAGGAATCGCCGCTTGGCACGGGCACGCAGCCGACCAACGCGACGACGCACAGCCATAAACCGGCCCGCGGGCCGAATCGTCCGTGGAGCGATGAATCGTTGGAATGACGACCAATGCGCATACAGCTTCTCCCAGCGCCGGAGTCGAAAAGCTCCCACAAAGTCTATCGGACGCAAGAGTGTCCGTCGCGCAGCAGCCGCGATCCGCGCAAGTCCGATATCCACGCCGCCCGGGCCAGACGCTGCCCGGCAAGTCTCGATCGACCACTCGTAGCATTCAAAACGACCGCAAACCTGCGGCTCGCGGCGTCGACGATTCGAACGTCGGGACTGCGCAAGCGACACGCGACACGGGTCGAAACGAGGCGGTTTACGCCGTAACGCCGCCCAGCGATGCTCGAATCTGCCCCCGGACGCGCTCGGCATCTCGCACGAAGATCGGCGACCAAAGCCGCTGTAGCTTCCAACCCTGACCGGCCAGAATGCCGGTCCGATAGACCTCCCAATCGACCGGATCTTCCGCCGCCCGATAGTGATTCCAATCGCAGAGCCAACCGACGGTTTGCTGCTTTTCCGCCGCGCGGCGAGTCAGCGCGAGGTCGACGCAGAAACCGTCGTTGCCCCAACTTGCGACGCCATCGCAGTAGAGCGCCGGACAGAGCTGGGCCGCCAGCGGAGCCGCCAGGGGCGACGGCCTCTCGATCGCGTCGTTCACGCGCCAGCGCGGCTTTTCCGCCCCTTGCGATGCGGCCGCCGCAGCGCTGCCGTTTCGATCTGCGACGTTCGAGCCGGCGCCCGGCTGGGCCTCGTTTTGCAGGGCCTCATACTCAGCGTGCAGCTCCTCGGCGAATTTCAGATAGGCAAAGAGCAGCCAGCCGCCGCCCGGCGCCTGACCGGCCGGCGTCGGCGGGAGCGATTGATAGACCTCGCGCGGGATCGACGTGACGAGATGCACCTCGTCGCGTGCGCGGGTCACCAGCACATTCAGCCGACGCCCTCCGCCCGGCATGCCGAGCGGGCCGAAGCGGCGGTAGAAGCGGCCCTTCGCATCCGGGCCGTAGGTGGTGCTGATGATGATCACGTCGCGCTCGTCGCCCTGCACGTTTTCCAGGTTTTTTACGAATAGGCCCTCGAACGAACCGGCCCCGCTCCGCGTGCGCGCCTCGGCGAGGCGCTTCGCGAACTTGTCATCTTCGCCGGCGAGCGACTCGAGCGCCTCGACGATCGCGTCGCGCTGCGCAATGTTGAAGCACGCCACCCCCACCGACGGCGGCTTCGGCCGGGCGAGGATTTCGTGGACCAACTTGGCGACATCCAGCGCTTCCTTCTGATTCACGCGCTTTTCGTACAGGCCGTCGGCCCGGTGCAGAAGCACCGGCGCGCTCTCGCGAACGCGATCGGGATGACCCGGCAACGCCTGCAGCCGACGCCCATAGAAATGCTGATTCGAGAACTCGATCAGGTCGGCGTTGGTCGAGCGATAGTGAACATCGAGATACGTCTGCGGGATGTCGAGCCCGAGCGACGCATCGAGCAGATCCTCGACGCCCGACTGATGCACCTCGAACAGATCCTGCTCGCTTTCGATCTCCTGTTCGTCGCTCTCGGCCAGCGCGCTCTCAAAAAACCGCGTCGGCGGAAGCTGCTTTGGATCGCCGGCGATCACCACGCGCTTCGCCCGGGAAAGAACCGGGAGCGCCTCCTCCAGTCGACACTGCGACGCTTCATCGAACACCACGACATCAAACACTTCGCGCAGCGGGAAGAGCTGCGCCACGGTCTCGGGGCTCGCCATCCAGACCGGCGTCAGATCAAACAGCGGGTCGCCGCCTTCGTGCCGCTCGCCCTGCGCCAGCACTTGTCGCAGCCGCAGCGCGTTCTTGCCGCGCAGCGTCAATCGCCGTTTCAGGTCTGCACCGACCGTATTCATGCGCGAGCCGGTGCCGGCCAGAAGCCGTTCCTGCTGCTTCGTCAGCCAGCGTTCGCGGATGAGGTCGACGACCACGTCGCGTTTCTGATCGTTCAGCTTCTGGTATCGCTCGAGCGCCGTTTCGATCAATCCGCCGTCGAAGGTCGCGAGGCGCGGGCTGGCCTTGATCCGCTGCTCGATCTCGCTTTTTGCCGCTGCCGACCGTAGTGCGGCCTGCTTTTGATCGGCCGATCCCGGACGCGCCAGCACGGTCTTCACGGCCGAGGCCAGAGCCGATGGCCATCGTGTGAAGCGCTCCTGCACACGGCACACATCTTCCAGATCATCCACCTTGGCTTGCAGTGCTCGCAAGTCTGAAGCGATGCTCGCGCCTCCGCGCAGCCGCAGGCGCGTCTCGCGCCTCCAACTGTCACTGAAGAGCTTGCTCCCGTCGATCGACTGTTCGACCGCCTCGGCGGCGCTCGCGAACGAGGCCGAAGCCCGCAACCCGCCGAGAATCGCCTCGACGCGCGGTGCGGCCGTTCCCGGCTGGAGCGCCTCGCGCGTCGCCGCTCCGACGCCGCGCAGCTCCGCGGGCTCCACGCGCGTCAGCGGCTCAAAGAGCACGCGATGCTGCGCGATCGTCTCGATCAGCTGCCGATCGGGCAAGGGAACGGCGCTCGGCCCCTGCCCCAGCAGCTCATCGACCACGTGTTGCAACACCAGCCGAGCTCGACCGCGTTCGAAGTGCCGAATGGCCCGCTCCGCGTTCTCCGGCGTGGCCGACAGTCCGAGCGGCTTCAGCGCGTCGGCGGCGGCGGCCTTGCCCGTGCCGGTGATGAATGAGTGCCACTTCTTCGAGCGCTCGATGAACTCGCGCAGCGTCAGCGTTGCGGCCCCGAGTTGGGCGAGCGAGAGATGGGAACCGCTCGAGGCCAGTTCCAACTCGGTGTCGGCCGCCCCGCTCTGCAGCAGCGCGATCTGGCGCTCCGCGTCGGCGAGTTTGGCGCTGACCGATCGAATCGCCTCGCCGTCGCGCGTCAGCCAGGTCGCGCGAAATGCGTCGCTGACCTTGTCGCGTGCCGCTGCGATGCGATCGGCGAGCTCCGCCCGCGCCGCCCCCTGCGCCGCGAGAGGTCGGTCCGCGTCAAACGGGACGAAATCAGCGGGTTTGGCCGCGTCCGCGGTCGCCGCCCGTTCGACGATTGCCGCCAAAAGCTGTCGCCGGGCATCGCTCGGCTGGCGCAGCAGTTCCGCGAGTGGAACACCGACCGCCTGCGGCCACGGATGCGTCGCGTATGCGATGCGATCGCCGCGCTTGAAGACATCGTCGAGATCGAGCGCGTGGGACTCGAGATCGGCGTTTCGAAACTCGACTGAATTCAGCGCATCGGCGACCTCCCCCGCCGCCGCCCGATCCGCCAACCAGCGGCCCACCACGTCGTGAAACGCGGCGCCGCTTCCCCGCCCCGGCTCATGCAGATCGCGATAGGCCTCGCGCAGATCGCCGTGCAGCTTGCTGAGCTCTTCGTCGATTTTCCTGAGTTTGGCGTCGCACTTGGTCGGCGGCGCGATGGTCGGCAGCGCCTCGAGATGCTCGCGCAACTGGCGATAAAGCTCCTTCTGATCGCGCTGCGGGTCATGCACCACCGCGCAGAAATCTCCCAATCCCAGGTGGCGTAGGCGATTGGCCACTACGTCGAGCGCCGTTCGTTTGTCGCACACAAACAGCACGCGTTCGCCCTTCGCCAGATAGTCGCCGATGATGTTCGTGATCGTCTGGCTTTTTCCGGTGCCGGGCGGCCCGTGCAGCACGAGGCCGCGCGCCTCGCGCGCCGCTCTCACCGCCCGCGCCTGACAGGGGTCGGCCCGCGTCACCAATCTCTCGTCATCAAAAAACCGCGGCCGCGCCGCCACCTGCGGATCGCGCCGATCGGTGGAGCGGGCCGTCGGATCATCCATGCTTTCCGCGACTTTTAGGAACGGCCCCACGGGCCCGCTCAGCCCCTCACCCTTCTCCATCGCCTGCGTGTCGCGGATCAACCCCTGATTCGCCAGCGGATAGAGCCCGGCCACCGCCGAGAGGATCAGCGCCGCGTCGCCGGCCAGCTCCTCGGTGCGCGGGCACGCGACTAGCGCCAGCTTGTCGGGCATCGCGTCGGTCGCGAATTCCGGCGGCGGCGTCAGCGACAACGCCGTGCAGACATAGCGCACCAGCGCGGCAATTTCCTTCCACGCCTCATCACCTTCCGGGTCTTCGTCGAATTCCGGCGGCTTTACGCCCGTTTGCTGCTCGATCCACGCCAGCAGCGCCGCGTTGGGCATCACGCGGTCGTAGTCCGCCGCCCAACACTCGAACTCCGCCGCCAAACGCGAGCCCGAAGAAACCGCCAGCGAAATCGGGATAAATGCGATCGGCGCCAGCACGCGCCGCGACCCCGCGAAGCCACCTCCGCCACCCGAAGGCGGCAGGCTTAGCAGCGGAAAGCCCACGTGCAGCGCATGCACACCGGTGTCGTTCTCGTAGGTTCGCGCTTCGTCGGCAAGGACGCTCAGCTTCATGAAAATGCGGCGCTGTTCGAGCCAATCGCTGACGGCGCGCGAGTTCTTTTCGTCCGCCCCGTCCGCCTCCGACGGCCCTCCGCTGGCCGCGGCCGAGCCGGTATCAGTCGGCGCACTCGAGGCGGGCGAAGCAGCGACGCTCTCCGAAGCCGGCGAAGCGGGCGGCGCAGCGGACTCTCCCGGCGCGGCCTTCTTGCCAAACCGCGCGGAGGTCTTGGGCATCTCCGCCGGCTGTGGAACGCGCCCGACGAACTTCGCCGCCGCCGGCTCGGTCAACAGCGCCCGAAACGCCTCGCTCGGATCGACATCCTTCAGCCGCTCCAACTGCCGCCAGTCGATTCGCTGACGGCTGTTGTGCGGGCGGCAATTCATGCTTGGCCCGTTGAGGATGGCGGCGAACAAGCGCTCGCGCATGCGCGCCATGATGCGATTCGACGCAGCGCCCGCTGGAGTGGTGGACATATGCGTATCGCACCCGACCGCGCGGGGCGGCGTCAAGCGCCGCTCAGGGCCCGGTCAGCGGCGCCGCAAAACGGCCCGGTGGCGGCAACTGTCACAAATCCATCATCATGTTGGTGAAACAATACCCGCTGCCGAAAGCCTGCTCGCGTCCGACGCCGGATCGCCAGCCGGTCTGTGGCCGTTACGATTGCGCTCGCATGCCAACCCCGTCCGCCAGCGACGTCGACAGTCACGGCCCCTTCCACACCATCGGTGGGTGGGGCGTGTTGCGCTACCTGCTCGCGATGCTCGGCCTCTTCTTCGCCGCCAGCATCGCGCTGGGCACGATCGAGTCAGGCGAGGGCGCCAATAAGAAGCGCGAGCCGCAGTGGGTCGCCGTCGCCATCGGCGGCGTCATCGCCGGGATCGTCATCTCCGTCTTCCGCGTGACCGGCCCGATCGAGTTCGATCTCGGACGCCGTGTCGTTTCGCTTCCGCGCCGCTGGCCATGGGACGCCTCGCGTCGCCAGTATCCGCTCGAAGATTTCGGCGGCGTGATGCTGCTGCGCGAAACCCGGCGCCGCCGAACGAGGAGTCGCCACTCCTCCGGGCCGGGCACAACGACCACCTATCCGATTTTCGCTTTGAAACTCGCCGGCAAGACCGGCCCCGCGCTCGAGCTGCGCGAGGACTTTGACTACACCATCGCCCGCCGCCACGCGGAGCGATTGGCCGAGTTTCTGCATCGCCCGCTGACAGACCGCAGCGAAGGCCAGGAAACGACCCGCAGCCCCAGCGAACTGGACGAGACGTACGTCAACCGTGTCCGCCGTCGCGCAACCCGCTTGCCCGCGCTCGATGGCGACTGGCGTGGCCGGATCACGATTGCGCAACCCGCGGCAACCAACGGCGCGCAATTCGTGCTGCCCCGCCAGCGGACGAACGACCTGGTGTGGAAGATCGCATTCGAAGCCGTAATGCTCACGCTGATCTTCAGCGCCTTTTGGATGGTCGGCATGACGTTTTTTCCCAAGATCACCATCTACGTCATGGCAGCTTTCTTCGTCGCCGTCATCGGCGTCAATGTCGCCTTCGCAAGTGAGCAGACGCTCGTCACGGCCTCCACCGACGAGCTTCGTGTGGATCGAAAACACCTGCTGATTTCGTTCACGGAGCGAATCGAGGCGGACCAGCTCGAGGAGTTTGAATTCCACGCCGGGGGCTTGCTCGCGCGGAGCGACGAGCGGGTGATCCGCTTTGGCGAGACGCTGACCCACCCGGAGCGCAACTGGCTGCATCACGCGATCACGTACGCCCTGATGGGCGAGCCGATGCCCGCTCCGCCGCCGATTCGCGAGAAGAAGCGACGGCGGAAAATGTCTTAGGCGGGCCTTCGCGATCGGGCGAGTCGGGCCATGAGCGGATCGCCGAAATCACACGCTTTTCGGGCGGATTTGCTGCATTTTTTTGCGGCGGTGCGCCAAATTCCTGGTATCTCTCCGCGCCCCAATCGCCTCTAATTGGGTAAGGCAAATCCATCCTCCGACCCAGGCTGCGCCCGTCCGTCGCACCTCGAATTGGGAGCCAAGCTCATGTCGAACACCCTCCGCAGAACCGTACCGTTGCTGATCGCTTTTGGCGCGCAGTCCGCCCTCGCGGCCGACCCCACTTACGCCTGGCGCTATTACCGAGCCAGCAACACGGGCATTCAAGGCGATTATTGCGACGCCATTCACATCGACACGGACGGCGATCCGTGGATCGGCGGCTATGTGCCGGGCTTCGAAGAGGGCGGGCTCGCGAAGTTCGTGCAGGAAGAAAACCGCTGGATCAACATCTCCAACGTCGACTACCCGGAGATCGGACACCCCGAGCAAACCGGCACCGCGCGCGTGCGCGACATCACCGCCGATGCGCAAGGCAATCTCTGGATGGGCACCGGACGCGGCGTATTGAAGTTCAATCCCACCATCGGCCCCGCCTCGCTGAAGCGCTATGGAGCGGAGAATTCGCCCTGGCCCGGCGGCTGGGTGACGAACGTCGAGATCGCACCCGACGGCACCATCTGGGCCAGCGGCTACTCGACCGTTTGGGGCGGCGGCGGGCTGATGCGCTTCAATCCCCAAAACAGCACGTGGACTTTCCTCGGCGACCAACGCCCGGAGCGGCTGGCGATTCAACCGAAGCCCGGCGGCGGCTATTACGTCTGGACCGCCGACGGCCCGGGAAGCATCGGCACCACGCAGCGCTATGACAGCACGACTCAGGCCTGGACCACGATTGCATCCAGCAGCGGAAACCCGCGAAATCTGCCAGGAAACAAATGTGTCGACTCGGCCGGGAACCTGTGGATCTATCGCGTTCTCCCGAACAACTTCGACGCCGTTCTCGACTGCATGCGGCCTAACGGAACGTGGGTGGGCGTGGCCTCGCCGCCCGGCGGCGGCGCCGATCCCCTGCGTACCACCGGGCCGCTGCAGGCGGTCGCGGTTCAGAATGGTCAGGTATGGCGATTCGACGGCACGTCGTGGATCGGCCTCGGGGACTGGGGCAACTCCAACTGGACCTACGACGTGGCTCAAGACCCCGACGGCGGCGTGTGGGCCTGCGGTGTCGGCGGCGCCGCGAAGCGCGACCCGACCACCGGGCAGTGGCAGCGATACCGAGTTACGAACACCAGTCAGTTCGATTTTTTCAACAACGACCTGACCATTGATCCTGCCACCGGCAACGTGTGGGCTTGCGCGAACGCGGGCCCGGGCGTTGGCGGGATGACGCAATTCGATGGCACGCGCTGGATCGGCTACAACGAATTGACCTACGGCCTCGGCTTCTCGTGGCCCTTCCCGACCGACAACTCGGAGTCGGTCTATTTTCGACCGTCGACCGGCGACGTCGTCGTAAATCCGATGTTCAACGGCTCGTCGCAGCTTTCGGACAGCACTTGGACCAGCCTCCCCGGCGGCTCCAGCACCGTCATCCAATATGTCGAAGATTCGACGGGTCGCCTCTGGCAACTGGGCGAATACTTCAGCCTCTCGTACTGGACCGGCACCCTATGGAACAACGTCGGCATCGCCGCGTGGGGGTCACAATTGCGGGTCGATCCCGATCGCCCCGGCACCATCTGGGCCCACGCCGGTTATGAGGTCGTTCGCACGGATGGGAACTACCGTTTTTCTCGCACCGTCGACGATTTTCCCGAACTCACCTCGCAGAGCGACACCATCTGGGGCATGGCCGTCGGACGGAACGGCCTCGTATGGCTCGGCTGCAGCGTCTTCCTCGGCGCGGGCGGCTCGGGCGGCGGGCTGATTCGGCTTGACGCAGATACCGGCGCATATTCCCTGATGACCTATGCGGAGGGCTGGCCGCTGCCGGGCAACTATGTCACGCCCTGGGTCGTCACGCCCGACGGCCGCGTCTGGATGACGTATACCAACACCTATCAATCATTCGACGGCGGCCTCTGCTGGCACGACGGAACCAACGCGGGCGCATTCCCGGGCCCCGTCGATGGCGCGATGCAATGGGGCGGGTTGCCGCACACGCAGATCAATGATTTGGAAGTGCGCGAGATTCCCAACGGCTACGAACTTTGGATGAGCTGCCTCAGCCGCGGCATCGCCGTGCTTACCGTGCAGTATCCGCCGAGCCTGCTGGGCGACATGAATTGCGACGGCATCGTCAGCGTCGGCGACATCGCCGGTTTCGTGCTCGCTCTCACCGACCCGACCGGCTACGCCGCGCAGTTCCCGAACTGCGACATTCAGAGCGGCGACGTCAATAGCGATGGCGTCGTGTCCGTCGGCGATATCAGCTCGTTTGTCGCGTTGCTGACCAGCTAAATCCGTTCATCCGCTTTCGCGCGGGCGCTCGCATCGTGCCGCGAGCGCCGCGCCACCTCCGCCCTCGAATCTGTACATTGTGCGGCCGTGTCCGCCGCCGCCCCCCACAACTCGCCCGACCTGCTCTCCACCTGCCCCTTCTGCGGCTACGCGCTCGAAGGCCTGCCGATCGAGCATCGCTGTCCTGAATGCGGAAACGCGGTCGATCGTCGGTGGCGGGTCTTCGGGGGCGTTCGAAGCCGCTCAGCGGCAGTCAATGGCCTGCGCATCGGATTGGTAGTGGTCCTGGCGCTGTTCTGGATTTTCCTGCTGACGTGGGCTGCCACCGAGCGCATCACCCCTCCGATCTGGCTCGTCTTGTCGGCGGCGTTTTTTACGCTTTTTTCGTGGTGGTTTCTAGGACGTGTGCCGCGGGGGTTTATCGCATTGACAGATGAGTCCGTTTTGCTCGTGTCGACGCGGCACGCCATCGACGCGATTCGCTGGACCGATTTGCTGCTGGTGTTCGACTTCACCAACGCTGGCTGGCTCGAGTTCATCACGCTCAAAGGCACACGAACCTATTCAACGGATGAGGCTTTCGCGTTCGATTTTAGCGCGCAGCACAAGTGCGTGAAGGAGATCAATGATCGCGTCGCAAACCTGACATCCCGCCGAATTGATCCCGCGGACGCACGCCGCCTCGTCACAACCAACTCCCTGCTCGATCGCTGCCCCCGCTGCGGCACAGCCTGCGCCACGACCGCCGATACGTTCTTCTGCCAGACCTGCCGAATGGAGGTTGATCGTCGCTGGCGGCTATTCAACCCCGTTCAACGCGGCTGGGCCGAATTGCGCCGGAATCCGTCACTGTTCACGTTCAGCCTGGCGATCATCGGCCCGGTCATCTCATGTCCGAATCTGCGCACCAGCTCCCTTTCAGTTCGTGCCCTCATCGCCCTTGCGTGGATAGCCGCAGTTTGGGGAGTTGGACTGTTTTGGAGCCTTCGCCGTCGAAGGTCTTTCGCGGCGGTCGGCCCCGACGGCGCAACACTCTGCCCCAAAACAGGAGACCCGAGACTATTCGGTTGGGATGAACTCGACGAATTGAAACTGGCGTCGGGAATCACACAGGTAATCGTTCGACTTGCCGATGGCGAGCGAAAGTTTGTGTACGACGGCCAAGACGCGGCTGCCTGGATGGCCTTTGTTTTCACCTCGAATCGCTATATCGCGCTTCGACGGGCTCACAGAGAGATCAAAAAGGCATGAGCGCGCCGCCAAGTCCTGACCAGCCACCCGAACTGCTCGCCACCTGCCCGTTCTGCGGCTATGCGCTCGAAGGCCTTCCGGTCGAGCATCGCTGTCCTGAATGCGGAAACGCGGTCGATCGTCGCTGGCGGGTTTTCGGGGGCGTGCGCAAAGTCTCCACCGCCGCAAAGATGCTCATGTTGGGCTTGATGTTCCACATCGCGATTGCGTTTTCGGGGCTCTTCACCGTGCTCGCGATGCAAGTCGGCTTCCGCGCGCTCTTCCGCGTGCGACCGCTGCTGCTCCTGCCGCTGGTGGTTGTCGGCATCATCGCCCTGATCTGGTGGGTTCAGATGCGGCTGACGCGGGCGTTCATCGCGATCACCGATGAAGGCGTGTTGCTGTTTCGCCGTCCGCCGAAATTCGAGCTGCTGCGCTGGGACGAAATCCGTCGTGTGAAGCAGGAGGTCGCGTTTAAGCGCATCGCCTTCGACACCACGCGCGGCACGATTCACTTCGCCACGTCGGCATTCGGCTTTGACGCGGACTTGCTCTATCGCTGCGAGTACGCGTTGAGGGCACGCGTTGATGCGTACAACGCCCGGCGGTGGCTGAATACCGCGACCGGCGGCTCCGGCGAGTAACGCACCCGCAACGTCGCGGCGGGAGGCGTCACGCCGTGCCCCGGCTCATCTCGCCAGCCGATCGGGCCTCATCGACTCCAATCAACGCGTGCGATTGCAATCGCGTTCTGCACCCGCTCTGCGTAAGTTTAGGTGACTCGCCGCGACGGCCTCGTCCACGGGCTCCCTCCCGCGAGGCGCGCGAGCGGCGAGTCATGAGAGGCCTATCGACGATGAGCATCGGCAGATACCGCCCCATTTCGCAGGACCTGCACGAAGCGAATGAAGAGGCCGCCCGCGCTCGCAAGAGCAAGGCGCGCGCGAATGCAGACATATTGCAGGCTCGGCTCGACCAGCTCACCCTCGCCACCGAGGCCATGTGGTCTTTGCTGCGCGAGAAGCTCGCGCTTACCGACGAAGACCTTCGCCAGCGCATGATCGACCTCGACCTTTCCGACGGCGAGCTCGATGGCGTCGCCCGTCGCGAGCCGCAGATCTGCGGGAACTGCGCCCGCACCACCCCCCGCCGCGCTCCGCGGTGCATTTATTGCGGGCACGCGACGGAGATGGACCCCTTCGCTTTCTAGCGCTGCGCGGCGCAACTATTGCATCTGCGGGCAGCGCCCGCGCCGGCGCCCCTGCTTTGCGTCCCGCGTGCGCATCGAGCGCGGCCGCGATTCAGCCTCATTTGCCACTTCGCTATTCAAGTGGCCCGCATCTTGCCGATCCCAAGGACTATCTCAGCGTTCCGCACACCCGCGCGCTTGTGGCGATTTGCGCCGCGCGGCCGGACGCCGTGGAGGATTTCGAGATGTTGGATTTGCGAGCTTCGGCGCAGCGTATGAGCACGATGCTTCTTGCCGGCGGCCTGCTGGCCGTCACGGGATGCGAGCCGGCCGTCCGCGATCAGTTCCGCAACGCGACCGTCAACGGATTTCAGAACGGGCTCACCGCGCTGCTCGGCGGCCTGGTCGACGGATTAATCGCAATTTATGAGCCTGACGAGGGCACCACCGACGGAACGGGCGGCACGGGCGGCACCGATACGTCCGGCGGCGACGGCACAACCACGGGCAGCACCTAAGGCGTTTTGCGCCCGGTCGGGGCTGACGCGCCCGGCTCGCTATTTTGCCCGCACCGGCCGGCGCTCGTTCGTCGATTCGCGTCGGCTTGACGGTCCGTTGTAGAGAGCGCCGCCGCCACGGGCCTATACTGCGCTTCCGTGAGCGGCCAGGATCTTTACATCACCATGCTTCGCGCTGCCCGCCGCCCGGGCTGTCTCGCCGCGCTGCTCGCGCTCTTTGCGAGCGTGGGCTGCGACGCGCCGAACGCGCGCCGTCAACGCCTGCAATCGCTCAGCCCGGTGGAGCGCTCTGACGCCATCGTCGCCTCCGCCCAATCGCGCGACTACGCGGCCGTCGCGGCGCTCGTCGAGCGGCTCGACGACGATGATCGCGCCGTTCGCCTTTATGCCATCCTTGCATTGCGCGAACTCTGTGGCGAGGATTTCGGCTATCGCTATTACGCCCCGAGCGCGGAGCGAGCCTCCGCGATCGAGGCCTGGCGCGCGGCCCTTCGCGAGGGCCGCTTTGGGTCTCCCGGTGAGACGCCCGTGCGCGAGGCGAACAAAGGCCCGTGAAGACGCGTGAGCTGTTTCAAATCGATCTCCCCAGCAACCCGGAGCGCCTGCCCGCGTTTCGCGAGGAGTTGCGCGCGTGGCTTGTCCACCAACCCTGGGACGAGCACCAGCTTTGCGACATCATCCTCGCCGTCGACGAAGCACTCACCAACGTCATCCGCCACGGCTATAAAAACCAATCCGACCAGCCCATCTACTTCACCGCGATGGCCCTCAACGGCGACGGCGAGCCGCCCGGCATCGAAATTCGCATTCGCGATTACGGTCAACAGGTGGACCTATCGAAAATCGCCGGTCGGGATTTGGGCGACATCCGACCGGGCGGACTCGGAGTACACTTGATCCGGGCGATGATGAGCAGCGCCGACTATTTCCACGCCCCGGGAGGCGGGCTGCTTTTGATCATGCGAAAGTCGCTCAACCATACGGGCAGATCGCAAGAGTGATGCAGAAATGGCCGCTTCGCCGCAATCTTCCAACCTCACGATCGAGCTAGCCACCCACGGCTCGCTGCGCGTCGTCCGATTGCTCGGCGAAATCGACCTCGGCTCGTCCCCGCGCCTTCGTCAACAGTTCCTGGCGCTCGTCGAGGACAAAGACCCCAAGTACATCGTCGATCTCTCCGGCGTGCCCTATATGGACAGCTCCGGCGTCGGAACGCTGGTCGAATTCAAGCGCAAGCTGGAGCGGCGGCGGGGCCAGGTCGTGCTGGTCGGCATCCAGCCGCGCGTCCGCAGCCTGTTCGAAATCACCAAGCTCGATAAATTCTTTGTCATCACCGCCACGCTCGACGAGGCCGCCGCCCAATGAGCGAAGTGCTGGTCGCGACCATGCGGCTTTGGGATCGGCTGATCGTGACGCCGATCGAAATCTTCGGCCGCACGACGCGCTTTGCCATCGACACAACCTTCGACTCGATTCGCTACATCGGCGCGATCATTCGCCTCGTACTCGAAGTCGTCGCCAAGCTCACCACCGGCTTTCAGAGCCGCGAGGGCGGGCGGCTCCACCTGGCGTCGTTCGTCGAACAAATGGTTCGCTTCGGCGTCCGCAGCGTGCCGATCGTGCTTCTGGTTCAGGTCTTCATCGGGCTGATCCTCGCGCTCAACCTCGCGCCGACGCTCGCCTCCTATGGTCAGCTTGAGCGCGTCGCGGATGTCGTCGCGCTCGCCGTCTTTCGCGAGTTGGGTCCGTTGATCACCGCCGTCATTCTCAGCGGCTTCGCGGGCGCTTCGATCGCCGCCGAGCTGGGCACCATGGTGGAAGGCGAGGAGATCAAGGCTCTCCGCGCCCATGCCCTCGACCCCATTAAGTTTCTCGTCATTCCGCGCATCGTCGCCACGACCATCATGATGATGGGGCTCACGGCATTGGCCGACATCGCCGGCGTCATCGGCGGCCTGCTCACCGGCATGTTCGTGCTCGACCTCAGTTATTACGCCTATGTTGACGCCACCCGCGCCGCGCTGCGGCTCAGCGACTACATCACCGGCCTCGTTAAAGGCGGCGTCTTCGGTGCGGTCATCGCCAGCCTCGCCTGCTATCTGGGCCTGAACGTCAAGGGCGGCGCCGCCGGCGTCGGCGATGCGACCACCAAAACCGTCGTGCAGAGCATCGTGGCGCTCATCTTCGCCGACGTCGTCTTCACCGTGATCTTCTACGTGGCGGGCATCTGATATGCCTCTGGTCGTCGGCATCGACGAGGCCGGCTATGGCCCCACCCTCGGCCCGATGGTCGTCGCCGCCAGCATCTGGGGCGTGCCCCCCAACTGCGCCACCGCCGACTTTTGGGCACTCTTGAGCGAATCCGTCGTCCGCCCCGGTGAGGGGCGATCCTCGCTGCTGCCCGTCGGCGATTCCAAAGAGGTCTTTGACCGCAAGCGCGGCATCGCTTCGCTCGAGCGCTCCGTGCTCGCCTTCGCCAAGCTCGGAGGTACAGCACACGCCGACATCCGCGCTTTGATCGACTCGCTCGCGCTGCCGCAGGGCGAACTGCGCTCCGTGCTGCCCTGGTACGAAAATCTCACTCGTCGCCTGCCGCTGGATCCCGAGCGCTCGGCCTTCGTCGGCGCCTCGGAGCGGCTCGCGGCGACGCTGAAATCGGTGGGGCTGTCCTTCGTAGGTCTGCGGGCGATCGTCGTCCCTGAAGATTTCTTCAACCAGCGCGTCAGCGTGACCCACAACAAAGGCGCCGTCGTCGTCGAGGCAGTGCTGCGACACATCGTCGCCGCTGTGGAGCAGGCTACGCAGCTCGATGCGCACATCTACGTCGATCGCCTCGGCGGCCGGGCCGAGTATCGCCGCGCGCTGCAGTCGGCCTTGCCCGATCACCGCATTCAGGAACTGCTGGTGAGCGAAGATTGCAGCCGCTATCGCCTCTCTGGCGAGCGCAACGAGCTGACGATCGAGTTCGTGGTCGACGCGGATAAGCACCACCTCTGTGTTGCGCTCGCGAGCATGACCGCGAAGTACGTCCGCGAAATCCTGATGGACGAGTTCAACCGCTATTGGTCCTCGCGCTGTGCCAGCCTTCGCCCCACCGCCGGGTATTACGTCGATGCCCAGCGGTTCCTGAAGGACATCGAACCGGTCCTGCCGACCACCGGCCTCGCCCCGCAAATTTTCACCCGGCAGCGGTGAGGTCGAAGGGCGTTGCCCGCGCTCGTAGACTTCTCCAACATGAAGATTGAATCCTCCAGCAACGGGCCGCGGCTTGCCCACCGCCCGTCGCCTCGGCTTACTCCTCGTCAGAGCCTGCGGATTGGGCGCGCCGTCGCGCATGCCGGCGCTTCCGTTATCGCGCTTCTTTGGCTCGTTGCGCTTATGCCCGCGGCTCGCGCAAACGAGCCTGATCGCGCATGGACCACGCCCGCCCGCGAGGCGCTCGAACTTCTGCGGCGGGATGAGGTCGAAGCTGCCCAGTCGTTGGCCGCGTCGCTGCTGACTTCGAGCACCGATCCGCGCGCCCGCGCCGAAGCCTCTGCCGTGGTCGCGCTCTCGCAACTGACGTCGACCGAGCGCACCATCCTGACCGACGCCCGCGCCGCGCTGACGCAGCTTGAGCAGCAACTGCCCGACCTGTTGCAGCGGCCTGACTGCGAGCTCGCGCTGGGGCGCGCCGCGATTCAGCTCGGCGAGACAAACTCCGCTCTCCATCTACTGGACGCCGCCGCAAAAAAGTTTGAGCAGGCCGGCGAAAAGGCGCTGGCGGGCGCTGCGCTGGTCGGCCTCGCAACGGCCTGGGCCCGGCACGGCGAGTGGGAGCTTACGGGCCCGCCGTTTGTCGCCACGCGGCCGCGCACGGACTCCGAGCGCTACGCCATCCGCACCGCCCGTCTCGACCAAATCGCGCAGCGCCTGGCCGATCTCAAGGCCGAGGTCGCGCTGCGCGATGCTGTGGAGTATCAGCGCGCCTGCCTTCCGCCACCCGCCGCCACGCCGGCCGAAGCAACAGCCGAAAACAACGCTCGATTGAGGGCGCTGGCCGCCGCCGCCCCCCGATCGACCGCGAGTAGCCGCGCCGCGCTGGACCTTGCGGAGCGCGAACTCGCCAGTCCCGAACTGCCGGCGCCGACCGCGCTGCTGGAGGCCGCTGCAAAGTCGGAAGACCCTCAGATCGCGTCCGCCGCCCGGGCCCGGCTTGAAGGCCTCACGCGCACGAGCGCCGATTTCAAAATCGATGTCGATCGCACCTCGCGCACCGCGAGAATCACGCCTGCATGGCGAAATGCGAAGCGCGCCACGCTCGAACTGCTGGCGATCGACCCACGGCTCTGGCTCGCTGATCGCGCAGCTCGATTTAACCTTACGACCGCCGCTCAGAAGTTCGGTCGTATCTTGGACCAACACACCTGGCCCACCGACCCCGCCTCGGCATTGCCGGCCTCTGTCGAGCCGGTGGCGGCCACGGTCCCGCCCGGCCTGCTGCTGATCGCCCGGCTCACCGCCTTCGACAGCAACGACCGGCCGATCTACGCCACGCAACTTGTTTCGCTCGACCCGCTCGACGCCGAATTGGCGCTCGCCGGTGACAATGCGGCAGCCTGGGCGCTCGATCCCCGCACCGCTCAGGCAGCAAAGAGCGGAAGCGTTTCGTTCTGGATGGCCGGCTCGTATGTCGCAACCGGCGCGAAGCTTGCCGAGGGCGCGGCCGCATTCGCTCTGCCCGCGGAGGCCCGGCTCACCAACGACCCGCGCTGGGTCGCGTTGGTTGAGGCGGACGGCATGATCGCCGTCATTTTCGGTCGCCGCGAAGCCGTTGCCGGCTCGGACGCCCTCGAAACGGAATTGCTCGCCCCTACCGGCTCCCCTCGGCCCGGTGAACAGATCACGATTACCGGCGTGGTCCGCCGTGCCGGACGCATTGCCGCCGATCTGCCCGCCGAAAAACTTCGAATGGAATTGCGCGACGCCGTCGGGCGCGTTGTTGCGTCGGCCCCGTGCGAGTTTCGTTGCGGCCTGTTCGAAGCCCGATTGGGTGTCGAGCGCACCTGGAGCGCCGACGTGCTTCGAACCACCCTGCTGCTCGATGGACGCGTGATCCCGCAGCGCGGCGCGACCATCACCGTCACGCCCGCCGTACGGCGCGTGCCGCTGCATGTGAAAATCGACGCTCCCGGGCGGCTTCCCACCGGCGATGATCAGGTGCAGTTTCGCGTCGAGGGGCGCTATCCCTGGGGAGTCCCCGTCGCTGCCGGCTCGGCGACGGAAGTCGTGATGCTCACGCAGTTGCCCTCCACGGGACACCCGCATTTTGCCGAATTGCGCCGCCTGGAGCGATCGCGCGACTATTCCTTTTGGAGCCGCGCCGAGTCCGCCTTCCGAGTGGAGGAGATGCTCGCGCTTGCTGGGCCCACTGCGCTGCTTCTTCGCACCTCGCTCGACGACGGCGGTGTCGCATTTGGCGTCGACGAACATGTCATGCTCTCCGACGCGGACGAACATACGTGGCTCGTTCCCTCCACCGCCGTCCCCGCGATTGGTCAACCGATGCGCTTCCGCACGGGGCGCGTTTCCGCCCGACCGTTCAGCGGAGAACCAGCCAGCGCGATGTCGGCGATGCTGTCGAGCGTAAAGGGCGGTCGCTGCGACTGGCTCGGGCTAACCCGCGTCGGGCGCGACTCCGTCAGCGACCCGTGGATCCCCACCGAGGCGGGAGACTGGAGCGCCGCAAGTTGGTTCCCGGGACCTGTGATCGTGCCCGAGTTTGGAAACACGACGCTTGCGGAACCGCAACCATCCGGCTGGACCCCACCCGCCGAGCGCTTCTGGCTATTCGGCGCTGAAGCGACGCAACTGCCGTTAATCGGCAGCAATGCGGTGCGCCCTGGCGCGTCGATCGACCTCACGGTGAGCAGCGCGACTCGCCCCGCTGCTTCCAACCCCGCCGAAGGCGTCGGCCAAACCGCTCTCAGGGTCGACAACGTCGCCGGAGTTTCGGAGCTGGTGCTTCAGCCCTCGTCGCAAACTCGCGCCATCCTCGCACTTTGGCCCACCCCTCATTACGCGGCGCTGGTGGCGCCCGGCGCAACGCCCACGCGTCACCGCTTCACGGCGGCGGACCGCCGGGCTGCCGTGGCGGTGATTCCCCTGAATGATGGGTCGTCGAGCCTCGAAGGCGGCCGCACTGTTGCGCGCCCCCGCGACGTGGGGACGATCACCATCGACAGCAATGTCGATGCCGACGGCGTCGTGAATCTCACGCTCGACGCTCCCAGCTTCCGCGAAGTCACCGGCGCAGCGGCTTCGATTCAAGTTTGCTCCGCCGCCGACGATCCCGGCGCCGCCTGGCGCGAGGAGTTTCCGCCGCGCGACAACGCGCCCGTCGCCATCCGCATCCACCGTGCGACCGGCGTGACGCGTGGCATCGCGACGCCGGACGAAGCGCCGCGCGTTCTGTCGCTCGACACCGATCGCGATTTCGCGGATTTCGTCCCACACCGGCCTTCGCTGCAGGCCAGTCGCGTCGTTTCGCTTCGAAACGGCCGCGGAACCGTAGAGTTTCCGTTACCTGCGACTGGCGCGCCGCTTTGGGTTCGCGCGTTGGCCGCCGCTCCCGACGGTCGCACCGCCGCCGGCTGGCGCCCTCTGCGGCGGGAGATGGGTCTCGCGCTGCGTCTTGATGGCCCCGATCAATGCACCGTCGGCGATCGCATCGAGCTCACCGCAAGGATCGAGAACCACGCCGAAACTCCGATCGAATTCCGCGCCGAGTGGTCGGAGCACGACACGAAGGCCGGCTCGCAGCGCGGCGGCGAAAGCGGCGGCCGCATGGCGTTTATTCGACTTTCGCCGACCGAGCGCACCGCCCCACCACCGAGCGATGGCCCGATCACGCTCAACCCCGGCCAGACCATCTATCTTGGCGCATTGTTCGAAGCCGCCGCTATTGGCCAGGCGCGCCCCACGATTCGACTTCGCTCGGCGCAGCAAGAGACGGTCTTCGCCGTCGCCCCCGCGCGCGTTGCCGCGCCGCCCGGCTTGGCCGTCGGCGACGGCGCGCCCGCGAGTCCGGTGCGCCTGCGGCGCACGCTCGCACGCGTCGTGCGAAAAGCCATAGAGCACGAGCACCACGGCGAGCCCCATCCGACGCCGTCGGCTCCGAAGCAAGCCGACGACGAAAGTCTCGAGTCCGTTCCGCTCGCGACCGACGAAGCAGTCGAGTCGGGCACGCTCATCCTTGTGCGCGACGAGGTCGAGTTTGTCCGCCCCTTCCGCGCGTTGCGGTGGCAACAGCCCATCCCCGAAACCGCGCTCTACCGTCCCCTGAATACGGAGGCCACTGCGCGCCTGCAGCAATTCCTTCGCATCGACGAAGGTTTGCCCAGCCTATTGCAGTGTCGCAGCGACATGGTCGCGCCGGGCCGTCAGGTGATGGAGTACGTGATTCAGGCCGGCCGGCCGGGCGTCGCCGCCTTCGCCGCCCCCATCGCTCAGACCAACGCCGGCCCCCTGCGCATCGGTCTCGAACCCGCCGATCTCCGCCTCAACGTCACCCGCTAGCGTAATCGCGTCGGCCGACGGGTCGCCTCCACGCGACACGGCCCCACGCTCAACCGCCAGAGCCCCGCAAATTCTGCGCCTCCGGCGGCGTCTGGAATTGCGGCGCCACGGCCACATAGGGCTGCCCCAGCAGCTTTTTCACCAGGATGACTTCCCCCATGTCATTCCCCTCATGCCAATGCCCGAGCCACTGCAACAAATACCCCACAAACAGTAGCAATGTCGGCCGCCACCACAGATCCCACCGCCACAGCCAAAGCTGATAGCCCGCCAGCACCACCGCCAGAATCGTCAGCGGAATCCCGACAACATGCAGCCAGAATGACAGCGGCGTCTGATGCCGCTCCAGCCAGTTCGCCAGCCATGCCGGTTGATCTCTCATGACCGCGACCATACTCGGCGATTTCCGACTGTGCGAGAGCGCCGCGAACCGTCGATAAGCCAGGCAGCGAGACTTCTCGCCCCTGGAGACCGCGCTGCAATGATCGTCACACTCAACGGCGAACGACTCGACCGGCCGCTTCGCGGCGATTCCCTCGCGGCGTTGCTCGAAGATATTTCCGCCGCCTGCCCCGAAGACGAGCTGATCACCAGCATCGCCGTCGATGGGATCATCCTCGACGAAGCGACGCTCACCGACCGTATGCCGCACCCCGTCAGCCCCAAGGTCCAGCTCGACTTCCAGAGCGGCAAGCGCGGACGGGTCGTCGCAGACGCCCTCCGCAGCGTGGCCGAACAGCTGTCGGCGGCCGCGGACGATCAGCGCTGGGCGGCCGAACGCCTCGACGGCGGCGATGTCGCGGGCGCGGTCCGCGAAGTGGGCGAATTCGTCAAGATCTGGCAGACCTGCCAACAGACCATCTCGCAAGCATCGTCGCTGCTCGGCATCGATCTCGCGCAACAAGCTGTCGGCGAATCCACCATCGCGGCACGCCTCGAATCCCTCGCGAATCAGCTCCGCGCCTTGCGCGAGACGCTCATCGCTCGCGACACCGTGTTGCTGGGCGACCGGCTCCGCTGCGAAGCGCCCGAGCTCTGCGACGATTGGTCGGCCACCCTCTACGAGCTTGCCGATCAGGCCGAAGCCGGCGCCCTCGTTCGCAGCTAACTCACTCGCGTCGCGCGAGTATCGCTCGCACGCGACCCTGTGGGCGCTTGTCCTCCGCATTCGCGGCTGCGATCATCGCGTTTCTCATGCTGCAATTCACCCACGACCCCGAGCGTCGCTACGCGCAACTGCCGATGCTCTCGAAGATGCCCGGATTGGTCCACGCCTTCTCAACGCGGCCGATCAACATGTCGCCTCGGCCCGGCCCGACTTTTGAAGAACGCCGCGCGGCGCGCGAGCGATTCATCGACGACTTCGGGCTCGACCCGGCCCGCGCCGCGTGGTGCGTGCAGGTCCATACGCCAAAGATCGCCCTCATCGACGATTCGAACTTGGGCCCGCACGACGGCTTCGACGGGCTGATCACCACGACGCCCGGCGTCTCGCTGATGGTCTTCTCCGCCGACTGTCCGCTAGTACTCGCCTTCGACTCTATCGCCGGCGTTCTCGGGGTCGTCCATTCGAGCTGGCGTTGCACGGTCGGATTCTCGACGCGGCTGCTGATCGAACGCATGACGCGCGAGTGCGGCGCGCGGGCGGATCGAATCATCGCGGGGATCGGACCGTCGGCCGGGCCGGCGTCCTATGAAGTCGGCGAAGACGTCTACGCTGCGGCCGCCGGCCTGCCCGATCGCGAGCGACTCTTTTCTCGCCGCGAAGGTCGCATGTACTTCGACTTATGGGAAGCGAACCGTCGCCAGTTGGTCGACGCGGGAGTGCCCGAACCCATGATCGAAATCGCAGGCGTCTGCACGATGGAGCATGTGGATACCTTTTTCTCGTATCGCCGCGAAGGCGCCGGCTGCGGCAATTTCGCCTTGCTGGCGGGCATGAAGCGATAGCGCCCGGGCGACAATTCCGCACGGACGCGGTTGTCGTCGCGGCCTCCGCGGGCTAGGAATAGGAAAAGCGTCGCCCCGTTGGCTGTTCGACGCCGTAGCCGGTTTTGAACACGCACAGGCGGAGTCGCAAACGCCGCGCGTGGATGCTTCCCAGAGCATGATGGAGATCAGCGATGGACCCTTCCGCGTATCAACGCATCGCGGACGAAATCGCCTGCAAGGACAACCCGTCGGCGATCGATGAGAACAAGGCGCACGTCCTGATTCTCGCCAAGCTCGAATCGATCGAGCGCCGGCTCGACGCGTTGGAGCGCGCCGCGCCCGCGCGGGAAGCGGGCATCCCCGCCGACGTGACCGATCGGCTGCGCGAGTTTGTCGAGCTGGCGCCCCAGGCCATCGCGACGGCGGCCGACGCGCTCGACGCCGAAGTCGCCGCCGCAGCGAGTCGCGGGCAGGACGTTGATCGCGCTCTGCGCAACGGCCTGCAAGCGGCGCTGTTTTTCGGTGAGCGCGTCTCAGAGGCGCAGCTCGCGGCGCTGGGGAAATTGCTCGACTCCGACGTGGTCCATCCCGGCGCAATCGAGATGGTCGGCCGCGCCGGCAGGGCGCTGGTCGAGGCTGCCGGCGCCCCGCCCGGCTCGGCCGGCGTCTTTGGTGCGCTGGGGGCCTCGGGGCATCCGGATGTGAAGCGCGCCGTGGCGTTCATGATCGAGTTCGCGAAGAGATTTGGCGCGGCGATCGGCGATTCCACTTTGCGGAGCGCAGCGCAGACGTCCCGCCGGCCCGCGACGGAGGAGATGCGATGAAGGACCACTACGACATCCTGATCTGCGGCGGCGGCACGGCCGGCCTGACGGTGGCGGCGCAGATTCGCAATGCCGATCCGAAGGCGGACATCGCAATCGTCGAGCCGTCGCGCAAGCACTATTACCAGCCGCTTTGGACGCTGGTCGGCGGCGGCGTCTTTCCGCGCGAAGAGTCGGAGCGCGACGAGGCCGAGTTCATCCCGCGCGGCGCGGAGTGGATCGTCGACTCGATCGCGGAGTTCCTGCCCGAACAAAATGCCGTACGCCTGAATGGCGGACAGCGGCTGGGCTACAACCACCTCGTCGTCGCGCTGGGCATCCATATTCAGTGGGACGCCATCCCCGGCCTGACGGCTGCGCTGCGCCAGCCCGACAGCGGCGTATGCAGCAATTATTCGTACGAGACGGTCGGCCGCACGTGGGACGCGATCCGCTCCCTTCGCGGCGGCCGCGCCGTCTTTACCGAGCCGGTCTGCGGCGTGAAGTGCGGTGGCGCGCCGCAGAAAATCGCATACCTCGCCGAAGATCACTTTCGCCGCTCGGGCGTGCGCGACAAGATCCAAGTCATCTTCTGCAATGGCAAGCCGACGATTTTTGGTGCTCCGCACTATGCAGCGGCGCTGCTCGATGTCGTAAAGAGTCGCTCGATCGACGTGCGCTATCAGACGAACCTCACCGAGCTGCGGCCCCAATCGCGCGAGGCGGTCTTTCGCAACGTGGCGACGAATGAAGAGCAGACGCTGCAGTATGACATGATCCACGTGACGCCACCGATGGGCCCGCCCGACGTGATCAAGCGCAGCCCTTTGGCGGATGCCGCGGGCTGGGCCGACGTCGACAAGCACACCCTTCGCCATGCGCGTTTTGCAAACGTCTACTCGCTCGGCGACTGCAGCAATCTGCCGACTTCAAAGACCGGCGCCGCGATTCGCAAACAGGCCCCGACCGTCGTTGCCAATCTCCTCGCCGCTCGCGCCGGCCAATCCGCCTCAGCCCCGGAGCGGTACGACGGCTACACGTCGTGCCCGCTCGTCACCGGCTATGGCAAGCTGATCCTGGCGGAGTTTGATTACACCAAAGAGCCGCGCGAGTCCTTCCCGTTTGACCAGCGTCAGGAGCGCTACAGCATGTATGCCCTGAAGGCCTATGCGCTTCCACGCTTGTATTGGCATGGCATGCTGCGCGGGCGCATGTAGCGGTTTGGGCGGGCTCGTCTCCCGCCGGTCTCATCGCATCGCAGCCGCCGGACGGCGCCGGGGTTTCCACCGCGCTCCGTCTGAGCGCTGCCCCCTCCGCCGCCGATCCGCTTCGCCCCGCCGGCCCGCCGCTCCTACAATCGCGGCACTATGCCCCCACGCAGAAAAACACGACAGGTCAACGTCGGCGGCGTGCCGATCGGCGGAGATGCGCCCGTTGCGCTGCAGACGATGACCGCCGGATACACGTACGAAATCGACAAGTGCATCGCCGAGATTCAGAAGCTGGCGCGGGCCGGGGCCGATCTCGTGCGCGTCGCCGTGCCGGATAAGGTCGACACCGAGGCGCTCAAGCACATCATTCCCGCCAGCCCGGTTCCGATCGTCGCAGATGTGCATTTTCATTTTCAGCGGGCGCTCGAGGCGATCGAGGCCGGCGTACACAAGATTCGCCTTAACCCGGGCAACATTCAGGACCGGGCACAGGTCAACCGCGTCATCGCCGCCTGCAAGGAGCGCGGCATTCCGATCCGCATCGGCGTGAACGAAGGCGGCATCGTGGAGCGCAAGGACAAGGACCAGCGGGCCGCGGAGAAGGCGACGCTCGCCCGCGACTATCGCGCCAACCTGATCAAGCTGATGCTCGACAAGCTCGACGAGTATCTGCGCATCTTCGATGAGAACAACTTTCACGACGTGGTCATCAGCGCCAAGAGCATCGACCCGCTGCTGGTGATCGACGTCTACACCGCCATTAGCGCCAAGTACGACTATCCGCTGCACCTGGGCGTCACGCACGCGGGCCCGCCTGAGACGGGGCGGATCCGCAGCATCTCGGCCCTCGGCACGCTGCTGGCCAACGGCATCGGCGACACGATCCGTATCAGCTATGCCGCCGACCCGGTGCACGAGGTCGAGGACGGCAAGGAGCTGCTCTGTTGCCTGGGCCTGCGACGACGGACCGAGCCGGAGCTGATCGCGTGTCCGACCTGCGGGCGGATCGAGGTTGATCTGTTCAAGCTGGTGACCGATGTGCGACAGAAGCTGGCGACGGAGATCGACATCCCGGTGAAAGTCGCGGTGATGGGCTGTGTGGTGAACGGCCCCGGCGAATGCGAAGGGGCGGACGTGGCGATTTTCGCGGGCAAAGGGAAGGGCATCATCTACGTGCAAGGCGAGCAGCGGCGAACCGTGCCCGAGAATCAGATGCTCGATGCGCTGCTCGGCGAATGTCGCGAGTTCGCCGAGCGTGTGAAGCGCGGCGAGGCACAGCTCAAAGGCGGCGACGTGGACATTAAGCCGCCGGACCCGCTGCCGCGGAAGCATGGGGGCGTGGCGCTGCGGGTGGTGGACAGGGTCGGACCATAGATCAGCAAAGTTGCGGGAGCTGAAATGGAAACGAAATGGGTTGCTCGCTTTGGCACCGTGAACATTGATGAACAGGTCATTCGGTTCGCCGGCGGTGCTGAGACAACCGACGAAGGGCGTGAGTATGCGCGCTTTGCGGAGGTCTCATCTAATCGGGTATTTTCTGGTGGCACGGTTAGCGCCAAGTTTGCCTTTGCAGACGTCTCCAATGTTGGCTGTGGCATGCTAATTATTCGACAGAACCTCGATACTGGAGCGATTCTGGTCGCGGGAATCGGCGGCGTCGGAAGGGCATACTCGGTCAGAATATTTGATGGAAAACAATGGAGCTCGCTAAAAGAGGCCGGGGACTGGTCATCGATTGAGGCGAATCGCTCTTACGATGTTAGTGTTCACGTTACTGGAACACGATTGGAGTTGCGCATTGACGGCGTTGCGGTCCTGCAAACTGGTATTCCCGCCTATCCGACTACTAGTCAGGTGGGTGTTTGGTGCCAAAGTCGATCGCCAATTACCATCACTGAATTCAAAGTCGATACGGTAAAGCCGACTGCATTTGTAATCATGCAGTTCGGCCACCCGTACGATACTTTGTTTCGAGATGTCATCGAGCCTGTTTGTAAAGAGGCGGGAATCGTAGCGATGCGCGCAGATCAGGAATGCGGCCCCGGCCTTGTTATCGCTGACGTGGTTAAACGCATTGCTACGGCTACGCTCATTGTGGCTGAGATTACGCCACCAAATGAAAACGTGTTCTACGAAGTCGGGTTCGCCCATGCGATCGGAAAACCAACCATTCTTGTCGCGGAGCGGGGCAAGAAACTGCCTTTCGACGTTAGTGGATTTCGAACGTTGTTTTACGATAATTCGATTGGCGGCAAAAGCAAGATTGAAGCTGACTTGAAACAGCACATTGCCGCGATAATGACGGGCTATTCGTGAGTCGGACTACTGGCAACATCGACAGCCCGTTGAGCGGCGAGCGCCGACCGCTGGCCCGGCAGGTTCGTTGCGATGCGATTTAGAACAGATCGCCCGTTGATGTTGAATGAAGTGATGAACGACTTGGACCCGAAAGGCGCAATGCCCGGTGGACTCTTTGAACCGTTCTGAAACTGTGCCTCCTATCGTCCTCCGCCAATACGGCGAGTTCCTGTCGACTCGCGTAATCGGCGAGGATGTTCGTCGGCTTGTCGAGGCGATCGTAGAGGACGGCGGCGAAGCGCGCATCGATTTCACCGGAGTCGACGGAATCACCATTTCGTTCGCGGACGAGGTTTTTGGAAAACTCGCGCTGAAGTGGGGACTTGAGCGACTTCGGGGCGCGATTCGAAGTCGTAATGCTCATGACGAGATCGCGCGGACCATCTCTTTTGCCGTGAACGGGCGGCTCTCGGCCCCGCCGGCGCGAGCGGCTGAATGAGGCGCGAGCGATGTTCGCGGCCTGTGGCGCAATACGCAGATGGGCTTAGGTTATGAGTGACTCTTCAATAGATAGAATCGGCGAATTGCTCAAAGATGACGCACTTATGGAGCGCGCCTTTCGGGCCGCCTGGCGCGATGTCTGCATTCGCCACAAGTCCGGCGGCGTACCGATCGTCGTCGTGCGCGACGGAGTGGTGGTTCACATTCCGCCGGAAGAGATTGTGATCGAGGAAATTCCGGCCGGTTCGCCGATGAAGAGCGAGCGTCCGGAGGCAGATTGACGGGAGGTCGGATTATGGGTTTGAGCGACAAGATCGTCGTCCGTGCCGCCCTCGCGGCAAGCGCATTGAGCGCGTTTTTCATCTCGACCGCGGCCGCGTTTGAGCGGCCGGCACCGCCGCGGCGAGAGCTCATTCAGTTCGCGAATCTGATCGTGCAGGCCGAGGTCGTGAGCGTCGAGCCGCACAGGAACCAGCGCGGAATGATGATTGCGCGTTTTCGCGTGCTGTAGACGCTGCGCGGCGCGATCGACGTCGGGGCGACGTTTGAACTGTCCTATCTTGCGGGGCCGATGTGCCCCGAGCCGCCCAAGTTCTATGAGCGCGAGCAGCGAATCCTGCTGCTGGGCACGTCGGATTGGAGCAAGCCACCGGGCCTGGTGTGGGGCCGACACGCCGCCTGGCGCGGGACCGCGAGTGACGTGGCGAATCTACGGCGCGAGCTGCGCTCGGTTTGCCCGTTCCTCACTGAGTCCGATCCGCAGAAGCGCCGGTCGCAGCAGTGCGAATGGCTTATGCGGCGGCTGGCCGACGAACGTGGCGGCGGCGCATCAGCGCTCGAAGCGATCGCCGCATGCAGCGAGCCGCCGTACGCAGATCTTTATCGCCAGAAGCAGGCGGCGGCACGACGGGGCGACGCCGCGGCGCATCGCTGGCTCGACGTGGCGGATGTGCCGATTTCGCTTGCGAACGACCTGTCGGCGGACCAACGGGACGCCGTTCGGCGAGCGATCGAGCGGGTGCGCGCGTCTTGGAAGGAAGCGCCCGAGTACTACCAGGTGGTTGAAGAGCGCTTGGCGGATGACCGCGGTTCGAAATGATGTATGCTAAGTACGTCTTGGGGCACTGCTGGCTGAGGAATTGCAGATGATTCGCCTGAATGCCAAGGTCGCAGTTGTTCTCCTCGTGTGCATTGCCGCATCATCAGTTCAGGTTGCAGCCGCGAGGGAGGCTTGGCCGCCGCCGACACTTGGCAGCATCATCGGGAAAGCGAGATACGCCGCGCACGTCCGCGTTGAGAGTGTGAGGCCGAGCGAGCGAGGTCGAGCCGACAACGCTCATGCAACGGTGCGTGTGCTTCGCGTTCTCACGGGCGACGTGAAACCGGGCGTCGTGCTGACGTTGAAGTACGACGACACAATTGCATGCCCGGAGCCGGAAAAGTTCACGGTGGATGAAGAACAAATCGTTTTCATCGCTCAAACCAGCGAGGCTCAGCCGATGCGTCTTGCATGCGGCAGGCATGGGCAGATCCGTGGGGCAGACGCTTCACTCGCAGAGGCGGTCGCGGGGCATCTGAGTGATTACTACAAGTTGGTGAGCGAATCCGACCCGCAGCGACGAAAGCGCTTGCAAATTGAGTGGTTCATCACTCGGCTCAAAGATCCGCGCACACGGCAGTCGTCGCTTATCGAATTGCACGCGTACAGCGATGCCGACTCTTTCGAGCGATTCAGCCGCGACGAGGTGCTCGCGTCGCACGGCGACTCGGCGACCAAGGCGCGCACTCGCGTCGCGCCGATTCCGCTGGTTCTGTCAACCGACTTGACTTCCGAAGAGAAGCAGCGTGTGCTCACGGTTCTTGCTGACGAGAAAAACCTCAACAGCTCCATTAAGAAAGAACTGGAGCAGCGGCTTCGCGGTGCACCGGCATCCAGATCGCGCTAGCGCGCCAGGTTCGACCGGGCTAGGTGCGAAGCTCACGCCCCACCCGTCAGCAACTGCACAAACCCGCTGATATCGCCCACGCTGATCACGCCGTCATCATTGATATCCGCCGCCTCCAGATCGCCATCCGGAAACGCGACGGCGTAGGCAGCCGGATCGGTGAGGGCGAGTACGAAGCCGCCGATATCGCCGACGGTCACACCGCCGTCGCCGTTGATGTCGCCGATGATCGTGTTGGCGCAGATCAGCCAGTCGCTCACGGTCTGCGAGATCAGCACCAGCGGCTGCGAGCGAAGGGGGAATTGCGGGGCGTTGATCAGAAAATCGTGCGGCGGCAGCGGGACCGGGACGATCGTGGTGAAGACGGTCGCGTCTTCGCAGGTGCGGCGGGCGCTGGGCATGCGGCCGATGAGCCAGGGCTTGGGGTCGCTGTGAAAGCCGTTGGCGAAGCTATCGCTGGTGCCGAGGATCGTGGCGGCCTGCGGCCAAGGCGGGCCTTCGGGGAGGATGCCCGCGGCGCGCTCCGTGCCGGGGCCGCCGAAGAGCTCGGTCTGAGCCGCGAGCGAGCCGTTGCCGGCCATCAGGCGAAAGTAGGCGACATTCTGCGACCAAAAGCCGTTCAGCGTGGTCCAGCCGTCGGCGACGATCATCGCGAAGGCGGTGATGGGCTTGATCTGCACGCCGGTGAGGTCGGTATTGCCGCTCGTAATGCTGTAGCGATTTGCCCAGATAACGCCGCCAACGGGGGTGACGCGGAAGGCGAGCATGGCGTCGATCAGCGGCGATCCGCATTCCTGCCCGGTATTGCGCCAGGCGGTGATGCTGCCGGTGAGCATGAGATCGGCGGATCCGTTGACGCGTGCGATCGAGTTGCCGCGCTCAGCAAAGGTGACGGGTGTGCTGTTCACCTGGCCCGTGGTTTGGCCAAAGATGCCGGCGAATTCGAACAGGCCGTCGTTTTGCAGGATCGCGACCAGCACGTCGCCTTGGGCGAGGAAGTTGTTGCAAATGTCGTGCGGGGCGACGTTGGCGGTGCCGACGATCGCGATCGAATCGGCATCGTAATTGATGACTTCGGCGGCTTCGCCCCACAGGCCCTCCGTGCCGAGGATCTCCTGCGACCACATCGGGAATCCCTGACTGTCGAAGGCCGCGATCAGGGCTTGCTGATTGGTCGTGGTGAAAATCGAGCCGGCGACGGCGTAGATCGGCGCGCCGTTCTGCGTGGTCTCGACGATCGAGTTAAAGGCGATGTCGTTGATGAAATTGCCGAGTTGACGTTCGGGGAACTGGCGGAACCACTGCGGCGTGAGATTTTCGTCGACCTTCAGCAAAAACGCGCCTTCATCGGCGCCAATCTCGGCGTAGTTGCCGCAGATGATGAAGCCGCGATCGGCGGTTGTGGCGAAGTCGGTGGAGAGGAGATAAAGGTCGGTCGCGTACAGCGTGTTCCACTCGCCCGGCCGCAGGTAGGTGTAGCAGGTCTGCGCTTCGAGCTTGGCGCTTGTGCGAACGAAGATCGGGCGCGTGTTCGCGCCGGCGGAGAGAATCAGCGGGCTGATGTGGTCGGCGAGGTAGATGTAACCGCCGCCGAGATCGCGCTCGATCTCAACACTTCTCGCGCCGACATTCAGCGGGTACTGCACGCGCTGCAAGTGATGCAGCCACGAAGCGGAGAACGCCGGAGCCGATGCAGCGACGGCGGCAACGGCGAGCGCCGCGCATCGCGATGCCAGATTGCGGTTGCGGTTCGGGGAAGCTGGGCGAGTTGTCATGGTCGTGCTCCTGTCTCGAGGGCCTGTTGCGGCCGGCTAAAAAGCGTCTCTACATAAGCGTTTCCGGGGCGGCGGCGCGAATCTCCATGCTGCGATGACGCGCGCGATGAAATGCGAAAAAGAAATAGCCGCCGCCCCGATTCGTGCGTCTGGTCGCTCGCAGCCGAATGCACGCCGCGGGGGTCCCGGCCCCGGATGATGCGATGGGTTCAACGCCTGGCCGCGTGACGCCGCTAGACTGCCGCCCGTGACGAATCGCGTTGCCACAGCAGATGGTTCTTCTCACGCCCCCGCCGCATCGGGCACATCGCTTGCCGTGGCCGCCGTCGTGGCCGCCGCGGCGCTCTGGTCGCTCTCGGGCGTGTTTGTGAAGATCCTCTATGGCGAGGGCGGCACGGGGGCACACCCGCTCGCGATCACGGTTTATCGCTCGGCGGCGGGCGGGTTGATGCTGTTGCCGTGGGCAGCCGCGCACGCCCGGACGCTGCACGTGGCGCATCCCGTTTGGCCGGCGCTGTCGATCGCGAGCTTCGCGCTGATGTCGGCGACATTCGTCGCGGCGACAGCCCACACCGCCGCTGCCAACGCGATCATTCTGCAATACACCTCGCCCATCTGGGTCTTTCTGTTGGGCGCGCCGCTTTTGGGCGAGCGTGTGCGGCGGCACGACTGGGGCGTGTTGGCTTTGGCGATTCTGGGGCTGGCGATCATCTATTTCGGGCAGTCGAGCGACCGCGGGGGTCTGAACCTGGCATTGATCAGCGGCTTCGGCTACGGCTGTGTGACACTATTCATCCGCAAACTGCGGGCGGTGCATCCGCTGGTCGTCACGACGCTGAACGCGCTCGGATCGGCAGTCGCGCTATCGCCGCTGCTCATCATGCAGGACGCCTGGCGCGTCAGCGCGGCGCAGCTCGGCGGGATCATCGGGATGGGGTTTGTGCAGTTCATTTTGCCCTATGTGCTCTTCGCGTGGGCGCTGCGCCGGCTTAGCGCGGCGCGGGTGGCGCTGCTTACGCTGCTGGAGTGCGTTCTGAATCCGGTCTGGACGTGGCTGTTTCTGCACGAGCAGCCGCCCGCCGCGGCACTCATCGGCGCGCCCATCGTGCTCGCGGCGATCGCGCTGAAGTCGCTGCTGGACGCGCGGCGCGAGCCGGTACCGGCATAAGCATCGGACGGCGAGCCGACAGGATCGCTCGACGCGAACCCGGCCGGTCCCCCTGCACCTGAAAGCCGACTGACGGGCGGCGGGTACGATGATTCGAATGCACGATCCCATCGATCCATCGCAGCGCTGGCTGGTCACCGGCTCCACCGGACAGCTTGGCGGCCACCTGGTCCGGCAGTTGCTGAACACTCCAGTCGCGCCCCGGATATTCGCTTGGACCGGGCGAAAGCCGGCGGCCCGGATCGATGGCGTGGAGTGCAGCCACGTCGATCTCGCCGACAGTGCGGCGATCGGCGCAGCGATCGACGCCGCACGGCCGACGCACATCCTCCATGTCGCCGCAATGACCGCGGTCGGCGACGCGTTTGCAAACCCCGACCTCGCCCGGCGGATCAATGTCGAAGCGACGGCGCGAATCATGGAAGCGGCGCGGGCGGGCGGCGCGCGGGTCGCATTCTCGTCGACGGACATGGTCTTTTCGGGTGATGCGGCCCCGTACCGCGAAGCGGATGCGACGCGGCCGCTCTCGGTCTATGGCCGCACCAAGGCGCTTGCTGAAGAGGCGGTCGTCGCGGGCGGCGGATTGGTGCTGCGCATCCCGCTGCTATATGGCGTCGCCGCCGACGGTCGGCCGACAACGTTTTCCAATCAGCTCGCCGCATTGCGACGCGGCGGCGAACTCAAGCTGTTCACCGATGAGTATCGCACGCCTCTGTGGGTCGAAGACGCAGCGCGAATCATGATCGCACTGGCGAGCAGCACGATGACCGGTGTGCGACATGTCGCCGGTCCGCAGCGGCTGTCGCGGGCCGAGTTGGTAGCCGCCGCTGCGCAGGCGATTGGCGCGACGCACGCCACGTTGCTCCCGATTTCTCGACTGGACATCCCCGCTGCTGAGCCGCGCCCCGCCGATCTATCATTGGATGATGCCCTGCTGCGCCGCGAGCGCCCGGATCTTGTTTGCACGACGTTTTCGCTGGCGGCCCGATCGTTCGCCGCGAACGCCGACTGAGGCCCACGGCTTGCGGTCCATGCTCGCATAAAAAAGAAAAGGACACGAACAAGCGGGTTGGCGCTTGTCCGTGTCACTAGTGGTCGCCTAGCGAAGTGCTTACGAAGACCGGATCACAGACCGGTGAGCAGATTCACGAAGGCGCCGATATCGCCGAGGGAGACGAACAGGTCGCGGTTGATGTCGGCCCGACCCGGGTTGCAGTTCGGGAACTGCAGGCGGTAGGCCTCGTCGTCGGTGATGGCCAGCACGAACGCGCCGATGTCGCCGACCGTCACAAAGTTGTCGCAGTTCAGGTCGCCGACCGGGATCTCGATCAGGGCGAAGTTCTGGCGGATCGGGCTGCCGGCGTTGACCGCGTCGTTCCAGCGACCGGGGAAGGTGCCCGGGGTGTTGATGTAGAACTCGACGAAGTCTTCGTTGCCATCGTTGTTGGGCTCGCCCGGATTCCAGTTCGTGAAGGTGACCGGCTCGCCGCTGGTCCAGCGGTGCTGCCCTTCCACGGCCTGATCGGTGAGGCCGATCCAGAGGTTCGCGTCGGGGTTGGCGAAGCTGCTGAACGTGTTCAGAATCCACTGATTCTCCGCCGCGTCATTGACCTGCGCCAGGTAGCCGCCGAAGCTCTTGGAGTAGGTGTCGGCAGTCAGCCAGGGGTAATCGTTGGTCAGGTAGTAGACGTGGTCGTTGGCGGGGTTCACGAACTCGTCGCCGACATGCAGCGAGATCAGTTCGATCTCGGCCGTGATCGTGGCGGTGCCGACGACGTTGGACGCGCCGAACGCGCTGGTATTCACCTCGACGAACGCTTCCAGCACATAGTCCGCGTTGGGCGTCACCTCGATCACGCGGTCAAACGCGCCGGCATCGGCCGAATAGACCAAGCTGCCGTTGCGGCGCAGGCCCACGAAGCCCGTGCCCACGCCGGTCGTCGAGACCGAGCCTTTGAACCGCAGCACGGTCGGCGTGAAGTTGTTGCCGGGCGCGATCGGGCGGAAGGGAATGTTGAAGTTGTCGTCGGCATTGGCAAAGCCGTTGCAGGTCGAAGGGCCCCACTGCGTGCGTGCGTCGGCGGTGGTGTTGATCGTGAACTTGGTGAACGTGCCGCCGTTCTGGTTGTAGCCGATCCAGTTGGACGAGCTGTTGAGCGAGGCGCGGGCCTGGCCCGTGCCGCAGTTGACCTGAACCTGCTGATTAAAGGTGATCGGGTCGAAATCGTTTTCGCCCGGGTTGACGTTGTAGCCGGCCTCAATCGGGTCGAGCCCGCCGACGGTATCGGTAACGATCGTTCCGGCGCGGTTGTCGCCTTCGGCCTTCAGCACGGTCTGGGCCGTCGCGTACGTCGAGCCGAGGACGGCGGCTGCTGCAGCGGCGGTGTGAATCCAGTTACGCATGTCTCGTTCTCCTATGGGTTTGGCGTGGCTTTTGGGAGCGTGTTCGCCGGTGTCTCTTGCCCGGCACGCCCATAGGCCGAAAAGGACCGGTGCGACCGGCCAAAATTCTCCGGTCAAGTTTTTCGCCGGAAGCCGATTAATCTGCGCTGCATGAAGCTCACCCCGGAAACCGCCGCCCGGCTCCTGACGATCCTGCTGCGCCTGATCGGCGGAGTGATGTTGCTGGCGACGCTGGCCGTCGCGATGCCCACGAAGTGGATGGCCTGGACGCACACGCAGATCGGGCTGGGCGACCTGCCGCGCGGGCCGATCGTCGAGTACCTCACACGCTCCCTGTCCGCGCTTTACGCGGTGCATGGGGCGGTGCTGCTCATGCTGGCAATGGATGTGCGCCGCTACCGCGCAGTTATCGCGGGCGTGGGCGGGCTGCATGCCGCATTCGGCCTGACGACGGTCTGGATCGACTGGGTCGCGGGGATGCCGATGTGGTGGACGGCGAACGAGGGCGGTCCGGTGGCGGTCGTGGGCGGGGTGATCTTCTGGCTGGCGCGTCAAATCGGCGAGCCGCGGAACGACTCGCCCGATCGCTGAGTGAGGCCCGGCTCGCCGCCGGCCGACCTATGGGCCGGAGCGCCGGCGGCCCCGGCGAACGTCTCGCTCGTCGGCCTGCCAGGAAGCAGGCCGCGACCGAGCAAAGCACGCCACCGCGAAAAGACGCGATTACTTCTCTTTGCCGGCGTAGATATCCATGATCCGGCCGAGCATCTTGAGCGCCTCGGCCTTCGGGCGCTGGAAGGCGTTGCGGCCGATGATCGAGCCGAACCCGCCGCCATCGCGAATCGCGCGCGCGTCTTCGTAAACGCTGTCCTCGCCCTTGGTCGCGCCGCCGCTGAAGATCACGACGCGCCGACCGTTGAACGAGCTCTGCACAACGTGCTTGACGCGCTCCGCCATGGTCTTGACGGGGATGTTCTGCTTTTCGTAGACCTTCTTGGCCTCGCCCTGCTCGACGAAATCGGTCGGCAGCTTGACCTTGATGAAATGCGCCCCGAGCTGCGCCGCGATCTGAGCGGCGTAGCAGCAAACGTCGATGCCGGTCTCGCCTTCCTTGCTCAGGAATTCGCCGCGCGGATAACTCCAGACCACGACCACCAGGCCGACGCTCTTGGCGCTCTCGGCCAGCGCGTTGAGCTGCTCATACTGCGCCTGCGAATTGGCCGAGCCGGGATAGATCGTGAAGCCGATCGCAGCGCAGCCGAGCCGCAGGGCGTGCTCGACCGAGGCGGTGACGGCCTGATTCGGATTCTTGGTGCTGAAGAGCGAGTCGTTGTTGTTGAGCTTCAGGATCAGCGGCAGTTCGCCCGCGAAGGTGCGGGCGCCGGCTTCCAGGAAACCCAGCGGAGCGGCGTAGGCGTTACAGCCCGATTCCAGCGCGAGCTGAAAGTGATAATGAGGGTCATAGCCGGCGGCGTTGGCGGCGAAGCTGCGGGCCGGACCGTGCTCGAAGCCCTGGTCAACGGGCAGGATCACCAGCTTGCCGGTGTCTTTGAGCGTGCCGGTACCGAGCATGCGGCGGATGTTGGCAAGTACGCCCGCGTTGTCGGCTTCGTACCAGCTCAGGATTTGCTTAACGCGATCGGACATCATGAGAGGGCCTCCGTAGTTTGGCTCGACCGCGCGGACCGGTTCGCGACCGGCTGCGCGGGCTGGAAATTCAAGAACCTCGTGCATGATAGGGCCGGGATGCGAAGTGTTCACGCCGGCGGCGATCGCGTCCGCCGCCGCCTGCGGCCCCTACTTTCCCAGTTCGTGGCGCAGGGCCGCTTCGAGCTCGGGATGCTGAAATGTGAAGCCCAATTCCGAGAGACGCCGCGGGATGGCGCGAGTGCTGGCGAGGAGCGTGGCCTCGCCCATTTCGCCGAAGATCGCGCGAATCAGAAAGCCCGGAAGCGGAAAAATCGTCGGCCGATTCAGGACTCGCCCCAGCGTTTTCGTGAACTCGCGATTCGTCGCGGGGTTGGGACTCACCGCATTGACGGACCCCCGAATGTCGTCGCGCTCCAGGATGAAGCGGATCATCCCGATTAGGTCGGTGAGCGAGATCCAGCTCAGATATTGCCGTCCGTCGCCCACCACTCCCCCCACACCCAACCGAAACGGCGTCAGCATCGCCTTCAGCGCTCCGCCCAACGGCGTGAGCACAACCCCAATCCGCAGATGAACGACACGAATGCCCGCCGCCTCGGCGGGCGCGGTGGCGGCTTCCCAATCGCGCGCGACGTGCGCCAGGAAGCTGTCGCCCGCCGGGCTGGTCTCGTCGCGCAGCTCATCGCCGCGATTGCCATAGATTCCGATCGCGGCGGCAGAGAGCAACAGCCGCGGCTTCGGATCAAGCGACGCGAGCGAACGGGCGAGCAGTTGCGTGCCCAACACACGGCTGTCGCGGATCCGGCGCTTCTTCTCTTCGGTCCAGCGGCCGTCGGCGATGTTTTCACCCGCCAGGTGAATCACCATATCTGGCGCAGTACGGCGCAGTGCGGCCTCATCGAGCCAGCCGGCGTCGGGCTTCCAGGGCACGCCATCGGTCGAGCTGCCGCGCACAAGCGGAACCACGACATCGCCGCGAGCCCGAAGCATCTCAGTCGTGGCCCGACCGACGAGGCCGCTCGCACCGCTCATCAACACCTTCATCGCGACCCCGTTTCCGATGGGAATGCTGCCTCAACCTCGCCCGTGTCGCCCTCGTTCGGCGCACCGAAGCGCCGACCAGGCGCGAACGGTGCGAGATCAAACCGCGGCGTGCCGCCCGTCAATGCCGCCGCCAGGAGTTCCGCGGTGATTGGCGCGAGCGTAAGCCCGCTCCGGTAGTGGCCCGTCGCGGCCCAGGCGCCGCCGAAGCCGGGAATCGGCCCGAGATAAGGCTTCCCGTCTTTGGATCCGGGTCGAAGGCCGGCCCAAGTGGTCACGATCGTCGCGTCGCGGAGCGAGGGAACCACCCGCTCGGCGATCGGCATCAATCGCGCCGCTGCTCCGAGCGTCGTGCGCTTTTCGAATCCCGCATCGTGCTCCTCCGTGCTGCCCAGCAACATGCGCCCATCGCGACGCGGCACCAGGTACATGCGTCCGTGGCGGACGACATGCTTGAGCAGTTGCCGCCGCTCCTCCAGCAAAATGATCTGTCCGCGCACGGGATGGACCGGAAGCAGCGTCTCGAACGCCGGATCCAGTTGCGAAGACCACGAACCGCCGGAGACCAAATACTGACTCGCTAGTTCGACGCGATCCGCAAGCTGCAGACCGACGACCCGCTCGCCTTCGCGCAGGAATCTCAACACCGGCGATTGCTCGACGATCTCGACGCCCACCGCTTCGCATGCGCCGCGCAGGGCGCGCATGATGCGCGGATTGCGAACCGTGACGTCGGCCCGCAGCCAAAGCGCATCATCAAACGAATCACTGATTGCAGGAGCGACGCGCCGCAGCGCGCCATGCGTGAGCCGCTCGATCAACGGCCCGCGATCGGCGAACCGGCTTCGAAGCGCCGCCACCTCGCGCTCGGCGGCCTTGTCCTGATTCGCGTCGGTGATGAGGTCGATGGTGCCTTCGCGATCAAACTCCGGATCGACACCCGACGCGGCCTGAATCTCGGCGATGAATGCCGGATACAGCTCGCAGCTCGCCCGGCGAAGCTGGGCCAACGGATCAATGCGCGCCAGGCTGCCATATTCGATAATCCCCGCCCCGGCCCACGACGACTCGCGCCCGCACTCGCCGCGCTCCAGCACACGGACGCGCCGGCCGCGCTGGGCAAGCCTTAACGCGCAGGACAGGCCGATGACGCCGCCGCCGACGATGAGGACGTCGGGTGATTTCATCGGCAGCCTTTTCGGAGATCGCGGCGAATCGGGGACTCGGTAACCATTGTGTCGAAAAGTATAGCGCCGCGGCACCGCGCGGCCTCTCTCCCCGCGGCCCGCGCGGTACATTTAGCGAGTCTGAAACGCGGTAGCGGGGGTCGTTTGGAAAGGAATGGCTGGATGCGGCGTTTTCGTAATCTCACCGTATGGGTTTGTTCTTTCGCAGCGATTCCGTGCGGCATTGCCTTCGCCGAAGCGCCGCTACCCGGGGGCGGCGCCGCCACCGGCTCGGCCGAGTCCGCCGCGGCAAAAGCCGCGCTGACTTCGCATGTCGAATATCTGGCTTCCGACGCTCTCGGCGGCCGCGGCGTCGCCAGCGACGGCATTGATAGCGCCGCCGATTACATCGTGAAGCACTGGAAAGATGCGGGGCTTGAGCCCGCCGGCGTCGAGGGCACGTGGTTTCAACCCTTCCCCGTGCCGGCGCAGAAGTCGCTCGACGAGGCCAAGGCGTCGCTCACGATCGGCGGCATCGATCGCCCGCTGAAGCTCGGCGTCGACTGGACCCCCCTGCCCTATAGCGCCGTCGGCGACGCGGAAGGCTCGCTGGCGTTCGTCGGCTACGGCATCGATGCGCCCGAGCACAATTACGACGACTACCTCGACATCGACCCCAGCGGCAAGATCGTGCTCATGCTCCGCTACGAGCCGCGCTCCAGCGACCGCGAAGCGCGCTTCGGCGGGGAAGAGGCCTCGCTCTATGCCGCCTTCGAGCGCAAAGCGCGCGAGGCTGCGGCCCGCGGCGCCAAGGCGCTGCTGATCGTCAATCCGCCCTCACACCCGCTGACGGTCGAGGACGGCCTGATCGCTTTCAAGCCCTGGCGGACGCGGCCCACCTACGCCCTGCCGATGGCGCAGATCTCCCGCAACGTGGCGGATGAGTTGCTAAAGGCGGCCAAGATGCCGCCGCTGGCGGAGTTGCAGCGCGCGCTCGACCAGACGCGCGAGTCACACTCCGAAGACCTGGCCGGCGTGAAGGTGTCGCTGAAAACGGGCGTTTCGCAGGCGACCGGGCGAAACGTGCTGGGAATGCTGCGTGGCTCGGGCGAGACGGGCGAAACGATCGTCGTCACGGCGCACTATGACCATCTGGGCCAGCGCCCGGCCGACACGACCAAAGAGGAGCCGCTCGACACCTACAACGGCGCCGACGACAACGCCTCGGGCACGGCGGCGATCATCGAGCTGGCGCGACGCTTCGCGAGCGGGCCGCGCCCCCGCCGCAACATCCTCTTTTTCGCCTGCAGCGCCGAAGAGCTCGGCCTCGTCGGCAGCCGCTATTTCGTGGCTCATCCGACCATCCGCGAGAGCGAGATCATCGCCAACGTGAACTTCGACATGATCGGCCGCTATCGCGAAGAAGAGTTTGAGGTGAGCGGAACCGGGACGGCCAAGGAGTTTCCTGAGCTCGTGAAGGCGGCAGGAGAGAGCGCCGGACTGAAGTTCAAGCTGCTGGAGCGTGTGCGGCGCGACAGCGATCAGGCCGCCTTCGATTCGGTCGACATCCCCTCGCTGTTCGTCCACACCGGGCTGCACACCGAATATCACCGCCCCGGCGACGACGTCGCGCTCATCAACTACGACGGCATGGTCAAGATCACCGCCATGGGAGAATCCATCGTCCGCGCCCTCGCGGAGCTGGCGAGCGGGCCGGTGCGGATCGATCGGACCAAGGACGCGGCGAGCGAGCCGCGGGCGGCGGCGTCGCAGCCTTCGCCCCAATCGCGCGTGCGACTGGGCATCCTGCCTGACCTCGATGCGGGCGGGCCGGGGTTGCTGCTTCAGAGCGTGACCGAAGGCTCCGCGGGTCAGAAGGCGGGTCTGCTGGCGGGCGATCGCATTCTGGATATCGCCGGCAAGCCGATCGCGTCGCTCGACGATCTGCGAACGATCCTCGCGGATTTCGACTGGGGCGACAGCGTGGAGATCCGCGTGAAGCGCGGCGACGAAGAGAAGAAGCTGAACGCGAAGTTGGAGCGCCCGCGACGCATGCGCGCGGACCCGTCGTAGCAGACCGTTGATCGCCGCAGCGCCATCGGTGCTGAATCGATTCTGACGGTGTGTGGTGAAAGGTGGGGATCGGGCAGGATGCGGCGCCGCGCGGCTTGAATCACCGCGCGGGCCGAAACCCGCAGATCGTGGGCGAGGGGAAAACTCAGCGCAGGATCAACGGCAGCGGCATGAAGCACGCGGCCCGCTCAACCTGCAGAATCGAGAGCACCGACAGGTCACGGCGAATCACCTGAGCCTGTTCCGGGGCGAAGCTCTGCAAGAGCGGCATCATGGCCTGCAGCAACGGGCTCGACGCGAGATCGCTCGCCGAGCCGTGCAATGCGACCGTCGGCCAGGTCGCCGCGGCAGGCTTGCTCGGACCGAACTCCCACTCGTCCGTCGTCTCTTCGCCCGCGAGCTTCTTCATGATGTCGCCGAAGTCCGGCGCGCGCGGCAGAACGCGAACATCGCAATCCGCCTGAAGCCCGGCCTTCTTCGCGGCCAGAGCGATCGCGTCTGAAAGGCCGCCGATCTCGTCGATCAGCCCCTTCTCCAGCGCCTGTCGCCCGGTGAAAACGCGGCCGCCGGCGAGCGATTCAAGATCGCCCTTGATCTTCTTGCCGCGCGACTGCGTGACGCGACCCTTGAACTGGTCGTAGATCCGGTCGAGATAGCCCTGCATCTCCTTCATGTCGCTCTCGGACCACGGCTCCGCCATCGCAAACATGCCGGCGTGCTTGCCGCGGTTGAACTCCGTGACGGTGATGCCCAGCTTCTCTTCCATCAGCCCCTTCAGGCAGAGCTTGCCGCCGACGACGCCGATCGAGCCGGTGATGGTCGACTCCTCGGCGAAAATCGTGTCGCCGGGAATGGCGACGTAGTAGCCGCCGCTGCCGGCGACGCTGCCCATCGAAACAATCAGCGGCTTTTCGGCGGCGCAGCGCGTGGCCGCGTCCCAAATGATGTCGCTCGCCATGGCCGACCCGCCCGGCGAATCGACGCGAAGCACGACGGCCTTGATCGTCTCATCGAGACGGGCGGCGTCGAGCGCAGCGCGAATGTTCGTGCCCGCGGCCATCTGATCCGAGAATGGGCTGTCCACCGCACGGCCGTCGACGATCGCACCCGCGACATAGACCAGACCGACACCGGGCGGCAGCGGCTTGCTGGCCTTCTCCATCGCCTCCTGAATCATCGTGAAAATGGCGAAGGGATTGTCGAAGTCCATCTTCAGCGCATCGGTCGGGGCATAGCGCTTCTTGATGACCACGTCCTTGCCATATTCCTTCTGAATCCGCTGCTTGAAATCGGCCCAGCCGGCGATGTGGTCGATCAGCCCCTGCTGCAGCGCGGCGTCGGCCGGGATCGGGGCGCTGTCCACCGCGGCCTGCACCTTCTCAACCGTCAGCTTGCGATTTTCGGCGATGATCGCCAGCCAGCGGTTGTAAATGCCGTCAAGCAGCCAGTTCACGTTCTCAGCGGCTTCCTTGCTGGGCTCGGTGCGGGTGTAAGGCTCCAGCGCGCTCTTGTACGCACCGCAGTGCAGCATCTGGGCGTTGACGCCGATCTTGTCGAAGAGCCCCTTGTAGAACATCAACTCGCCATGCAGGCCCATGGTGTCGAGCTGGCCGAACGGGACGAGCGTGATGTCGTCGGCGGCGGAGGCGAGGGCGTATTCCGCGTTGCTCGCGCCGTCGATGAAGGCGTGAATCTTCTTGCCCGCCGCGCGGAACTTCTGGAACGCACGGATCATCTCTTCGGTCTGCGCCAGACCGACCGCCGGGTTTTCGATGATCAGGATCATGCCGCTGATCTTGCTGTCGGCGGTGGCCTTGGCGATCAGCTTGAGCCACGAATGATGCGTGTTCGACTCTTCGCCGAAGAGCTTCATCAATTCAGCGTTCGGATTCGGCGCCTCGGAGAAAGCGCCGTCGAGCCGGACGCGAAGCAGGGTGTTCTCAGCCAGAGCGGCGGGAGCGATGGCCCCCGCACCGACGATCAGGGCCGCGCCAAACATCAGGGAGCGACCGGTGAAGCTGCACCTCATACGAAACACCTCACAGACAAGTCGGAGAAAAACGGCTCGCGAGCCTACGCGCGATTCAGCCGTCACATCAGGTTTATCGTGCGCGAGTATATGAGGGGCGATATGGAAGGATTCGCGTTGTTGTGGGTTCTTGTCGCGGTCGGAGTGGGGCCCGACTCCGACTGCCGCGTCGTGCGTTTCGCCGGCGGGACGCACCCGACCGCGCCGACGCTACGATGACGCCATGCAAACCGCCTCGTTCGAGATCGACCCGGATATTCGCCGCGCGTCGACGCCGCCGGGCTGGCTCTACACCGATGCGACCGTTTTCGATCGACAACGCGACGCGATCTTTGCGCGGAGTTGGCAACTCATCGGCGACAGCGACCTGGCGCGCGTGCCGGGGCAAGTCCATCCGTTCGTATTCCTGGATGGCTGCGTCGGCGAGCCGCTGCTGCTTTCGCGGAATCTCGACGACCAGCTTCACTGCGTCTCCAACGTGTGCACCCATCGCGGAATGCTGGTTTGCGAACACGCCGGCGTCGAGCGCACGCTGCGCTGCCGCTACCACGGGAGGCGTTTCGGCCTCGACGGGCGCTTTCAACAGATGCCCGAGTTCGCCGGCGTCGAGGGATTTCCCAGTGAGGCAGACCACCTGGCGCCCGCAACACTCGACGCGTGGGGAAAGTTTCTCTTCGTCGCGCTCGCGGCCGCCTCGCACGCGACGGATTCAAACCGCAATCGGCGGCTCGTCGAGTTCGCCGACTGGATCGAGCCCATGCGGCGGCGCATGGAGTGGCTGCCGCTGCACGAGTTTCAGTTCGACGCCGGCCGCTCGCGCGAGTTTCTGGTACGGGCGAATTGGGCGCTCTATGTCGAAAACTACCTCGAAGGCTTCCATATCCCCTACGTGCATTCGAGCCTGAACGACACGCTCGACTACGGCGAGTATCGCACCGAGCTCTTCGACTGGTGCAGCCTGCAAGTGGGCGTGGCAGGCAGCGGCGAGCCGGCCTTTGATCTGCCGCCTCGCGCCGCCGACAGCGGTCAGCGCATCGCCGCCTATTACTGGTGGCTCTTCCCCAACCTGATGTTCAACTTCTACCCGTGGGGGCTGTCGATCAATGTGGTCCGCCCGCTCGCGGTCGATCGCATACGCGTCTCGTTTCTGTCCTATGTCTGGGACGCCGGCAAGCTCGACATCGGCGCGGGCGCCGCGCTCGACAGAGTGGAGCGCGAGGACGAGGCGATCGTCGAAACGATCCAGCGCGCGATCGGTGCCCGGCTCTATAGCCGTGGTCGCTATTCGCCTACGCGCGAAACAGGCACGCATCATTTCCATCGGCTTCTCAGCCGGGTGATGGCGGCGGGCTAAGGCTGCCCGCCCGCGGCGACCCCGGAGCATCGGACTCGCACCGTTCCAGGCTCTGGCCGCCCCGTTCGTGCGCGGTGCCGTCGCCCCTACCGCAAAAAATTCTTCGGTTTTCGCCGCCCGATTCCTCCACTTCCATCGTTCTCCCCTCCATCACGGGCCCGACAGCGTGCCGGGCCGTGCTTCGATCGTCGTCCCAAAGATGTGGAGGAACTGACCATGTCGCGCACCACCGCCTCGATTCACGCCCGCCGCTTCGCCCGAGCCGCTCTCGTCGCCGCCCTCGCACCCGCCTTCGCCGCGGCCCAAACCTACATCACCAACGAGGCGCAGGTGCCCGGCTGGAGCCAGATCCACGATTTTCGCGGCACATACAACGGCCGCGCCACCAACATCGAAACCGCGCCCGGATCGGGCACGTATGTCACCTACGACAACCTCGCCGCCGACGCACGCACCTTCTTCCCGCGAGCCGGCACCGCCATGAACCCCGGCGGACGGCTGCCGGTGGTGCGAGTGAACCCGGCCAACCCGCGCGATAAGTTCGTCGCCAACGACTACTACAACACCACCGGCTGGGCCGGCTGGAATCTCGCCTCCGGCTTCTGGCACTGTGCCCCCGCCTCGACCGCGATGTACATCGAATGGGCCAAGGCCAACATCCTCACCCGGCTCGACGACCGCGGCGGCGAATTCAACTCGATCAACGACTTCGCCAACGAGGCTGATTGCAACGACTACAGCTTCACCATCGACACCACCGCCAACCAGATGCACTTCGGCACACAGCGGGCGCCGATGATCGCCGCCGCCAATCGCTACGCCGACGATTCGAGCATTTTCTACGGCGCGACGACCTTTCGGGCCTGGAACTACACGCCTGCCGCCTATCGGCAAATCGTCGATCGCGGCGACGCGGTCGTGCTCTATTACGGCAACGTCGATCCGGTGACGATGCAGCAGACCAGCGGCCACGTCGTGGTCGGCGTCGGCTATGACGCCGGCACGCAGGAGATCATCGTCCGCGATCCCTGGACCCGCGACGGCGCAAACACACGCCGCAAGAACTGGAACAACATCACCCAACTCGGCGGCGGCGGCGCGGGGCTCTATTACGGCGGCGGCGACGATTTCCCCGACAACCCGCCCAGCGCTGATTTCAATAGCGACTGGGACGGCGCACGGATGGCGCTCTACGAGATCCCCGACTATGGCGACGCGCCGTCGAGCTACATGTCAGACAGCAACGCCGAAGCAGGCCACTTGTCGGGCTATCGCGAGTGGCTCGGCGCGAGCGTGTCACGCGAGGTGAACGCGTTTCAGAACACCGACGACGAAGACGGCGTCGCCAACGTCAACAACAACGACGCACACGACGACGGCGTAACCTTCGTGAATTGGACGCCGGGGCAGATCAGCACGGTCAATGTCAGCATCTCGAGCATCGCGGGCATGAGCATCGACACCGACCTCGGCGATCAGGACATGCCGGCAGTGCTGAACATCAACGCCTGGGCGGATTGGAATCAGGATTCGCGGTGGACGCCGGACGAGCAAATCGTCGACGGTTCGCTGGCGGCGGATTTCGACGGGACCCAGGTGCTGACGTTTAGCTTCCTCGTGCCGGGCGAAGCGACAGGCGAATATTGGCTGCGCTTCCGCCTCGATCGCGGCGAAGACGTCGGGGCTTACGGCTTCGCGCAGTTCGGCGAAGTGGAGGACTACCTCGTGCCGGAGCCGAGCACTTTGGTGCTGCTGGCCCTTGGCGCGATCGCGGCGCGTCGACGTGCCTGAAGAACCGGATTCGCTCAGCCGAGCCGGGGAGTGCGGGCGATCAGCCCGCACAATCTGGCGCGCCGATCCCACGCGTGCGGGCAAAATGCCCGCACCGTCTTGTTCGTTTAGATATTCGCGAACTTCGCAATCGGCCGCGGCTGCCGCGAACTTTCGCCGCGCCGTCTAGCGCCGACGAACCGCCAACACCGCACCGAACGCCAGTAGCGTCAGGCTCGCCGGCTCCGGCACCACGCTGATGTTGTCGATCAGCGTGAAGAGCAGGCTCGCGTCGTTCGGATCGGTGGAAGATGTCGCGTTCGTGTCGCTATGACCAAAGAAGATATTGTTGCCGGCAAGCGTGACGGTCGACAGGTCAATCGTGGCCATCAGCACGCCATCGACGAGCCACCGGGCGATGTTGCCGACCTTCTCAATCTCGACCCGGTGCCACTCCATCCCCGCGCTGCCGACGAGCGTGGTGCCCGTCTGCTGCGGGAAGAGCCCGACCTGAGCCGCAGGCGCGGTGACCTGTCCAAAGCTGCTGAAATAGGCGTTGCTGCTGTTGCGCGTCGTGAAGGGAAACACGGAGCTGCCATCGACGTAGCCGGTCGGTGCGGCGCTCGAATAGGCGCGCCAGTCGGCAGTCGAGTTGCCGTCGCCCGTCGCGGCAAAAAAGACGCTGCTCTGCACCCCGCCCGGCCATTGCACATTGGTGCCGCTCGTGCCGATGCCGAAGGTGGAGAGATTGGTCGATCCGCTTCCGCCGGCCGGGAACGGGCCGTTGACATTCGCCCACCAATCGAACGCGAGCGTGTAGTCGCCGGGCAGGACCAGCCCCGTGGGCGATACGCTCATCCCGCTGAAGATGCCGTTGGTGAGATTCGCCTGCAGCTTCATGCCGCGCGTGCCCGTGCCGTTGGGCGCGGCGGGTATGCCGACGGTCGAATAGTCGAAGAAGTAGTCGGCCGCCGAGTCGGAGGGGCCGTTGTTCAACGTCCAGGTCGCGCTGCTGTCGACCTCGAAGTTCTGCGAGTACAGCCCCGCCGAGGCCGACGCTGTCGCCAGCGCGCCGACAAGCACGAGCGATGATTGCATGAATTTCCGCATTGCTTCTTTCTCCATTCGAAGTGCTACGAGTTCAGCTTATCAGTTTGGGGTCGCCCGAGACAACGCGAAAATCGGCCGTGGCGGGTTTTTTTGTCGCTCAAACGCGCAAAATTGCGGAATACGGACCGAATCGGCTCCTGTTGGAGTTGATGCCTGAATTTGGCGAAGGCGACTGCGCACCGCTCGCGTTTGCGTCGCTTCGCCCCACGTCGGCATTTCGATGACGCCACGCGAACCAGATATTGATCCCCAGAATCGCTCACCGTGTGAAGCAAGAGGGGCGGCCGTACGCACCGACTGGAACTGCGAGAGCTGCGATTACTCGCTCGCGTTCACGAGCGACGACCGCTGCCCGGAGTGCGGGGCGTGGTTCGATCCTGATGATCTCGCCGACCTTCACTCAGAAGAGTCGCCGCCCAAGCTGATGTGGGATTCGTCGCACGATTTCGCGACCTGGTGCAAGACCGTACGTATTGTGCTCTTCCGGCGCCAACCGTTCTCACGCGAGCTCCCGTTCCGGCCGAACGCGCTGAATGCGCTGCGTTTCTCGCTCAGCATCCATCTCCCCATGATGGCGGCGACGGCCTTCATACAGTGCCTCATGCTGCTCTATTGCCACTGGGACGATCGCAACTGGCCGCGCGCAATCTCGCACGGCGGCTTCGCACTGTTGCTGCTTCCGCCTTTGCTACTGACCTTTGAGATCACCGCGGGCGCGATGCTGGCATTCGTCCTGCCGGTTCGTCGGAAGATCCGACGATTGCCGTTCTGGGTTTCGTGCATGCACTATCACGCCGCCCATTGGGTGATCATCTATCCGATGGTTCTGATCGCGCTGGCTGCGGGGCTTCTGAGTACCGTGGCGAAAATTCACGACCTGACGAAGTTCGATTGGTGGCTGGAAGCAATCGGCTCGGCGCTGCTCGCCGCGTTTCCTTTGGCGATCTGCTGGTTCATCAGGCTCACCGAGTGCCTCTTTGACCAGCATCGAATCCGGCACTGGAGCGAAGCGCTCTTGGTGTTATTGGGGGCGTACCTCTACAGCGGCGTACTCGGGTTGGTATTCGGGGCCGTCCAGACTTACTTGTTCGGTCCGATGCAGGGCTGAACGAGCTCGAATCCGGCTACCACCTCGTGCGCTGTGCGCGAACCCGTGGATAAACCCCTCGCAGAACACGTGCCAAGTATTGTCGCGGGGCCAGTCGCCGCCGATGAATCAGTCGCGGCGCGTGAGTTCGCCGCGCGGTCGTCGCACCTCATTCCTGTACGCCGCCTCGCACACACACAAGCGGCCCGCGCCTTCGTCGGGCGCGATTGCAGGAGTGAAAATATGCAGCAGTTCGTCGACCATTCCGCCGTTCGTGCCATCGGTTCCGCCACCGCTCAAAGTGCGGAGAACCATCGCCTCGCCCCATTTGCCTCGCGGCTGGCCGCTTTTCTCTACGGCGTCGCCTCCTACGCCCTGTTCCTCGCAACTTTCCTTTACGCCTGCGGCTTTGTCGGCGGCTTCCTCGTGCCGCGCACGATCGACGGTGCCCCCGTCGGCCCGCTCTGGCAATCGCTTTTGATCGACTTCGCGCTGCTCGCGCTCTTCGGCGTCCAGCACAGCGTCATGGCCCGTCCAGCCTTCAAACGCTGGTGGACGCAGTTCATCCCCGAGGCGGCGGAGCGCAGCACCTATGTGCTCGCCTCGTCGCTTGCGCTCGTCGCGTTGTTCGTTTTCTGGCAGCCGCTCGGCGGTCGCGTCTGGCACTTTGAACCGGGTTTAATCGCAAATCTGCTCTGGGTCGTGTTCGGCTTCGGCTGGGGATTGGTGCTGGTGACGACGTTTTTGATCAACCACTTCGACCTGTTCGGCCTGCGGCAGGTGTGGCTTCATCTGCTCGGACGCCCCTACCGCCCGCTCAAGTTCGTCACCCCCGGCCCCTACCGCCTCGTGCGACACCCGCTCTACGTCGGCTGGCTGCTGGCGTTTTGGGCGACGCCGACGATGAGCATGGCCCACTTCGTCTTCGCATCGCTGATGGCAATCTACATCCTGATTGCAATCCAATACGAGGAGCGCGACTTGGTCGCCTATCACGGCGAGGAATATCAGGAGTATCGACGACGCGTGGCGATGCTGGTGCCGCGGATCGCGGGCGGAAATCGGCGCGGGCGGTAGGCGGGGGCGATTGGAGAATCGCTGGGGAGCCCCGTCGCCCCGCCTCGCGTTCTATCGTTGCATTTCAATGCTGCCCAGCCAATTGAGCAGCGCCCTGACGCGCCGCGGTACGTCGTTGCTTACGTTTCCGATACGAAGCAGCTTCTGTGAGTCCGGATACAGCAGCTGCTGCTCGAAATCGACATTCCGAATGTGCGATCCCGGATTGATCTGAGACTCGAAATCGCGGGCCGGCCCGAGATAGGTCGGCGTGTCGTCCAGCAACGCGGTCAATTCCGCCATCGCGGTCGGCCCAAGCCGCATCCGCGCTTCGTTGCCTTGGCGGATCGTGGTGCATTCGCCGTTCGGACTCACCTCGATCCGCAAGAGCTCTCGAACTCCCGCTTCGTCGCGGCGAGTCTCCGAAAAGGTCAGCCTGCCGCGCAACTCCGCCGGTTTGTCGGTCGCGCTCGAAACCGGCTCCGGGACCGGCATCGGCGCCGGCGAAGGCGCGGGCGGTGTCGCAAAAAGCGACGCGAGGCCGAACAGCGATGACAGAATCAGAACGTTCCAAATGCGCATGACATGTCCCCTGAAGAAAATGATCGAAGCCCAAGGCGAGCTTCACAAGAAAAGAACCGGCCTGCCGCGATGAGCGACAGGCCGAATGATACTTGCTGATTACCAGCGGCCGCGACCATAGCCGCGATACACCACCGTGCGTCGCGGATACGCCACCGGGCCGCAGAATCCGCCACGATACACAACCGGGGCGCAGACCGGGGCGACATACACCGGCGGCGCGTAATACACCGGCGGCGGGCAGAACGCAGGGCCATAGACCACCGGGGCCGGCGCGTAGCAGCCGCCGTAGGCGATCGGCGCGTTGTAGCCGACCGTGATGCCGAAACCGGCGTGAGCCGTGGCGGCGGCGAACAGGGTTCCGACGAGCAGGGCCAGACGCGTTTTCATCGCATACTCCTTCGTGCGAAGCAGGTGATCCTTCTCAGCCGCCGCCAACTCCGGGCGGGGCGTTCGTTTCCAGTACAGGCAATTGGACGAGCCGGCCTGGCGGCCTATTCATAAAAGCTATGCGAAATTTTCAAATGAGCCTTTTCTGTCAATAGTCTTATAATAACGATATCATTGCAGCTCAATGTGGGCAATTTCGCCATAATAGTCGCTTATGCTTTCCTTTCACATCGCATGTCGCCCGGAATCGTGCGAACACCGCGACCGTGCGTCCGAGTGATTCGGTGCGTGACTCCGACTCGATTGCAACCCCCAAATGAGCCGCGACCAACCTCGGCGCGGATACCCTCCCCGCAATCAATCCGATGAACTGCACCGATCTACATTCCATCGAATTGCCCTGGCCCGACGATCCGGCGGAGGCCGGCGCGGCGTTGCTCGATGGCGCCACAGAGTCCGCCTGGCTCGACGGGTCGCAAGCGGCGAGCGGCTGCAGCCTGCTGGCGCGTGACCCAATTTTCGTGGTCGATCAATCTCCCGCGCACATAGCGGAATGCCGCGCCCTCGATCAGCCGCAACCAGTGGACCGCGATCGGTCTTTCTGGGCGCTGTTGGATCGAGCAGTCGAGCGCACGCACGTCGGGACAGCCGCCGCTCCCCCCGACGATCGGTCGCCTCGCTTCGGCCCCGGATGGGTTGGCTATTGCGGCTTTGAGTTGGCGGATCAAATCGAATCGCTCCCTCCCGCACGCGTCGACTCGCTCGCGATGCCACTCGGCCGATGGGCCTACTACGCCGCGGTCATCGAACTCGACCATGCTCGCCGCCGGGCACGCGCGCTCGGGCGAGATCAGGCGGCGACCCGCGATCTGGCCAGGCGCTGGAGCGCGAATCTCGAATCCGCAGCGAGGCTGGCTCCCCCCTACACGCCTCACGCCCGCGCCCGCGAGACGACGAGCGCGGCAGAGTTCGAGCAGGCCGTGCGGCGCGTGCTCGATTACATCGCCGCCGGCGACATCTATCAGGTCAATCTGGCCCACGCGCTCGAACTCGATCATCTGCCGTCGGCGGCGCAGGCCTTTCGCAATCTCCGGCGCGAGAATCCCGCGCCCTACGCCGCTCTGCTGCAATGGCCCGGCGCCGCGATCGTCTCCGCTTCTCCCGAGCTGTTTCTCGAGAAGCGCGGCGTGCATGCGCGAACCTGCCCCATCAAGGGCACCCGCCCGCGAGCTGCCGACGACGACGACGACCAGCGCGCCGTTGCCGATCTGTTGCGCTCCGAAAAGGAGGCCGCCGAGTTGGCGATGATCGTTGACCTGCATCGCAACGACCTCGGCCGCGCTTGCAAGCCCGGCTCCGTGCGCGTTGTCGATCCCCGGCGGGTTGAGGCACATCCGCATATCTGGCACACCGTCGCGGAGATCGCCGGCGAAGTGGAGCCCGGCATCTCACCGGTCGAGCTGTTGCGGCGAATGTTCCCCGCCGGCTCGGTCAGCGGCGTGCCGAAGATTCGCGCCTTACAGATCATCCGCGAGCTCGAGGCGTTGCCGCGCGGGGCGTACACAGGTGGGCTGGGCTGGATCGGCGATCAAGGCGACATGATCGTTAACGTGGCGATTCGCACGCTTCAAATGCGCGGCGAGAGCGGACTGCTGCATCTGGGCAGTGGGATCGTCATCGACAGCGACCCAGCCGCGGAGTATCTCGAAACGCTGGCGAAGGGGCGGGGCATCCTCAGAGCGATTGGCGCAGCACCGACGCCGCGCGGCTGAAGATCACTACGCGCCGCCAGACGACGGTCGCTTGTGCAATCAGCGCCGCGTGAGCGCGATCGGCGCCTGAGGCGCGGGCGCCGACGGCAATTGATCCTGCAGGCAGCCGGTCTCGCCGCAGCTCGCGCATTGGGCGGGTTCGTGGCTGCAGGATGGGTCGAAGCTGCGCCATGCGGAAAAGAAATCGCGGGCCGGGGCGGGGTTTTTCGCGATGAATCGCAGAAAGGACATCGCCCGCCTGGCGACATCGTTGCTCACCAGATGCTCGGTTTTGCACGCGTCGATTTCGGCTTGTTCCGCCGTGCAGCCCAGCACCTCCGTCAGCAGCCGACGCATGATCTCGCGCTTGGCCTTGATTGCGCGAACCAGCCCCTGTCCATCCTCCGATAGCTTCACATGCCGATTCGCATCCTGCAGCACAAGGCCCGCTTCCTTGAGCGGCTTGAGCGAGATGCTGACGCTGCCGCGCGTGATGTGCAGCTCACGGGCGATGTCGGAGACGCGCGCATACCCATAGCGCGCCACCAGATCGTCGATCGCCATCAGATGATGGGCGGCGCTGTGCGTGATTTCGTTTTGCTCGAATTCCTTCCAGATGTCCAAGCGCGGCTCCGGAGCAACAGCGGGCTTCGCAAGTTCCGATTCAGACTGAAATTGTACCGAACTCGGGACAGAGGGCGGACGCCGCCGTTTTCAGGGCCGCGCCCGTCGCTGCGCCACGCCCGTTACACTTCGTGCCCGCCCGGGCGATGGACTACGCCGTGCGCGGCCGAACCGCTGGATTGCAAAGGACTCCATGCTTCACGACCTGGTCAAATTCTGGTTCCACCTGGTTCAGGATTGGGGCTACACGGGCGTCTTCTTTCTGATGGCCGCCGAGAGCTCGATCATCCCCGTTCCGTCCGAGGTGGTGATGCCGCCCGCCGCCTTCTGGGCCGCTCAGGGCAAGATGAGCTTCTGGGGCGTCGTCCTGGCCGGCACGCTCGGCAGCTGGTTCGGCTCGGCGGTGAGCTATTACGTCGCTCAATGGATCGGCCTGCCGCTCCTGCACCGCTACGGCAAGTATGTGCTCCTGCCCGAGGCGAAACTGAAGATGGCCGAACGCTGGGTCAGTCAATACGGCGTGCCGGGCATCTTCATCGCGCGGCTGCTGCCCGTGGTGCGACATCTGATCAGCATGCCGGCGGGCGTCTTTCGGATGAATTTCCTGAAGTTCAGCATCGTCACCACGATCGGCGCCGGCATCTGGTGCTGGGTGCTGGCGTGGTTCGGCAAAGAGGTGATCGGGGCCCATCCGGAGCTGCTCAATTCGCCCGACGAAATGGTCCACGCGATCAAGGACAAACTGATGTGGTTTGTCGGCTTCGTGCTGGTCTTTGCCGTGCTCTACGCGATCGTGGTGGTCATGAAGTCGCGGGCCAAGGGCGCCCCCGCGCCCGATCCGACCCAAGGATAGCGCCATGACCGCGACGCTCATCGATGTCTCCGAATTGCCGCTGCGATATCGCACGCCGCCGAGCTGGGCCGAGCTTGTCCTGCGCACGCCGCTGGTGCTTCTGAGCGATCACGCCCACCTCGAAAAGAAAGCCGCGGTCAACGCACTCGCGCTGCTCAATCGCTGGCCGGAGCCTTCGCCGCCGGAGAATTGGGTGCACGTGTTGACGGCGATCGCGCGCGACGAGGTCGAGCATTTGGCATTGATCACGCGGCTCCTCGCACGGCGCGGCGGAAAGCTGGCGCGGATGCACGCCAACACCTATGCCAGCGATCTGCGGAAGTTTGTTCGCGTCGGTCGCGGCCAGGAGGATTTGCTCGATCGGCTGTGCGTCAGCGCGCTGATCGAGGCGCGCTCGTGCGAGCGCTTCGCGCTGCTGGCCGACGCCGCGGAAGCCGATGAAGAGCTGCGGCGCATCTACAGCGGCCTCTGGGCGTCGGAGGCGGGCCACTATCGCACATTTCTCAATCTTGCGGAGCAGTTGCCCGAGCGGCTGAACGTGTCGCAGCGCTGGTCGCAATGGCTGGACTTTGAGGCCACGACGATTCAGGCTCAGTCGATCAGTCCGGCCATGCACAGCCGCGCGCCCTAGGCAGCGCAGAAACTGCCGGGCCCCGGTCGCCGTTCGCGCCGCCGCGCTCTTACGCTGTACATCCCCGTTTTCAGCCGATAGTGTTCTGGCCGTCTGCGGCGAATGGACGACAGGCGTTTCTTTCGAGGCGAACTTTGAGCATGTCGAGCAGCGTCAACCCGCTGGAAACCGCGCATGGGGGTGACTTCGCAGGCGTGCGCCAGCTCTCGATTTTCGTCGAGAACCGCGTGGGGCAGCTCCTGCGCATGACCAAGCTGCTCGAAACGGAGCGCGTCCGCATTCTGGGACTTTCGGTCGACGGCAAGGTCGATTGCGCGATCGTCCGCATGATCGTCAGCGACCCCGACGCCGCCACGCAGATGTTCGCCGAATCCGGCTTTCCGGTGAGCGAGTGCGAGATGCTGGTGGTCGGCTTGCCGCAGGGCAGGCGCGGCATCATGGCGATTTGCGCAGCGCTGATCGGGGCGGAGATCAACATCAACTATCTCTATCCGCTCTGGGCCGACGAAGACCGCCCGCAGTCCCTCGCGATTCAGTGCGAAAACCTGCCGCTCGCCGCGACGGTGTTGCGTGAAAAATCCTTCACCGTGCTGACGCAGAGCGACATTTGACCCGCCACGCCGACAGAATCTGACACCCCAAACCCGGAAATCGCCTGATTCCTGATACTATTTTGTTGTCGCACGACCGCGCATGCCGGCCGTCCGACGTCTGGCGAACGCCGCGCCCTTGGCGGGCGTGGTGAGATTCGCGTGCGGGCCTGCCCTTACGGAACGAATTGAAAGGACTCTCGATGCGGAACTGGAAAAACCTGCTGGCGATCGTCGCCGGCTTCGGGCTCGTGGCTTCGTCTGCGTGGGCGCTGGGAATCGGCGACGACGCACCGCCGCTGACCATCAAGCAGTGGATCCAGGGCACGCCCGTGGAGATCGCCAAGGGCAAGGACAAAAACGTCTACGTGGTCGAATTCTGGGCCACCTGGTGCGGTCCGTGTCGCAAGAGCATCCCGCACATCAACGACCTGGCGAAGAAGTACGCCGACAAGGGGCTGGTCGTCGTCGGCGTGACCGATGAAGAGGGGGCCATCGAGAAGGTGCAGGGCTTCGTCAAAGAGTATGGCGACAAGATGACTTACACCGTCGCCGTCGACAGCAGCCGCGCCACCACCGCCGCCTACATGGGCGGCGTGGGCGCTCAGGGCATTCCGACGGCCTTCATTGTCGACAAGGGCGGCAAGCTCGTGTGGCACGGCCACCCGATGGACCCGGAGTTTGATACGACGATCGAGAAGGTTCTCGACGGCAAGTTCGACACGGCCGCTGCCAAGGCCGCCGCTGCCAAGCGCGAAGAGATGCAGAAAAAGGCCGCTGAGGCCCGCAAGTCGCTCGTGGCCTATTTCGAGGCGGTCAGCTCGGAATCGGGCGCTGAATCGGCCAAGGAACTGGGCGAAAAGGCCTTCAAAGCCGTCGAGGGCGACCCGCAACTGCTCAACATGTTCGCGTGGACCATTCTGACCGACGAGCGAATTGTGAAGCGCGACATTCCGCTGGCGCTCAAGGCCGCAGAGAAGGCCAACGAACTCACGAAGGGCGAGAGCTGGGAAGTGCTGGACACCTACGCACGCGCTCTCTTTGATTCGGGTAAGGCTGCCGAAGCGGTGACGCAGCAAGAGAAGGCCGTGAAGCTGTGCGAAGATGCCACCGCAAAGGCCGACCTGACCAAGTCGCTGGAAAAGTACAAGGCCGCGGTGAAGTAAGACTCGACGCGACGTCGAAGTAGCAACAAAAGATCACGGGCGGCGCGAGCTTCGGCTCGGCGCCGCCCGTTTTCTTTTCAATCTCGATGGCGGGCTATTGCAGAGACAATCTGTCCGATCGCGATGAGTCTCGCCGGCCGCGCGGCGGGGGCCTATCGCGGCGTTGAAGTGCGGTGCGCTCGGGCAGATCGCATGCCGACCATCACGGTCGGCATGGCGCCCGCCGCGGGACAAACCGGCGGGTAAAACCCGTCCTACTTGCGCTCGGCGAAGACCTTGACCGCCGCCGCCGTGCCGCTGCCCAACTCAAACTTGTGCCCCATCTCGAAGAGCACCTGCTCCAGCCCGGCGATCGCCGCGAGCATGTCGAGCGAATCGATCGCTCCCATGTGGCTCAGGCGCACCACCTTGCCCTCGATATGGTCCTGCCCGCCGGCGAGGTGCAGACCGAAGCGCTCGCGGAGCTTCTTGCGAAGATCTTTCTCAACCACGCCGTTGGGCACGACGAGCGCGGTGACGGAATCGCTGGGCCGCTTGCTGTAGACCTCGACGTTCATGGCGCGGGCCGCGGCGCGGGTCGCCTCGGCCATCGCGGCGACGCGCTTCCAGACCTTCTCCATGCCCTCTTCGAGCAGCATATTGAGCGTGATGCGCAACCCGCGCACCAGCAGATGAGCCGGCGTGTACGGGGTATCGCCTTTGAGCATCGCCTTTCGGGCCGAGGCGAGATTGTTGTAGAAGCAGTGCTGCCCCTTGTTGCCCTCGATCACCTTCCACGCCCGCTCGCTCACGCTCACGAAGCCGAGACCCGGCGGCAGCATGAGCGCCTTCTGTGAGCCGGTCACCACGATGTCCACGCCCCACTCGTCGGGCTTCAGCGGCAGCGCGGCGGCGCTGGTGATGCAGTCGGCGATGAGCAGCTTGTCGTGCTTGCGACAGACCGCGCCGATCGCTTGCAGGTCGCAGGCGGTCGCCGTGCTGGTTTCGCTGTGCACGACCATCACATTCGTGATCTTCGGATCGTCCTTGAGCAGCTTCTCGATCGCCGCAGGGTCAACGGCGTGACCCCATTCGACCTTGTGGTCGATGCATTCGATGCCGAACTGATTGGCGATCTTGCCCCAGCGCTCGCCAAACTTGCCGCCGTTGATATTCAGAAACTTTGAGCCCGGCGGATTGCAGCCGACGATCGCGCCCTCCGCGGCAGCGGTACCCGAGCCGGTGATCGTGATGACGTCGTTGCTGGTACCAAAGACCTGCTTGAGCTTGGTGTTGCACTCGGCAAAGAGGTCTTTGAACCACTGCGTACGGTGGTGCTCAAACGGCCGCGCCATCTCCAGCAGCGCTTCCTCGGGAACTGTGCACGGACCGGGCGTAAACAGACGAATCTTTTTCATTTCGGCGCTCCTTCGCGAATGGCTACGCGGGTGAATAGCGAATCAGCAAACGCATCATATCCGACGTTGAAAGATCGGGGGCAGACGCCGCCGCGCGAAGGGCCCAGCCGTGCGAATGGACGAGCCGCGCGACGATTACGGCGATGAGGTCGCACCGTCTGGCGCGATGAAAGCCCGGTTCTGCTCAAGCGACCGGTGGGCGCATCGGGCGAGCCACTTTCAGCCCCTCTGTCGCCGCAAAAACACGAGCGGCATGCGCAACTTTCGTTGCCCATGCCGCTCGGAAGGCTCAAGTTCTCGCCGCGACGACGTACGCCGCGGCGACTCGCCGATCAGGAGATCGGAATTACGGACCGGTCAGCAGCGTCACGAAGCCGGCGATGTCGCCGACCGAGATCACGCTGTCGCCGTTGATGTCGCCGGCGTTGATGTTGCAGGTCGGATACGTCGAAGCGTAGCCGGCCGGATCGGTCAGCGCGAGGACGAAGCCCGCGATGTCGCCGACGCTGACGATGCCGTCGCAGTTCATGTCGCCGATGAGGATCGGCGGAGCGCTCGGGACGGGCAGGGTCGTGCTGGCGGTGGCCGCAGTGCGGAAGGCCTCGATGCGGGCGTTGCCGTTGGTCGGACCGACGTTCGCCGTGAAGAAGAACGTGTAGGTCGTGCTCCAGCGGAGGGCGTTGGCGTTCGGGTTGCCGGCCAGAGTCGCGTCAGCGATCCAGCGAACCTTGCCACCGCTGTAGCTGCCGGTCCACGCGTTGTTCGTGTAGGGCTCGCCGCTGTGGTACTTCGGGAAGGTCATGCCGACGTTGGTGATGTTCAGGCCCGACGGAGCGTCGACCTCGAAGGCATACACCGAGTTGTGCGAGTTCATGTTGTAGACGGCGTAGTTGTAGGTCCAGGTGCCGTCGCCGTTGTCGCGGGCATAGCCGCCCAGATCGATCGAACCGAGGTTGGCGCCATCCAGGAAGACCTGGTTGACGACCGCACCCGGGACGTGAGTCGGCCAACGACGGATCGTCGGGACCGTCGTGTTGAAGGTGCCGGTCAGACCGATGCTGAAGTTCGGGTTGACGCCGCCGATCAGGGCCTGACGCGACGAGACGTTGTTGTTGCCGTTGCCAGCCAATGCGTCATCGCGGGCGACGTAACCGGTCTGGACGTAGTAGATCGCGCCGGGGTTCAGGGCCGGGTTCAGATCGTTGATGTTGACCTGAATGCGCTTGTAGATCGCGTTGCCGGTGGCGTTAAACGCGATGGTGTACGGATAGGGGAACGCGCCGGTCGTGGCGTTGATGTCCGAACGCGGTCCGAGCAGGTTCTGCGAGCCGTTGCGGGCCGAGGTGTACGGATCCCAGCAGCCGACGCCCAGCGTGCTGCAGCAGCCGCCGCAGGTCGGCGAGCAGCTGGCGCAGAAGCCGTTCGGCAGGCCGCCCTGGCTCTGCAGAGCGCAGAAGCTGTGCTTGAGCCAGCCCATGCCGATCTGCTCGAAGCGACCCTGACTGTTAATGCGGTAGACGTCCTGCGAGATGACCGGGTGGTTGTTGTTGCTCTGCACCCAGTTCAGCGGGACCGTGCCGATATTGCACGAGGTCGTGCCGATCGAGAACGCGCGGAAGGTGTCGGCACCGACGGTGACGTTACCAAACGCCGCCGGAACCGCCATGTTGCCGGTGACGACGTCGGCGCCGGCGTTCTCGATGTTGATGCCATCGAGTTGCGGCGTGACATTGTCGACCGTGTCGACAGGTTCAACCGCCGGCGCGGTGCCGGCCTCGGGCGTGGTCGCGAACGCAGCCGGCGCGGCGATCGCCAGCGCAACGGCCAATGTGCAGACAGGCGCGAACAGCTTCTTCACAATGCAACTCCTGATACGGGGAAGCGAAACTTGATCCAGTCCGACCCGTTCGCCGCGAGAGACGCGGAGACAGGCTGACAACCCAGCGATTTAGACGACGTTACTCGGACGACTTTCCGAATGCAATACAAATTGCTCTTGTACGTCACGAACTTTGTCAGAACTTATCGGGACGACCGCAAGCATTCAATTCTCACGGCTGTTAGAACCGGTGAAAGCGTTCGCAACGGCCAAAACGCTCACAATTTCAGCCCTCGGCCAACGACGCCTTCTACTCCTCGTAGTCGGCTTCGAGCGACCGTAACACTTTCCGGACGGCGATTGCCTCTGACGGGGCCATTTTGTCGATGATCATCACGCCGTCGAGATGATCGATTTCGTGCTGCCAAATTCGGCTAACAAAACCGGAACTAATAGCCTCGATCGGCTTGCCATTCCGATCTTGTGCGATCAGTCGGCACTTCACCGAGCGTCGCACCTGAACATTGATGCCCGGCAGCGACAGGCAGCCTTCTTCGGCCTCAGCCCAGCCCGACCGCTGGTCGAGCTTCGGATTGAGGTACACCCGATCGTCGACGGCCTCGCCGGTCGCGTTCATCACGAAAAGCCGCAGGTCGACACCAACCTGTGGCGCCGCGAGGCCGACGCCCTTGTGATCTCGCATGATCTCGAACATGCGCGCGATGAGCGCGTCGAGCCAGGGACCGAAATCTTCCACTGGTTTCGCCACCCGGCGAAGACGGGGATCCGGGTAGTGCAACATCCCAAGTGCGGCGACGTCCAAAACGGGCCTTTCTGCGTAAAACTGCGATGCGAACGATGATATTCCCGGCTGCGAAAAAATTGTGATCGGTGTGCGACGCCCGGGCTAAGGCGGGCTGGCGGATTTCATTTGCTCGTAGAGGAACGTCTCGGCGCGCGAGAAGCGGTCGAAGCTCGCCCGAAGCTCTTTCTCGAGCTGCTCCAGGTTTCTTTGCACGTCCGGCGCTTTTCCGCTCGCCGGCAGCGACTCCACGGTGGCCCGCACCCGCGCCACGGTGTTGTCGAGCGCCACCGCGGCTTCTGCGAAGTCGCGCGCCGCCTGATAGACCGGCGCCTTGTTCTTTTCCGCCCCGCTCGGGCCAAAGAGCACTTTTGATGGATTCAGCGCGATTTCCTGAATCCCGCGGCGAAGTTCGACGCTGGCTTCGGAGACGTTGTCAAACGCCCGCATCAGCGCCGGCTCGCCATTCAGCACGATCCGCTTGCCGGCCTCGCTGACGACCTCGATGTCCGCGATCGCCGCCTGCGTCTGCGACATCGCCACGTGGAGCTTGCCGAGGATGGTGTCCGGATTGTCTTTCTCAAACTCGAGCCGCAGCTTGCCGAATATGTCGCGATCGAGAACTTCGGTGGTGTTCTTCACGCTCGCGACAGCGCTCTCGATGCCCGGACGCGTGGTCTTCAACAGCCCCACCGCTTCGCCCAGGCCGTTCGAAAGCTCGTCCAGCGCCACATGCAGCTTGGCGACGGTGCTGGCCGAATCGTCACGCTGAAACTCCTCCCGCAAGAGCGAGGCGGTTTCTACGAAGCGGTCGAGCACCACATGCACCTTTCCCAACAGCGCTGCCTGATCCGTCGGCGAAAGCTGACTGCTGAGGCCGTTCGTGATCGTGTTCACATCGTCGAGGCTTTTGGAGATCTTGAACGCGAGCGACCCCTCCGCCCGCGGGTCGAGCATCCCCTCCACCATGTCCATCAACCCGCCTTCGCCCAACACTCGCGCCGATAGCCCCGCAATCGCCGCCGCAAAGCTCTCCGGCGGCAGCCCAACGATCGGCTGATCGCCGAGCGCCGTGGCCTGCGGCGTACCGAGCGACTGAATGTTCAGATAGCCGTTGCCACCCACCGCAGGCTGATTCGAGTTGATCTTGCAGTCCCGGTAAATCACCAGATCCTGCATCACCGCCGCGCCGACGACGACATAGGTCTCGGCGCCATCCTGGGAGTCGATGCGCTTCACGCCCACGCTGGTGATCTTTCCGACCTGCACCGAATTGGCCAGCAGCACCGGCCCGCCAACCGCCAGGGGCACCACACCCTGTTGATGCCGAAAGAGCACCTCGATGTTGCGAACGTTCGCGGGCAGGGCGAGCTTGTAGAGCCAGATGAAGGTCGTGAGGAACAGCCCGAGCATCACGATGGCGGTCAGGCCCAGCAGCAGGTCTTCGTTTCGTCTTCGCATTCGTTCGTAGCTTCCGCTGCCGGAGTTGCGCGCAACCGCCCTGCGCTCGCGACGACGGGGCGACAGCCGACGACGACGCAGGCCCAGTGTGGCAGATGATCGCGATTCGCCGCCTGCGCGACAAGTGCCCGCCGCGCTTCCGGGCCGCTCGCAGCACCCGACGGCGCGCGCTCGGCCGATTCCGGCTGTCGGTCGAATCAGATATAGTGAACCTAAAATCGCCGCCGTCGCGGACGCGGCCCTTCGTCAATTCTGCTTTCGATAACCAATCACCGCCTCTGAGGAAACCATGAAACCAGGACCGGGAACCAAGGATCTCTTGGGAAAAGTGGCGCTCGTCACCGGCGGGTCGCGCGGCATCGGGCGCGCAATCTGCGAGGCGCTCGCTGCCGAACAGGCCACCATCGTCGTCAACTACGTCTCAAAGCCCGAGTCGGCCAATGAAGTGGTCGAAATGCTGAAGCGCGACTACCAGGTCGATGCAGTGGCATACAAGGCCGACATCGCCAAGGTTGACGAGTGCGACCAGATGGTCGAGCAGATCATGGCCAAATACGGCCATGTCGATGTGCTCGTGAACAACGCCGGCGTGACGCAGGACAAGAGCTTTCTCAAGATGACGCTGGATCAATGGCGCGGCGTGCTCACGGTGAACCTTGATGGCGTCTTCAACATTACGCACAAGATTCTGCCGCAGATGGTGAAGCGCGAGTGGGGACGCATCGTGAACATCACCTCGATCGTCGGGCAGATCGGCAATTTCGGTCAGGCCAACTACGCCACCGCGAAGGGCGGGCTGATCGCGTTCACCAAGACGCTGGCCCGCGAAGTGGCGAAGAAGGGCGTGATGGTGAATGCCGTCGCGCCGGGCTACATCGAGACCGACATGACCGCGAAGGTCTCACCGGAAGTGCTGAAATGGGTGTGCGACATGACGCCCGTCGGTCGCCTCGGCCGCCCGGACGAAGTCGCGCGTGCCGTGCGCTTCCTGGCCGCGCCGAATTCGGGCTACATCACAGGACAGGTGATCAACGTCAACGGCGGAATGTACATGTAGAAGGCGCTTCGAGGCCGAAGCGCAGCACTGCGAGTGAAAGCTGCGCGTCGACGCGCTGCATGATGAGTACGACGCGCAGACTTTGCTTCTCCGGCGACTCGATGCCCCCGATGCGCACCCTGACGCATGCGATTTCGGGCGCGCTCCCGTTCGCCACGCTCCGCTAACGAATACACCCTCCAAATCGGTCGATGTTCTCCCTGACTAGGCGTCCGCGGCGCGCGAGGTACGCGCCCCGCGCGGCGCCCGCGCGAGGACGCACGACCCTTGTCCACTTCCCCAGACAATCCGCGCCGCGCTGCGCCGCCGGTTGCGGGGCCACCGCCCAGCGCCGCAGTGCCGCAGCGTGCCGCCCCTGCCGCGCCTCCACCCACCAAGCCCGCGGCGCCCGATACCGCCCCGGCCTGGACCGACGCCGCAAAAGCGCGCGTGCTCGACGCGAACCAACATACGGTCAGTGCTGCCGATTTTGCGGATTTGGACGGCGAGCAGCCTGACGCCGCAGATGCGTTCTTTCTGCCGCCTGCAACGGCCGGGTCGGTGGGCACAAGATCAGCCCGCGCCGACGAAGGCGACGAGGTCGCGGACGGGTATCGCGTCGAAGCCGAGCTGAGCGCGGCGCAGACGCGCGCCACCGGCGCCGCAATCGTGCTGCCCCACGGCGCAACCTTTCACTCGATGTTCACCCCCGAGTCGGAACTGGTCCGGGAGCGCCCCGCGCCGCCCGCCGCCAATGGAGGCCGATCATGACGCCGCTACACGCCGGACTGATCGGCGTTGGTCGCTGGGGCTGCGCGGCGCTGGTCGCGCTGCTGGCCTCTCCGCCCTCCGCCCCGGCGCCGGGCTCACCTCGGCCCGAGGCTGCCGTCACAGACTCGGCTCGCACGCTGGTCGGTTTCGCGAATCCCAGCCGACGCGTGGCCTTCGCCGCGACGACGCGCGGTCGCATCGGGCACATCTCCGTCGAGGAGGGCGCGCTGGTGAAGGCCGACGCGCCGCTGCTTGAACTCGACGCAGAGTTGCAGCGCCGCCGGACGGAGATCGCCCGCGCCGACGCCGAATCGAAACTGGAAATCGAATTGGCCAAGGTCCGCCTCGACGCGGCACTGGCCGAAAAGACCCGCATCGAAGCGCTGGCGGAGGATCGCGGGGCGAGCGCCAAAGAACTCAGCGATGCGCAGGCTCTCGCATCGGCCGCCGCCGTCGAACACAAGCAAGCCGAATTCGCTCAGCAACAGCAGGAGCGCGATTTCGCCCTGCAACAGGAAATCCTCGATCAGCACGCCCTGCGCGCGCCGTTCGACGGCTACGTCGTGCAGGTACTCAAACAGGCCGGCGACGTGGTCAACGAGCTGGAGCCGGTGATCATCCTCGCCCAGCTCGATCCGCTCGAAGTCATCATCGAGTGCCCGGTCGAAGTCGCCCGCGGATTCAGCAGCGGCCAGACCATCAGCGTCGCGCCGCCCAGCGCCGCGTGGCCGGTCCGCGCCGGGCGAATCGCATCGATCAACGCCGTCGCGAACGCGGCGAGTCAGACTGTGCGGCTGCGCATTCTGGTGCCCAATGCCGATCTTGCGTGGCCAGCCGGATTAAAGGTGACTCTGCAAGATCCGCCGCCGCCCGCTGCCGCCGCGGCGGGGCGACGCAACGCGCTGGCTGCAACGAATCCGCAAGGAGTGAGCGATGATTGACGAACTCTTCGAATCGCCACAGGCGCGCAAGCAGGATGACGCGAACCTGATCCAGGAACTCGAGCGGAACACGCCGGAAGAACTCCGCCGACAGCGGGCCCACTTCCGCGTGACGGTGCGCGCCCGCGTGATCGTGCAGCCCGGCAACGCCAGCCAACTGGCATCGCTGAAGCTGCAATGCACGGTCGGCGACCTCTCGGAGGGCGGATGTCGGCTGGTTGCGCCCGCGCCGCTGGCGGTGGGCGACATTTTTCGGCTCACCTTTAACCCCGCGGAACTGCCGCTGGCGCTGACCTTTGCCCGCTGCATGCGTTGCCAACTGCTGCGCGAAGACGCCTACGACGTGGGGTTCCGCTTCTTCTCGTCGATCGCGCTGCCCGAGACGTTGCTGGCCTCGCTCGAGTCCGCGTAGGCCTTCGGAGAGCATTGCTTGTCGCAGATCCCCAACAATCCGGCGGCTTCGGTCGGCGCGTCGTCCAAGGGTGGCGGGTCGACAGTGACGCTTCAGGCGGCTCTGCGTGCACTCGCGCGAAAAAGTCCGACGCCTGCGGTGGCGTGGAATCACGCCCTGCGAATCGTCAGCGAACGATTCTCCAGCCAATATGCCACCGTCTTCGTCCGACTCGGCGTGGACACGATCGAAGACGAGACCCACATCGGCCCGACCGACCCGGCCTTCTGGCGTGAGGCCGTCCGAGAGTTTCAGACCTTGGCCCTCGCCGACGGCGCCGCGCGAGCCCGCATGCTGAGCGCCCGCGGCGCGGCCCTGCGCGTCGCTCTGCTGTCGGCCCCGCTCACCGACGCCGACGGCGCGCTCTCCGGTGCCATCACACTCGTCACGCGCGTCGACGACGCGGCGCTGGAGCCGCGGCTGGCATCGCTCGAAGCCATGGCCGCCCTGCTCTCGCACCTGTTCGGTCGCAGCAACCCAAGTGCGCCCGCGGCCGCCGCGTCGGAGGTCGGCCAGAGCACTTCGACTGCGCTCTCAAAGGCCGCCGCCTACACCTCCGCCACCGAACTGGCCTACGCCCTGACCAACGGCATTCGCAACAAGCTCGGCTGTGAGCAGACGGCGCTGGCGATCGTCCGTCGCGGCGATCTGAAATTGCTCTCCATTAGCGGGCTCGACGATGTTCGCGCCCGGACGCCGGGCGTGATCGCGTTGCGCGCCGCGATGGAGGAGTGCCTCGATTTCGGCAAGCCGATCGTGCACCAGGACGACAGCGCCTGGGACGGCGCCCGCCTCAGCGACGGCCATCTGCTGCACGAGCGCTGGCACGAGTTGGCCGGCCGCGCCGCGGTCGCCACCATTCCGCTCCGCGCCAACGACGAAATTCAGGCGGTATTCAGCATCCGCTTTCGCTCCGGCGAGCAGATCACCCAGGCCCGGCTCGATGAAGTCGCCGGCATGGTGGTGCCCTTCGCCGGAGCGCTGCAACTGCTGCAGCGCGCCCGTCGCGGCGTCATCGAGCACACGCTCGACGCCTGGTACGCAGGCACGCGGTCGCTCTTCCTGCCCGGTCGCATCGGACGAAAACTGGCCACCGCCGCCGCAATCCTGGGCGTGCTGTGGTTCTGCTTCTGGACCATGAACTACGAGCTGCGCGTGCGGGCTGCCATCGGCCTGCGCGATGCACGCCAGGTCGTCATGCCCTACGACGGACGCGTCGCCGAAAGCCTCAAACGCGCCGGCGACACGGTCGCGGCCGACGAGGTGATCTGCCGCCTCGATACGCGCGACCTCGTCCTGCAGCGCAGCGAACTCGCGGCGCAATTCGGCGTCGCCGAGCAGCAGCGCCTCGCGGCGCTCGCGGCGGGTGAACCGGTCGAGGCGCGTGCGGCCGAAGCCGCCGCAGAGTTGGCACAGTCGCGTCTCGCCATCATCGACCGCCGCATCGAACAGGCCACGATTCGCGCTCCGTTCGCGGGCACGGTCGTCTCGGGCGATCTGCGCGAAATGGTCGACGCCTCGCTCAAACAGGGCACGCCCCTGCTGGTGCTGTCGCCGGCCGGCGCGCGACGCGTGGAGCTGCGCGTGCCGGATCATGCGGCCCGCGACCTGCAATCCGGCCTGCGCGGCCGCTTCGCCGGCTCCGCCCGCCCCGACGACGCCCGCGCGCTCACCATCACGCGCGTGCGCCCCGCGGCCGAGCCCGTCGATGGCGAAAACGTCGTGTTGGTCGAAGCCGACGCCGACTTGCAGAGCGATTGGCTGCGCCCCGGCATGGAGGGCGTGGCCCGCATCGAGATCGGTCGCCGTCCGGTTTGGTGGATCTGCCTGCATCGGGCCATCGACTGGATGCGGATGAACTACTGGCTATGAGCACCCCCGCCCCTGCCGCCGTTCCCCCGCCCTCGCTCGCCGCGCGCCTGCGCGACGTGCGCGTGTCGCTGCGCGGCGACCTCGAAATCGCCCGTTCGCGGATGCGCGGCGAAGCCTGCTACATCGTGCGCGATCCGGTCACCTTTCAAAGCCATAAGCTCAGCGTCGCCGACTATGGCACGCTGATCCGCATCAACGTCGAACGGTCGCTGGGCGAGCTCTGGAGCGAGCTGGTCCGCGGCGGCGCCGCCCGCGAAGACGGCGAGGAGTCGTTCTATAACTTCATCGCCACGCTGCACCGACTCGGCTTCCTCTCGCTCCCCAATACCGATCATCAAGCGCTCTTCCGCCGCTACGCGGCGCGCGAAAGCGCCGCCCGCCGCAAGCGCTGGACCAGCGTGCTCTTTTTCCCGGTCCCTCTCTGCAATCCCGCCTCATTTCTGAATCGCACCGTCTCGCTGGCGCGACCGCTCTTCACGCCGATCGCGTTCCTCATCTGGCTGGCCATCGTCGCCTCCGCCGGCGCCATCGCCTGGGCCCGTGCCCACGAACTGCATCAGCCGCTCGACGCCCTGCTGGCCACTCGCAACCTCGCCACGCTCTGGCTCACCCTGATCGTGCTCAAAACCTGGCACGAACTCGGCCACGCCTTCGCCTGCAAACACTTCGGCGGCTATGTGCCCGAGATCGGTTTGAACCTGATCCTGTTCACGCCCTGCGCCTATGTCGACGCCAGCGCATGCTGGATGTTCCCGCGCAAGCTGCACCGCATCATCGTCTGCCTCGCGGGCATGTACTTCGAATCGTTCGCCGCCGCCCTGGCGGTCTTCGTCTGGGCCGCGACACCCCCGGGACTGGTTCACTCCGCCGCCTACAACATCATGTTTCTCGCCAGCATCGTCACGGTGCTCTTCAACATCAACCCGCTAATGCGCTACGACGGTTACTACGTCCTGAGCGATTGGCTCGAAATCCCCAATCTGCGGGCCCGCGCACAGCAGGAGCTGTCGCACTGGTCCAAGCGCTGGCTGCTCGGCATCAACGACGGCGCTCGCCCCGCCGCCGGAGCACTGCTCCCGACGCTGCTCAGCTTCGGCGCCCTCGCCGGCCTCTATCGCTATTCGGTCACGTTCGGCATTTGTGCCCTGCTCGCAATCAAGCTTCAGGGCTTCGGGCTGATCGTCGGCGGGCTGATGCTCGCGGCGCTGCTGGGCCGCTCCTTTGTCGGAGCGCTTCGCTATTTGTGGTTCGCCGAGGAAACGCGCCCCGTGCGCCCGCGTGCCGCGGCGCTCGGCGCCGCCCTCGCGCTCGGAGCGCCCGCCGTCCTTTTCGCGATTCCCGCCCGCAGCAATATTCTCTCCGAGGGCGTCACCCAGCGAGCCGAGCAATGCATCGTGCGGGCGGAAGACGCCGGTTTTCTGCGCTCGCTCGATGTCGCTCACGGGCCGCAGGTCGAGGCCGGCGGCGCCATTGCTTCGCTCGAAAACTCCGCCCGCCTCGAAGCGCTGCTCGCTGCGCAGGCGGCGCTCGACGCCGCGCGCACCCAGTTCGATCGCTTCATCGCCGAAGGCGACCCACGCGCCGCCGAACAGCGAATCCTCGTCGCCGCGGCCGAGTCGACGTTGCAGGATCGCCGCGCTGCGCTCGATGCGCTCAGCCTGAAGTCGGCCATCAGCGGTGAAGTCGTCGCCCGCCTCGACGCCGGCGAGGTCGGCCGATTCGTCGAACCCGGCGAAGCGATCGCCACCATCGCCGCCGGACCTTGGCAGGTGCGCACCCTGCTGACCGATGAACAACTCGCGGCGGCAGCCCCACGCATCGGCGATCTGGCCGAGTTTCGCAGCGATCATCGCCCGGAGGTAACCCTGCACGGACAGGTGCGACGCGTTCGCCCCGTCGGCTCACGCGCGATCCCCCTGCTCCCGCTAACGCAGATGGGCGGCGGCGACATCGTCGTCGACGCGGACGGCGCCGCGCAACAGCCCTACTTTGAGTTGGTGATCGAGCTCGACGCCGTCGGCCAGCCGGACCTGCTCCGTCACAACATGACGGGCCACATCCGCCTCAGCGGTCAGTCGGAACCGCTCGGGCTCCATATCCTGCGACGTGCGATGCGCTTCGTCGATCAGGTGTTGCGCGCGTAACGTCCGCCGTACGACCAGCCCCAATACCACGCCAGCGTTCCCAGCGCCACGATCGCGCGCAGCGCATCGGTCTGACCGCCCGCAAACAGCGGCGATGGCTCGTTGATGAGCGAATGGCACGCCACCGCGATCAGCAGATTGCCGCTCAGCAGCCAGACCGCCGTCAGCAACAGCCCACTCAGAAACCGGACGGCAAACAAGACCGCATGGGCGGAGCCCGTCGTGCCTTTCGAGGCGTCCATCGGAATGTGATAAAGCGCGAACAGCACCGCCGCGATGATCGCCGCGACGAACAGCCGGCTCCGCGACGAGCCAATCCGCGCCAGCAAAAAGTGAACCTGCGGCACCAGAAACCCGCGCCAGATCAGCTCTTCGCAAAGCGCGTTGCCGGCGATCTGCGCGATCAGCCGACCAACGACCTGACGCGGCGCTTCAACCCAGGCCGCGTCGATCCGCACACCCCCGCCGGCGATTACCCCGCTGAACGCGGCCGCCCCGCTGATCACCGCCCACCCAACGAGCGAATACAGAAGCGCCGCGCCGATATCGCCATAACGAAAGCCCAGATCACGCCAGCGCATCCGGCCAAAGACCGCCAACCAGCCGACGACGATCGCCGTCACCGCCAGCGCCAGTTGCAATGTCTGCAGGACCAGCCCGCCGGTCGCTCGCGCCACCGCGATCGTCTCGCGCTGCGCGGCCACCGAATGGGTGAAGAGCCAGACGATCAGCGGCGCCAGGAAAATCGCGACAAGGGCGACGCCCGGCGGACAATGTCGCACGCCTGGGAATTCGGTTTGCGTCGTTTCGCCGTGCATCGTCATGCCAGCCATCATCGCGGATGCCGTCCCGCCGCGCCAGTGCCCCGACAAATGGCAACAGCCGCCGGCCGCCGCGACCCGAGGCCGGCCGCGAATGGTCGATCGCCGAATACGCGGGACGCCACCGATCCGGCAGCCCGCCAGAGCGAGGTCGAGATCTGTTCGGGCAAACGCGACAGGCGTTAGTCTGCCGCCAAGCCGGAGGATCGTCGGGCCAAACCACAATCGGTAGTAGCCGGCGGACGGTCCGAAAAATTCGGCCCGGGCCTTGACTCCGAACATCTGTTAGGATAATCTTCGGGAGTACAGGAGGCGAACACCGATGCTGCGGACGGCATCGCGGTCTTGCAAAGGAGTGCGGCATGAGCCGAGCGAAGATCGAACGCGGGGCGACGTTGTGCATGTTCGGTCCAGGCGGCGACTACTGCACAGTCGTCGAAAACGCCGGGATCGACGGGCGCTCGCTCCGGTCGCGGCCCCTTTCCGCCGACCAGCTCGCCGGTCTCACGCGCTATCTCACGCGACAACTCAACAGCGAACGCAAGCTCGACCGCCTCGCGGCCCAGTGTGCCGAGGGCGAGGCCGCGGTGGCGCGCGTCGCGGCGACGATCAACCGCCCGCTCGAAGCGGGCGTCGCGGTCGCCGCGCGGCCGTCCAAGCCGCTGCCGCCGGTCGTGTTCGGTTCGCTCAGCGCCTATCTGTTGGAGGATGCATTCGATGGCCAAAACGAAAACGCGGAAACTCGATCCGGCGCTGACGCCCAAGCAGATGCGTGTGTTGCAATTCATCCGCGACTATCGCCGCGCCCGCGGCTTTGCGCCGACGATGCAGGAACTGGCCGACGAGTTCGACGTCAGCAAGGTCACCGTGTTCGAGCACATCAGCGCTCTGCAAAAGAAGGGTTACCTGCGCCGCGCGCGTCACAAGGCGCGCTCTTTGCAACTTAACGAGTCGATCGATTTCCCCGACGAGCGCAACAGCAAGATTCCGCTCGCCGGCACGATCGCAGCCGGCCGCCCGATCGAGGCCATCGAGGACCGCGAATACCTCGATCTCGAATCGATGTTCGCCGGCGGAAAGCCCCGATTCGCCCTGCGCGTTCGCGGCGACAGCATGATCGAAGACAGCATTTGCGACGGCGATATCGTCGTTTGCGAGAAGGCCGACACCGCCCGCGACGGCGAAACGGTCGTCGCGCTCCTGCCCGATGGTGAGGCCACCCTCAAGCGCCTCTACCGCGACAAGGCCGGCATCCGCCTGCAGCCCGCAAACCCCAAGTACGAGCCGCTGGTGGTTCGCGATGTCCAGATTCAAGGCATTGTCGTCGGCGTCATTCGCCGCGTCTGAAGCTGATCGCGGGCCCGTCGCCGCGGCCATCGCGGTGAATGCGGCCCGGCGGCATATTGGCCGGCCCCGCTTCGGGTGCGGCTAACGGCCGCCCATTTGCTCATCCAGCCAGCGCGTCCCCTCTTCCCACAACATCCGCCGTCCTGCCTCGCTCCAGTCGTCGTGGGTCGCCCCGGGAATCAGAAAACGTCGCGAGCCGGCGGCGGCGGCGCGAAGAATCTCCTCGCTCTGTGACGGCGGAATCACCTCATCGCGGCTGCCGTGAAAAATCAGCACCGGCGTCGGCCGCATGCGCTGCGCACCGACGGCGTCGGCTTCGCCCGGGTCGCACCCGGTGAGTTCCTGAAAACGCCTGAACACGCGCTCGACCGTCAGCGGATCAAAAAACCAACCCAGCCCGAGCGACTGCACCCGAGCCAGCGCAACCGCCTTCATCGAGCTGAACGGCGCCAGAAGGATCGCCGTGCGAATGCGCGGGTCGCGTCCGGCCAGTTGCGCGGCGATGCCGGCGCCGAACGACGCGCCGTAGACCGCCAGCGGCGCGGCGAGCAGACCGCGTCGCGCCAGTTCATCGATCACCTGGCGATAATCGCGACACTCCTGCACGCCGAACGTGACAAACTCCCCGCTCGATCGCCCATGACCGCGCGAGTCCACCACCACGCCGCGAAAGCCACGGGCGGCGAGACTTTTGGCGGTCGGAATCATCGCCAGCCCGCTGTCGGCGATGCCATGGAGAAACAGAATCGTCCCGCGCGGCGAGACGCGCGACTCCTGGCTCGGCGCGTCGGGCGGCTCAACCACGCGCACATACAGCGACGCCGCAGGCGGGCCGACATCGACGCGGAATGCTTGCGAGACGCCCACTTCGGATTGTTCGCTGGCGCGGGGATCAGCCTTGGGATCGATCGTCGCGCCGCGATTGGGGGCATACATCAGCATGCTCGCGCCAATCTCGACGCGATTGCAGGCGAAGACCCCAAGGCTCGTGCCGAGCAGGATCGACAGTGCGACGCCGAAAATGACAACGCGGATTTGTTTCATGCGCGACATACGATACAGGTCGATTCGCCGCCGGCGGGGCAATATTGAGTGAATCCGATTCGCGCAAGCGGAAGCTCAAAAACCGTGCTCACTCAAATCACGTTCGGCGGCGACTGCCAGCGAAAACTGTCGTCGTGGAAATAGCCCGGATACGGGCCGGCGGCGGCGGGCAGGTCTCCCGGCCAATCCCAGCCCCAGGCCCCGAGCCGCATCCACATCGGCGGCGTTTCGAAGCGATAGCCCGTCAGCCGCTCGCAAAGTCGAAGCGACAGGCGCAGGCCCGTGTTGCTGTTCGGGCCGACCGTTCGATAGGCCCCCGGCCCGCCCCAGAAACGCGGCAACTCGCGCAACAGCGCCTCGCCGACAGCCCGCGGCGCGCGGATGAAAGCCGAAGTTTGATAGACGCGGCCGAAAGGCGTGCGCAGCGGCGGCCAGTCCTCGCCATTCTCCGATACCAACGCACAGTAGAGCGCGATCGAGTGGCGATAGTCGGGGTGCGACCGATCGCCGGGAAGGCCGTAATCGACATGGCGCAGCAGGAAGCGGCTGGGCTGCGCGTGTGGGTCTTCGAAGGTGTAGTCGAGACCGAGATGGCCCCAGACGCCGAATACGGGCTGAAAGCGCCAGCGATAGAAGCAGGGTTCACTCAAAGGCAAATCTCGGTAGCGCGTTTGGCAAATTTCGCGAGAGAAAAGGTTATCCGATGGGCGACGATTCCGAGATCAGCCGACTAGCGCGCGGTCGGCCGGGCCAAGAATTCGAGCCTCGCAACCACCACTACACTCCGGACGACGCGAATCCTCCCCAAATGAGCGCAGGAGACCCGATTCATGCCGTACGTGAACGTCCAGATCACCAAAGGCGCCACGCGCGAGCAAAAAGCCCGGCTGGTGCGCGATATCACCGACTCGCTGGTGAACACGCTCCAGAAAAACCCGGAGCACATTCACATCGTCATCCAGGAGATCGCCGAGGAAGATTGGGGATTCGCGGGGCAGCTCACCGACGATTGGCGGCGTCGGCGCAACTCATAAAGCCGGCAGAATCAAGCAAAGTCCGCGATCCATTTCGTTCGCGTCTCGGCGGGCGCGGCGTTTGCGTCGCGCAAACGTGTTTCACGTGAAACAGCGTTGCGCGACTCGGCCCCACGCCGCCCGTTACGGGGCGCCGCGATCCATGCCAACCATGTCGGGCATCGCCGGGGCGGTCGCGTTGAGCTGCAACGGCGGGATCGGGCCGGGGTAGAGGACCGTGCCGTCGCCGAAGCGGATCGCGACGGTGAAGCCGATGTTGCCGCGCGGAGTGGGGAGTTCGACGGGGATGCCGTAGAAGCCACCGCCCTGATCGGCCTCGGCGCGGGCGCCGATCATCATCAGGAGCGACCACGGGCCGCGCGAGATCACCCAGCCGCTGACTTCGGCGGGGTAGTCGGGCGTTTCGGCCAGGCGCTCGGTGAGCTTGGCGCTCGAGGCGGGGAAGCCGCTGTCGGCGAGGCGCCAACTAAACTGCGGCGCGACGCCGGCGAGGCATTGTTTGATGTTTTGCTGGCGCACGTCGGACCCGGTGCGGGTTTCAAATTGCATCGGGGCCGATGCGCCGCCGTTGGCGTCGAGCACGGGCATCTGCACGACGGCTTTGACATAGACGCTGCCGGGCGCGAGCACGCTGCCGGGCGGCGAAAGCACCCAGCCGGCGGCGACATCGAACCGCTCAGGCGGTGCGCCGCGGCTCATCGCGCCGGGGTCGCGGTACAGGAACTTGGCCCAGGCGTCGCACTGATCGAGCGTGCGCTGCACCGACGGATCGCGCGTGGTCTTCGCGAGCAGCGCGCCATATTGAGCGCGGAACGCGCTGACCTCTTGCAACAACTGAACAAGCTCCGCCGGCGTGAGCGTCGGCATGCCGGCGAGGCGCGAGAAGCCGGGCGAGGGATCGCGGGCGGCTTCTGGCGAAATGACCGGGAAGCGGCCATTCACGCGGGCAAAAATCGACGCCAGTCGGCTATCGACCTGATGCGCGAGCAGCGCGTTGCCATATTCGGCGATGCGCACCAGCGGCTGAATGAGCGGGTCGCTGACCGAGGTCGCGCCGGGGAAGACGATGTCGGTGCGCAGGCGATCGAGGTTGGGCAGATCGGTAGCACTGCTGGGCTGGGTGAGATCGCCGAGCAGCAGCACCTGTTCGAGATAGCCGCGCCAGGCGCCGGTGATGCGGCGGCCATACTCATTTTCGGGGGCGGGGTCGTTGGCGGGTCGGCCCTCGACCATCGCGAGGCAGCGATCGGGCAAGCTCTGCTGCTGGGCTTTGAGCCGTCCGAGGCGCTCGTCCACCAGCGCGGCGAGGGCGTCGTCGGCGGGTGCTTGTTCGAGGCCGCGATCCCAAGCAACGGCGTGATCAAAGACGAGCCGCAGCCGCGACGCGCAGCTCGAGGCCATCGTCGCGTTGTCGGAGCGAAGCATGTTCACGAACTTTGGCCAATCGAGCTGCTTCCCCGAGCAGGCCTGCAACGAGCGCAGGACGCTGGCGTCGAGCAACTGGCTGGGCGTGTCGTAGAGCTTGTTCCAATCGGCGAAATACTGATCGACGTAGCGCTCCGCGGCGCGTCGCAGCGCGGCCTTCAGCGGCTCGCCCCGGCGATCGGCCGCGACGGCTTGTTCGGCGGCGTGGGCAGCGCGCAGCGCTTCATAGAGCCACTGGCGCGTGTGATAGCGAACGAGCACATAGTCGGCCGACTCGTCGACCGCCGGCTCCGCGGCGGGGGTGGCCTCTTCCGCCTTTGCCGGCTGATCGGCGGCGTCGCTCGGCTTGTCCTTGTCGCCCGACCAGCGGCGGCGGCGATCGCTCGGACCGGCCGGCGGCTGGGTGGGTTTCTCATCAGGCTTCGGCGCGACGGCGGGCGGCGGCGCGACGGCACGCGCTCGCTGCCAATCGCGACGGAATACCAGATCCGGCGCACTCGCCGCGTAGCCGGGCAGCATGCGACCGACGCCCGCGAGTTGCGGAGCGGCAGTAGCGGCTTCGCAGCGCTCGGTCATCTGCGCGAGCAAGCGCGAGCTGGTGTTGGTGCGGGCGGCGGACCAGACCGATTGGGTGAGCTTATGCAGTTCGACCGGTCGCCAGATCGGGCGCTGCACGAGATGCGAGGCGTCGACGATCTCGTTGTCGCGCGGCGGCCGCGTGGTCGGCAGTTGCGAGAGCCACGCGTTCAGCGCCGGCCCCGTTGGAGTTTCGGCATTCAGATTCGCGAGCAGACGCGGCCACTGACGCAGGTCATCGAGCGCGGAGGCGGCGCCTGCTTGCGTCAGCAGCAACTCACGCAGTTCGGTCAGGTAGCTCTTGAACGCAAGCGGATCGCTGGTTTCGCCGAAGACTTCGGGGGCGAGGGCGATGGTGGCTGCGGGGGCGCTTGGCGCGGCGGGCGCGGTCGAGGCGAGGTTGCTGGTCGCGACGCTGGTCGGCGCGGCGGATTCGCTCACCACGAGCAGGCCGGCGTTCACGAAGTAATCCAGAAGATCGCTGTCGCTGGGGACTCCGGCGTCGGCCATCACCTTGGCGAGTGCGGCGGCGAATTGTTCGTCGAGCGCGGCGCGGGCGCCGCCGAGCGCGGCATAGACGCGGTCCTGCGGCGCGGCGCCGGGCAGCGCGGCCTCGTCGCGTAGCGCCTGTTCGATCAGGCCGAGATCCGCGTTCCACTGCGATGAGAAACGCTGTCGCAGATCACCCAGACGGATGATGCGGCCGTTTTCCTGCGGCGGCGGATTGTCGTTCAGGAATTGCGCGAGCGAGGCGAAGGCCATCGTCAGCGAGTCGGCGCCGGCTTGCGGCTCGCGGTCGCCGAGGCGCTCCACGCCATCGGTCAACGACGCGAAGCGCGCGCTTGCGGCGTCGAGCTTGCCGGCGGCGAAGTCGGCGTTCGTACTGAGCAGCGCGGCATAGGTCTGCTGCAAGCGGCGGCAGCGGGCGGCGAATTCGAGCCAGTAGCGGGCGATTTCGCCGCCGGTGTCGGCGGTGATGGCGGTGCGCTTGGCCCAGTCGTCGCGCAGAACGGCGATGGCGTTGACGAGCGCTTCGGTCGCGGCGTCGGGGCTGAGCCGGGCGCCTTCGCCGACGATCGTGCGACCGAAGGCGCGCGGCGATGCGACATAGGAGCGGAGCGCGACTTCGGCCTGATGCGTGACGGCGGCGTCGACCGCGCCGCCGCGAGCGAATGCCAGCAAGTTTGCAAGCTCGACGCTGCGGCGGGCGACGAGGGCTTCGCCGAGCGGCGCGTCGCGATTGCCGCCGACAAGCGCTCCATACCAGGCGGCCAGCGCGCCGGCGGAGTTCACATATTCGTTTCGCGCCGCGGGGTCGCCGGGCAGCGGGGCTGTGCGGAGTTTTTCGGTCGCGGCGGCGAGCGTCGGTCGGGCGACGCGATCCATCACAAATCGGGCGTGGACCGCTTCGACATCGCGGCGCGGCGCACGGATGTCGGCGCCGATGAAGAGCATGCGGGCGTAGAGCGCGGCGTTGGGGGCGTTGTAAGCCGCGGCGTGTTGCTCCAGACGCTGCGCGAGCTTGAGATTCTCGTCGAGCTGATCGAATTGCGGGGCGATGTCGCTCTTCACTGCGGCGGCGGCCTTGCCCGCGTCGGCTCGTGGGTTGGTGACCAGCGTGCTCAGCTTCGAATATCCCAGCGCAAAGACGCCGACGAGGCAGGCCGCCAGCGCGACCGAGCCGGCGCTGACGAGCCAGCGGAGGCGGCGATTGAGCACGGCGTGGCGCGCGGAGCGGAAGACGAGGCCGTGTTCGGGGAAGACCTTCTGCTGATAGAAGTCGTGGATGAAGAAGGACTTCGAGTCGACGCCGCGGGTGGCGTGTTCGCTGAGGCGCAGGCCGCGATTGGATTTGAGGAATACATCGAGAATCGGCGCGCCTTCCTGCACGGCAGAGGCGAAGTAAAAGCCGCGGAAGAACGGCGGCTCGACCAGAGCGCTGGTTTGAAAGATGGTGTGGATGTAGTCGTTCAGCGGCTCCTGGAGCTGGGCGAAGCTCTCGGGGAACGTGACGACCATGTCGTGTTCCTGCTGGGTCGCTTTGCGCTGCAGGTAGCGCAGCGACCACTCACGCAGGCGGTTGTGCACGCTTTCGAAGGCCGGGCCGAATGAGTCGGTCTTGAAGGGCTGGTGAAACTCGCCGGGCCGCGACCAGCCGAACATCTGGTTGCGCTGCGCGAGGTCGATTCGCATTTCCTCGAAGAACTCGTTGAAGCCGCCGACGAGATCCATCTTGGTGACGATGACGAAGGCGGGGAACCGCACGCCGAGCGCTTGATGAATCTGGCGCAGGCGCTCACGCAGGATGGCGGCTTTTTGCAGTCGCTCCTCGGGCGGGTCGCGCAGCAGCTTGTCGGCGGGCAGCGCGATGACGACGCCGTTGATCGGGCAGCGCGGCCGGTGAGAGCGGAGCTGCTTGAGGAAGTATTCCCACTCGGGCTTGTCGGTCGTGCCCTCTTCGTGAAAGGCGATGCGGCCGGCGGTGTCGAGGATGATGGCGTCGTTGGTGAACCACCAGTTGTAGTTGCGCGTGCCGCCGAAGCCGGCGACCTCTTCCTTGCCCAGCGGGAAATCGAGGCCGGAGTGGATGAGGCTGGCGGTCTTGCCGGAGCCGGGCTCGCCGATGAGGGCGATCCAGGGAAGGCGATAAACCGAGAGGTCGGCGTCCTTGAGGGCGGCGAGCTTTTTACGAAACTTATCGCGATAGACCTTTTCCTGTTCGGCGACATCGGCCCGGCTGGGGCCTTCCTGCGCCAGCGAGTCGGCCAGGCTCTTGGTGCGCTTTTGCACGCGGCCGCGGCGGACGAGCGCGATCAGCCCGAAGACGGCGAGCGCCCCGAGGCCGACGATGACCAGCCACATGCGGGCTTCTTTGGAACGCAACGCGGGGAAGAGGAAGTAGAGCGCGGAAAGTGCGCTGCCGATGCCGGCGAGCATGAGGACGAGCCGGACGTGGGGCGGGAGCTTGATGAACTTGGAGATGATCTGATCCATGCGAGCGATGCTCCGGGATGGGGCGGACGCGGCGCGGTCGCGCGGGAGGCGCTATCGCCGCAGGCGCTTTCGCGCTCCATCGCGATGAGGGGCCGCGGCTTATCTGCTCTTCTATCGTATGGGGCGAGGCGGGGAATGGTGAACCGGGGGACGGGGAAACGGAGAAACCGCGGGAATCGTTTGGGTCAGATCTGCGCCCGTCAGGAGGCGGGTTGCGTCGACGGTAGAACCGCTTCCGTGCCGGCGCGGCTGTGATCTGAGGCGGGCGGCCGGCCGGGATAGCCGATTCATGGGCTCGCCGCTTGACCGCTCAGGGCGTCAGCAGCGCGACGAAGGGGCCGATGTCGGCGACGGTGACGAAGCCGTCGTCGTTGATGTCAGCCTGGCGAATGTCGCAAGTCTCGAACTGCGCCACGTAAACCGCGGGATCGGTCAGTGAGAGGACGAAGCCGCCGATGTCGGCGACGGTGATGAAACCGTCGCAGTTCATGTCGCCGAGCAGGCCGGTGGGGATAGCGATGCTCCAGAGTTCGCGGCCGAGGGTGGGGGTTTCGGCGCTGAAGTAGAGTTTGCCCGGTGTGAACTCGAGGTCGGCTGGAAGGCTACTAGTCGGCCCCGGCTCGATGTCGGCGTAGAGAATTGTGCCTTCGGGCGTGCCGTCGGTGCGCCACAGCTCGACGCCATAGTCGGGCGACATTGCCGTGAAGTAGACATAACCGCTGGCGGCGGCAAAATTGGCCGGAGCCGAGCTGTACGAACCGGGGAAAATGTCGACGAGAAGTTGCGTCCCCTCGTTCGTTCCGTCGGTGATCCAGAGCTCGCGGCCCGTGGCGGGCGTGGTGGCTGCGAAAACGGCACCGGGTACGCCGTCTGCACTGGTGAGTTCAGTCGGATCGGAGTTGCTCGACATCGGAGCGATATCGCGAACCATTGTCGGTCCGCTCGCACCGCCGTCAGGCAGCGCCTGAACTGCATACAGTTCGCGGCCGCCGGCGCCGGACGCTGCGAATAACAGCTTGTCTTGGAAGACGTGGAACTCGCCAGGATTGCTATCCGCAAACGCCACTGGGTTGATATTGGCAAAAAGGGAAGTCCCCTCCAGCGTCCCGTCGCTCGCCCAGAGTTCGGCCCCTTCAGGGCTACGCGTTGCGCGGAAATACACCTTTCCGTGAAACGCGACGAAGCCGCGCGGGTCACTGCCCAGGGTCGCGCTTGAATTGATTGAGATCTCCAACGCCGAATCGAGACCGCCATCGGACACCCACAATTCCTCATTGGATGAGCTGCCGATGGCGGCGGAGAAGAACACCAATCCGCTTGCATGGTCAAAAAAGAATTCCTGAATCTGATTGACATCAGTTACGCCGGTCTGAAGCACGTTGGCCAGCCTGATGAGCGGCGTCTGGAGCGTGGGATCGAGACGATAGGGGCGGCGTGTTGAAGAACTATCAGCTGCTGAGAAAATCAGGCCGATTGGGGTAGCCGTCAACCCGTCGGGCTCGCTGCCGCCTACGCCTGGCCATAGATTTGTCACTCGCGTGGTTGCGACCGTATTCAAGTTGGTGCGCCACAGCTCAACGCCCGCGCTATCGTTTCCGTTCGCGGCGAAATACAACGAGCCATCGTAAGATTTCAAGCGGCTTGGGTTACGCGCGGCCGTTCCGATGCCGAACGGAACGACGTGAGTCGAGATTGCGTCACCATCGGTCCGCCAGAGAAAGTCGCCGACTTGCCCATCGCCGCGGGCCGCGAAATAGATCCGAGATCCATCCGCCGTGAGCGAGGTCGGAACACTTCCTCCCACATCCGGAGCGACATTGGCAACCAGCTCAGCCACCGTACTGCCCGGTAATATTCGATAGGGCTCGGCCCCAACGTCGGGACTCATCGCAGTGAAAAACAACCCTGCGCTTGGCGTCGCCGCGAACCCGCGCGGCCGTGATGAATTGAATCCAGGGACGACATCCGCCGCCAGCAATGTGCCTTCGGATGTGCCGTCCGTCACCCAAAGCTCTTCACCCTGGTTCGATGTCGGCGCAGTGAAGTATGCGCGTCCGTTCAGGGTTGCGGGCGGCTCACTCAGGGAAATGCCACCCGCGCCTGAAACAAACTCTCGCAAAATAGTTGTTCCGGCGGGCGTGCCATCCGTTCGGTACAGCTCCGGACCGTTGCTCGGGGTGAAGGCCCTAAACAACACAACATCCGGAAGCACCGCGAAGTAATTGGGCTGTGACGACGCCGCTCCGAGGTATACATCGCTTACCAACTGTGTTCCTTGGGCGGAGCCGTCCGATCTCCAGACTTCATAGTTTGACCCGCTGTGAGCCGCAACGAAGTAGGCGTAACCATCCCGAACGGGCAGATATGGGGCCGGATTCCCGAAGGGGCTGATCGACGAACCCGGGCCCGGAGCGATGTCGCGGACCAAGGACGTGCCCTGTGCCGTGCCGTCCGTCCGCCAAAGTTCAAGGCCGAGTGTGCCGTTATCGGCGAAAAACAGGACGAACTCGCCCATGTCAGCCATCGTCATCGACACTGGGGAGCCCGTAGTGGCATTGCCGCCCCCAGGATAGATATCGCGAACCAGCGTGGCAGCGGATTCACCGGGGCCGACTGTCCACAGCTCAACGCCGAACGTCAGGGTTGGGATCCAAAGATAGGCTCGCTCTCCGGATAGGAACAATGAAATCGATGGGCCTATGAAAAGATTCGGAGGCATCGCGATCTGCTGCGATGTGGTCCCGTCGGTTCGCCAAAGACGGAACGCGTCTCGCCAGAAAACATGCGTCCCGTTCGTGCGTAAGTGGAGCGACCAGCTATCTGCCATTCCCGGCTCGATATCGATGACCGTTTGCGTACCTGCCGAGGTGCCGTCGGAGCGCCAAAGCTGCACTCGTCGCGAACCGTCGTCCGCAAAGAAATATGCGTAACCTCCCGCAACGACTGGCTGCACCGTTGGTCCGTCGAACTGGAGGCTGTCGGCAGGACCCGGGTTGAAATCGCGAAGCAGCGTGGTCGCACCCGAGTCAAGGTCGTAACGCCAGACCTCGCTGCCAAGGTCGTATCGACTCGCGCGAAAGAGCACCGCCCCATTTACCTCGACGAAATGGTTCGGCCACGAATTCTGCGGAATCGGCTCGCTTCTGAGGTCTCGCACCAACTCCGGCGTTGCCGCCACGGTCGCCGATGCCGATAGCCCAATCGCGCCGATCGTGATTGTGATGCACGTGCGCATACGTTGCGTTTTCATCTCGCGATCCCCATCACATGTCAGTACTCGGAGGCGCGGGCCGCGAGGCACGCGAATGCTCACTGCGTTGCCCGACCTCGAATCGCATTATTGTATCATCGGACTTCGGGCATCATCCGCCCGTCAGCAGCAGCACAAACCCGCCAATATCCGCCACGGTCACAAAGCCATCGTCGTTCACATCGGCGAGGTGTAGGTCGCACGCGGGGTAGTGCACGGCGTAGGCCGCGCGGTCGGTCAGTGAGAGGACGAAGCCGCCGATGTCGGCGACGGTGATGAAACCGTCGCAGTTCATGTCGCCGAGCAGGCCGGTGGGGATGGCGATGCTCCAGAGTTCGCGGCCCAGAGCCGGCGTATCGGCGGTGAAATAGAGCTTGGTGAAGCCCGACTCGAGTTCGGTCGGAACGCTGCCGTCTGGGCCGGGGAGAATGTCGGCGTAGAGCGTCGTGCCTTCGGGAGTGCCGTCGGTGCGCCAAAGTTCGGTGCCGTGATCGGGCGAGGTGGCGGCGAAATAGACAAAGCCGTTGGCGGCGTAGAAATGCGCGGGTGAGGAGCCGAGTGGCCCTGGGTAAATGTCGAGCAGTAGTTGCGTGCCCGCGGTCGTGCCATCGGTAATCCAGATTTCGCGGCCGCTCTCAGGACTCGTCGCGCCGAACACAACTCCGGGCATGGTCTCGGCGCGGGCGAATCCAAAGGACGCCGAACTTCCGGCGCCAGGGACAATATCGGCCAGCAGCACGGGAGCACTTACGCGCCCGTCGGGAAGGCTCTGCACGACATATGGTTCTACTCCGAGTGTTGCGGTGGTAGCGACGAACACGATCTTGTCATCGAAATAGAATAGGTTGCGAGGGTCGCTGTTGGCTGCTCCGGGGTTGATATCAGCGACCAGCGATGTGTTAGCCACCGTGCCGTCCGTGCACCACAGTTCGCGTCCAACGTCATTTCGAATCGCGGAGAAGACAATTTGATCGCCCAGTTGTGAAAAGTTAGTCGGACTCGAACTTCCCGGGCCGGTGGGACCTGAATTGATGTCGATTTCCGATGCGGAACCCGTCAGGCCAGAATAAACCCATAATTCAGCGTCCATCTCTCCTCTGCTGTCGGCGGCGAAGAAGACGCGATCGTTGCCCGCATTCACTCGAAATTGAACGATGCCAGAGACCCCCGTGTCGGCCACATTGGCCAAGCGGCTCGGCGCGGCCGACTCGTTCGGGTCATAACGGTAGGGCCTCTGGCCTTCAAAGCCATCGCGGGCGGCAAATAGAAGGCCGAATGCGGAACTCGTCAGACCTGCAATGTTGCTATTGGGATCTTTGGGCTCGAGATCGAATGGTCGAGTTGTTTCCAGCGTTGTCGCATCGGTGTGCCAGAGTTCGATACCAGCACCGTCGTTACCGTTCACTGCATAGAAGATGTAGCCAGCGTGGCTCGTTAGTTGCGCAGGACTGGTTCCTGCCTGAGCGCCGCCAAACTCGATTGAGTCGGTAATCACTCCATTGATATCTGTGTACCAGAGATTTCGCCCTGATTGTCCGTCGCCGTTAGCGACAAAGAAAATGCGCGAACCCACGGCGGTCAACTCCGTCGGGGCAGCGCTGCCCGCGTCAGGGGCCACGTTGGCAACGAGCTCGGATTGCCCTGCGCCGGCCAAGATTCGTCGCGGCTCGCCTTGATATTCGAGACCGTTTGCCACGTAGAAGAGGCCGGCTGTCGCCGTCGCCGTCAGGTTTCGGGGATCCGACTCGCTACGTCCCGGGGCTAAATCTTCAACAAGAAAGGTACCGGCGGTCGTTCCATCAGTGGCCCATAATTCTCTACCTGTGTCGGCGCGATAACCGCAGAAATAGGCTAGCTTATCGAACGTCACCGGGGCGTCGGGTGCGACGAAGTTTTCAGGCGCCCAGATAACCTGCGTTCCGGTTGAAGTGCCGTCGGTAGAAAAAATACCTCGGTAGATCGCGACGGAGCTGGCCTGGAAAAAAACGCGATCGTTCACTTGTCCGATGTTCTCCGGACGACTCCCCATAGCGCCCGGGTACAGGTCGACGACCTGGGAGGTTCCTTCCTCGGTCCCGTCGGAACGCCAGAGTTCGAAGTTTCCATATTCCTGGTCCTGGGCTGAAAAATAGACGTAGCCGTTTACCGTGGCCGTAGATAGGTTTTGGCTCGGATAACCGTTGACCAGCCCCGAGCGCGTACCGGCGTCGATGTCGCGTACGAGAGTCGTACCTTGCGGGGTACCGTCAGATCGCCAAAGTTCGAAACCCGTCGCCGGAGTGAGTGCAGCAAATAGGAGCAGTGAATCGCTGAGGGCGACGCGCGGGAGCCCGGCGTAACTTGACCCTGGACCGGGGTAAATGTCCTTGATCATCTCCGCAGAGTCGCTCCCTGGGGCCACGGTCCATGGTTCGACGCCTAACCCCGGCATCATGTGCCAGAAGTGGAGACGTTCGCCGACCATCCGCAGCCGTGGTGGGGTGGTGGCACTCCACGCTGGAAGCGAAATCGGCGTGACAATTCCCTCTTGAACGCGCCACAGCCGCCAAACGCCATCCCGAATTGATACGTACGCAACCAGATCGGTCCCGACGACCTCCACATCACCCTCCAGTATCGGAGTCGAAACGGTGCGTTCTATAGGAACACGGTTGGTCCCCGCACGCGTCCCATCTGTCGTCCAAAGCGCAATGCGGTCCTGTTCGGCGCGCGCGAGAAAGTAGACGCGGCCGGCAACGACAATCGGTTTGAGCAAATTGCCGCTCAATCCGCTCTGCGGGCCGGGAAGAAAGTCGCGTAAAAGCGTTGTTTGTTGAGTCGAGAGGTCAAATCGCCACAGTTCCCAACCCACGTCATAACGAGTGGCGCCGAACAACACGCCTCCATCAAACTCGACGAAAAGTGCCGGGTGGGAGGCCCGCGGCGTGTTGCTCGTGAGAAGATCGCTTACCAGCGCCGGAGTAGCGGCGCGGCTCGCAGCACACGACAGGATGGCACCGGCTGCGGCCAGCGCCGGCAATTCACGCATTGCTTGCTCGAACATGTTCTACTCCCCAATCGATAATGCCCGCGACTGCGACTGAACCGTGCGTACCGACGACGGCGTTGCGTCGCCGGATGAATTAGGATCAGGATATAGACGCTTGCTGCACAATTCCACCCGCCTGCCCCGCAACCAGCCCGGGAACACCCCCTTCATAATCAGCCCATCTCAAATCACATCGGCCTGCCGACCACTGCAAGCTCCGAATGACTTCGCGTCGTCAGAATCGGTAGCGACCGTTGATAACTAGACGAAAACGGCAGGGCGCGGAGTACTGCGGCCTGCCCTACCAGTGAGTCGGCCGCCGCGCGGGCCTACGTCTTCTTCTTGTCGCTCAGCTTCTTCATCGCCGTTTCGGCTCGCTTGGCGGCTTCGGACTTGGGATAGGTGTCGACGACCTTTTTGAAGTAGTCGCGGGCTTGGTCGGCGAGGCCGAGGCGCGAGAAGCGGTCGCCGATGTCGTACCAGCGGTCGGCCTGCAACTGGTCATAGTGAGCCTTGACCGCGGCCAGCACCTCAGGGTCTTTGTGCATCTTCTCGAGCGTCTCCTGAGCCAGTTTGGCCGACGGAGCCTCGTCGAATTTTTCGGTGACCTCGCGAAGCTGGCGCTCGGCGTCGACGAAGCGCTTCAGTTCGAGCTGTTCGAGGGCCGACTCCAGCAGCATCTCGGCCCGCACGTCGCGCAGGCCGTCTTCGTAGAGCTTCTTGCTTTCGCGCGTGCCGCGGACGCGCGAGATCTCGCCTTCGGCGGTCTTGACGATGTCGCGACCTTCCATGCGGACCTTGATCTCGGCCAGGATCTCGGCGGCCTCCTGATACTTCTTGTTCTCAAAGGCCTTTTTGGCATCTTCGAGCCGCTTCTCCACCGCCTTTTCGATCTGATCGCGGAGCGTGATGGCCTTGCCGTTGAGCGAGTCGCCTTCGGCGGTGAGATCGATGACTTGCTTGCAAAGCGTGTAGGCCACGCCGAGCTTTTTCGTGCTCAGCATCTTCTGAGCCGTTTCCAGCTTTTTCGTGAGCGTGGCCTCGCCGGCGCCGAGCGGCGGCGTCAGGCGAATCTGGTCCTTGAGGCGGGCGTCGAGCTCGCCCGGATGACCGCGCCAGGCGATTTGCCCCTGGGGGTCGACGATGTAGCAGCGCGGATAGTGAGACACGTCGTAGAGCGAGCAGATGCTCTCGGCCTCCCAGATCGTCCAGCCCTCGGGCACTTCTTTGGTCTCGAGAAACGTCTTCACTTCTTCCTGCTTATTCGGAGAGATGAAGATGACGTCGACGCCGGGGATGCGGCCCGATTTGTTGGCCTTGTCGACGTACTCGGCCGAGGCGGCGTCGTTGGTGCGGAAGAAGTAGAGGATGACGATCAGCCCGCGCTTGCCGACGAGCTTCAGCTTTTCGGTCTGATTGTCCTCGCCGTCGCGGCGGGTGAACGTCAACTCGGGTGCTGGCTGGCCGATCATCTGCGCCTGCAGCGGCGAAGCGAGCGTGGAAAGCAACAGCCCGAGAATCAACCCGTATCGCATACTGAACTCCTCTGCGAACTTGCCGCAGCAGTGCCGCGCGGCGGACGAATCGGCGTCGCCGCGCAATTGCTCGCGTCTGACCTCCGTAGTTTATCCAATTCGCCGTTTCGCCGCAGCCCACCCGCAGGCGGAGCTAAGCGCGGAAGAAGATGCGTCGGCGGGTGAGATAGGCGATTAGGCCGGCCAGCAGCATTGTCTTGGCGAGTGCCCACGCGGCGCGCGGCCAGGGTTCGACAAACGCCGAGCCGGCGGCGGCTTCGATGCCGGTGAGAGCGAGCATGGGCGGGATCAGATTGCGGATCGCGACGTAGGCGACGATGGGGTTGGCGCCGGTTTGCGCGACCCAGCTCGTGCAGCGGACAAAGATCGACGAACGCGCGGCGATCCAAAGCGCGAGCAAGGTGAATGTGGCGAGGCCGCTGGTGACAAAGTAGTAGCAGAGGTTGGAGGGGTCTTTCTTAATGCCGCCTTCGAGCGGCTCGAAGAGCAGGCCGACCACAAACCACAGCGCGCCCCAGCCGGCGACACGGCCGAGGAACGGATCGCTCACGCCGCGCAAGCCCACGGCCGCACCACATACCGTGAAGCAAGTCATGAGTAGCGAGTAACGCGAGAGCGGGTCGTTGGCGCGTCCCATGACGATGAGGGTGTTCGCACAAAGTGCGAAGCTGCCGATCAGGGCGCCCGCCGCGAGGATTCGACTGCCCGCCGTCGAAACCACGGGAGGCTCGCCCGCTCGCCGCAAGAACAATTCGCCGACGATCGTCCCGGGCAGCACGATCATTAGGTATTGCAGGTAATAAGGCGTGAAAATCCAGGGCGCCGGCGTCCAATTCCACGCGTCTTGAATCCAGCCCGGCGATTCGTGTGACAAACGAAATGCGATGAGGGCGATCATCAGGCCGAGTCGCAAAGGGACGAAGTCTCGCGAGAGCAGCCAGATCATCGCGCCAAACAGCCATGTGTTCGTCAGTACGACGATGATGATGTCGCTCCGCGTGAGTCGCCAGCCGGTACCGTCGGCAAAACGCAGACTCGCGCAGAGAGCGATGCAACCGCCCCAGCCGGCGATGCGGATCGCCGCCTGCAGCGCCGCCGGCCAGTTGCGCGGCAAACGCGCCAGCGCCGGAAAGAGCATTGCGAATCCGAGGAAGGCGATCAGCCAGGTGCCCGCGGAGGGGTTGGCCTCGATCAGCCAGGGGTTGATGTGCTGCACATACAGCGCGAAGGCGGCGAGGACGATGGTGCGGATGAAAACGTCGATCGCCACGCGGGCCGGAGGTACGCCGGCGCTGAGCCGCGCGCCGAGCGAGAGCGGCATCGCGGCGCCCATCGCGAAGAGGAAGAACGGAAAGACGAGATCGACCCAGGTGATGCCGGGGCGGGCGGGGTCGAAGGCGTGTGCGGGCGGCGGGAGCTGGGCGTGGTACATCCACTCGGGCAAAACGCCGCGCGGCACCATTCCGGAGAGAGCCATACCGAGGATGGCGAGGCCGCGAAGAAGGTCGAGCTCGACCAGGCGCGGGGCCGTGGCGCCATGGGCGGGGTGAGGAGCGGCGGCCCGCGCGATTGCTTCCGGATCAAGCTGGGCGGGAAGCGCGAAGCCGGCATTGAATCCTGGTTTGGCCATGCGCGGGCAGTGTAGGACGTTGGCTCATGCAGAGAGAATCGGGCCGGCGGACGTGCGGTCTGATAATTGAGCCTGCCCAAACACGGGCGGCGGCCGCTTGCTCGCAATTCATACGCGGCGAGCGAAATTCGGGAGGGTCGGCCCTAGACTGGTTTGATATGAACACAAGTGCTTTCTTTCGCGGTCCGCGCCGTCTGCGGTCGGACATGCGCCAATACTCCGTTGCCCTCCTGGCGAGCCTCGGCGTCGCCGCTGTGTCGGCTCAGCCCGCGTCGTTCTTCGGCCTTGATCCGACGGGCATGTTCCCGAATGGATCGCAGGCGACGGCGGTGTCGAGCGATGGACAATTTGTGGTCGGCACGTTGCAAAACCCTTCGCCCGGAATCGTCGTCGAACCGTTTCGATGGAGCGCGGTGACGGGCACGCAGAACCTCGGATTGCTTTCCGCGAACGCGACTCAGTTTTACGAAACGACCTCGCCGACGGCCGTCAGCGACGACGGCGGCGTAATCGTCGGATTTGCCCGAAGCACGTTGGGCTTTCCGCCGCGGGCATTTCGCTGGACGCCGAAGACGAATTTTGATCGTCTGACGCCTTGCGCTGCGGCGCCTTCGCCCACCGCGACGGCGATTACGCCCGACGGTTTGCGGATTCTCGGCGCGTCCGACCCCGGCACGGCACTTTGGACTTGGAGCAATGGCCCTGCGCTGACCTGTCAAAACTTCACGTTTCCGAGCTATGCCAACACCGGCGCCGTCGTGCATACCGACATCAGCTCCGATGGACAGGTTTCGGTCGGCTATGTGTTCACGACTGTGCCGCAGCGGTTTTTCGCGGTGCGCTGGTTTGCCAATGGCACGTTTGAAGAAATCGACCAGGATCGACGACCCACCGCGGTGAATCGCGATGGCACTGTGGTGATCGAAGCACGCGAGCGATGGACCGCGGCGACCGGCTGGGTGATCATCCCGCCATTCCTCGTCGGTAGCTTTGGCGGACGGGAGATGCTGGATGTCGATGGCGACGGGGATCGGATCGTTGGCTTCGACGCACCATTCATCGGCGGCCCGCGCCAGGCACTGATCTGGGATAGCGGCGTCGGCAGCCGGCGCTTGCAGGATGTCTTGGCGAATGACTACGGACTGAACCTCACCGGCTGGACGCTGCAGGCGGCAACGGCCATCTCAGATGATGGCAAGACGATCGTCGGTTATGGCCTTAATCCGCAGGGCCGCGTCGAAGCGTGGCGAGCGGTGCTCGGTTTTCCGCCGGCGCTGCTGGGCGATGTGAATTGCGATGGCGTGGTGTCGGTCGGCGACATCGCGGCGTTTGTGCTGGCGCTGACCGATCCGGCCGGCTACGAGATCCAGTTTCCGGGGTGCGATCCGCTGCGGGCGGATATCAACCTCGATGGGTTCATCACGGTGGGCGATATCTCGGGATTCGTGGCGCTGCTGGTCGGGTGAAGTGGCGAAACGGTTAATCAGTAAGACGGTGAAGCGGCGCGCGGGAGATTCGCGACTGCGAGAAGCGGGCTTAGTATTGGCAAGCAGTTGACCCGGCGTTGGGGGCAAACCAACTTCGCCAAATCGCGCGTTCGGTCGTTGCGAGCGCGTCAGCGAGATTTACACTTCTGCTTATGTCCTCCGCAAAGCCCGTCGTGGCACTCCGAAAATCGGACTTCGATCGCTGTCCAATTTGGAACTTCGTGGACGAGCCGATGCCGCCCGGCGCCGATGAGACGTGGGTTGTTCCGCTACGACAGAAGTCGATTCCGCCGAGGCGCTATTCGCAGCTTGTCTACGCGCGGTTCGTTCTATGGAACGGCCGCGTCGAGCATGGCTTCATGGACGTTACTACCGCGGAATCGCCGATCAGCATCTCTCCCGGCGCGATCGTCACTTCGGGCTATCTGTCGCTGCCAATGGTGCCACCGGCGGTGGCGCGACGCGATCGCAATAAGTTTCCCATACTCGAGCGAGAGCGCGTTCTGGCGGGTCTGAAGCTGAAGGAGCCGCAGGTCTTTCCGATGCAGTATCTGCTGCTGGCGCCGATAGGGAAGCGACGGGAGTTTTTGGGCGGGTTGGTGCTTTGAAGGTCAATATTCCCGCGACGGACGATGCGCGATGAGCACGGGGGCGAAGAGGCGGGGGAGACCCGCCCTGCTGCTGCTGCGCTTTAGCGCGCTGCTTCGTTCGACGGCTGCGTCCCGGTGACGCGCTGGATGGCTTGGTTGGCGATCGCACCGACGATGATCACCACGACCACCGCGACTACAACGCCGGCGATCGTCAGCATGCGGGCTTGGGGGGATTTGTCGGTGAGGCTTTGGAGGCTTGAGCCGATGTAGGCCACGGCCAGCGTGCGCGGGGTCATGCCGATGGCCGTGCCGACGATGTATTCGAACCAGGGGATGCGCGTCGCCGCCAAGACGAGGTTGCTCATCGAAAAGGGCGAATTGGGCGGCAGGCGGATGAGCGCGACGAGCAGCAGGCGGCGGACGAAACCGCTATTCAGCAGCGCGTCGTAGACCGCTTTCCACTTGGGCTGCTCCTCGATCAGCGCGGTGACGCGCTTGCCGGCGGAGCGAAAGGCGATGGCGTAGCCGATGAGCGCACCGAGGACCAGCCCCCCTACCGCCGCCGCGCCGCCGATCTGCCAACCAAAGGCCCAGCCGCCGGCGAGCGATTGGGCGTAGGTCGGGAGCAACGCGAGGCCGGCCGTGATGCCGAAGAAGACGGCGAAAATCAGCGGGCCACTGGAACCATAGGACTTCAACGTCTCGCCGAAGGTGTTCATGTAATAGAGCAACACGAAGCCGCCGAGGGCGGGCAGCACGGCGGAGGCGACTGCGAGCCAGCCGAGCGGGCCGAGCCGCTTCCAAACTTGCACCGCCTGGTCGAACTCGCTGGGCGCCGGCGAGGCCGCGTCGGGCGAGGCGGGGGTCAGTGCTTGCATCGGCGGAGTTTCGTTGTGCTTGTCGTTCTGCATGGCGGAGGGAGATTAGCGGCGGCGGTGCGGGCCGTCGCCGCGTGCGGCGGGTTGAGATACAATTTCGCTTTCAACGAAACTTTCGCACATGTTGAGGGCCGCATGACCAAAGAGGTCGAACGATTCGCCGTTGTCGATGACAAGGGCCGCGAGTTTGTCGTAATCGTCTGGCAGGAGTTTGAGCCGCAGCGATTCGGGCGCGGGCGGACGCGCAATTATCCGACGATCCAGAATCTGGAGACGACAGAGGGGCATTTCGTGCGGAAAATCTGGGATGGTCGCTACGAGATTCCCGCGCTGGGTCTGACGGTTTCGCGAGTGGAGAGCGCCCAACGGGCGTAAGCGAGCGAACCTCGGCATGGCGAAGAAGGTCGGCAAGCCTGGGGCTTCGAGCGGCGGGAAAACGCGACCTGCCCGCAAACGCGCGACCGCGGACCGCGGCGCGCCCGCGCGGGGCGGAGCCCGCGGCTCCTCCCAGACGAAGTCCGCGCCGATTCGCGTGCCGGATTCGTTCCGGCCGGACCAGCTTTCGATCGTGCCCGCGACCGCCGACCGTTGGCCCGACCTCGAGCAGCTCTTCGGCGAACGCGGGGCCTGCGCCGGCTGCTGGTGCATGTTCTGGCGAAAGCAAAGCTGCGAATATCAAGCGGACAAAGGGGCGAAGAATCGGGCTTCGTTGCGAAAGCTCGTCACCCAAGGCGACACGCCCGGCGTGCTGGCGTATGACGGCGCGAAGCCGATCGGGTGGTGCGCGGTCGCGCCGCGACAGGTCTATGTGAGGCTCGAAAACTCGCGCGTCCTCGCCCCTGTCGATGAGACGCCGGTGTGGTCGATTTCGTGCTTATTCGTCTTGCCCCCCTACCGACGGCGCGGCGTGTCGGTGGAGCTGGTGCAGGCCGCGGTGCGCCACGCGGCCGCAAACGGCGCGAAGTGGGTGGAGGCGTACCCCACGGTGACACGATCGGACGCCGCCCCGGGTGCGTTCGTGTGGACGGGCCTGCCGGAAACGTTTGAACGGGCGGGCTTTGTCGAGGTGGCGCGGCGCAGCTCGGTTCGACCGATTTATCGGATGCCGACCAAGCCGACCAATATGTGACCGGACCGGCGAGTTTTGACGGGGGCGATTCCACAAGTTTTTCGACGGGGCGCCCAGGCGCCCACGGCGGCTGCGAACGCGGGGCAAAATCGTTTATCGGATTGTTCCGTAAACATTTAATCCGAATGGCTTTACGATCAGCGGCCGGGCAAAAATCGACTAGATTCGCCCCCCCGGCGAGCGGTAGGATTCAGCGAGTGGTTGGTGGCGTCGCAGGAAGCGGCGCATGCTGAGGAGACTGATCGTAAACGCTTGCGCCCAATGACCTTGGGGAAGGAAGTGCAATGAAGAACATGATGTTTGCCGCGGCCCTCGCCGCTGCCGTCGTCGGGAGCGCTTTCGCCGGTCCGACGCCGGTCGTCGCTAACGGAACGTATCGCCTGTTCAATCACGACGGTGGCGGCGCGCAGCCGCCGGCGTATGGCCTGCGCCTCGACGGCCTGGACCTGCACCACAATACGCGCATCTACAGCTTCGACTTCGAGAACGCGCAGTCCGACATGAAGATGACCGTGAATCATGCCAACGGCACGATCCGCATCTTCGGTCAGGTCTACGGCGGTCGCGATGTCGGCAGCTCGTATGAGAATCCGGCCAACGGTCGCGTCGGTCTCTGGCAGATTGATTTCACCTACCGCAACGGCGTGCAGACGCTGGGCAGCGGCGAGATCATCGCGCAGCAGTCCCCGCTGAATAACGGCTTTATCAAGCCGCTGTTCAACAGCACGGTTGCGGCTTTCGCCGGCAACCCGCTCATCCCGCTGGTCGACTTCATGATGCCGTCGTTCCATCTCGGCCTGAATCACCGTGGCGAGCCCGGTGTGAGCGGCTGGGGCTGGGTGAACCACAGCAACCGCAACCACGTTGCGGCCTCGGACTGGCTGTTCACGGTCGGCGCTGAGCCGATTCCGGAGCCGGCGACCGCGTCGCTGAGCATCCTGGGCGTGGCGCTGATTTCGGCCCTGCGTCGTCGCTGAGCGTTCCCCCGATTGGGACGCGAGCTAGATCGCGTCCCGCCTGCAACACTTCATCACCTCGCGTGCCGGGCGATCGACATTCTGAGTCGATCGCCCGGCTTTTTTGTATTGCCCGCCAATCCGCCGCCGTGGCAACGCGGCGGCATCTGCCGATTTAGCATCAATTTCGTCCTGAATTAAACGACAGTCTGTGGCGTAATTTTTCGGCCCCCGGATTGCGGCTGCGATTTCGATCCTGTAATTTCTTGCCCGGTTGGTGGATGCACGTCGCCAGGAGGGCGTCGGGGCATCAGCGAGGATTCTGGTTAGAAGCAGTTCCCATTTGTTTTGACTGAGGAGATTCCCTATGCGGAACCTTTCGAGGTTCGCGCTGGTGATCGCTGGTGCTTTTGCGCTGGCGGCGTCGGCAGCGCCGACCCCGGTGTTGCAGTCGGGTGAATACCGACTGTCCAACCACCGGAACGGCGGTCAGCAGCCCCCGGGCTACGGTCTGCGTCTGGACGGTCTGGATGGCTCGCGCAATCCGGCCCGTATTTTCTCGTTCGACTTTAACGACAGCCGCTCGGACATGCGGATGGCGTTGGATCTGGCGGCTCGCACGATCCGCATCTTCGGCACCGTTTGGGGCGGCCACGACAATGGCGCGACCTACGCGCCGGAGTCGCAGGGTCGCGTCGGCCTGTGGCGGATCGATTTTCTGTACGACACTAACGTCGTGGTGCAGTCGGACGGCACGATCGCGATCAACCGCCCGTCGAACCTGAACGTCGGCTATATCCAGCCGCTGTTCAGCAGCACGCGTTCGGCCTTCCGCAACAACCCGCAGATCCCGTTGGTAGATTTCAACATGGATCCGTATGCGCCGTCGTTCTATCTCGGCCTCAACCACCGGACGAACCCGGGCGTGAGCGGCTGGGGTTGGCTGAACCACAGCGGTCAGTCGCACATCGCGGCTTCGGACTGGCTGTTTGAGGTCGATCCGAACCCGATTCCGTCGCCGGTTTCGGGTTCGCTGGCGATCGTCGGCATGGCCGCTCTGGCCGGCCTGCGTCGCCGTTTGAGCTAACTGGTTTGCCCGCCGGCGCGGTCTTTGGCCGCTCCGGCGATGTATTGTTCGGACAATCTCTGACCACGAATCGCGCGGCGGCTGGGTCAGGTCGCCGCGGCTTTATTTTCTACGCCAGTGTCGTGTTATCGGCCATGGCGAGAGGTGGTTGGGCCTGCCGGGCTGACCCGAATTATTTTTCGCCTGTGAGCCAAACTCGCAGACCGAGAAAAGCTGGGGTGGTCGTTTGTGCGGGTTAAACGTCCATAAGTTCTTGCTGACGAATGAGATATTTGAGCGAAGCGCTAGCAATTTCGATTGACGACGTGCTAGACTGTGAGATAGAGGTAGCGCCTAGGCGCGCCAGCAGGACGACTCGCGGGACCGTCAACGCGTCTTCGGCACGGATTGCCGAATGGATCGTCGTCCCGGAGTAATGACGCCAAGATGATCGCAAATCAGACACCGCGAGGAGGCGGTTCGCAGGCTGGATGCCTGTCGGGCTGGCGCTGTAACGCGGTAATTGTGGGCCTGCTGCTCTGCGGATGCGTGACGCCGCCGCCCACCGGAAACGGAAATTCGAACTCGGCCGACGCCGGGCTGGAGCCCGGGGCCTATAGCGGCAACCTGACCGTCGTCGTGGAATTGTTTCTAAACGAGCAGTCGGTCGACACGCAATCGTCGACGCGGGCTGTGACCGAAACAATCGGCACCGGCGGCTTGCCGCTCGTGTCAACAGGCCAGGAGCTCGCGGTCGGCACGGTGCTGACCTTGCTCGAGATCGGCAACGAGTCGGTGAATGGAACGGTAACTTCGATCACCGAAGTTGCGAATTCGGTGGTTGTCGCGCTGCAGATCAGCGGCAGCCGCGATGGAATCTCAGTCGCCGGAATCGGCGAGACGGTGTATCGCCGGGTTTCGGCGACACAGATGGACTTATTGCTGTCGCTGGAATTCAGCGGCGTGAATAGTGCAGGCGACGTCGTGCGTCAGGTAGAGACGCAGGAAGGCCGCCTGAGTCGCTGAGCGAGGCGCCGTGTGCGGCGCGGCTCAGCAGTTGAGGAGTGTGATTGAATGTCGACGAGCAAATCGCGAATGATGATCGCGTTTCTCGCCGCTGGCTTCCTGTCCGGAGCGGCGAGCGCCGATCTCGCGCGCCGTCATCGCAACGCCGACCCCCGGCTGATCGATGATCCTTACTATTTTCGGGTCGCGCCGCTGGACCCGCGCTCGCTGGGCGCGACGCCAAAGCTTGAAACGAATCGCTCGGCCGTGCAGAGCGTGGCCGCTAGTCCGGCTGCCGCCGGACAGTCGAGCTGGTTGGGGATGCGCGTGCGCGGCGCTGTAACCGCGGCGCAGTCGACACAGACGAATTCGGTTTACTCGGCGGGCATTCGTTCGACGCTGGTTTCATGGAACGCGTTCGCCGCGCGTCCGGCTCCGACGCCTCCGCCGCCCGCGGACACGCCGTCAGTAACGGACCCTTTGATCGATGGCACGCCGATGGCGCCGCCGACTCCCGCGCCGGATTATGTTCCGCCGGAGGGCAACACCAATCCGGACACGATTGTGGATCTGATTCCGCCGACTCCGCCGGGCAATGGCGGTGCGATTCCGTCGCCGGAGTCGTCCATGCTGGCCCTGATCGGATTGGCAATGGCGTCGCTCTTCGGTCGTCGGCGATAGGCCGAGTGTCCTGACGGTTCATTCGAACCGCACACGCGCCGTTCGCGCATCTCTTGGCGGTTCGTACTTTTTATCAGGCAGCCCGCGAGGACGAGCGTTGCACGAATGCGCCCGTCAGGTCGTCAACGTTTTGTAATTTCTTGCTCGGGAAACGATGAATTTCGGACGCGAGCGGCAATTATCATTGTCAGGTCGGTTAGTATTAGTTGGAGTACCCCACAAGACCGAAGTGCAAGCCGGGCTCGGTTGTTTGTCAAAGTTGGGCGCGGGTTGGCGCGCAGCTTGAAGGAACTGGGGCAATGGGAAAGCGAGTAGCGGCGCCGTCCAACGGACGGTCTGCGCAAGAATTGCCAGTTAACAGCGAACCGATGCGGCGCGAGGAGAGAGCGCAGCCATCGGTTCAATCCAAACCACGATACGCTCCGGCAGCCAAGCCGATCGTGTTCGCACCTCGGGTCTGCGCCGATTGCGGCTCCCCGGCGGTGGTGTGTGTGCTGGAGCGTTACCGAAACGGCACGCCCGTCTATCAAAACCGCTGCGCAGATTGCGACGGTCGCTGGGTCGGGCGGGCCATCGGCGACACGACGTTTTCCACTCAGCATCGGCTCAGCCTCGACGGCGCCCTGCTTCTGGCGGGCGCGGCCGTAGTCGTCGCCGGCTTGTTTGCCGATCGCGCGGATTTGCAAACCACGACGGGCTTTGGCATGTGGCAGATCCTCGGCACGGTATGCGGCATCAGCGCGATCGTGCTGGGTGCGCTCCTGCGAATCGACACACTCGGGCTGCTCGGCACGGGCGTCTTTGCGGGCGCGCTACTCCTCGATGTGATCAGCCCAGCCGTGGGTTTGATCGCGCGAGAACTCGCGCCCTGGCTGGTGCCCACGATCGGCGGCGCAGCGATTGTCATCGGCGGCGTGCGGCGAGTGCTGCGAAAGCGGCGCGAAGCATTGGCCGCGCGACAGGCCGAAACGGAATCAGCCCAGCCCTCGTCCGCCCCGCCGCGCCTCGTTGCCGCTTCGTGAGCGTTGGGCGGATGCTCGACCGGTGGAACATCGCCGCGCCCGCGAGACAAGCGGCGTATCGGCGGACTGTCGTCGCGATCTCGACGCGACGACCTAACCCAGTAAACAAGCCGGGGTCGTAGGCACGGATGCAGACCTTTTCCTGGTATTGGCGACGATTGCGGGCGATGACGCCGGCCGAGGTGCTCTGGCGCATCGAGAGCCGCGCTCAGGACACCTGGGGAGCGCTGCGCGAGTCGGCGATTCGCAAGCGAGCAGAGGAACGCGGCCCCGCGTTGGCGCGGTCGTTTCGAGCGCAGAAGCGCGTCCCCCTTCTCTGTGCTGCGGTAACCGGCGACGGCGGCGCGAGCCTGCCTTGCGTCGATCGCGATACGCTCCTCGAGCGTGCGAATGAGGTTTGCGCGGGGCGATTAGCGCTGATGGGCGGGCTCGTATGCGAACTGGGGGATCCGCCGCGCTGGAACTTTGATCCGCATCACAATCGCGCGACGCCGATGGGCTATGCGCCGCGCATCGACTATCGCGATGTGCGCGAGAGCGGCGATTGCAAGTGGGTGTGGGAAGCGAGCCGGCACGCGCATCTCGGCCTGCTGGGGCGGGCGTATCGCACGAGCGGCGACTTGAAGTACGCAGAGGCGGCGTGGCGCCATTGGGCAGGTTGGCTCGATCAATGCCCCTACTGTCGCGGCATGCAATGGCGGAGCCCGCTGGAGCTCGGCATTCGCCTGATCAACTGGACATTCGCGTTTGAAATGATGGGGGACGCGCCCGCATTCGACGCTGGAGCGACGGCACGAATCCTCTCGAGCGTCGAGCTGCATCTGCACGAAGTGGCGAGCCGTTTTTCGCGCGGTTCCTCGGCGAACAATCACCTGGTCGGTGAAGCGGCGGGCGTATTCATCGCGGGCAGCTACTTCGCGGCGGCGCCGGAGTGGACGCGGCTGGTCGATCGGGCGCGGGCGATTCTCGAAGCGCAGATTGCGCTGCAGACGCTGCCGGACGGCGGCAACGTCGAGCGCGCCACGGGCTATCACACGTTTACGCTCCAGTTCTTCCTGCTGAGCGCGCTGGCGGCGCGGCGGGCGGGGCGCGATTTCTCGCCGGCGTATTGGGGGCATCTGCGACGATCGTTCGAATACCTCGCGGCGCTGGCCGAGGCCGGCGGCCCGCTGCCGATGTTTAATGACGCGGATGATGGGTACGTCGTGGACGTCGCGAACGACCCGCGTGCCGCGACGCCGTGGCTTTCGGTCGGGGCGGCGCTCTTCGACGATGTCGCGATGTTGCGCGGCGCCGATGAGCAATGGGAGCCGGCGGCGTGGCTGCTGGGGACCGGCGGAGTCGAAACGCTGCGGCAGCTCACGCAGCGCGCGCCGCAACGCGACAAGCTCACCGCGCGGGCGTTCGAATGCACCGGGCACTACCTGTTGCAGAGCGGCGAGCGCGGCGAAGACGCGATCAGCGTCGTCATCGACTGTGCCCCGCTGGGGTTCGGCAGCATCGCGGCGCATGGTCACGCCGACGCGCTGAGTTTCACGCTGCGCGCGTTCGGGGTGGAGTTCCTCTGCGACCCGGGCACCTATGACTACTTCAGCGAACGAGCCTGGCGCGACTATCTGCGCAGCACCGCGGCACACAACACGATCTGCATGGATGGCGAAGATCAGTCGGAGTGCCTGGGGCTGTTTCTTTGGGGCCGACGGGCACAGTCACGCTGCATCGAGTGGCAGCCGAGCGCTGCGGGCGGACGGTTTGTCGGCGAGCATGATGGCTATCAGCGGCTGAAGAATCCCGTGACGCATCGGCGGACGATCGATCTCGACGCGCGTGCGGGCGTATTGCAGGTGATCGACGAGCTGCGCTGCACCGGGGCACACCGCGTCGCGCAACATTGGCACGTCTCAGAACATTGCAACGTCCGCGCAACCGATTTCGGCGGCTTTGAGCTTGACGGCGGCGCTGGGATTGTGAGGATTGAGATGGACACGACGCTGCGCACCTCGATGGTGCGCGGCGACGCAGCGACGTATGCCGGTTGGGTGAGCCGCGGCTATCACCGCAAGTCGTCCAGCGTTTCGCTGGCGGCGGAAGGCGAGATCCGCGGGGACGCCGTTTTTCGGACGCGGATCGAGATTGTTCGAACCGGTCCGGCGGCGCCGCGCGAGCGTATCGAGCGGCGAGCGTCGCTGGCAGGCATTGAAGGGCACGCGGCTTCATGAGCGACGGTCTCATTACGCGCGCGATCATCTTGGGCGGCAGCCACGGCTGGGACGAGTCGGGCTTTGCCGCCGTACGCCCGTTTCCACTCATGCCCGTGGCTCATTCGCCGTTGATCTGCCACACCCTGCGGTGGCTGTCGGAAGCGGGCATTCGGCACGTCACGATCTGCACCAATGAGGGCTGGCGGCTGGGGCGCAGCCTGCTCTCGGACGGATCGCTGCGCCAACTGCAGCTCTCCTATTACATGGATCTCATTCCGCGCGGCGCGGCGGGCTGCGTACGCGATGCGGCGGCGCAATTCGGCGGCGATCGCTTTTTGGTGTGCGACGCGACGATTCTGCCCGACTGCGATCTGGCGACGCTCTTTCAGGAACACGAGTCGAGCGCGGCGCTGATGACCGTCGTGGTGGCGCCGGGAGAAGAGACCAACAGCGCACCGCTGGCGGCTCGATTGCGCCCGGTCGGCGCATATCTGCTGGAGCGCGAAGCGCTGGAGGCCGTGCCCGAGGCAGGCTTTCAGGATCTGAAAGAGATGCTCATCCCGCAGCTTTATCGCGGGAATCAATCGGTGGCGACATTTCAGTTGCCGCGCAGCTTCGGGCGCATTACCGACGTGCATTCGTACCTCGCGCTGTGCGCGAGCGCGGCGATCCGGCTGGCGAAGTCAGACGCAACCTGGCCCGGCTATCGACGGGTGCGCGAAAGCTTTGTGCACGAGACGGCCCAGGTGGCCGATCCCTCGCGGCTGATCGGCCCGGTGCTGGTCGGAGCGGGCTCGCGCGTGGCGGCGACGGCGACGGTGGTGGGACCGACGACGATCGGCACGGACTGCGAAGTTCGGCGTGACGCCGTGCTGTGCTCGTCCGTGCTGTGGGATCAGGTGGAAGTGGGCGAGCGCGCGGTCGTGGATCACGCGATCGTGACCGACGGCGCGCGGCTGAAGCCGGCTTCGCGTGTTGAATATCTGCTGTTTCGCGGTGGAAGTGTGGATGAGCTCGCGGTCGGGGCGATATAGGTCGCGGACCGGGAGAAAGCGGCGCTACACGCCGCGAAAGAAGGATACGACGGATGCGTACGACAGACCCATTTGCCCCCCCGCCGACGAACGGCGCTCCTCCCGTGTTCAACGATTATCCGGGCGCGGCGGGAGGGTATTACCCGCGCTTGCAGCATCCGGCGCAGCCCGCGGCGCCCGGCATCGGCCGTCGGATCACGCTGAGCGCGATGATGCGCTACAAATGGACGACGATCGCGCTGTTCCTCGGGCTGGCGCTGCCTGGGGCGCTGTTCGCATGGTTTTCGCACAAGCCGATGTATCGCTCGTTTGCGACGCTCGAAGTCCCGCCGATCAAGGATGAGATCATCGAGCGCAGCAAGAACAACGCGATGATCCCGCTGTACAACGCATACCTGGCGACGCGGGCCAACGAAATTCGCAGCCCGGACGTGCTGAACTGCGTGCTGGATGCGCCCGAAGTGAAGAACTCTCGCTGGTTTCGCGAGCGCGACACCAACTTCTTCGGGGCGCGGCTGTCGAACATGGAGCGGCTGCGCGATCAATTGCAGGTGAAGCCGCAGAATCAGGCGAACTTCATCCAGATCTCGATGGAGACGGAGAACCCCGAGGATTGCGTCACGATCGTGCAGACGGTGCAGGATCAATATCGCGATTGGCTGGGGCGCAAGCAGAGGGAAGACAATCAGACCATCAACAGCACCCGTAACACGGCTTTGGAAGCTGAGCGGCGCGAAGTGGATCGGTTGGAACTGCAGATCAGCGAAAAGCGCAAGGCGCTGGGCATCACCGATCCCGACACCAAGCTCACCGGGTTTGAATCGCAGCAGACGAAGCTGCAGGACGAATTGCGGGCGGCCATGATCGAAGTCGAAGACATGAGGAGCGCGATCGCCGAGTTAAAGAAAATTCGCGACGGCGCTCCGGCATCGCAGGCGGCGTCGCGGCCGTCCGCCGAGACCGCCAACGCAAGCTTGCGCTACCGCACCAATGCCCGTTGGCGCGAGTTGGACGGCCGACGGCGTCAGGAAGTTTCGCGACTGGAAGACCTTCGCACGCGCTTCGGCCCCGCGGCGCCGCAAATCGCCAAGGCCGAGCGCGAGATCGCGAACATCGAACAGATGCTGCGTGAAGAAGAGCAGTTGATCGACGAGATCACGGAAAAGGGCTTCGCAGTCGGCAACGGCGACGATCCCGTTACGGCCCAGATCAACGAGTTGGATCGGCTGCGGCGGCTGGCGGAGGCCAAGATCCAGCGCCGCCGAGACGACCTGAGCCGCATGGGTATCGACAGTTCCAAGATGGTCGACGAAATCAGCCAGCTTCAAAAACTGCAGGAAGACTACAACAAGCACAAGGCGCTCTACGACACGCTCGTTTCGACCAAAGTGCAGCGTGAGCTCGAACAGGAGCTGCCGGTCATCATGCCGACCGATCAGAGCATGGCCTTCCGCCCGACCGCGCCCTCAAACGGCAATCGCCGCTTTCTACTGGTGGGCATGGCGACCTTTGCGGCGGCACTCTTTTCGCTGGGCGTGACGTTCCTGCGGGTACTGATGAATCCGCAGGTGCGCGAGACCAGCGACGTGCTCGACGCGACCCGCGGGCCGATGCTGGGCTTTGTGCCGCTGATTCCCGATTTGAAGAAGGCGACGCCCGAGCAGCTCGCGATTCAGGGCGAACATTTCCGCATGTTGCGCACGGCGCTGCTCGAGCGCTTGCCGATCGAGCGCGGCAGTGTATTGATCATCACCAGCGCCGGACCGGGCGCGGGCAAGAGCACGGTCAGCGAAAAGCTGTCGAACACGTTCGCCCAATGCGGCAAGCGCGTGCTCGTGGTCGACGCCGATCTGCGGCGCCAGACGCTCACCACGCGGCTCGGCGTGCGGCCCAGCCCGGGATTGCTGGAACTGCTGCAAAAGACGACGACCGAGTCCGAGGCGATCTTGACGCGCGGGGTCGGCGAGCCGTGCGTGCTGCCGGCGGGTCAATTGATCAACGCGCAGAGCACGGAAGTGCTGGTGGGCCGCGCGTTCCGCGATTTCCTGCAAAGGATGCGCGAAAAGTTCGACATTGTGCTGCTCGACGCGCCGCCGCTGCTCCCGGTTGCGGATGCGCGAATCATGGCCCAGGCGGCCGATGGGGCGCTGCTGATCGTGCGCGAGGGGCATTGCCGCCGGCACGAGGTGACGCACGCGATGCACCTGCTCAGCAACGCAACGCGGCGATTCCTGGGCACGGTGTTCCTGGGCGCGAATCGCAGCTCCAACTACCCCTCGAACTACGGCGCCTATTATGGTGAGTACACGTACACCAACCCGAGGCCGGCCGGACGCGATGAGATCGTGGCGGCCCGCAAAGGAAACCGGTTCTCGTCGTGACGATTTTCCCCTTCATCATCGATTCGCGGCCGGCCTTTCTGCGCGGAGCAGAGGGGCGCGGGTCGCTGCTGCTCATGCCTTTCGCGGGCTCTACCTTGCTGTCGTGGGTCCAGCGGCAGATTCGCCCCGTCACGACCGAGGCGGTTTCGATCGTGCCGTCGTTCGCGGTCGACGACCGTTATTTACACGCGTTGCATAGCGGCGCCTCGCCCATCGCGCGCGTCGTCGCGGAACGCAGTCGATCGGTGATCGATCAGTTCGAACCGTCCGACCTGCTGCTCATCGTCGATCCGCAGTGCCTGATCCTCGGGAATCGCGAACTACCCGCGATCGCCAAGCAATTGGGCAAGCTGCGCGCGGCGCGCTATCAGGTGGCGCTGGATCGCGGCCACAAGGGCGCCAAGGAATATTTGAAGTTCGACAGCGAGGGACGCCTGCGGCGAATTCAGCGCTACTACGAAGGCCACACGTGGATCCAGACACAGGCCGTGGCCAGCGCGCTGATCCCGATCACGAGCCTGTGGGATGTGCCCGACGCGCCGATTAACGACCTGCCCAAACTGCGGCGGTCGCTGTCGGCGGGCGGTGCGCTCGGCCGCGATTTCCCGATCGAATGCGCAACCGCGGACCTGACCGACGAAGCGGGCTGGCTCGAAGCAAACGAATATGTCCTGCACGAACCCGAGTCGCTGGGCCTGGGCGGATCGTTTCGCGCCATTGCGGATGATGTGTGGGTGTCGGAGACGGCCACCGTCGCCGATAGCGCTCGGCTCTACGGCCCGCTGATCGTGCAGCCGGGCGCGATCATCGAGCGCGATGCGGTGGTGATCGGGCCGACGCTCATCGCGCGCGATGCACGGGTGGGCCAGAAAGCCACGATCGCCAAATGCATCGTCGGGCCCGATGCGTTGGTCGAAGACGGCGCCGTCGCCAATCAGCGCGTTTTGCTGGGCACGGCGACGGGACAGTGCCTGCCGGCGCATTACGACGTCAACAGCGATCGTCCGCCGGCGCTGGACTGGCGGCGACGCCCGCTGACGGCGGAGCATGGAGAAGTGGGTTCGCGCCGCGAACGCTATCTGACGTGGAAAGATCGCATCGATCGCGTCGTCGCGGCGTTCGCGATCCTGATCCTCTCCTTGCCGATGCTGATCACGGCCATCCTCGTCAAGCTCACCTCGCGCGGACCGATCTTTTTCGGCCATGAGCGCGAGGGGCTGAACGGCAAGCCATTCAAGTGCTGGAAATTCCGCACGATGGTGCAGGACGCCGCCGCGCAGCAACGCAAGCTGGCGCAAGCGGCGCAGAACGAGGTGGACGGGCCGCAGTTCAAGATGGCCAAGGACCCGCGCGTGACCACGCTGGGCCACATCCTGCGCACCACCAACATCGACGAGTTGCCGCAACTGTTTAACGTGTTGCGGGGCGAGATGAGCCTGATCGGCCCGCGGCCGTCGCCGTTTCGCGAGAACCAGATCTGCGTCCCGTGGCGGATGGCGCGGCTCTCGGTGCGGCCCGGCATCAGCGGGTTGTGGCAGATTTGCCGGCACGACCGTGAGTCGGGCGATTTCCACCAGTGGATCTACTACGACATTCTGTATGCGCGGCATGCCTCTTTCTGGCTCGACCTGAGGATCCTCGTCGCAACCGTGTTCACGGGCGGCGGGCGGTTTCCGGTCTCGCTGAAATGGCTGCTGCCGAACGTGTCCAGCGCCGGAATCGCGCCGGTAACGGGCTCGCGGTTCATGGCCGATACGGAGATTGCGGTCGCCCCTTTGTCGCAGGGTGCGGTCGGTGCGCCACTCAGGAGGATTTAGGTGACGACGACCCTTTCTGCGCCTCCGGTCGCGAAGGACGCCATGCTCGATTTCGTGGATGACCTGCGCGGAATTTGCCGCCGGGCCCTGCCCGAGATGTTCCTGACCGATCAGGAGCTCTTCTGCTTCACGAAGCGCCGCACTGCGGAGGGCATTCGCCGCGAAGGCGTCAGCCGGCGCTACACCGCGATTACGCTGCTGGGGCTGATCGGCGAGGCGGAAGCGCACGTTCGATCGATCCTTCATGGGCGCTCGGCGAGCGATCTTTGCGGGCGATTGCTGCGCGACGTCGAATCGGTCGAGAACATGGGCGACGTGGCCCTGACGCTCTGGTGCGCCAATCTGCTGAATCATCCGGATCGAGAGCGGGCCGCGGCGCGGCTGCGAGCGCTCGATCCGGTCAATGCACCGCATTACGTCGTTGAGCTGGCGTGGGCGCTGTCGGCGCTCGCCAACGACCGTTCGATGGACGCCAACGACGCCTATCGGCGAGCCGTGGCGCAGAGGCTGATGAGCGTGTTTTCGCACCGCGGAGATCTCTTTCCGCACAACGTCGGCAGCCGGCCGATGCTGCGTGCGCATGTGGGCTGCTTCGCGGATCAGGTTTACCCGATCCAGGCGCTTTCGTTTTACGCAGGCGCCACGCGCGACGATGAGGCGCTGAACATTGCCAATCGCACGGCGGCCAAGATTTGCCATCTGATCGGGCCGGCGGGCCAATGGTGGTGGCACTACGACGCGCGCACCGGCGACGTGGTCGAGGGCTACCCGGTCTATTCCGTGCACCAAAACTCGATGGCGCCCATGGCGCTCTTCGCGGTGCAGGAAGCGGGCGGCGACGACTATTGGCCGTCGATCGTTCACGGGCTGAAATGGCTGCAAAGCCCGCCCGAGCTGCACGGGCGCTCGTTGGTCGATCCTGAGAACAATCTGATCTGGCGCAAGGTGGCGCGGCGCGAACCGAACAAGCTCACGCGCCGCCTGCAGGCGGGTGTGAGCGCCTTCCATCCCGCCCTGCGCGTGCCCGGCGTCGGCGTGTTGTTTCCGCCGGTGGCCGTCGATTGGGAATCGCGCCCCTACCACCTGGGCTGGATCCTCTACGCCTTCAACGACGAGCGCATGGCGCGATTGCGGGCTCGTCCGGACGGAGCGCCGCGATGAGCACGGCGACCGCCCTGCCGCCCGCGACCAGCGGAGCAAAACCGCCGCGCGAGCTGGCGCAGCGCGACTTGTTCGGCATGCCGATCTGCGCCGCGACCATGGCGGATGCGATCGCGCTGGCCGAACGAGCGATCGAACGGCGCGAGACGCTCCTGGTGGGCGTCGTCAACGCCGCCAAGATCGTGAACATGCGCCGCGACCCGCGGCTCGATGCGGCCGTGCGAACGGCGCATGTCATCTTCGCCGACGGCATGTCGGTCGTCTGGGCGTCGCGGCTGGTGGGTCGGCGGTTGCCGGAGCGCGTGGCGGGCATCGATCTGATGCTGCGGCTGCTCGAGCGGGCCAATGAGCGCTGCTATCGCGTCTTCTGCCTCGGCGCGACGCAGGAGATTCTGGATCAGACGGTGGCGCGGCTGAAGCGCGACTATCCCAGCGCCATCATCGCCGGCGCTCATCATGGCTACTTCAAAGGCGACGAGGAGGAGCGCGTCGCGCAGCAAATTCGCGACTCGCGCGCGGACATGATCTTCGCCGCCATGACCTCGCCCAAAAAAGAGGAATTTCTTGCGCGTTGGGCGGCGACCATGAACGTGCCCGTGTGCCACGGCGTGGGCGGCGCGTTTGACGTCTTCGCGGGCAAAGTGAAGCGGGCGCCCGGCGTCTGGCAAAAGCTGGGCATGGAGTGGCTCTATCGCACCCTGCAGGAGCCGCGGCGGCTGGCCGGTCGATACTTTGTGACAAATACGGCGTTCATCTGGCTGGTCTGCAAGGAGTTTTTTCGCTCGACGCGGCCGGCGGCGAATGCGAGCTGACGTCGCCCGGCAAGGATTGATTTTCGAGCCGTCGAAGTGCCCGCCCCCTGATCGCAACTCGTTTGGAATTCGTGTGCGAGGACGCGCGCTGCATCATGGATGATTTGCTAAAAGCCGGAATGGTCAGCGTCGCCGCTCGTTGCGAGGGCTACGGCGCCCCGCCCTATTCGCCGCACGACGCGTTTCCGGAGTATCCCTTCGCCGCCGCCACGCGTTCGCCGCGGCGCTCGCCCGCATATGACGGCGTGCGCCACGCACTACAGCTCCTCGGGCTCGATCGCGCGAACTATGGCACCCCGGCGTGGAATCCGCTTGGCGAGCTGGTCCGGCCCGGCGACACCGTGTGCATCAAGCCCAATCTCGTACGCGACTTTCGCGACACGCACCCCGGACATGACGATTGCGTGATCACGCACGGCGCGGTGATTCGCGCCATGGCCGATTTCGTCGCGATCGCGCTTCGCGGCAAAGGGCGGATCGTCGTGGCCGATGCGCCGCACAACGACGCCGACTTCGCAAAAGTCGCGGAGATCGCGCGGCTGCGCGAGCTGGAGCAGTTCTATGCGATGCACGCGAATGTGCCGCTGGAGGTGCGCGACCTGCGGCCGGAGCAGGCGACCAAGATCGATGGCGTGATCGTCGGGCACGAGAAGTTAAAAGGCGATCCCGAGGGCTATGTCGCGGTCGATCTCGGCGAGCACTCGATGTTCGCGCAGATCGACGCGGAGCTGTGCGAAAAGCTCTATGGCTCCGAATATGACATGGAAGAGCTGCGTAAGCACCATCGCGGCGGTCGGCATGCCTATCTGCTATCGAAGACGGTGCTCGCCGCGGACGTGGTGATCAGCCTGCCCAAGCTCAAGACGCACAAGAAAACCGGGCTGACGGTGAACCTGAAGAACCTCGTCGGCATCAACGGCAACAAGAATCTGCTGCCGCACCATCGAGAGGGCACGCCGGCGCAGGGCGGCGATCAATTTCCCGACGACAGCGCGAAAAACCGCGTGGAGCGCTCGATGGTCGCGCGCTTCAAGCAGGTCTTTCCGATGCTCGGACCGCTGCGGCCGATCGTCGCGGGGCCGATCAAGGCGCTGGGCAAGCGCATCTTCGGCGACACCAACACCAACAAAATTCGCTCGGGAAACTGGTACGGCAACGACACCACCTGGCGGATGGTGCTCGATCTCAATCGCATTTTGTTCTATGCGGGCGCAGACGGGCGGCTGCATGATCGGCCGGTGCGACGGCTCTTCACGCTCGTCGATGGAATCGTCGCGGGCGAGGGCAACGGGCCGATGGATCCGATCGCGAAGGCCGCCGGGCTGATCGTCGCCGGACAGAATTCACTCGTGGTCGATCTAGCGTGCGCCCGACTGATGGGTTTCGACTATCGCAAGATTCCGCTCCTGCGCGAGGGGATTGCGGCCCATTCGCGACCGCTGACGATGCTTGCGTATGACGAGCTGCGCTGCGCGTCGAACGAGCCGGCTTATGCGCGGGCACTGACAGAGATCGAGGGGCGCTGCCTGGCGTTCGCGCCCCACTTCGGCTGGCGCGGACATATCGAGATTTCGGACGAGCCGGCTGTCGCCGCCGTTTCCCGAGCGTGAGGGTTTCGGCGATGCGGCGTGTGATCGGCTTGTTTGTGTGGCTCGCAGTGTGGGCGCTCTACGCGGGCACTTGGCTCGCGGCCCGCGCGGGCGGCGCACTGGTCTCCCGGAGGACGTTGCGCCCGGGAGAGCGACGCACGCTCATCGTCACGGGGCGGTTTTTTAGCGCGAACTGGGCGAAATCGCACCTGTTGCCGCTCGCGCGCGCCGGCGCGATTGAGCACTTGATCGCGGTGGTCGATGGACCGATCGAAGGGCTCGATCCGCGAGTCGAGGTGCGGCCTTCGCCGCGCTGGATCGCGGCCATGTTCGGCCGAAACGCCGCTCGGTTCATCGGCCTGCTGAGCGCGGCGATGCGCGCGCGGCCCGCGGCGATCATGGGATATCACCTGTTCCCGGCTGGGATGGCGGCACTCGTCGCGGCGCGAATGTGCGGAGCGCGGGCGATCTACCAATCGACCGGCGGTGTTCTCGAAGTGCTGGGCGGCGGTGCTGGATGCGAAAACGCCGTGCTGAGCCGGCTCAATGGGCCGTCGGCGGCGCTGGAACGGTGGGTGAAGTCGCTCTGTCGGCAGTTTGATTGCATCATCGCCCGCGGCCAGTCGGCGAAGCGTTACTTCCTCGATGAGTGCGGCGCGCGGGATGTCGCGGTGATCGGGGGGAGCATCGATACCGCGTGCCTCGCGCAGGGCGACGCCGAGCGCGACATCGACATCGTCTTCGTCGGCCGCCTGACGGACATCAAGCAGCCGGAGCAGGTGGTGGAGATCGTCGCAAAGCTCCAAATGCAGAATGAAGAATGCAGAATGCAGAACGGGTCGCTGGTCACTTCTAGTTCACCCGCTCCTACGAATCCGGGCCGCATTCGGGCGACCTTCGTCGGCGATGGGCCGATGCTGCATTCGCTGCAACAGCTCGCGCGTTCGCGCGGCGTCGATTCACTTGTGCATTTCGCGGGGCATGTCGAGCGTGGCGAGGAGTATCTCTCACGCTCGCGCGTCTTTCTGCTCACGTCGCGGTCGGAGGGTCTTTCGATCGCCATGGCCGAAGCGATGGCCGCGGGCTGCGTGCCGATCGTCGCGAATGTCGGCGATCTCGGCGAGATCGTCGAGAATGATGTGACCGGTTGGCTGGTGACGCCGAACAGCATTGCGGAGTACGCCACCCGCGTGGCGGGCGTGCTGTCGGATTCGAATGCATGGTCGCGGCTTTCCAGCGCGGCCCGCGAGCGAGCGCGGAGCAACAACGGGCTGGAGGCCGTAACGGCACGCTGGGACGAGCTATTCACCCGCCTTTGCCCGAAACCCGCGACGCAACACGAGGCGGAAGTCTCAAAGGCGCCGGTCACAAAATCTCGCACGGAGGCGCTGCAGTCATGAAGCTGGCGCTTTCGCGAAAAAATTTGTGGGATGCTTCGCCGATGTGGCTGAAGCGAACCATCGGCGCGGCGCTGAAGCTCGCGCCGCCGGCGATGGTGCTCGGCGGGGCCTATCGAAAAGCGCTGGCCGACGCTCGGGCGAGCGAGGGTTGGACGATCGAGCAAGTGCGCGAACGGCAGGTGCGCGAATTGCGCGCCATTTGCGAGCTTGCCTATGAAAAAAGCGAGTTTTATCGCGGAGTGATGCAGCGCATGGGCTGTACTCCCGCCGCGCTGCAAAAGCCCGAGGACATTCGCGCGCTGCCGCTGATCGACAAAGCCACGCTGCGGGAACACGGACGCGCGATGTGCGTGCGGCCGATCGACGGGCGCGACGTCGACGAAGTGAGCACCGGCGGATCGAGCGGGCAGCCGTTGAAGTTCTATATTCAAGCCGGTCGCTCTGCGGTGGAGTTTGCCTATCTCGTGGCCGGTTGGGGGCGGATCGGCTTTCACTTTGGCGACACGACGGCCGTGTTCCGCGGTGCGGTGGTGCCGTCGAAAGCACTGGCGGGCCTGCGGCACAGCTACGACCCCCTGCTGCGGCGACACTTCTACAGCAATTTCCACATGGCCGACGCCGACATGCGGGCATATCTCCGTCACGTCGCGACGCTGGGCCCGTGCTGGCTGCTGGTCTACCCGTCGTCGGGCTATGCGCTGGCGCGGTTCATTCTCGATGGCGGCCACAAGCCTTTGACGAACGTCCGCGGGATTCTGTCGGGTTCGGAGACGACCTACCCGGGACAGCGCGAGGCCTGTGAGAAAGCCTTCAACGCCCCCTACTTCACCTGGTATGGCCACTCGGAAAAGTTGGCGCTGGCGGCGGAGTGCGCGAAATCGAGCGATTATCACGTCTGGCCCGGCTACGGCTTCGTCGAACTGGTGGACGAAGCCGGCAAGCCGGTGACGACGCCCGGCGCGAGCGGCGAGATCGTGGGCACGGGCTTCATCAATCGCGTCATGCCGTTCCTGCGCTATCGCACCGGTGATTTCGCGACGTACGTCGGCGAGCGCTGCGACGCGTGCGGGCGAAATCATCTGGTGATTCGCGGCATCGAGGGCCATCGGACGCAGGAAATGCTGATCGCGTCGGATGGGACGGCGATCTCCTGGGTGGCGATGAACATGCACGACGATACCTTTGAAGATGTGCGCCAGTTTCAGTTTCGCCAGGATGAGCCGGGGCGAGCGCTGCTGCGGATCGTGGCGGCGCCGAACTTCGGCGAGGCGCACGTGGCGCGGATTTTGCGCAATCTGGACCGCAAGTTCGCGGGCCGGATGCAGATTACGATCGAGCGCGTCGACGAGATTCCGCTGACGGCGCGCGGCAAGACGGTCTATGTCGATCAGCGCCTGAAGCTCGACGGCGCGGGCCGGCTTGTTTCGCCAACGCAGCAAAACGCGATGAATCGCGAGGAAGTACACGCTTGAAGCAGATTGTTCAAAACTATCGCACCGGCGAATTGAAGATCGAAGATGTGCCGGCGCCGATCGTCCGCTCGGGCGGCGTGCTGGTGCGCACGGCGTACTCACTCGTGAGCAGCGGTACCGAGCGCATGAAGGTCTCGCAGGCGCGGATGAGCCTGATCCAGAAGGCCAAGGCCCGGCCCGACAAAGTGAAGCAGGTCTTGCAGAGCATCCGCCAGAACGGGCTGATGGAGACCTATCGCAAAGTCAGCGAGCGGCTCGATGCACTGACGCCGCTGGGATATAGCAGCGCGGGGCATGTGTGCGAGATTGGGGGCGGCCTCGACGATTTTGAGCTGGGGCAGGCGGTGGCGTGCGCGGGCGAGGGCATCGCGTGTCACGCGGAGTATGTGTTCGTGCCGCGGAATCTATGCGTGGCGGTGCCGGAGGGCGTCGACCTGAAGGACGCGGCTTTTGCGACGGTGGGCGCGATCGCTCTTCAGGGTGTTCGTCAGTCGAATCTGCAACTAGGCGACACGGTACTGGTGAACGGCCTCGGGCTCGTCGGCCTGTTGGCGGTTCAGATTTTGAAGGCCGCGGGATGCCGCGTCTTCGGGCTGGATCTCGATCCGGCGAAATGCGAGCTGGCGCGTAAGTGCGGCGCAGAGCTGGCGCTGACGCGGCACGACCCAGCGCTGATCGACACGATCCTGCACGCGACCGACGGCATGGGCGTCGACTGCTCCTATCTGGCGGCCAGCGCCAATACGAGCGACCCGCTGGATATCGCCGGCGAGGTGACACGCGATCGCGGGACGGTGGCAATCGTCGGCATGATGAAGGTGGCGGCGGATTGGCGCGTCTACTACCACAAAGAGCTCAATGTGGTGATGTCGCGCTCGTATGGCCCCGGACGGTATGACCGCAATTATGAAGCCAAAGGCATCGACTATCCGGTCGGTTATGTCCGCTGGACGCAACGGCGAAACCTCGGCGAGTTTTTGCGGCTGATCAAGCTCGGGCATGTGCGGCCGCGCGATCTGCAGCCGAAGACCTATCCCTTGGCCAACGCGCCGCAGGCCTATGACCTGCTGAACAAGGGCGGCAGCAGCGCGCCGATCGCATTTCTTTTCGAGTACCCCGCTCCGCCGGCGGACGCGGCGATCGCACGAGCGGTGAATCTGCGGGCTGCGGCGTCGCGCAATGGACACGCAGCGCGGGCAAGCGTCGGCATCGGCATGATCGGCGCCGGCAACTTCACGACGGGCACGCTGATCCCGGCGTTGAAGCGCTGCCCCGAGGCGCGCCTTGTGGCGCTCTGCTCGGCCGGCGGGCTGAACGCGCGCAGCGCGGGCGACCGACACGGCTTCGAGTATGCATCGAGCGACTATCAGGCGCTGCTGGCAGACAAGAACATCGACGCGGTGATTATCGGCACGCGGCACGACACTCACGCACGCTTCACCGCCGAGGCGCTACGGGCGGGCAAGCATGTCTTCGTTGAGAAGCCGCTGGCGCTCGACGAAGCGCAGATGCAGATGGTGGTCGACGCGCAGCGTGAGACGGGCCGCATCGTGCTGGTGGGCTACAACCGGCGCTTCAGCCCGCTGAGCAAGGCGCTCATGGGCACGCTGGAAGGCCGCACCGGGCCGATCGAGATCAACTGCCGGATCAACGCCGGCGAGCTAAAGAGCGACTCGTGGTATCAGGATGCGGAGGAGGGCGGCTGGCGGATCGTCAGCGAGGGATGTCACTGGATTGATTTGATTCAGCATTTCGCGGGCAGCCCGGTGACGCGCGTCTTCGCCGAGATGGTGGGCGGCGCGACGCCAGGCAAGCAGAACGACAACATTATCGCATCGCTGCGCATGGCGGATGGCTCGATCGCGACGCTGATGTACGTCGCCAATGGCGACCCGGCATTTGAGAAGGAGCGAATTGAGGTATTCGGGCGGATGGGCGTGTCGGTGATCGACAACTGGCGGCGGCTGCTGGTGACGCGCGGCGGATCGACGCGCGAAATCAAGCCCGATTCGCCCGGCAAGGGGCACCGCGAGGAGATCGCGGCCTTTATCCACGCCGTGGCGACTGGCGCAAGCTCGCCGATCTCGCTCGAATCGGCGGTCAACACCACCCGCGCGACCTTTGCCATCGCGCGCAGCGCCGTGATCGGGCAGGCCATCCAACTGAGCGACATCGGCGATGCCACATCGGCTCAGGCGGTGCTGGAGCGCAGCGGGCCATGATGCTGCTTGGGCTGCTGTATCTGGGCGTCGTCACGGTCTGCGGCATGGCGTGGAAGGACCGGCTCCTCGCGCTGTGCGGGCTGGTCCTGTTTGGCACGGTCAGCCAGCACCCGGAAATGCCCACCAACATCGGCGAGATTCCCGGACTGAACCCGTGGAATGTGTGCATGCTGATGATCGTGGTGGCGTGGGCCACCCATCAGGGGCCGGAGTTGCCGGCGCCGCCGCCGTGGATGGGCGTGCTGTTTGGCGGTTACGTGCTGATGCTGATCGTCGGTGCGGCGGTGGCGCTGTTCGACATGGACACGATCGTGAGTCGGCAGGAGTTGCTGGCGTCGGGGCGGCACATCCGCAATTTTGAAGATGGGCTCAAAGAGCTGTTCATCAATCCGCTGAAATACCTGCTGATGGGCTGGCTGATCTTTGCCGGCTGTCGCGATCGCAAGCAGGCCTGGCAGGTGATCGCGACGCTTTGCATTCTGGGGGTGGCATTTTCGCTGCTGACTTACAAATCGCTGGGGACCAACATCATCAGCGGCGGCCACAACGATGTGCGGCGCCTGCTGTCGAAGTTGGTCGGTCTGCACGCCAATGACCTCGCCGGGCTGCTGACCTGCTGCTTCTGGTGCTGCGTGATCGTCGGCGTGGTGCAGCGCGGGCGCATGCGGATGCTGGGCGTGGTGGGCGCGATTCTGATTCTCCCGGCCCTCGTCGGTTGTCAGTCGCGCGCGGCCTATTACGCCAACGGGCTGATTGCGGTGACGCTGGCGGTCGTGCGCTGGCGCTGGATGTTCATCGGCATGCCGGTCGCGGTGGGGCTAGTGGTGGCGCTATTTCCGCAGATTCCGGAGCGCCTGATGCAGGGCTGGGATGCGGGGGAGAGCGCCTTTGAAGAAGACGTCGACTACAACGATGTGACCGCCGGCCGAACGAAAAACATCTGGGAGCCGTTCCTCGAGGACATTCAGAAATCGCCCATCATCGGCCACGGGCGGCTTTCGATCGCGCGCGGCACATCGATGTTTGAGATGATCCGCCGCGAAGGCGTCGTGCCAACCCATCCGCACAGCTCGTATCTGGAGTTGATCGGCGACTTTGGGGTCGTGGGCCTGTTCTGGACGCTGGCGATGTTTTTCTGCTTCGGCTTCGTGGCGCTGCGGATGTTCCTGACCAAAGAGGACCAACTCGTCCAGATCGCGGGCGGAATTGGATTTGTGGCGGTGGTCAATGTGCTGGCGCTGGGGTTGTCGTCGTCGTTCTTCTATCCAAAAGAGAGCATGAGCTGGCTTCTGGCGTCGATGGCGCTCACCACCCGTATCTGGAGCATTTATCGCGCCCGCGGCGCCGCGCCGGTTGAAAGCGCGCCGCCGGCAAGCGAAACGCCGCCGCTCTATGGGGCACCCTATCCGGCGGTGTCGTATGGTCGGGTGCCGCTGTGATGAAGACCTTTGCCTACATTCTGTCGCCGAGCTATTCGGGCTCGACCCTGCTGACCTTTCTGTTGGCCCAGCATCGCGACATCGCGACCATCGGCGAATTGAAGGCGTCGGCGGCGATGGGCGATGTGTCGCAGTATGTCTGCTCGTGCGGCGAGCGGATCGTGCAGTGCTCCTTTTGGCGCGAGCTGAAGCAAACGCTGGCGCAGCGTGACGTGCCGTTCGAGGTCGATGATTTCGGCACTCATTTTCGTGAATCGGGCAATCCGCTCGCGGATCGCGTCTTGCGGGCCCGCGTCCGAGCGCCGGCGTTTGAGATGGCGCGGACCGTGGCGCGAACGGTGGTGCCCGCCGCGCGCAAGAAACACGCCAGCGCGCTGCGTCGCAATCGCATCATCGCGGAGACGATCTGTGAATTGCGCGGCGCGTCGGTGTTTCTGGACGGCTCGAAAGAGGCCGTCCGACTGGAGTACCTCCGCTCGGCGGGAATGCCGCGACTGCGTGTGATCTACCTTGTGCGCGACGGACGCGCGGTGGCCAACTCCACGCGACGTCACGACAACGTCTCGATCGAGTTCGCCGCGACCGAATGGAAACGCACCAATATCGAGTGTGAACGCGTCGCGCAGCGGCTCGCGCCCGGCGAGTTGATGCGGCTGCGCTACGAAGACTTTTGCTCCGATGTCCCGGGAACGCTCTCAAAGATGTGGAGCTTCCTCGAGATCGACCCGGCTCGTTTTCAACCGCACTTCGCCAACGTCGAGCACCACATCCTCGGCAACTGGATGCGGCTGACTTTTGACGGAACGGTGAAGCTGGATGAGAAGTGGCGCGCGGCGATGAGCGCGGCGGACCTGGCGGCGTTTGACGCCGTTGCGGGGGAAATGAATCGCGGGTTCGGATACTCGACATGAGTGCGACTCCGCGAAAGCCGTCCGAACTTGATCTCGCGGGCGACGGAGCGCCGGCGGAATCGGCGCGGTCGGAGCGCGGCGAGGCCATTTCGCGCGGCGACACGATCCGCAGCATTCTCAGCAACTGGATCTTCCTGCTGTTCGTCATCGCGAGCGGCTTCATTCTGCCGCGGCTGATCGACCGCTTTCGCGGACAGGCGCTGCTGGGTGTGTGGGATCTGGGCTGGACGCTGTCATCATTGGTCGACCTCGCGGCGACGGCGATGGCTTCGGCCATCACGCCGTATGTCGCGCGGGCCCGGGCCCGCGAAGATTGGGCGCTGCTCAATCGCTCCCTGACCGCGTCGGTTGTGGTGCTGCTGCTTGGTTTTTCAGGCGGGATTTTGGGCACATGGGGATTTTCGGCGAGCTTGCGGGCAGCCCTGCCCGATGCGGCGCCGGAAGTGCTGAATGCGGGCTACGCCGTCATCTGGCTGCTGGGCGCGAGCGCGAGTGTGCGCTGTTTGTTTAATGCCCATCACGGGATTCTGACGGGCTATTCGCGGTATGACCTGCTGAATCGCATCCGGGTGACGCGGCAGGTGCTGACGATCATTTTGATGACCGGCCTCCTCATTCTTGGCTTCGAAATCTGGACGCTGGCGCTGTGCGATCTATTGCTGGAACTCGGCGCGGGCGTGGCGAAGATCGGGGCCGCGCGGCGACTTTGCCCGACACTTTCGATATCGCCGCGACATTGGAGCAGGGCCGAAGCCGGAACGCTTTTTCGGTTCGGACTGCAGACCCTCGTGCAAAGCGCGGCCCGCGGCGGGCTCTATCACATCAACAGCCTGCTGATCAGCCGCTATCTCGGCAGCGCGCAACTGGCGGTCTACTCGCGCCAACGCTCGCTCGTGATTCAGTTGCAGCAGTTTGTAAAACAGTATTCGCAAGTGTTTATTTCGCTCAGCAGCGACGCTTTTGAGCGCCGAGACTTTGAGGCGCTGCGGCGACACCTGATCTCCAGCGTGCGCCTGGCCATGTTCATGGCCCTGCCGGCGTGCGTGATGCTCATGGTCGTAGGCGACGCTGTGGTGGGATTCTGGATGGGTGAGCGCTACATCGCGCAGCCGGTGCTGATCGCTCTGGCGGCCGGCCACGTCTTCTCGATCTCGCAGTTTCCAGCCTTCAGCATTTTGACCGGCATGGGCCGGCACGGCGGACCGGCGGCGGCCGAGGCGGCGGCGGCGATCCTGAGCGTGGCGTCGGGCTACATCTGCCTTTCGTGGCTGAAGCTCGGAATCCTCAGCGCGGCGATCTCAGTCGCGGCCCCACTGGCGCTCTTTACCGGCATCGCCCTGCCCTGGTTCGCATGTCGGGCAGTCGGAATCAGCTATTGGGGATATTGGGCGCAAGTCTTGCCGGGGCCCATGTTGGCCGCGGTGCCGATTGTCGCGACCGCGCTGGCGGCGAACCTGATCCGGCCTCACGATGTGACGATAAGGCTGGTGGCAACTCTGCTGGTCGGCGGAGTGGCTTGGGCCGTGCTATTGTGGTCCCGCGGATTGCCGGCGTCGGTGCGTGAGGCGATCACCGCGAAACTGACGCGGCGTATCGGCGGCTCGCCTCGCATGGACCGACGTCCCGGCGCCAAACTCGATCCGCGAAATGGAGCAACCGGTGTCGCACCCTAACGCTACGGTCGCGGTGCCGGTCGGCGGCATGAGCCAATCTTCCTCACCGTTGGTGGATGGGCGTAACGCCGTTCTGCGCATTGCACAGCTCGGCGCGTTTCCGCCCGATCCCGAGAAGATCGGCGGCGGCGTATCGGCGGTGATCAAACATCTCGCGTGCGGACTGGCACGTCGCGAAGACGCCGAAGTACACGTGCTGAGTTGCCATCCGGAGCTTTCGGCGCCGGAGCGGCGCGAGTACGCCGGGGTTCACCTGCACGCATTGCCGGGGCAGAAGCGCTTCGGCGTGATCACGGGCGGATTTTGGGAACAGCGCACGCTGCGGCGATATCTGGCGGAGCTGCGGCCCGACATCGTGCATGGCCACGGCTCCGGGCCCTACGCGCTGGCCGCGCTGGAGTCGGGCTATCCGGCAATCGTCACGCCGCACGGCATGAAATCGCGCGAGCACAATCTGAACGCGTCGCTGACCGGGCGCGTACGGCGATATTGCGAATTGCGCGGCGAGCGGCGCATGCTGTCGCGAGCGCGGCACCTGTTCTCGATCGCGGATTATGTCACCGAGTGCGTGGGGCCCTTCACGCGAGCGAAGATGTTTCCGACGCGGAATCCGGTGGACGACGGTTTGTTTTCGCTCGATGGAACGGAGCGAGCGTTGACCGTGCTTTGCGTCGCGGTCATTTCGCCGCGCAAGGGGCAGCTCGATCTGGTTCGGGCGTTTGCCAAGGTCGCGGCGGACTTTCCCGCGGCGGAGCTGCGGCTCATCGGCAAGGTGGGCGATGCAGACTACAAGGCGCAGGTGCAGAGCGCGATCGACGGCGCGGGCATCGCCTCGCGCGCGGGATTTGTGGGACACGTCAGCACGAGCGACTTGCGACGATACTTCTCCGAGTGTGCTGCGTTCGCGCTCTGCTCGTTCGAGGAGACATCGCCCGTCTCGATTGCCGAGGCAATGACGCTCGGCAAGCCGGCGATTGCGACCCGCGTCGGCGGCGTGCCGAGCCTCGTCGATGATGGTCGGACCGGCATTTTGGTGAACTACGGCGATGTCGAGGCGATCGCGGCGGCGCTGCGCGCTTTGCTCAGCGACGCGGCGCGGCGGCGGCAATTCGGAGCCGCGGCGCGCGAGATCGCCGAACGGCGCTTTCGGCCGGCGGCGGCGGCGGCTGAGGCGATGGCGGCCTATCGCGAAGTGATCGCCGATTGGCGGAGGCAATAAATGGACTTGAAGGGCAAGCGCGCGTTGGTGACCGGCGGCGCCGGATTTATTCCATCGACGATCGTCGACGAGCTATTGCGTCGCGGCGCGCAAGTGCGCGTGCTCGACGATCTTTCCGACGGGCGCGAGGAAAACCTCGCCGGCGTCCGGGGGCGGGTCGAGTTTCGCCGCGGCGACGTACGAGACTTTGAGACCGTGAGGACCGCCGTCGCTGAACAGCAGCTCATTTTTCACCTCGCCGCAAACGCCAACGTGCCGCGCTCGGTGAAGGAGCCGCTGGTCGATTTTGCGATCAACGCCAACGGCACCGCCAATATCCTCGAAGCCGCGCGACTCGCGGGCGGTAAGGTCGAGCGCATCTTGTTCGCGAGCAGTGCGGCGGTGTATGGCGCGCCGGTGCGCACGCCCATGGACGAATCGCACCCGCTGAATCCGATCTCGCCTTATGGCGCATCGAAGCTGGCGGGGGAGCGACTCGGTTTCGCCTATCGCAGCGCCTACGGCACGCCTTTCACCGCGATGCGGATTTTCAACACCTATGGTCCGCGTCAGCCGCGCTATGTGATTCACGACCTTTTTCGCAAGCTGCAGCAGAACCCGCATCGGCTGGAGGTGTTGGGCACGGGGGAGCAGGTGCGCGACTACAGCTTCGTGGCCGACACGGCGCGGGCCTTTGTGGACGCCGCCGCCGATCCGCGGACCGATGGCGAGGCGCTCAACATCGCCGGCGGGCGGCCGATTTCGATTCGGGATCTGGTGAAGCTGATCCTGCAGACGCTGCGACTGAGCGACACGCAGGTGACCTACACCGGCCAGAGCTGGCCGGGGGACATCGCCACGCTGAGCGGCGACATCCGTAAGATCCAAGGATTCGGGTTCGCGCCGACGACGACACTGGAAGAGGGGTTGTCGCAGTTTGCGGCGTGGATTGCCGATCGGCCGGTGCCGGCGAATTTTTCCGCCCCCAAGACGAGCTAGCCAACGGAGAGGCCCACGCCGCAACAGCGCATGAAAGTCGCGATTTTCAGCCGATTTCCGATCGATCCTTCGAAGCCGCGCGGCGGCGTCGAGGCGGTGACGGTGGCGCTTGCGCCGGCGCTGGCGGCTTTGGAGCAGACCGAAGTCCACGTCCTGACGCTGGAGCGCGGGCGCGAGCGCGCTGCGAGCGAGACGCATCAGCGAGCGACGATCCATCGCCTGCCCGCGTCGCGCTGGCCGATGATGGCGGACATGCTCTTTGGGCCGGGCCGACGCGCGATCATCGCGAAGCTGCGCGAACTGATGCCCGACGTGGTCCACACACACGAGGCCTTTGGCCGGGCGCTGCCGGCATCGCTGCCCTACCCGCAAGTCGCGACGGTCCACGGCTTTGAGTCGGAGAATATCAGCACCGATCGCAAGCGCGGCGGCTGGTTTCGCGGGCCGCTCTGGCTGCGCATTGAAAAGGCCGGCTGGGCGCGACAGAAGCAGATCATTTCGATCGCGCCCTACGTGCGGGAAAAGCTGCGGGCGTTCACGACGGCGCAGATCCACGACATCGAGAACCCGGTCGAGGCACGCTTTTTCGACGTGCCGCGGCAGGAGGAAATCGGGCGCGTCATCTGCGTCGGGTGGGTGACGGAGCGCAAGAACACGGTCGGATCGATTGAGGCCTTTGCGCGAATCGCGGGGGAGTTTCCGCAGGCGCGGCTGGTGATCGCCGGCGCGCGGCGTGACCCCGCCTACAGCGCGCGGGTGGACGAGGCGATTCGCAAGCACAATCTGGCCGGACGGATCGATGACCTGGGCCACGTCAACCGCGAGCAACTGATGCGCGAGCTGGGCCGCGCCAGCGTCATGCTGCTGCCCTCGTTTCAGGAGAATGCACCGATGGCGATCGAGGAGGCGATGGCGGTCGGCGTGCCGGTCGTCGCGTCGAATCGCTGCGGAATGCCGACCATGATCGCGGCGGGCGTCAACGGCTTTCTGATCGAGCCGGACGATCCGGCGGACATCGCCAGTCGACTTTCGGCGCTGCTCGGCGATAATTCGCTGCGGATGAAGATGGGCGCGGCGGCGCGCGGCAGTGCGCTGGAGCGCTTCCACCCGCACGCGATCGCCCGGCGGACGCGTACGGTGTATGAGACGGCGATTCGCGAGTTCGAATCGTCGCGCGGCGCGGCCCGGGCGACACTCACGGCAACCAGGTGAAGGATGACGGCAGCGGCTTCGACATCGACGACCCCCCTTTCGCGCGAGCTGACCATGCTCACGCAGGATCCGGCCGGCGCATCGTTGCGCGGGCTGACGGAGCGCATCCGCAGCATGAGCGCCGGCGCGCTCGACGCGGCGAGTGTGCGCGTACTGATGCGCGCTGCGCTACAGCACGGATCGGCCGATCTGGCGCGAGCTGCGCTCTCGGCCGCGGCCAAGGACGCGCTGGCGAGCGCCCCGGCGATTGAGCGGCTGCTGGCGGCATGCAGCGCTAAGGATCGCGCCGCCATTGAGCGCGAGTTGCAGCGGGCGCGCGTCGAGAACTACCTGAGCGCGAAGAGCGCGCTCGTCGCGGCGCAGTTTCTGGCCGATGCCGGCGCCGCCGACCTGATCCGCGGTGCACTTGCGTTCACCGATCTTTCAAACGCGCAACACGCCGACCTGGCGCGGCTGCGTCGCCTGACTCCGAAAAGCGAAAAGCCCGACCCCAAGCGGGATGTCCGCGTATTCGTGAGCGGGCTCGTCACGCTCGACCCGATCGGGCCCGCCATCGAAGTCGGCCTGCTGCGCTGCGGCTTTGAGCCGAGCGTGCAGATCGGCAGCTTCGGGATGATGCACCACCAGCTTCGCGACCCGATGGGCGAAGCGGCGGCGTTCAAACCCGATTTCCTTGTTCTGGGTTATGACCTCGCGACGCTCGTGCCCGACCTCGCGGCGGCTCGACGAAACCCGGCCCAAGCGCGCGAGATCATCGCCGCGGCCGGCGAGTCGATCGGCGACGCGCTGCAAGCGTGGCGACAGATTTCGAACGCGCCGGTGCTGCTGCACACCGTGAGCGGCGAGGCGCTGCGTCGCGTCGGCTTCCTCGATGCAACGCGTGAAGACGGGGCGGTATCGCTCGCGGCGGCGGTTAATCGAATGCTGGCCGACGCGTGCAAGGCAGTGACCGGCGTACATCTCATCGACCTTGCGAGCGCGTTCGCCGAGATGGGCGCGCGGGCTGCGATCGACGACCGGCGGCGCCTCTTCGGCCGCTTCCCCTGCTCGGCCGACGCCTTTGCCACGTGGGGCGTACTGGCGGCAGATTGTATCGCCGTCGCCAAGCGCGGGCCGAAGAAGGTCGTCGTCTCCGATCTGGACAACACGATGTGGGGCGGCATTGTCGGCGACGCGGGGCCGCAGGGCGTCGAGGTCGGGTCGGCCTATCCGGGCAACGCGTTTCTGGAGTATCAGCGCTGGCTGCTCGATCTGCGTTCTCAGGGAATTCTGATCGCGCTCTGCAGCAAGAACGACGAATCGGTCGCGCTTTCGGTCTTCGAGCAACATGGCGGCATGGCGCTCAAGCTGGACGAAGTCGCCGCTCATCGCATTAGCTGGAACCCAAAGCCCGAGGCGATCAGCGAGCTCGCGAGCGAGCTCAATCTCGGCCTCGATTCGTTCGTCTTTCTCGACGACTCGATCCATGAGCGGGCGGCGGTGCGCGAGGTGTTGCCGCAGGTGTTGGTGCCCGACTTGCCCGACGACCCGGTGCAGCGCGTTGCGTTTCTGCGCAACCTGCGCGAGCTCTGGCCGCTGCAATTGACCAGCACAGACCTCAAGCGGGCCGACGAATATCAGGCGCAGCGTCGCCGTGATGAATTGAAGACCAAAAGCGGCTCGCTCAGCGATTTTCTCATGTCGCTGGAACAGGTGCTGACGATCACGCCGGCCCGCGACAGCGACTGGACGCGCATCGCCCAGATGCACCAGCGCACCAACCAGTTCAACATGACCACACGCCGCTTCGACGAGGCGACGCTGAAGAAGATGCACGCCAACGGCGCACGGATCTACACCGGCGCGCTGCGCGATCGCTTCGGCGATCAGGGCATCATCATCGCCGCGATCGCGCTGCCCGAAGGCGACGCGTGGCGTCTGGAGACATTCCTGATGAGCTGTCGCGTCTTCGGGCGACAGGTTGAGCAGGCATTCACCGGTTTCATCGCATCACAAGCCCGCGCCGCCGGGGCCAAGGCGATTCGTGGCGAATATCTGCCGACCGAGCGCAACAAGCCCTACGCCGACACATTCGCCCGGCTCGGCTTTGCGGGCCCGCAGCCGCACGCTGCCGGCGACGGCGCGGAATGGTGGAACCTCGATCTCGCGAGTGCGAAGATCGAGCATGCGGCGGTGCGGATCGAGGTTGCGAACTAGAGGATCGCCGCGCGCGGCGAAGTGGAACCCGAATATGCAGCAGAACATGCAGACGTTGAGCGCGGTGTTTCAGGAAGTGGTCGGCTTCGGCGGCGCGCTGAAGGACGACCTCAAGCCGGTCGATGTGCCGGGCTGGGACTCCGTGGCGCATATCTCGATCGTCGAGGCGATTGAACAGCGCTTCGGCGTGCGGCTGACCACTGAGCAAATGCTCGAGATGACCTCGATCGCCAAGATCAAGAGCGTCTTGCGCGAGGCGGGGGTCGAGTTCTGAGCCGCGCGGCGCGGGCCTTTGCGGAGCGCGGCGTGGAGCGGCGGCATGGCGATTGAGCTGCGCGAAGCGCGCGAGAGCGATCTGGCGGAGGCGGCGGCGCTGATCGCGCGCGTCTTCGATCGGCCCTCGCCCAGCGATGGCGCCGAGCGGCTGCAATGGCAGCTCTTCGCAAACCCGGCCCGACCGCCCCATATTCCGGCGGGCTGGATCATTCGCGATGACGGGGCGGCGGTCGGCTTTCTGGCAAACATTCCGCGGCGAATGCGCTTCAGCGGGCGCGATCGGTTGGTCGCGTGCACGGCGAAATACGTCACCTTGCCGACGCATCGGCTGCACGGCCTCGCATTGGCGAAGACCTATTTCTCGCAGCCTGGCGTAGACGCACTGTTCATTTCCTCGGCCAGCGATTCCAGCGCGCCGATCCTCAAGAAGTTCGGCGCCAAAGAGGTCGAAGGCGTCGATCGCGGAGCGGTCTTCGCCGTGCGGCCGGCCCGCGTGGCGGGTGAAATTTTGCGGCAAAAGCCGCGAACACGCGCGATTGCGGCGGTGGCGGCGCCGCTGGCCGGACTGGCGCTACGAGCCGGCGCGGCGCTGCGCGCCAAGCCCAAGATCGCGGCGGATGTTCGCGTTGAATCGCTGAAGCGCTTTAGCGCCGAGACCGACGCGCTCTGGAGCGCGGCACGCGACGACTTCGCGGCTTGCGCTGAGCGGTCGAGCGAAGTGCTGAATTGGCAATTCGTGGACGGGCCCGGGAGCCGGCCCGCGACGAAAATCCTGGCCTGCAAACGCGGCGCGGCGCTGACGGGCTTCGCTGTTCTGCAAGATCGAGAGAACGCACAGTTCGCGATCCGCCGCCGGCACGTCATGGACCTATTCACGCGGCGCGGCGACGACGCGGCATTTGAGGCCTTGGTGGCTGCCGCGCTCCGCGAGACGCAGCACGACGGCCCCGACACGCTGGAGTTTCGCCATCTCTCGACTGCGCGGCTCGAACGGCTTGCGATCTGGGGCGCACGGCTGCGAACGTTGCCGCTCAATCCGTTCCTCATCAGGCCCGTGCAACCCGATCTGACGCTGCCGGCGAGCGCCGACGGCTGGTACCTGACCCCGGGCGACGGCGATGGAGCCGGTTGGTGAACGCTGATCGTGCGAGCGCGGCGGACACGAGCGGCGTCGCGCTGCGCGCCTACCCACCCCCCTGCCTGGCCGCGTTCACGATCTGCAGCGATCTCGACGAAACGCCGCACGAGCACGATGCGTACTTCGAAATCGCGCGCTATCTGAACACGCGACAGGAAACGGCGATGGGGCCGGGCGTCGGATTGGAGATCGGCAACTCGATCTACTTCGACATGCCCACAAATCAATTCGCCTATCGCACGACCGACGATCGCGGGCGCGAGCGCATTCGGACGCTGATCCGCTCCGGACATATCGACGTGCTGCACTCTTATGGCGATTTTGCGAGTACGCGGGCGCACTGTGCGGCCGCGATCGACGAGTTGAACAAGCATGATTGCAAGCTTCGTGTCTGGGTCGATCACTCGAAAGCGCCGTCGAATTTCGGCCCCGACATCATGTGCGGCCGCGGCGACCTTCCGGGCGAAGACGTCTATCACGCCGACCTGACGCGCGCATACGGCGTGCGGTTTATCTGGCGCGGACGAACGACGGGCGTGAACGGTCAGGATGTGCCGATCGGCCCGCGCGCGATCTCGCACCTCTGGGATCCGCGCCATCCGCTGGCAAGCGCGAAAGTCGCGGCGAAGGAGTGCGTGAAGCTGCACCTGGGCCGCAGGCCGCACCCGCGCTGGGAGATGTACACGGCCAATCGCGTCTTACGCGAGAGCACATTTCGCGACGGCGCGCCGACCTGGGAGTTTCTCCGGTCGAACCCCTATTGGGGCGGCTCGGGGCTGGGCGACACGGCGGGCGGCATTGCGCAGGTGCTCACGAGCCGCATGCTCGACCGGCTCGTGCAAACGCGCGGCGTGTGCGTGCTCTACACGCACCTCGGAAAATGCGACGATCCGCGGCGGCCCTTTCCGGCGGCGTCGTGCGAAGCGTTCGAGCGGCTCGCGGCGCGCGCCCGCGACGGCAGACTCTTCGTGACCACAACCTCGCGATTGCTGCAATATCTCGCCGTGCGCGACACGCTCCGTTATCGCGTCATTCGCGAGCCTCAGGCGACGCGGATCGTCATCGATTCGATTGGCGAACCAGGCGGCGTGCGGCGCATGCCGACTGACACGGAATTGCAGGGAATCACGTTTGAGCTGCCGTCCGGCGGTGGGCGCGTCATCGTCGAGCGCAGCACGGGCGGCGAGCTGCAAACGCGAATCACGGAAGCCGACGGCAAGCGGCTCGTGGCGATTCCATGGCAACGACTCCAATTCCCCGACCTGTGACGGACGACTGAGCGATCAGCCGTTGGCACCAGCGCCAAGCCGCGCGAAGTGCGGGCTTTCGGCGACGATGCGGCGCGTCGCTTCCACGTCGCTGCGAATCTGCGCGACGAGCGATTCGACGCCGTCGAATTTCACCACGCCGCGAATGCGCTGCAGCAGCTCAATGCGGAGGGATTGTCCGTAGAGGTCGCCGGCGTGATCGATCAGATGCGCCTCGACGCGCGGTTGCTCGCCGCCAAACGTCGGCTGCTTGCCGATATTGACCGCCGCGGCGCGAGGGGCGATGACGCGGATGTTTTCGTTGGAGGGCAATTGCGTCGCGATGCCGGCGTAAACCCCCTCGGCGGGAAGCAACTCGCATAGTTGCGACAGATTCGCGGTCGGAAAGCCGATGCCGGCGCCGCGACCATCGCCGCGCGCCACCAATCCCGTCACCGCGTGCGGCCGCCCGAGGCCGAGCGCCGCTTGTTGCACATTGCCTTCGCGAATCAACGCGCGGATCGCCGTGCTGCTGATCCGCCGGATAGACCCTACCGCTGGGTCAAACGGCACTGGCGGCACCTCAACCACTTTGATTCCCTGCGGCAGACAAATCGCGCGGAGCTTCTCCAGGTTTCCGCCGCGATTGCGGCCGAAGTAGAAGTCGGGCCCCTCGACAAAGGCCCGCGGTCGCAGCCGGCCGATCACCTCCGCGATGAACGCCTCAGCCTCGACCTCCAGCAGACTCGTCTTGGTTTCCAGCGTAATGACCGCATCGGCGCCGGCCTCAATCAGAAGCTCCTGTCGCCGATGCTCATTGGTCAGCCGCGCTTCGGGCCGCTCGGGCCGCAGCACCGCGGCGGGCAGCGGCTCAAACGTGACGGCGACGACGCGCGCCGCTACCGGGGCGCCCACAGAGAGGGCCGCAGTGCGGCAGGCGCGGATGATCGCCTGATGCCCCAGATGCACGCCGTCGAAGTTGCCGATCGTGACGATCGAGCCGGCTTCGCTCGCCTGAAACTCATTCAGTCGCCGCAGAAAGCGCGGCGTCGGTCGGTTCATCCCGGCAGCGGCTCCAGCTCCGCCGCGATCAGGTCGGCGTAGGTCTCGCGACGGCGAATGAGGCGAGCGCTTGCCCCCTCGACCAAAACCTCCGCTGCGCGCGGACGCGAGTTGTACTGGCTGGCCATCGCCATCGCGTAAGCGCCTGCCGAGTAGACGGCAATCAAGTCGCCCTGCTGCACCGACGGCAACATGCGATCCTTGGCGAGGAAATCGGAGCTTTCGCACACAGGGCCGACGACATCGCACTTTTGCAGGCCGTCAAAGGGCTGCTCCGGCCCGCGCGAGCCGGGCACGCGCTGCCCCGCTGCGACCGGCCAGATGAAGTGATAGGCGCCGTACAGCGCCGGGCGAATGAGCTCGTTCATCGACGCGTCGACGATCACGAATTGCTTCGACGGACCGGGCTTCAGGTGAATGACACGCGTCAGCAGCACGCCCGCATTCGCCACGAGCGACCGACCCGGCTCGATTACCACATTGAGCTTGCGATCTTTGAGCAGCGGCACGATCGCCGCGGCGTAGTCGGCCGTGGGCGGCGCTTCGTCGCCCTTGTAATACGCCCCGAATCCGCCGCCGATATCGATCGTGTCGATGGCGTGGCCGGCTGCGCGGAGCGCGTCGATGAGCTGCAGCCCGCGCTCGATGCTGCGGGTGTAGCTGGTGACGTCGTTGACCGGCGAGCCGATGTGCAGATGGATCGCGTGCAGCGACAGTCCGCCGACACCGCGGAACTTCTCAAAGACCGCCGGCGCATCGGCGATGTCGACGCCGAACTTGTTTTCCTTCTTGCCGGTCGTGGTGTACGCGTGCGTCTTGGCGTCGACATCTGGATTCACGCGCAGCGCGACGCGGGCGGTCTTGCCCATCTCGCGCGCCAGCGACGCAATCTGCGTCAACTCCGAGATCGACTCGGCGTTAAACCCGCCGATGCCAGCCGCCAGCGCCTCGCGAATCTCGGGGCTGGTTTTGCCGACCCCCGCGAAGACGACCTTGGCCGGATCGGCCCCGGCCTGCAGCGCCCGGTAGAGCTCGCCGCCGCTGACCACGTCGAAGCCGCTGCCGGCCTTGGCCAACAGCTTGCACAGATGAATGTTGGAGCAGGCCTTCACCGCATAGCAGATCAGCGGATTGAGCGGCGCGAAGGCAGTCACCAACTTGCGATAGTGCGTCAGCAGCGTGTCGGCGGAATAGACGTAGAGCGGCGTGCCGAAGCGAGCCGCGAGATCGGCCATCGGCACGTCTTCGACGAAGAGATTGCCGGAGCAATATTCGAAACGATCCATGTCAAACAGACTCCCAACAAACCAAGTTTCGAGTTGCGGGTGCAGAGTTTCGAGTTTCAAGCCGGGGCTACGCCCCTCGGATCAACTCGACACGCTGCACACGCAACTCGCCACTTCTTATTTTACTTCCTTCAGGTCGATCCCATACGCCCCCGCCCGCTCGGCGAAGTCGCGCTCCGCCACCCATTCGATCCGAAACTTGCGGCCGTCGAAGACCACAATGTGCCGCCCGGCGGGGCGCAGGAAGAACCGCAGCGGCTCGCGCCGATAGACCACCGCCGTGCCCCCGCGATTGAGCGCGACCAGATCAAACCAGCGCGTGTAGACGAAACCGTCGAGCAAGCTCGGCGCTTGTCCGGGCGGCAGCGGCAGCACCATCGGCGCCAGATCGTTCTGGGCCTGAATCGCGGTGAAGCGCTGTTGCCAAAAGCGCATGCGAGCCTCATCGGCCTGCACTTCCAGCGTGTCGCGGTTGTACATCGACACCAGCAGCACAACCGCCAGCGAAATCACGAACAGCACCGCGCCGCGCAACAGCCGCCACTGCTTGGCGCTGACGCGCTGTCGAGTGGCCTGCTGGCGCGACGCCTGCGCTCCCTGAAGTCGGGCGGTTGTCGTGGCGCTGGGCAAGCGATCCGATCCTCAAACGGGGTGGTGCGGGCATTTTCGCCCGCACGATCCGACGATCTCTAGCGACCCATCGCCGCGGCGGGCGCGCCGAGGTCTAGCGCGACCACGCGGCTGGCATCGCGGATGTAGACTCGCGTGCCGACGACCGTCGGCGCCGCCCACGATTTGTCGCCCAGGAAGTCGTGCGACGCGAGCAGCTTGATGCCGTCTTCCTTCAACTCGCAGAGTCGCAGCGTGCCGTCTTCCTCCAGCGCGATCAAGCGGTTGCCGCAGCGGACGAAGTTTGAGTGCCCGAACTCGCGATCGGTGAAGCTCTTTTCGCCGGTCTTCGGATCGAGACCCAGCACCGACTTCGGCCGGCTGCTGCTGCTCAGCAGGAACTTGTCGGTCGCCAGCACGTTCTGGTGGACCATGCCGATCTTGCTGGTCCACACTTCGGTGCCTTCGAGCTTGTCGCCCTTCCACTCCAGGTGATAGAAGCCGCTCGAGCCGTTCTTATCCGGCGTGCCGACGAAGACATTTCCGTCGCCGCACCAGACCGGCGAGGCCGCGTTGTGGTTGTACTGATACTCGCGCGGCGCCGACCAGAGCAGCTCGCCCGTCGTCGGGTTGCAGGCGATCGTGTTGTCGAGCACCTGCGTCACCAGCACGTCCTTGCCGCCGATGGCCATGATCTGCGGCGACCCGTAGCTGATTTCGTAATCCATCTTGTTCCAGACGACCTTGCCGTCTTTCGGATCGAACGCGACGATCGAGTTGCCCTTGCCGCCGACGAGCGTGATGAGCGTGTCTTTGTAAACGACCGGCGAAGCCGAGTAGCCGAAATGGAGATACGGCGCGGCATACTCCGCGTGCAGGTCGTGCTTCCACAGCAACTTGCCCGACTTGTCGACGCAGGTCATGTGGCCAAGGTGGCCGATCATCACCACGCGATCGCCCAGCACCGTCGGCGTCGAGTTCGGGCCGTAGCCGAAGCGCGTGTCGAACTCAAAGTCCTTCGGCACCGCGGCGTCATACTTGTATTCCCACTTCTTCTCGCCCGTCTTCGCATCGGCGGCGATCAGCATTTCGGTGTCGCCATCACGGCCGGCGATGTAAGCCACGCCGTCGACCACGGGGATGCAGGCGTAGCCCCCCTTCACGTCCATCGTCCACAGCTTCTTCGGTCCGTCCGACGGCCACGAATCGGCCAACGCCGCCTCGGGCGCGCTGAAGTCGCGACTCGGCCCGGCCCAACTGCCCCAGTCCTTTTCAGCGCCGAGCGCGGGCGCGGCGAGCAGGAACGCGGTCAAACCGAACGAGGCGCGAACGGCGAGATTGGCTTTCATGTGACGATCTCTCCAAAAGAGTGTTTCATCGGCGGCGCGGCGAGTCACCGAGCGGGCCGAGGCTCGCGGGGTCTGCGAACGAATGTTGAGATGGTAGTCGGAAGGGGTGGAGGGGTGGAGGGGCAGCGGGTGGTGGTCGACGAGGTAGGCAGGCTGCGGGACTGCGCACGGTGCCTCCAGCGCCCCCTCTCAGCAAACGTGTTTCACGTGAAACACCGTTGCTCGACGCAAACGCCGCGCCGCAGATGTGGTGCCTGCTGAACATCGGCAGATTCTGCTGGCATGCGCGGCGGCGCGTCGGCGCCGGGTGCAGCAACCGCTGCGAAATACGCGATTCGCGACGAAACCGCTTGACTCACAGAACCAAATCGTTATTTTACTATTCGGTTAATTAACCAAAGGGTGCATTATGTCGGTGGATTCGCTGAGTCTCACATTTGCCGCGATCGCCGATCCAACGCGGCGGGCCATCCTGGTCCGGTTGTCGCGGGGAGAGGCCCCGGTCAAGGAGCTGGCCGAGCCATTCCGGATGACGCCGCCGGCGATCACGAAACACCTCAAAGTGCTTGAACGGGCGGGGCTGATCGAGCGGTCGCGCTCCGCACAGAAACGTCCGTGCAGACTTCGTGCGCGGCCGCTCAAGGAAGCGGCCACGTGGATCGATCGCTACCGAGCGTTCTGGGAGGAGAGTTTCGACCGACTCGAAGGTTATCTGGCGGAACTGCAGTCCGCTCCCGATGCGCCCCCCTCATCCTCACCCGCCAAGGCGAAGAAAAGGAGCCGCTAAATGGCCGCTGATCCCAATGCTTCTCAAGCAAACCTGGACAATCCCCTCGAGATCGTCATCAGCCGGACGTTGGCGGCGCCCCGCGAGCTGGTCTGGCAGACATGGTCGGATCCGAAGCATCTCAACCGCTGGTGGGGACCGGCGGGGTTCACCACGTCCACACACGCGATGGACTTTCGCCCGGGCGGTTCGTGGCGCCACACGATGCATGGCCCCGATGGCCGAGACTACCCCTGTCAAACCGACTATGTCGAAATCGAGGAGCCGGCTCGACTGGTTTACGAGGTGGTGGGACAGGTCGACTCAGAGCCCGTGCGTTTTCGCACGGAGGTTCGTTTTGAGCGGGTCGGCGACAAAGCAACTCAAGTGACCATGCGCTCCGTTTTTCCGAACACGGCTGCTCGAGATTTCGTCATCAACAACGTCGGCGCGGTTGAAGGCGGCAAGCAGCACTTGGCCAACCTTGAAGATCATCTCGCCACGATGTTGGAGAGCGGCGCGTATGAGCCGCCGTTCTCCATCTCGCGCGTTCTTGACGCGCCGCGAGACCGAGTCTGGAAGGCGTGGACCGAGCGGGAGCATCTGCTCAAATGGTTTGGCCCGAAGGGTTCGACCATGCGACATTCAACCATGGACCTGCGCGTCGGCGGCACCTTCCACTACTGCATGAGCCATCCGAACGGCATGGAGTTATGGGGACGGTGGGTTTTTCGCAGCATCAGTCGTCCCGACAAGCTCGAATTCATCAGCAGCTTTTCGAACGCGCGCGGCGAGGTGACGCCGGCGCCGTTTCCCGGGTTAGATGAATTCCCACCGGAAACGCTGACGACTGTGACCCTGGTCGATCACGCCGGCCTGGGGAGAGGCACGCTGGTGACGGTCGAAGCGCGGCCGCTCGGCGGCACCCAAGCGCAACGCGATTTCTTTACATCATTCCACCCGTCGATGCGCCAAGGCTGGACCGGCACGATGCAGCAACTCGCCGAGTTTCTCGCCGAGTGACCGTGGCTTTTCGACGAAGAACATCGAACTCGGTGCCGCGTGATGAACGGTCGCGCGGCGGCAGCCAGCCCGCCGGCGCAAAGAGCCGTCGGCGGGGCTCCGGCGTGCCGACCCTGCCGGGACCTTTCGGTCGCTGCTGCGGCGATTACTTGCCCTTGATCAAACTCGACGGCCAACCGATGCGCACCAGAAGTCCGTCTGGACCGCCGATTCCCACCTCGTACAGCCCCCACTCGCGATGGCGGAGAATCCCGCCGGGGCGAATGATCAAGTCATCGACGCGCGCGGCGATCTCGTCGACCTGCGGTGTGCGAATGTAAACGCCGAACGGATTGTGTTCCGCCGGCACGCGCCAAGGGCCGCTCCCCGCCTGAGTCAGATACACCTCGCAGCCCCAGCCCGTCATGATGACGTACTGCGCCTCGCCGCCAGTGCGACGAAACCCGAGTCGTTCCCAGAATGAGATGGCAGCCGGCAGGTCATTGTTGGGCACAATCGCAAAAGCACCGACTGAGGGCGACGCGGACATCGAGATACTCCGTGGCTGTATCGACCGGCGGCGGGACGAGGGGAGATTGTACTTGCCGCCGCCCGGCATGCTGTTGCCCGTTCGACCCACCCCGCCGCCCCTCCCGCCCCTTATCATCCTCGATCTATGTTTGAATCGCTGACTAACAAGCTCACCAGCGTCATCCGCAATTTGCGCGGGCGCGGGAAGATTTCTGAGGCCAACGTGCGCGAGGCGATGCGTGAGGTGCGCACTGCCTTGCTCGAGGCCGACGTCAACGTTGAGGTGGCGCGGAAGTTCTGCGACCAGTGTTTGCAGAAGGCGCTGGGCACCGAGGTGATGAACACCCTGCGGCCCGAGCAGGTCATGGTCAAGATCGTCCATGACGAACTGGTCGAGCTGATGGGGCCGGTCGACGCGCACATCCCCTTCGTCTCACAGCCGCCCACGGTCATTTTGATGGCGGGGCTGCAAGGCTCGGGCAAGACGACCACCTGTGCCAAGCTGGCGCGCTATTGCATGCAACGCGGGCGGAAGCCGCTGCTGGTGGCCGCCGACCTGAAGCGGCCCGCGGCGATTGATCAGTTAGAGGTTCTGGGCGGACAGCTCAATGTGCCGGTGTATGCCGTGCGGAATGAGCCGTCGCCGGTGAAGGTCTGTCGCGACGCGGTGAAGCAGTCGCGGACGCTCGATCGCGACGTGGTGATTCTGGATACGGCGGGCCGGCTGTCGATCGACGAAGACCTGATGGCCGAGCTTTCGCAGGTGGCGCAGGCGACCAGCCCGCATCAGATTTATCTCGTTCTCGACGCGATGACCGGTCAGGACGCGGTGAATACCGCCAAGGCCTTCGACGCGCGGCTTGAGATCGACGGCGTGATCCTGACCAAGTTCGACTCCGACACGCGCGGCGGCGCGGCGCTCTCGGTGAAATCGATCACGGGCAAGCCGATCAAGTTCATCGGCGTGGGCGAAAAGCTCGATGCGATCGAGGAGTTTCACGCGGAGCGCATCGCGGGCCGCATCCTCGGCATGGGCGACGTCGTGTCGCTGGTCGAAAAGGCGCAGGACGCGATCGACGCGAAGGAGGCGGAAAAGGCCCAGGCCAAGATGGCCAAGGGCACCTTCGGCTTCGACGACTTTCTGAGCCAACTCGAGAGCCTGCGCAAGATGGGGCCGATGAAGAGCATCCTCAAGATGATCCCCGGCATCGGCGGGATGATGGATCAGATCGATCTGCCGGAGGAGGCGCTCGACCGCATCAAGGCGATGATCCACTCGATGACGCCGAAGGAGCGGGCCAACCCCGACCTGATCGAGGCCTCGCGGCGGCGACGCATCGCGCGCGGCTCGGGCGTCGACCAGCAGGAAGTGAGCAAGCTGGTCAAAGACTTCGGAATGATGCGCGGCATGATGAAGCAGGTCGCGGGAATGGGCATGGGCGACCGGATGAAGATGCTTCAGGGACTGGGCCAGGGCGGCATGTTTGGCGGCGGCGGCAGCCCGGGCGGCGGCGGCGGCATGTTCGGCGGCGGGAGCGGCGGCATCCCGCGCATTCAGAAGGGCACGACCAAATACAATCCGCGCAAAGTGGAGCGGAAGAAGAAGAAAAAATAGGGGCCGGCGCGGCTCGAGACGAACACAGCAGAAAGCCGGCGCGGCGCCGGCGCCACCCTTGAGGTTTTTATGGCGGATACCTATCAAACGATCCTGGTCGGCGCGGCCGAAGGCGTACTGACGATCACGCTCAACCGGCCGGACGCAATGAACGCTTACAGCGCGGCGATGAGCAGCGAGCTGCAGGCGGCGCTCAAGAATGCGGCGCGCGATTCGGCGGTGCGGTGCGTCGTGATCACCGGCGCGGGGCGGGCGTTTTGCGCCGGGCAAGATCTGGCCGAGATCAAGGGCAGCTATACCGGCGAGAAGCCGCCGCTCGATTTCGGGGCACATCTGCGAAAGCACTACACGCCGCTGGTCAAGGCAATTCGCACGCTGGAAAAGCCGACGATCGCTTCGATCAACGGCGTGGCCGCGGGGGCGGGTGCGAGCTTTGCGCTGGCTTGTGATTTGCGGATCGCCGGCAAGAGTGCCTCGCTGATGATGGCGTTCGTGAACATCGGCCTGATCCCAGACTCCGCCGCGACGCTGACGCTCGTTCAGCATGCCGGCTACGGTCGAGCGGCGGAGCTGTGCCTGCTGGGCGAAAAACTGCCGGCGGAAGAGGCGCATCGTTGGGGATTGATCAATCGGGTGGTCGAAGATGCGGAATTGCCCGCGGCGACGACGGCGCTGGCGACGAAGCTGGCAGCCCTGCCGGCGCGGGCGTTGGCGCTGACGAAGCGCACGCTGGTCAGCGCGCTGCGCAATACGCTGGATGAACAGCTCGAATACGAAGCGTTTGCGCAGGCAACGGCGGGGGCGACCAAGGATCACGTCGAAGGCGTGCGGGCGTTTCTGGAAAAGCGAAAGCCGACCTTTACCGGAGCGTAAGCTTGCAGGGTGCGAGTGCGGAGCGTCGAGCTGAAGAAAGCCCGAGCGAGCCGATCTGCAACTCGGCCCTCTGCAATTGAAACTCGAAACTTGATCTGGCCCCGACGTGCTTATGACCTGGTCGCCCCAGACAATTCAACTGATCGACTTCGCACTGGACGAAGACCTCGGCCAGCGCGGCGACGTCACTGCCGCCCTGCTTCCCGATCGTGATCGCTTCTTCAGCGCCGCGATCGCCGCACGCCGCGAGGGCGTGGTTTGTGGGTTGGCGTTGGCCGGGGTCGTCGTCGATGCGTTCAATCGCCGCTTCGGGTTCAGTGGTTCGCACGCGGTCCGGCTGACGCCGTTGCATCGCCGCGATCTGCCGAGCCGCGAATGGGCCGATGGCGATCTGGTGGGCTCCGCGGACGCGGTCGCGCTGGTTGATGGTCCACGGCACGCAGTGTTGTCGGTCGAGCGCACGCTGCTGAACTTTCTCGGGCGGATGAGCGGCGTCGCCACGCTGACGCGGGCCTTTGTGGCGGCGGCGCGGGAGAGAAACGCCGCAGTCGACGTGTTGGACACGCGAAAGACGATTCCCGGCTGGCGCGAACTGGATAAATACAGCGTCCGCGCCGGCGGCGGGCGCAATCATCGCAGCGGGCTGCACGATGCAGTGCTGATCAAGGACAATCACATCGCGGGTGTTCCGCTGGACCAGCTCGCGGCGCACCTCGCGAAGCTGCTCACGCAAGTGATCGATCGCGCGGCGTTGCAGTTCGTCGAAGTGGAAGTCGATTCACTCGATCAGTTTCGCGCCATCGCCGGGGTCGGCGGTGTGGATATCGTGCTACTCGATAACTTCGCAATCGCCGATTTGCGGGCCGCTGTCGCGGAGCGCGATCTGCTGGGCCTGCGCGGGCGGCTGGCGCTGGAAGCGAGCGGAAACGTCACGCTCAAGACGATCGGGGATATTGCCGCGACGGGCGTCGACCGGATCTCGGCCGGCGCGATCACGCACTCGGCTCCGAACTTTGATTGGGGGCTAGATGCGCGCTGAGGGGCGTTTGCGAAGTGCGGGCTTGCGGCGCTGACAGGCGCCGCGAGGAGCGATGGGCATGGCTCGCGGTTGCGAGCGAGCGGTCCATGGGTCGGATTGCAATTCGTCGACCTGCGAGCCGCAGGGCGCTACTTGCGCTTACCGGCGGCGCTGCACGCGGACAACGTCGCGCTCAACCCAGCGATCGCCGTCGTAGGCGTGGCCGCAGCCGCGACCGTGAACGTGGCTCGGAAGTTGAACGATGCGCTCGCCGACATAGTGGTGATTGCAGCGAACCGAGCAGACGTGGCCGCGGTTAACCCGCGTGACCTGGCGCACCGGTCGGCCGACCACCCAGTGGTCGCCGTCCCAAACGTGACCGCAGGCTTCGCCATGGATGTGCTTTTCGCGAATGCGGACATAGCGATCGCCATCGCGATGGTGATCATGGCAATCGAGGCCGCAGACGTGGCCGGGCTGAACGACGACGGTGTTACGATCGCGATCGCAGCCGACCAGCAGCGCGCACAACGCGCCGCACGATGCGAGGGCCATACCAAGAATCCGACGGGTCATCTCCATCTCCTTCGAAGTGCAACGGCACAGAGGAACGTGAGCGGTTCCAACGCAGGTTGGAATCCTACTCTTTCAACAGGCCGCGCGCAATCACCACCCGCTGAATCTCGCTCGTCCCCTCGTAGATCCGCGTGATTCGCGCATCGCGATAGAGCTGTTCGATCCGAAACTCGTGCACGTAGCCGTAGCCGCCGTGGATCTGCACGCCGCGGTCGACGGCTCGGCCCGCCGTCTCGCTGGCGTAGAGCTTGGCCATGCTCGCTTCCTGCGTGAAGGGCCGGCCGCTGTCCTTCAGCCACGCGGCGCGGTCAACCAATTGCTGCGCCGCGGCGATCTCGACGCTCGTATCGGCGATCATCCACTGAATCGCCTGGTAGTCGGCGATCGGCTTGCCGAAGACCTCGCGCTGCTTGGCGTAAGCGCTCATGATGTCGAGCGCGGCGGTGGCGATGCCGATGGCCTGCGAGCCGATGCCGATGCGGCCGCCGTCGAGGGCGGAGAGGCCGATGCGCATTCCCCATCCGGGCTCGCCGAGCATGTTTTCCTCGGGCACGAAGGCGCCGTCGAGGCTCATCTCGGCGGTTTCGCTGGCGCGGATGCCCATCTTGCCGTGAATGGGCACGCGCTTGATCTGCGGCAGCTGCAAATCCATCAGGAACATCGTCAGATCTTGCTTCGTGCCGGTATCGCCGAGGCGGGCCATGACCATGCACCAGCGGCCGTTGATGCCGTTGGTGACCCACATTTTCGACCCGCTGATGCGATAGCCGCCGGCGACGCGCTCGGCCCGTGTGCGAGCAGCGGCGGCGTCCGACCCGGCGTTGGGCTCGCTGATGGCGAAGGTGCAGAGGTTGCCCGGCTCGACGAGCTTCGGGAGCAGCGCATCGCGAACAGCGGGCCTGGCAAAGGTCTTTACGATCTCCGCGCCCATGTTGTGAACGCCCACCGTCACCGCGACCGAAGGCGAGGCCCAGGCGAGTTCGCGGATGATGTGACCGTAGGGCAGCATCGGCACGGCCAGACCGCCCGACTCCTCGGGCACACGCAGGCCCATGAGCCCCATGTTGTAAACGGGTGCGAGATGGGTACAGCAGCTTTCCTCAGCCCGGTCCCAAGCGCGGTCGCGCTCGAGCAATTCGGCCCGCGCGAAATCGCGGACGGCGGAGACAAGGGTCAGGTGATCATCGCTATATGTCGGAGTCATGGGCGCTCTCGGGGCCAAGAGTGGGGAGTTGTGAGTGCAGAGTGTCGAGTGGAAAACACTCGTCGACCAACGTCCTGGCGGCAGGCCCGCCTTCGTATTTCACTCGCCACTCTGCACTCGCAACTCAAACCTGGTTTTCGGTTGCTGCCGATATCATAGAGCGTCGGCTGGCGGCTTCGAAGCTTGCCGCTGCTTACCGGGAGATGATCAATGCCGTTGCCGCGTCTTCGCACGTTGGGATTGTTGATCGGTTTGTTGGCCGCGCGGGTGGCGTGGACCGACGAAGCGCCGAAGTCCGCGGTCGAACATGGCCGGCTGACCAGCATCGATGGGCTTCCGGTGCTGGAGCTGTGGGGCACGCGCACCGAGATGGCCTATGCCCACGGCTATCTGCAAGCGCGCGAGATCGTGCGGAATTTCGACGAGTTCATCCTGACGGACGCGATATTGCCGGACCTCGCGCTGTACGGCAGCGTGGTGCTGCCATCGCAGCGGGTGCGCTGGGAGTGGGATGGGGTCGAGGCCGAATTGGCGGCGATGTTGGAAGGCATGAAAGCACGCCTCGGGCCGGGGAAGGTGTGGTCGAAGCGGCTGGAGCGCGAGCTGGCGGTCGACGACCTGATGGCGGCCAACACGGTGCCCGATTGGAACGGGCTGTTCTGCAGCAGCTTCTCGGTCTGGGGCGCGATGTCGGCCGACGGCAACACGCTCACCGCGCGAAATCTCGACTACGACTTCACACCCAGCATGGTGAACGCTCAGATCATCATGATTCAGCACGGCGCGCCCGCGACCGCCGACACACCGGCCCGTAAGCCGTGGATTGCGGTGACATGGCCGGGGCTGCTGGGGGTGTTCACGGGCGTAAACGGCGACAATGTGGGCGTTTTTTCGCACGATTCGAACAGCCTGCCCAAAAGCCACGCTTCGGGGTTTACGCCTCGCGGCATCATCTATCGCGAGACGCTGGAGCAGGCGAGCGGGTCGAATGCGATGGGTGACGTCGCCCGGATTTTGCGATCGCGTCGCGTGATTTGCGGCAACAACCTGCACGTTTGCGCTCCGCGACGCGGCGACGAGCAACCGGCCTGCGTCTTCGAGTATGACGCCAATGCCGAGGCCGGCGGCGTCACCGAGCGGCTCGACGATGCGACGGCCAACGTGCTGGACGGAACGGCGAAAAAGGCCGCCGACGGCCCGGCGATCGCGGATGCGAAGCGGGTGCCGCTGACCGCACCGCCGGTGGTGGGCTCATTGGTCTGCACCAATCACATGCGATCCCGCAAGCCAACGAACAATAAGTGCCATCGTTATGCGCGGCTGATGAAAGGACTTCATGAAGCGGCGGAAGCCAAGAAGCCGCTCGATGTGGCGGCGGCGTTCGAGCTGATCAGCGGCGCTGCGGGCAAAACCACGCTGCACACCGTGGTGCTCGAAGCGAATGCGGGGCGGCTGCATGTGCGAATCCCGGCCTTGAAGCCGGCGCCGGTGACGATCGACTATTTGAAGTGGTTCGAGACGGCGGGGGCGGGTCGCTAGGGTCGATTCAGACGCTGCGAACCGCAGACGCTTTGGGGGGCAACCGCGCACGAAAGTGCATGGCGAACGGTCGCGCCGGCGCGCATCGAACGGGTGATTCAGTGCGTGCGCCCCCCTGCTTCCGTGTCCCCCCGCATCGGCTCTCGGCATTTGCCGATTAGGCGATGTTGACCTGCTGGCCACGGCGGCGCTTGGCGTTGATCATTCGGCGGCCGCCACGGGTACGCATCCGGGCGAGGAAGCCCTGCTTGCGCTTTCGCTTGATCTTGCTGATGCGGTGCGGGTAATGCATGCGTATCGCTCCTCAATCAGAAATCGCGGTTTCGACGTCGGCCCGACGCGAACCAGCTCCGGTCGCGAACGGTGACGAGCCGCGTAGTATTACCGAAGAATGTTTCTCGTGCAAATCGGCCGACGATCCCACCCCGCGATCGAAAATCCCCTTCCGTCCGGCCCGCGGATCTCCGCAGGTTCCGCCTTCCGCGGTTAGAATTCGCAGGTCGTCATTTCGCCGTCGGTATGTCGCCAGAGGGTCTGTCGATGGGTGCGCACGATCCGATCAACGACCCCGTCTTCCGGTCGCTCGCCGCAGATCCCTCGACCGGCGTTGTGCTCTTTCGTTTTGATGGCACAGTGTTGTTTGGCAATGACCAGGCGGCTCGGATCTTTATGGGACCGGGTGCGCGGGCTGCCGACTACATCGGTCGGAATTATCGCGACTGGATGCCGCCCGCGTATGTTGCCAGCCGCGACGAGATGCATCGCGAGTTGGTCGAACAGGGCAAGCCGATGCTGATCCGCGCCTTGTGGAACGGATTTCAGCATGTCACCTGGCTGCAGTTCATCCCCGACGTTCCCGACGGCGGGCGCGCGCACGATCCCGCCGCCGGCCGCTTTCTGGCCATTACGCGCCGCGTCGAAGGCAACCTGGCTGAGCGGATCACGGTTGCGGGGGAATTTGTCCGCGTTGACTCCGACCAAATCCGGCTGGGCGATCTCGACGTGCTCACGCCGCGCGAACTGGAGGTGCTGGCGCTCATCGGCCAGAATCTGGCGTCGCGCGAGATCGCGTCGCTGCTCGGCTGCGCGGAGAAAACCATCGAAAAGCATCGAGAGTCGATCGGCGCCAAACTGAAGGTGGCTCATCGCGCCCAACTGGCCGATCTCGCCCAGCGGGCGGGGCTGACGCTGGAAGACGCGAGCCGCGCACGCGTCTGAATTGCCTTAGCAGCAGGACGACCCGTCACATGGAACCCGCCACCGTCGACTCCTCGCTCATTCTGAATCTCTTCGCCAGCGACCCGACCGCCGGCCTGGTGCTGATGACGGTCGACGGACGCATCACCTATGCGAATGAGCAGGCTGCGCGGCTCTTTTCCAACGGCGCGACTGGCGCTCCGGATTTCGTCGGCAAAAGCATCTACGAGATTTTGCCGCGCGACGCCGCCGAGCACCGGCTCGCCATCCATCAGCGTGTGCGCGAGACCGGCCAGTCGGCGACGCTGCGCGTGATCTGGCATGGCTGGCAGCAACTGACGTGGGTGCAATACATCCGCCCCGCTGCTTCGGACCGGGCGCGGCCCGAACACGCCGACGGCCACTTTCTGCTGGTGACGCGGCGGGTCGGCGGCAGCCCCGAGTCGCAGCAACTCGGCGCCGAGCCGTCTACCGTGATCGAACTGGAATACGCCCGCCTCGGGCCGCTGAACACGCTCAGCGCCCGCGAGCTGGAAGTGCTGGCGCTCATCGGCGAAGGCCAGACCACGCCGCAAATCGCGAAGGTGTTGCACCGCTCGGAAAAGACCATCGAGAAGCATCGCGCTTCACTGACTCGCAAGCTGCATTGCGAGCAGCGGCTCGAGTTGGCGGAGATCGCCCGGCGTGCCGGCCTGACGCTGCGCGATGCGGAGCGCATACGCATTTAACGCGATGGCTTCGGCCTTCGACGGCGCAGGAGGGATTGGGGCGGCGCGCATCGATCGCGCGGTGGCCGATAGCCCCGCTTGGTCGGCGATCCGCTTGCTTTACGCCCCACCGCTACGCGAAGGAGGCAGCGGCGGAGGCTTTGGAAAACCGCCAGAAGGCGGCGGCACAGTGCGCGGCGGCGGCGCGACAAACTCGCCTTCCGATTTCGCCGGTGCATCGTCGGGCTTCGGGGGCGGCTCCATCAGCGGCGGCGCGGGCGCAGCGGCGACCGGCGGCTGTTCCACGCGGACCGGAGCGGGCTCAGGCTGACTCGGTGCAGGCGTGACAGACGCCGGAGTCGGCCACGAACCGCCCGAGGTAGCAGGCTTGGACGGCGCCTCGGCCAGCGGGATCCGCTCCGGGTCGGGCCGAGTCGGTCGGGGACCGAGGTCGGGGCGTGCCGCGGCGGTCGGAGCGCTCTCAGACGCAGCAGTCGGCCGTGACGGAGTGGACGGCGTGGACCAATCGCGGAGCGGCGCTGCGGCGGGCCCGGAGCCGCCCGACGAGCCCAGACCGCGCGGCGGGCCCGAAGCGCCCGACGAGCCGGATCCGCCCGACGGGCCGGAACCACCGGGCGAGCTCGGCCGCCCGGCGCCGACCGGAGGATGCGCCGGCGGCGGCGCCTTCAGCGCGACAAACAGCAGCCACAACGTGATGAAGCCGAACGGCAGAAGACCTAGCAATTCGTAGTAGTGGAAGCCATATGGTCCTTTGAACGCGCCGGCTTCGTGCGGCAATTTGTGCAAGTTGTAGTGCGGGTGGAAGCCGATCGTCGCCGCCAGCCAGTCCTTGATGTTCTCGGGCATGGGCGTCTGGGGCTTTCGTCCATCGGTCGCGACGCCGCTGGTCGGCGCGCTCGTCGAACTCGGCGCGGGCAGCGACGATTCCCACACAAACTGAGCCGGCTTATCCACCACGTCGCCTTCGCCGAACTTGGTCGGCAGGAATCGCAGACCGGGGGCGAAGTAGCTGATGAGCGCCGCGACCGCGATGAGGCTGACGCCGACGACGCCCTGGCCCGCGACGAGGCCGGAAGCGCCGAGCACTCCGGGGTCTTCCCCTTCTTCGCGCTCGCCGCGACGCCAATCGACGACCATGCGCACCAGACCGCCGATCATGATCGGTGCGGAAAGATCAAACGGCAGATAAAGGCCGGTTGCGAACGGCAGACAGCCGACGCCCATCATCTCGACCATGAGCGCCAGCGCGACGCCGGTCAGAATCAGCCCCCACGGCAACTGCTGATCCACGACGCCCTGCACGATCAGCTTGATCAGGTTTGCCTGCGGCGCCTCGGCGGGTGAGAGGCTGCTGCCCCCTTCGACGAAGCCGGGCATTTTCGACAGACCCTGAATAACCAGGGCGAGGACGAACACGCCGGAGACGACGCCGATGATCATCGCCACCTGCTGTTTCCAGGGTGTTCCGCCGACGAGGTAGCCGGTCTTGAGGTCCTGCGAGGTATCGCCGGCGATGCAGATCGCGATGCAAACCAGGGCCGCGACGCTGAGGATGGTGAATTTCAACTGGGCGTCGGAGATGGTTCCGGCGGCGTTGCCGTACTTCATGAATGCGAGAAACACGAGCGCGGTGCCGAGCGTCGTGGCGATGGTCATGGCCGAGGCGGGGAGCGAGGAGCTGCCGACTTGCCCGACCAGCCGCGACGAAACGGTGACGAAAAAGAGCGAGAAGAGCATCACGCAGCCGATGGTGATCGGATTGTTGAGCCTGAATTCGGGGAAGTACCACATGGCCGCACCGACGCCGCCGAGCATCAACAGCAGCAGGATGGTGGGTATGTCGCGGTCGACGCGCTCGCCCGAGCCACGTCCGCCGAGGATGTTAAAGATCGATCCGCCGATGGCCCCGAAGCTGCGGATGAGCGACAGCACGCCGCCGAGCACGACCGCGCCGGCGCCGATGTAGCGGATGTACTGGCGATGGAGATCCCCTGGGCTCATTTCGGCGAGCGGCTTGGATGCGGGCCACATGATCGCGGTCGAGTCGCCGGCGAAGTAGCGAATGGCGGGAATGAGTACGAACCAGCCGAGGATCGCGCCGGCTAGCATGCGGGCGGCGATCTTGGCCCCGATGATGTATCCCACGCCCACGAGCGCGGGCTCGAGCGCGACGCTGGCCTGGGTCTTCAGCAGCGGGATGCCCTGGGAAGATTCCTTGGTCCAGAAACCGAGGCCGCGGAAAAACTCGTAAATTCCGCCGAGGAAAATGCCGCCGAAAACGTGCTTGGCCGCGTCGCCGCCCGCCGCGCCGGATTTGAGCACTTCGGCACAGGCGACGCCTTCGGGGAATTTCAGCTTGCCGTGCTCTTTCACGATCAGCAGGCGCCGCAGCGGGACCATGAAAATGATGCCCAGCATGCCGCCGAGCGTGCCCCAGAAGACCATCTGCCAGTAGCCGGGCTTCATCGGCTGCCCCGCGGCGACCTCGGCGATGGGGTTTTTCGGATCATCGGCGAAGATGAAGAGTGCAGGCAGGACGAAGATCATGCCCGAGGCGAGGCTGGTGCCGGCCGAGCCGATCGTCTGAACGATGTTGTTCTCGGAGACCGAAACGCGCTTCAGAAATGTGCGATAAATGGCGAAGCCGATGACCGCCGACGGGATCGAGCTGGCGACCGTCTGGCCGACTTGCAGGCCGATATAGGCATTGGCGGCGCCGAACAGGATGCTGACGAGCACGCCGACGACGATCGCGGGAACTGTCAATTCTCTCAACGCACGACCCTCCGGAGGTTCGCGGCCCGCTTCTCCGCGCGGGCGAATATCCAACTTTCAACGTTTCAGCGCATGCCGCTCAATGTATCGACCGCGAGCGCGCAAGGGAACGTGGACGGGTATTCGTACAGTTGGCGACGAAATTGCAGCCTCCCCGTCGATGTGGCCGTCGGGCGCGGTTGACGTACCATTCCAACAGGCAGCGGCGGCATCGGTCGGCCGCGCGGCGCCCCGCGGGGGCCCGGCTTCGGGACCATTGGCAGCGAGCGACATGTCCAGCGCACCGGTCAATCCGCGACGCGTCGAAGAGAGCAAGCAGCTCCTTACGCCCGAGTTTATGAACAAGCTCGACGCGCTGGAGATTCTCTCGCGCAAGATCTTCACCGGCACGGTGAAGGGCGAACGCCGCAGCAAGCGCATGGGCGAATCGGTCGAGTTCGCCGATTATCGCAACTATGTCGTCGGCGATGACCTGCGCTTCATCGACTGGAACATCTACGCCCGGCTCGAGCGGCTGCTGCTCAAGCTCTTCATGGCGGAAGAAGACCTGAACGTGAGCGTGCTCTTCGACGTTTCGAAGAGCATGAACTGGGGCAAGCCCAACAAGGGGCTCTTCGCCAAGCGCGTCGCGGCGGCGCTGGCCTATATCGGCCTCGTTCGCATGGATCGCGTCAATCTGTATGGCTACAACAGCCGGCTGGTGCACGAGATGACCGGCATTCGCGGGCGCCGCTTCACGGGGCAGATGATCAAGTTTCTGGAGGGGATCGAGTTCGAGGGTTACTCGCATTTCACCGAGGCCGCGCGGCACTTCGCGATTCGCCATCGCGGCAAGGGCGTGGTGCTGGTGATCAGCGACTTTTTTGACAAAGGGGGCTATGCCGACGGGGTGCGCTATCTGCTCAGCCGCGATTGCGACATTTACGCGATTCAGGTGCTGTCGCCCGAGGAGATCGAACCAAAGCTCAGCGGCGATCTGAAGCTGCTCGACGTCGAAGACGAAGACACCGCGGAGGTCAGCGTGACGGGGCCGCTACTCGCGCGCTACAAGGCGAACCTCGCGGCCTATTGCAGCGAGTTGAAGGAACACTGCACGCGACGCGGGATCACCTATCTTTTTAGTGCGACGACGGTGCCGTTTGATGTGCTGGTAATGAGTTATCTGCGACAGCGGGGGCTTGTGCGCTGATGGGAAACTGGTTCCTGAATCCCTGGGCATTGTGGATCGCCGGCGGCGTGCTGCCCACGCTTCTGATCCTCTATTTTCTGAAGCTGCGGCGCAAGCAGGAGACCGTGCCCTCGACGCTGCTCTGGAAGCGCGCGGTCCAGGATCTGCAGGTCAACGCCCCGTTTCAGAAGCTCCGCAAAAACCTGCTGCTGTTGCTGCAGATGCTGGTTCTCAGTGCCGGCGTCATCGCACTGGCGCGACCGATTCTAAAAGGAACGCAGACCTTTGACGGGCGCGTGGTCCTGATGATCGATCACTCCGCCTCCATGCAGACGGTCGAAGAAGATGGCCGCACGCGGCTCGCCATCGCCAAAGAGCAAGCACTGTTGCAAGCGCGGCGCTTTAATCGCACCGGCAGCTCATGGCTGCAATTCGCCGGCGTTCAGCCCAAGACGCAGCTCATGGTGGTCAGCTTCGCCGGCGACGCCCGCGTGCGTCAGCCGTTCAGCACCAACATCAACGAGATCGTCGCCGCGATTGAAGACATCCAGCCGGTCGACGGCCCGAGCGATCTCACCGAGGCCATGCAACTGGCCGAGGCGTATATGTCGGCCCCGGCGATGATCACGAAGGGCATGGAGGACACGCCCGTCAGCGCCGCGCAACCCGCGACACTGATGATGTTCACCGATGGCGTGATCGCGCGGGCCGCCGAGTCGGTCTCGCGGGCCGGTCGCATCGTATGGTACACGATCGGCGCGGCCAGCGACAACGTCGGCATCACCGCGTTCCGCACGCGCCGCGACTACGAAAACCCCGAGATACTGCAGGCGTTCGTCGAAGTGCGAAACTTCGGCACGCAGCCGGTCACGACCGACCTTTCGATTTACCTCGATGGCCAACTGATCGACGCCAAGCCGATCGACCTCGAGCCTGGCATGAGCGAAGCCGCGCCGCCGCCGACCAACGCAAACGGCAACGACAACGCGGCCCCACCCGCGGCATCGGCCCCCGCGGCCGCCGAGGCCGGTCGCTCGCCGGAAGGTTCGGTCGTATCGCTCACCTTCGAGCGGCCCGTTTTGACCGCAGGGCATATCGAGGCGCGACTTTCGCGAAAAGACGGATTCACGCTCGACAATACGGCCCACGCCATCATTCCCGCGCCGCGCAAGCTCCGCGTGCTGCTGGTGACGGCGAAGAACTGGCTGCTCGATCAGGTGTTGGCGGGGCTGCCGCTCGAAAAGGTCGACACGATCACACCCGCAAACTACGAAGCGGCGCCCGCCGGCCAGCTCGATCAGGACGGACAGTCGCGCTACGACGTGGTGATCCTCGACAAACACGCGACCAAGCGACTGCCGGTCGGCAATTACCTCTGCATCAACACGGTGCCGGAGGGGCTGAAGATCGAGACCGCCGGCGAAAGCGACGACTACCGCCTGATCTGGTGGGACGAGACGCATCCTGTGATGCGTTATGTCGATCTCGACTTCGTCGCCGTGCAGAAGGGAATGAAGCTCGCCACGCCGCCCGAAGCGGAGAAGCTGAGCGAGTCCAACGTCGGCCCGGCGATGGTGCACATCGCCAATGACGGACGGCACTATGTGATCGTCGGCTTCGCGATCGAGAACAGCGATTTTCCGCGCAAGGTCGCGTTCCCCGTCTTCATCTACAACGCCATCCGATTTCTCAGCAGCGGCGGCGTGGCCGAGAGCGACGTGCGCCTGCGGCCGGGCGATGCGCTGCGGGTGCAGTTGCCCGCCGGCGCCAGCGCCGCGGAGCTAAAGCTACCCGGTGGCCGCACCGCGACCGCCCGCGCCGACGCGGCGGGCGTGGCGCGCTTCGGCGGCACGGAGCGAGTGGGTGTCTATGAGGCGCTTGCGGGCGGAAAGCAGATCGATCGATTCGCCGTAAACCTCGAAGACACCGACGAGAGCAGCATCGCGCCGCGTGCGGCGCCGACGTTTGGCGGGGTCGACGTGCAGCAAGGCGAATTGCTGAAAGCCTCTACGCCGGAAATCTGGCGTTGGTTCGCCGGAATCGCGCTGGTGATTCTGCTGGTCGAGTGGTGGATCTATACCCGCCGCGCCACGATCTGACCCCTCGCGCGGCGACTGCCGGCCTCCCAATATCACCGCCGGCGCACGGCGTATTCCCCGCCGCCCGCCATCCGTCGTCCGCGATGGCTTCACAGCGGGCGCTGCACCGACGCTAAAATTTCCTCGAAGGTGGAATGACGCAGGCCCGAATCCGCTGCAGCCTCGCTTCGCATCTTCGCAACGGATAGAAAGCAGAGACCCATGCGCGAATGGCACTATGCCCACGACGGACAAAGCTTCGGACCCTTCACCCTCGACGAGCTGATCGGCAAACTGCCCGGCGTCGGCGGGGATCAGACCTTCGTCTTCGGCCCGGGCCTCTCGGGCTGGACGCCGGCCCATGCGGTCCCGGCGCTGCGGGCCAAGCCGACGGAGCCGACCCATGTCCCGCCTCCCCCTGCGGCGACGCGCCGCGCCGCCGATGAAATCGACTATGCCATCAGCGGCGACGACATGCAGTTTGTCGAGGTCGAGCTCGACCCGCAGGAGATGGTCATCGCCGAAGCCGGCGCGATGATGTATATGACGCAGGGCATCAATATGGAGACCCGCTTCGGCGATCCCAGCAAAGAGGGCGGCGGCTTTTTCGGCAAGATCATGACCGCCGGTAAGCGCATGCTGACCGGCGAGTCGCTCTTCATGACCACCTACACCGGCATGGGGCCGGGCAAGCAGCGGGTGGCCTTCGCCGCCCCCTACCCCGGCAAGATCATTCCGATGGACCTGACGCAGCTCGGCGGCGAGCTGCTGTGCCAGAAAGACTCGTTTCTCTGCGCGGCGCGCGGCGTGAGCGTCGGCATCGCGTTCACCAAGAAGCTCGGGGCGGGCCTGTTCGGCGGCGAAGGCTTCATCCTGCAGCGCCTCACCGGCGACGGACTGGCCTTTGTTCACGCGGGCGGTACGTTGTGCCAGCGGCGGCTTCTCCCCGGTGAGACGCTCCGGGTTGACACCGGCTGCATCGTCGCCTTTCAGCCGAGCGTGCAATATGACATCAAGTTCGTCGGCGGCGTGAAGAACACGCTCTTCGGCGGCGAGGGACTTTTCTTCGCCACGCTCACGGGCCCCGGCGACATCTGGCTGCAATCGCTGCCGTTCTCGCGCCTGGCGGATCGCATCACGAGCGCCGCGGGCAGCTTTGGGCGCAAAGAAGAGGGCAGCATTTTGGGAGGGATCGGAACGCTGTTGCAGGGCGATCGGTCGTAGGCGGGCGCGGCGCGCGCAGGCGACCAGCGATCCGGCCCGTGGCCGGAGCAATCGCGCAGAAAAGTGGCGGCCGTCGGGCCGCCACGGGGAAGGAAAAAATGGTGGGAGCCGGACTTGAACCGGCGACCTGCGGGTTATGAATCCACCGCTCTAAACCAGCTGAGCTATCCCACCAAGACAGCGAGAAGATTGTATGAACGCGGGGCGCGTTCGTAAAGCCACGCGCGGCGCGCTTGCAGGGCGTCGGTTGCGAGTTATGATGCGTAGCTCGGCACGTAACGCCTCGCTAGCTCAATTGGCAGAGCAGCTGACTCTTAATCAGCGGGTTGTAGGTTCGAGTCCTACGCGAGGCATTCCACTCAGAAATTCGCCCCGCCCGCGCCGCCCCCTCCCTCTCAAATCCAATGCCGCCGACGGAAGTAGTAGAGCATCACCGAAACCAGGGCCGCCATTCCGCTCAAGATGAGCCAGACACTCGCCGGACTGGTGCCGATGCCGCCAAGCGGCACATTCATGCCGAAAAAGCCGGCGATCAGCGAAAGCGGCAGCATGATCGTGCCCAGGATCGTCATCCGCCGCATGATTTCGTTCGTCTGCACCGCCACCCACGCGCGGTAGTTGTCGACGACGCCGCGCAGCCGCTCGCGCATGCTGTCGATCTGCTGCACGGCGTCGTCCAGATGGCCGCGCTCGCGGTCGAACTGGCGGCCGAGCGACTCGGACACATAGTCGTATTCGCCCAATGCCAGCGGTTCGAGCTGATCTCGCTGGGCGGCGGCCACGCGGCGAATCGAGAGCAGGTCGCGACGCAGCGCCGCCACTTCCTTCAACACCTCCACCGAGGACGTGTTGGTGAGCGACTCCTCCTCCAATTCCTCCAGCCGGGCCTGAAAGCGTTGGGCGCTGCGGCTCAGGTTCTCCACCATCTTGCCGACGATCAGGCAGAAGAGCGCGTCGGGGCCGTTGCGCATCACCTGCTCGGGGTGCTTTTCCGACTTTTCGCGCAGTTGCGAGATGACGCTCAGCGGCGTGCGATGGACCGTGACCAGATAGCGCCCGCCGCAGAACACGGCCAGCTTTTTCGGCTCAAACTGTCCGTCGCCGCCGAGGTCGAAGGCGCCGGAGAGCATGGCGAAGACATAATCGTCGAATTCATCAAGCCGGGGGCTCTGATCGCCGTGGAGGCAGTCTTCGAGCGCTGCGTCGGAGAGGTCAATCAGACTGTCGAGGGCGGCCAACTCATCGGCGGTGGGCTGCTCCAGGTCGATCCAGAATCGGGCGTCGGGCGCGTCCCAGTAGGACCGCAGATCGGCGAAAGACTCGACTTTGCGAAAGCTGCGCTCGGCGATGCGGGCGAGGGCGAAGTACATGGTTCGGTATCGTACTTCGGACGGCTGTCCGTGCGAAACGCGGATCGCCGGCGCGGGCGGGGCCGCGCCTTTCGGGTTCGCCGCGGCGCGATTATGTTTTCCTCGAACTGTCTACCCCATGAAATCGGTCGGCACCATTCATCGAGGAATCATTCTTATGGGCAAATCGCACTCCTGGCGGGTCGTCGTGGCCGGAGGCGCCGCGCTGGGCGGCCTCCTTTTCGGCGCTCATCTGCTGCAGGCTCAGGCCGGTCCGAACGCGGGCGGCGGCGCCGGTCGCGTGGCCGTCATCGACGTGGTCAAGGTATTCAACGACTACGTGCTCCAGCGCGATCTGAGCAACGAGCTGAAGGACGCGCAGACGCGCCTGGAGGCCGAGGCCAAGACGCGCCAGCAGCGAATCGACGGGTTGAACGCGACCGTCACCGCGCTGGACCCCTCGGACCCGACCTACAAAGAGCGGGTGCAGGAAATGCTGCGGATGCAGATCGACAACAAGGTCTGGTATGACACGATGCAGGCCACGGTGACGCGCGAGCTCTCGGTCTGGTCCAACAACATTTACGCCGACATCGCCAGCATTGTCGGCGAAACAGCCCGCGAACGCGGCTTCGACATCGTGCTCTACAAGGAAGAGTTCGAGCCCGGCGCCGATCCGGAAGCGATCAAGGAACGCATCCGACGCCGAAAGGTCGTTTGGTCGAGCGGCAATGTCGACCTGAGCAATGACGTGTTGGCGAAGCTCAACCAGCGCTATTCGGCCCAGCCCAAGACCAAGAAACTGCAGATTCCTTAAACAAACGGCGGGGCGAGCGCGCTTTTCGCCTAGTCGGGCGAATGCGCCGCGCCCCGCACGATCGCGCCGCCGGAGCGCTCCGATGTCCCAATCGCTCAACGACCCCCACCCGAAAGTCACCGCCGGGCAAATCGCCGCCAGTCTGAACGCGCCGCTGGTCGGCGATCCGTCGCGGCTGCTGAATCGCATCGACACGTTGGCCAATGCCGACGCCGCCACGCTCAGTTGGTTCGGCAGCGCCAAGTATTTGCCGCAACTGGAAACGACCAAGGCCGGCGCGGTGCTTCTTCCCGCCGAAGCCCCCCTGCCGCCGCAGGTCACGGGCATTCTGGTGGCCGACCCGGATCTGGCGCTGAACACGATTCTTCGGCTGTTCGCCCCGCGCGAAGAGACGGTCCCGCCGGGAGTACACCCGACCGCGGTGATCGCCCCGACCGCCATCGTCGAAGGTGCGGCCATTGGCGCGCATGTCAGCGTCGGCGAACACGCCAAAATCGGTCCCGGTACGCAGCTTCACCCTGGCGTTCGCATCGGCTCACACTGCCAGATCGGGCGCGATTGCGTCATCTGGCCCAATACCGTGGTTCGCGAGCGCTGCCGCCTGGGCGACCGCGTCATCCTGCACCCCAATGTCACGATCGGCTCCGACGGCTTCGGCTACCTGCCGCGCGGCGGCAAGCACATCAAAGTTCCGCAAATCGGCATTGTCGTGATCGATGACGACGTGGAAATCGGCGCCAGCACTTGCGTGGATCGGGCCAAAAGCGGGGTCACCCGCATTCGTCGCGGTACGAAAATTGATAACCTCGTGCAAATCGGACACAATAATGACATAGGAGAAGATTGCATCGTCGTCGGCCAGACGGGAATCGCCGGTTCGTGTCGCGTCGGAAACGGCGTGATCCTCGGCGGTCAGTGCGGCCTGATCGATCATCTGACGGTCGGCGACGGTGCCATCATTCTTCCGCAGACCGGCTTGGAGCGGGACGTACCGCCAGGCGCGGTGCTGCGCGGTATGCCGCCGGCCACGGAGAACCGCCGAGCAATCCGTCAGCACTTAACGACCGCGAAGCTGCCGGAACTAATGGAGCAGGTGCGCATCCTTGTCCGTCGCATCGAACGGCTTGAGTCGTCAGCAAACGATCGAACGCGAAGTTGAGTTCGCGGGTCGTGGCCTCTTCACAGGCCATCCCGTGACCGTTCGCCTTCGCCCCGCTCCGCCCGACAGCGGGGTCACATTCATACGCGCGGATCGCTCGAAGCGCGTCGCGATCCCCGCCCGCCTCGAAAATCTCACCAAGCGCGCCCGCCGCTCGTCGCTCAAAAACGGCACCGTCGAAGTCGAGACGGTCGAGCACTGTCTGGCCGCCGTGCGCGGGCTCGAAATCGACAATCTCGACATCGAGCTCGATAACAGCGAGCTTCCGGCCGGCGATGGCAGTTCACTCGCGTTCGTCGCCGCTCTCAACGACGCCGGCGTCGTCAATCAGGGCGTCGAGCGCCGCTATTACGACATCGAAGAGACCGTCCGCGTCACCGAAGGCGACGCCGAGCTCGTGGCTTGGCCCGGAGAACACGGCAAGCTCGACATCGTGTACGAGTTGGACTATCAGCCCGGCGCTCACATCGAGCGGCAGGTCTTCCGCTTTACGCTGACGCGCGAGGGATTCGTCAACGACGTCGCGCCGGCCCGCACCTTTGTCTTCGACTATGAGGCCGAGCAGCTCCGCAAAGCCGGTCTGGGCACGCATCTGGGCTATAAGGACGTGCTGGTCATCGGCAAAAGCGGCCCAATCGAGAACGAATTCCGCTTTCCCGACGAATGCGTGCGACACAAAGTGCTCGACCTCGTCGGCGATTTGATGTTGATGGGTGCGTTCGTCTGCGGCCGCATTTACGCCCGCCGCTCGGGCCACAGCCTCAACCATGAACTCGTCCGCGCGCTGCGCACGCGGCTCCGGGCTCATGAGCTCGCCGCCGATCTGCTGAAGCCGTCGCGGCTCGACATCCGCTCGATCCAGCGCACGCTGCCGCACCGCTATCCGATGCTGCTGATTGATCGCGTGGTGGAGCTCGACGGCGACCGCTTCGCCCGCGGCATCAAAAATGTCACAATCAACGAACCATTTTTCACCGGCCATTATCCGGGGCAGCCGATCATGCCCGGCGTGCTCATTATCGAGGCCATGGCCCAGCTTTCCGGCCTGCTGCTATCGCAAAAGCTCGAACACACCGGCAAAGTCGCCGTGCTTCTGAGCCTCGAAGGCGTTAAGTTTCGCCGGCCGGTGGTCCCCGGCGATCAATTGATCGTCGAGGCCACGTCGATGCGTGTGAAGTCTCGGACAGGTCAGACATCGTGTGCAGCCCGCGTCGGCGACGAGCTGGTCGCCGAGGCGATCATTCGATTCATGCTTGTGGACGCCGAACCCGCGTGAGCAATGAGTGGATCCATCCCAGCGCCGTCGTCGACCGCCGCGCGGTCCTCGGAGATCGCGTGCGCGTCGGCCCGCTCTGCTATGTGGGCCCCGAAGTCGAGATCGGCGACGACTGCGAGCTCGTCGCCCATTGCACCCTGATGGGCCCGATGCGCATCGGCCGCAATAACCGCTTCTTTCCGCAGTGCGTCATAGGCGCGGCCCCGCAAGACCTGAAATTCAAGGGCGGACCGACGCGCGTCGACATCGGCGACGACAACGCCTTTCGCGAAGGCGTCACCGTTCATCGCGGCACCGAGGTCGACCGCCTCAGCGGAGGCGTCACGCGCATCGGCAACCACAATCTCTTCATGGTCGGGGCCCACATCGCCCACGATTGCGACATCGGCGACCACGTGATTCTGGCCAATAGCGTGCTGCTCGCGGGCCACGTCAAGCTCGAAGATTGCGTCAACGTCGGCGGCGGCAGCGCCATGCACCATTTTGTCACCGTCGGCCGCAACGCCTTCATCGCCGGGCTCACACGCATCACCCACGACGCCCCGCCCTACATGAAGATCGAAGGCTACGACCAGGCTGTTCGCGGCGTGAATTCGACCGGTCTGCGACGCTGGAAGATTTCGGCCCAGTCGGGGCTGAACCTCAAGCAGGCCTTCAAGCTGCTCTACGCCCGCAAAGGCAAGCGGGCCCGCGGCCAACTCGGCGCGTTGCTCGAGGAAGTGCGCGGCAACGGCCTCTACCACGACGAACACGTGCAATATCTGGTCGAGTTTCTGGAGCGCAAGCTGCGCCAGGGCGTCTACGGCCGCGCCCGCGAGGCCGAGCGCGTCGACACCGTCGCCGATATTCAGCGCTTCTACGAATCCGCCGCCGCCCCAGGACCGGTCCAATGAGCCTTGCCGAAATTCCCGTCGCCGTCATCGGCTGCGGCCACATGGGCCGCCACCACGTCCGCAAGTATCGCGAGATGGCCGGAGCGCGGCTCGTCGCCGTAATCGACGCCGACGGCGAACGCGCCAAGAAGGCCGCCGACGAAGCCGGCGTCCGCTGGGCCACATCGCTCACGCCCGAGTTGGGCGACATCGCGGCGGTCTCCATCGCCGTGCCGACGGTTCACCACCTCAAAGTCGCCGCTCCGCTCATCGAGCGCGGCATCGCCGTGCTGATCGAAAAGCCGCTCGCCCCGACCTCGGCCGACGCCGAGCACATCGCCCACCTCAGCCAGAAGCACAACACGATCGTGCAGGTCGGTCACACCGAGCGCTTCAACCCCGCCATCCGCGCCATCGAGCGCATGGGCGTCGCTCCAAAATTCGTCGAGACGCACCGCATCAGCCCCTTCACCTTCCGCTCGGCCGATGTGGGCGTGGTCTTCGACATGATGATCCACGACATCGACGTCGTGCTCAGCCTCGTCCGCGATCAAGTGACCCACGTCGACGCGGTCGGTGTCAACGTGCTCGGCCCCCACGAAGACATTGCCAACGCCCGGCTGCGTTTCGCCGGCGGCGCCGTCGCGACGCTGACAGCTTCGCGCTTGGCGCTCAAGACCGAGCGCAAGCTGCGGGCCTTCAGCGAGACCAGCTATATCTCGCTCGACTATCAGAAAAAACTCGGCATCGCCGTCACGCGTGACAAAAACGCCGACGTGATCAAATTCGCCCGCGAGCGCAACATCGAAGACCTCTCGCAGATCTCCGCCGCGGATTACGTGAAGCTGGTCAAGGTCGAGCCGCTGATGATCCAGGACAAGGACGCTCTGGCCGACGAGCTGGAGACCTTCCTCGATTGCGTGCGCCATCGTCGTCGCCCGCCCGTCTCGGCCGAAGACGGCGTCGCCGCGGTGCGCGTGGCGGAGCAGATTGTCGATTCGATTAAGCAGCACCGCTGGGACGGGGCGGCCGGCCCGCGCGTCGGCCTCGACGCCGATATCTTTCGTGTCTGATTGTTTGTTGTGCCACTGCTCGGTGAGCAGTGTGTTTTGAGGCACGCCGCGGCTCCGTAAGCCGTGCTGCCCCAACGGCGCATCCCGTGATCAAAGCTCACTGTTCGCGGAGCAGTGGCACACAGATGCGCGAACCCGACCCAGGGAAATCGACCCATGAAAACCACCGAAGCCGCCCTGATCGCCGGCATCCCTGCCGAAAACAACACGCTTTATCACCAGATCCGCTTTAAGGTCGGCGACCCGACGGCCCTCATTTTGCTGCCCGAAGCGGGCGGAAAAAGCCATCGCCAGCTGATCATCCGCGATATCGAAATGGGCCGCGCCAAAAAGCACGCCCGCGTCGACGCCGTGAATTGCCCCGCCGACTTCGCGCCCAGCACGGGCCTCTCCGGCGACCGCGAAACCGCGACGGCTCAGTCGATCGCTGAGTTTCTGAAGCGCCGCGGCGTCTCGCGCATCCGCGCCGATCGCACGCTCGGCCTCTCCTACACCGATGAGCTCCGCCGCGCAGGTCTCGACGTCGTTTACGACCCGAACCTCGGCGTCGCTGAGCGCCGCGCCAAGGATGAGCAGGAGGTCGCGATGCTGCGTCAGGCGCAGCGCGACACCGAGTCCGTCATTCGCATGGTCTGCGAAATGATCGCCCGCGCTACGCCCGATCGCGCCGGCGTCCTGCAATATGACCGCGCTCCGCTCACCAGCGAACGACTCTTCGGCATCATCGACATCGAACTGCTCAAGCTCGGCTACGACAATCCCCACCGCTCGATCATCGCCGGCGGCAAAGAAGGCGGCGACTGCCACAATCGCGGCAGCGGACCGCTCTACACCGATCAACCCGTCATCGTCGACATCTTCCCCAAGAACAAGACCACCGGCTATCACGGAGATTGCACGCGCGCCGTCGTCAACGGCGCCATCCCGCCGGTCGTCGCCAAGATGCACGCCGCGGTCGTCGCCGCCAAGGCCGCCGCCACGAAGGCCGTTCGCGCCGGCGTCACGGGCCACGCCGTGAATCAGGAAACGCTCCGCGTGCTCGGGGAACACGGCTACAAGTATGCCCTGCCCGCTGCCGACGCCCCGGCCGACTTCATCAGTATCCCCCACGGCACGGGCCACGGCTTGGGCCTCGATGTGCATGAGCCGCCGCTGCTGGCCGACAAAGGCCCCGAGCTGCTCGTTGGCGACTGCGTCACCGTCGAGCCGGGCCTCTATGGCCCGCACATCGGCGGCGTCCGCATCGAAGATGTGGTCATCGTCACGCGCGACGGCTGCATCAATCTCGGCCAGTTGCACGAGGGTTTGTCGTGGGCCTAGCGATTCAGGCGTTCGGCTGGGTCGGAACCGTCTTCATCCTCTACGCGTTCCTCGCCAACAGTCAGGGCTGGATGCGCCCCGGCCCCGCATACTTCGCGCTCAACCTCGTCGGCTCCATCGCGATCATGCTTGTCGCCTGGCGCCAAGCGGCCTGGCAGCCCTTCGCCATCAACGCGTTCTGGGCCGCCGTCGCGGCGTATTCACTGGTTGTATTTCGCTTGCGAGGCGATCGGCCCGTGCAAAGCGTCAGGTGAACAGTGTCGTTCCCGGCGGAACGACGTCTTGAAGCCTGCTGGTGAACACGCGTCACCGCCGCCAAACCGCCACACGCTACGATTCGCACATGCGGCTGCGCATCAACGAAATTTTTCATTCCATTCAGGGCGAAGGCACCCGCGCGGGCCTGCCTTGCGTATTCGTGCGGCTGACCGGCTGCCATCTCCGCTGCACCTATTGCGACACCGAATATTCGTTCTTTGAGGGCGGCTGGATGTCGCTCGACGAGATCGTCGCCCAGGTCGATTCCTACGCCTGCGACTTCGTCGAAATCACCGGCGGTGAGCCGCTGCTTCAGCCCGACGTCTACCCGCTGATGTCGCGCTTGCTGGAGACGCACTCGCTCGTCGCGCTCGAGACTTCCGGTGCGATCTCAATCGATCGCGTCGACCGACGCGTCGTGCGCATCCTCGATCTCAAGACACCCTCCAGCGGCGAAGCGGCCCGCAACGTCTGGGCCAACATCGATCTGCTCACGCCCAATGACGAGGTGAAATTCGTCATCGGCAATCGGGCCGACTATGACTGGGCCCGCGAAGTCGTCGCTCGCTACGAGCTGACCCGGCGCTGCCCCGTTCTCTTCGCTCCCGTTTTCCCCTGCGAAGATCGCTCCGGCCTCGTGCTCTATCAAGGCGGCCTTTCGCCGCAGACGCTCAGCGAGTGGATTCTGGCCGATCGACTCCCGGTGCGGTTGAACCTTCAGCTTCATAAGTTCATCTGGTCGCCGATGACACGGGGTGTCTGAAAATTCCGCGCGGCGACACGCGGAGACGATTCGCTACCCTATCCCCATGCACATTCGCCTGATCAAAGACTTCACCTTCGAAGCGGCCCACAGCCTGCCGAGCTTTCCGGATGGGCATAAGTGCCGCCGACTGCACGGCCACAGCTTTCGCATCGAGGTCCAGGTCGCGGGCGCGCTCGACCCGCAGCGCGGCTATCTGCTTGATTACGGCGACATCAAGGCCGCCTGCCAGCCGCTGATCGATCAGCTCGACCATCGCCACCTGAACGAAATCGACGGGTTATCCAACCCGACCTCCGAGATGATCGCGGTCTGGATCTGGCAGCGCCTGCAGCCACGCTTGCCCCAGCTCGACGCAGTCGTGGTCCACGAGACCTGCACGAGCCGTTGCGAGTATCGCGGCGGGCGCTGAGTGCGCCGCTGAATGCAAAGAAAAGCGGCCCCGTCAGCAGACCCCACGCCCCCATCGACCCCTTACGTCCGCGGCTCGGAATCTTCGCCGTCGGCTGTCTCCTCCTCATCGTCATCGTCCGCCTCAACGGCCGGTGGCGGCTGCGTCACGATCGTGCGGGCGAAGATATCGCCGAGTCGCTGTCGCCGTGGCGAAAGCACGACCAGCAGAGCGATCAGCCAAAACGGCGGCAACAATTCAATCAGGCGCAGCGCGTTGCGGATCAACACTTGCAGCGGCTTGGCGGGCGCGGCGGATTCGTGGCGAATGCGGATCGATAGCAGCGTTTTTCCAACGGTGCGGCCCGTCAGCAACTCCATCAATCCGCAGTAGAGGGCGAACGAGCCGCAGGTCGCGAGCCACCAAACGATCGCCGCCGAGTCGAGGTCGGGCTGCGGTGCATAGGACCAGGCCACCACATCCGTCAGCGATTGGTTGATGCGCACATCGGTAAAAATCGACCACGCGACCGCGAAGGGCGCGAAGTCGATCAGGCCGGCCAGCAGCCGTCGCAGCGGCGAGGCCAACGCCACTCCCTCGGGCACGCTCTCGCGACCGGTGACGCTGTTGTAGCGAAACACCACCAGCCCCGTGACGATGCCCGCCAACACCACGGCCATGACGAATTGGACGATGCCCCGGATGCGCGTCTGACTGTTGACGCGCTGCACCAGGGCGCGAACGTCGTAGGTCCGCTCCAGCAGCGTGCCGCCCGGTGCACCAAACTGCACATACCCGGATTGTTCGGGCGTGGTGCGCAGCAGCACCAAATGGCGATTAAACGCGGCCAGCGCGATGGGCCGGGACGATTTTGCGGAGTCGGGCAACGCCGAGAAATCGAACTGCGTCGGACGTTGGATCAGCGCTTCGTCGCCTTCAGGCGACTGGTGAACGCGCAGTACTTTGAGCGAGTAGGTCTGATCGGCGCCGCGTGCCGCCGCCAAAAAGGCCGGTCGCCCCTCGAGAATGGCGCCGGCGAAAAACTCGAGGCCGCGCTGACCAAATGTAAACCCCGTGCGCCATTCGCCGGTGGCGTGCGGCCGCCACAACACACTGAATTGCCGGTCGTCGCCCTCGGCCCTTCCGCGGACGATCAACAGCCAGCCGTCGGGCGCAATGACGATCTGCGGAGCATGCCCAGCGACATCCACCCCATCCGGGCAAACGCCCACGACTTCCCAGCGACGATCGGCATAGCGAGCGACAAAGATTCGGCTGGCGCTGCTGAGTTGTTCAGGCGTGACCACCGCCGGCGTCGGGCGCGACTGAGCCGCTGATTCGATCGCCGACGCGCTTTTCGCCCCAATCAGTGCGTACAGCCCGTCGGGCGCGCCGCAAATCGCGATCGGCAGACGCCGTCCCGGCGGCAACGACAATTCCGCCTCCCAGTCCGAAGCCGCCCCCTCGCGCCGCGATTGGATGTAGCCGTCGCTGTCCCAGACATAGTTCGCAGGTCCGGCGGCGGTGGCAATTGCGAAGGGCCGGGCCAGCAGAATCGGCGGGCCAAATTCCCGAAACCGGTCTCGTTCAAAGAGCAGCGTCTGATCGGTCCCGCCGACGAATACCGACAGCCGATCGGCCTGACTGCCAAGCGCGAAGTATGGCTCTGCGCGCGATTTTGCTGTGGCCGCGACAGACGGGGCCGAGGTCTGAGCAGTGGCGATCGGGCTGAAAGCGACGACCAGAAAGCAGGCCCATGACGCCAAGCGGAGTCGCTGAAACGTCCGAGAATTTCGGACCAATCGGCGGTTCCCGCTTCGAAACGAATCTCTCGTCAGACCACGCATATGGGCGATAGTACTTGCGGAGGCGCGCAGGCGTAAGGCGCGCCGCGCCAGGCGGCGCGAGGTCTAAAGCTCAGCGTCAGCGCGAGACGCGCCGCGAAGCTCGGATTTTGCGCCTTGCAAGCGCGAACGGCGAGCGCGCCACCGACGTGGACAAGCGCGCCGTTCTTGACGGGTTTTGCGCCCGTCGACTACATTCTCATTTTGAGACTGGGAGTGGACGCAGCGCTTTTGTTGAGCGCTCCATCAAGAATACTGGCCGGACGCGCCACGGATCATCGGTGGCCGCGCGAAACGAATCGGGAGCGAGAGTTATGCGGGTGACGGTGTCCGGCCGACACATGGGCGTGTCGGATTCGTTGCGCGATTACGTCACCGAGAAAGCCAGCCGGCTGACCCGCTTCTTTGACAGAATTCAGGGAATCGACGTCGTGCTGGATGGTCACGACGGCATCCATCAGGCCGAAATCATCGTCCACGCCGACCATCATCACCCCTTTGTCGCGAGCGAAGAGCACGAAAAAGCCGAAGCTGCGGTCGATCTGCTCATGGACAAGATCGAGCGGCAGATCTCGCGTCACAAAGAGAAGCTCCGAAATCGTAAACATCCGGAACATTAAGACTTACAGGATCGCATTCCGGGGAGTTGTGGCGTAGAATCCATGAGATTGCACGAGCTGATTACTGCCGATTCGGTCATTTGCGACTTGCAGGAAACCTCGCGCACCGGTGCCATTCGCGAACTGGTCGAGAAGCTCGCCGCCGCGGGTCGCATTTCAAGCGACAGCGTGGACGGCATCGCGAAGTCGATCGTGGCCCGCGAACGCAGCCGCGGCTCGACAGGGTTTGGCAAAGGGGTGGCGATCCCGCATACGAAGCTGCCTGAACTGACGCGGGTTGTGGCCGCGATCGGGCGAAGCTCAAAAGGGATCGATTTTTCGGCGCTCGATGGCGCGCCCGTTTTCGCCGTTATTCTTATCCTAAGTCCCGAGGAGGACGCCGCGGCCCACCTGAAAGCCATGGATGTGGTTTTCAGCACGCTGCAACAGGAGCGGTTTCGGAAGTTTTTGCGAAATTCCGACACCGTGGAAAAGATCGTGGAATTGCTGAAGGACGCGGAAGACCTCGCGAAGGTCGGTTGAGTGTTTCGCCGACCGCGCAAAGAAATCCGTGCGATGTGAAAGACCTGGGAGTGGAACGCGAGGTCGTCATTCGAAATCGGGAGGGGCTGCACTTCCGTCCGATCATGAAGATGGTCGAGGTCGCGCAGCAATTCGCGGCGCGCGCTACGGTGCACGCATCGGACCGCTCCGCCGACGCCCGCAGTCCCATGGAGTTACTGATGCTCGTCGCAACCCAGGGCACTCGCGTGCGCCTGGTGGCCGACGGGGACGACGCGCAAAAGGCGCTCGACGCGCTGGCCTCGCTCATCGAGTCCGGCTTCGGCGAACCCTGATTCGCGCCTCGACGTAGAAGCAAACTTTTTTGAACGGCATTGTGGTCCGGCCTTTAGTGACAGGGCTGAGGATGACAAGAGCCGCGTGAACGCGGCAGATGATCTCAAAATACGGCGTGAGCGCCTCGCCCGGCGTGGCGATCGGCCCGGCCCTTGTGTTGGACGCGGAGGAATACCGCATCCCACGCCGGACGGTCGACCCGGCTCAGACGCCACGACAAATCGAAGTGCTCCAGGAAGCGCTCGAGACCTCCCGACAGGAAGTCTCCGAGCTCCGGAGCGCCGCCGCGCGAAAGCTGGGGGAGCAAACCGCCGACATCTTCGCCTTTCACGAAGGCTTCATCGCCGATCCCAAGCTCGCCGCCGAGGCCATCGGCCTGATCCAATCCAAGCACTTCGCCGCCGCCTACGCCTTCGCCCAGGTCATGAGCAAGCGGCGGCAGATGTTCCAGTCGGTCGCCGTCGAATATCTCAAAGAGCGCGTCCGCGACCTGTTCGACATCGAAAAACGCGTCCTGCGACACATCCTCGGCCGCGCCCGCGAAGACCTGGCCCGCCTCACCGAGCCGGTCGTGATCGTCGCCCACGACATCACGCCGTCTCAGGCCGTCGGCTTTGATCGCGAGACGATCCTCGGCCTGGTGATCGACGTCGGCGGCGCCACGTCGCACACCGCCATAATCGCCCGGATGCTCGACATCCCCACCGTCGTCGCGCTCAACGACGTCACCAATCAGGTCAGCGGCGGCGAAACGCTGATCGTCGACGGCGGCGAAGGGCTGGTGATCGTCAACCCGGACGAAGAGACGATCACCCGCTATCGAGGCAAGCAGCGGCGTCAGACCGAAGCGGAAGTCGAGCTCAAACTCCTGCGCGACGCCCCGGCGGAGACGCCGGACGGCCAACCGATCACGCTCTGGTGCAACATCGAGCTGGCCGACGAAGCCTCCAAGGCGATCGAACGCGGCGCACAGGGCATCGGCCTCTATCGCACCGAGTTCCTCTTTCTCGCCAGCGAGCGCGTCCCCACCGAAGAGCAGCAGTTCGAGGCCTTTCGATCGGCGGTGCAGTCCATCGGCGATCGGCCGCTGCTCATCCGCACCGTCGACCTCGGGGCCGACAAGCTCGCGCCCTCTCTGGGCATGACCGCGCACGAGCCCAACCCGGTACTCGGGCTGCGATCGCTGCGCTACTGCCTGCGCAATCTCGATCTGTTCAAGACCCATCTGCGGGCCATCCTGCGAGCCAGCGCCTTCGGCGACGTGCGAATCATGTTCCCCATGATCACCACGCTCAGCGAATTGCGCCAGGCGAAGTCGACCCTTAACGACGTCGCCGAGGATCTCGAAGAAGAAGGCCTGGCGTTTCGACGCAACGTGCCGGTCGGCATGATGGTCGAGACTCCCGCCGCGGCCATGCTCAGCAGTTCGTTCGCGCGCGAAGTGGATTTCATGAGCGTCGGCACCAACGACCTCACGCAATACACCCTCGCGGTCGACCGCGCCAACGAGCGCGTCGCGCACCTGTACTCGCAGCACAATCCGGCCGTGCTGCGGCTCATTCGACAGGTGATCCTGGCCGGCCTGCGGACGCAAACCACCGTCAGCATTTGCGGCGAAATGGCGGGAAACCCGCTCTATTGCCTGCTACTGGTCGGAATGGGCGTGCGCAATCTGTCGATGTCCCCCAAAAACGTGCCGGAGATCAAGCGGCTCATTCGCGGCGTCCCCTTGGCCGAATGCAAACGCATCGCCGCCAAGACGCTGCGGCTCGATTCCGATCGTCAGATCCTGAGCTTTTTGAAGGGCGAACATCTTCGGCTCATCGGCGGCGAGGTGAGCGAATGACGCATTTGCCACTGCCCGCACGCGGCATGTCATCGGCGCCGGCGCGCGGCACGCCGGCCGATGCCTTTGATTTACCCCGCGGCGTGCAGCTCGACGAAAGCGCGATTTCGTTGACCGCCGACGCCGCGATCGTCCCGGAGGATTCGTCGGCTTATGAGCCGCAGGCCGACGCAAGCGCGAGCGCCGATTCGAAGTCTTCGACCGGCACGCCGCCACGTCTGCGGCTGGCGATCGAGTACTCGATGCCCGGCGATTTGCGCTACCTCTCGCATCACGACGAGATGCGCATGTTGCAGCGCACCTTCGCCCGTGCGGCGTGGCCGATCGCGTTTACGGCGGGCTTCAACCCGCAGCCGCGCATGACCCTGCCGCTGCCGCGCAACGTCGGCGTCGCCGCGGCGAGGCAGCTGGCGATCATCGAGTTAAAGCAGGCTGCACCGCTCGACATGCTGCATGCGCGTCTGGCGGCGGCGATGCCGGCGCCTGCCGCCCTGCTGGGCGTATGCGGACCGCTCAGCGTGCGAACTCTGCACGCGGTTGCGGTCGAGTTTCGTTACGAACTGAGCGCGCCGCTCGACGCCGACGCGCTGCACAGCATTCAGAAGTTTCTGTCGAGCAGCCGCTGCGTGGTGCAGCGCGAATACGGCCCCAACAAGCCGCTGCGCGACATCGACATCAGACCCTTTGTTGAAACGATCGAGCCGGCGCCGACCAGCCTGCACGTGCGACTTCGCATCGAGCAGCAGGCCACGGCGCGGCCGACCGAGGTATTGGAAGTTTTGGGGTTGTCGGGCTCGCCGAGCGTTGTCGGCGTGGAGCGCTGGTCGGTTGACTGGCAGCCCGCGCTGAAAGACGCCCTTGAGCGCCCGACTGCCGAATCGAACCCGTAAAGGAAATTTTGTGGCCACGAAGAAAACAACCAGGTCGGAAAAGCCGACCACGACCGCCCGCGGCAAAAACGCCGCCCCCAAGCGCGGCAAGCCCGCCGACGCGGTCGTCGACACGACCCAACTCGACAGCGACATGGAGGTCCAAGTGACGACCAACCTCGAAACCGACGAAAAGCCGAAGCGCGGCGGCAAGCGCCCCGCGCGCAAACCGGCCGAGCCGACGCAGAGCGTCGTGCCGGTCGCGGCCGATGCGCCGCCGGCGGCTGTGAGCAGCCCGCGGCTCTCGGCCGCGGAGCTCGACATCGCCAGCGCTCAGATCCTCGAGCAGAGTGATCAGCGCGTCCGCATTCGCTTCCCCTCCGTCGCGCCCACCCCCTACCCGCCGCGCGAGCCGCTGCCGGGCGAGGTGGCCGCTGTGGAGCCGGTCCGCGAGGCGATCCCCGCCGCCCCCGTCGCCGACACCCGCCCCCCGCGCGAGCCCATGATGCGCGAACCGCGCCGCGATGAGCCGCGCCGAGAGGACAGCCGCCGCGACGAACCTCGCCGAGACGACGCCCGTCGCGATGACACCCGTCGTGATGACGCCCGTCGCGGAGACGAACGCCGTCGCGACGACCGCCCCGGTCAAGACCGGCGTGGCGAGCGCGGCTTCAACGATCGCGGCCCTGTCGACCGCGGCACGAATGATCGCAACATCGGCGACCGCGGTCCCATGGAGCGCGGACAGTCTGATCGCGGCCCGCGCGACCGCGATGTCGACAGCTCGCGCTTCGTGACCAACGATCGCCCGCCGCAGCGCCCGTTCGATCGCGATCGCGACCCCGGTGAGCGCAGCATGCCCGATCGCGGCTTCCAGGGTCGCGGCCCGGCGGATCGCGGCCCCAATGATCGCGCGGGCTTCCAAAGCTCCTCCGCAGAGATCCCGCTCGGTCAGCACCCCGGCGACTTCGAAACCGATATCGATCACGGCCCTCCCGATGCCGATCGCCCGCGCAGCGGAGACGCCGGCGGCGAAGAGCGCGGCGGACGACGTCGTCGCCGTCGCGGACGTCGTGGTCGCGGAAATCGCGAGGGCGGCGAAATGCGCGATGATCGCGGACCGCGCACGGGCGATAGCAATCGCAGCAACGCAGATCGCTTCGCCCCGCGCGCCGATGATGGTCGCGCGCCGCAGGATCGCTTCACGCCGCCGGATGACGACGAGTTCGATAACGAAGCGGCTGAAGCCTTCGACAGCGAACTCGACGAGGTGCGCGACACCATCGACGCGGGCGACGATGAACCGCACGATCTCGAAGCGACCGACGCCGAAGGCGCAACCGACCTCGCCCCGCGCGACGATCGCGGCCCGCGCCAGGAAGGCGACGCCGATGGCGAACGACGCGGACGACGCCGTCGTCGCGGTCGCCGACGCGGCCGTCGCGGCGAGCCGATCGAGGTCAGCGGCCCGGGCCCCGAGCCCAGCGCCGACAGCGAAGGCCACGACGTGCTCGACGAGGCCGTCCGGCCCGAGCTCGACGACGAATCCGCCCACGATCACGATGACGAGCACGACGACGAGTCGACCGACATCGCCGATGAGGCCGATGTCGAACGCGACGATGACGGCGACGACGCCGATGCCCCGACCGGCGAGCGCGAGCCGCGCGGGCGCGGGCGCGATCGCGACCGTGGTGGTCGCGGACGAGATCGTGATCGTCGCGGCGGACGCCGTGAAGATCGCTTCCGCGGTCGCGGACGCCGCCCCTACTGGGGCAACGAGCCGCGCGAGCTGATCGACGTCGAAACGGCGATCACCGACCCGATCCCGCCGTCGAACAAGACGATGGTGATCAACGTCGTGCCGCGCGAAGAGTGCCGTATCGCGATTCTCAAGGAGAACGCCCTCGAAGAAATCTACATCGAGCGCGCCAGCAGCGAGAATCACGTCGGCAACATCTACAAGGGCATCGTCACCAACGTCGAAGCCAGCATTCAGGCCGCCTTCGTCGATTTCGGCATCGGCAAGAACGGCTTCCTGCACATCTCCGATCTGCACCCCGACTACTTCGGCAACGGCCGACACGAGGAGCAGGTCGGTCGCAAGACGCCGCGCCGCCACCGTCCGCCGATCCAGAGCTGCCTGCGTCGCGGGCAGGAAGTGATCGTGCAGATCACCAAGGAAGGCATCGGCACAAAGGGCCCCACGCTCACGACCTATCTGAGCATTCCGGGCCGCTTCCTGGTGATGACGACCGGCATGACCGGCATCGGCGTCTCGCGCAAGATCGAAGACGATGACATGCGGCGAAAGATTCGCTCCGTGCTCGACGAGCTGGAGCTGATCCCCGACGTGGGCTTCATCGCCCGCACGGCCGCCGCCGAGCGAACGCGCGACGAGCTTCAGGCCGACCTGAATTATCTGGCCCGGCTGTGGAAGGCCGTCGTCAAGCGGCAGAAGAACGACCGCGCCCCGGCCGAGCTCTACCGCGAGTCCGACCTGCTCATCCGCACGATCCGCGATGTCTACACCAACGAGGTGAAGAAGATCGTGGTCGACAACGAAGAGGTCGCCGAGCGCGCTCGCGACTTCCTCTCGATCTTCAGCCCCGACGCGGAGCAGATGGTCGAGATCTTCAAGGGCAATGAGCCGATCTTCCACAAGTACGGCATCGAACAGGAGCTCGAGCGGCTGCACGCGCGACACGTGCCGATGCGCTCCGGCGGCTCGCTGGTCATCGACCAGACCGAGGCGCTGGTCGCGATCGACGTCAACAGCGGCAGCTTCCGCAGCGAAGGCGACGCCGAGACGACCGCCTTCAAGATGAACCTTGAGGCGGCCGACGAAATCCCGCGTCAGCTCCGACTGCGCGATCTTGGCGGCGTCGTGATCTGCGACTTCATCGACATGCGCGAGGCCGCACACCGGGCCGAGGTCGAGGCCCGACTGGTCCGAAACCTCAAGGCGCACAAGGAGCGGGCGAAGATTCTGCGGATGAGCGCCTTCGGCATCATCGAGATGACCCGCCAGCGGCAGCGCGCCAGCCTGACCCGCAGCGTCTACCAGTCCTGCACGCACTGTCGCGGCACGGGCCATGTGAAGACGCCCGAGTCGGTCGCGCTCGATTGCATGCGGCTCATCCAGTTGGCCTCCACCCGTGAGCACATCACGCGCATCGAGCTGCTGATCTCGCTCGAAGTGGCCAACCTGATCCAGAACCGCAAGCGAGCCCTGCTGCACGATCTGGAGCTGGAGTATCGCAAAACCATCACGATCCACCCCGAGCCGCACTTCGGCCTCGACCACGTCGAGATCCGCTGCACGGACAACCGCGGGAGACTCGTGCCGCACACCTAAATCGCGGCATGCTTTCGTAGCGGCCTGCGGCTCGCCGGCCGCCGATTGACTCGATGGTTCATGACTCAGGGCAGCATGCTTTCGTGGAACTCCGCGAGAGCATGCTGCCCAGTTCGTTTACCCCCCATCACCGCCGGACTCCACCAATCTCCATCACTCCACCGTCGATCGGCACGCCATTTGCGTCGAGCAAATGTGTTTCACGTGAAACAGCGTTGCGCGCGGACCGATGTGAAGCCGTTCCTGGACCATGATGAAGGTCTCAGATGACCCCTTCGCGGTTCCACTGCAACCGCGCCGCCAGCGGCAGCTTCTGGAGCTTCGGCACCTGGCAATCGTCCGCGGGGTAGCCGATCGGCATCAGCAAATAGGGCTTCTCGTTCTTGGGCCGCCGGCAAATCTCACGCAAAAACTCCATTGGGTTGGGCGTGTGCGTCAGCGTGGCGAGGCCGGCGAGGTGGCACGCAGTGATGAAAAAGCCGGCGGCAAGGCCGGTACTCTCGATCGGGTAGTAGTTCTTGACGTGCTTGCCGTCGATCTCCTCCCAATCGACGCGAAACAGCACAACCAAACACGGGGCGATTTCGAGATAAGGCTTCTCCCAGTTCGTGCCGAACGGCTCCAACGCGGCGAGCCACTCATCGGGAAATCGACGCTCGTAGTTCTCGCGCTCCTCCTTCTCGGCGGCGATGCGGATTTCGCGCTTCATTGTCGGATCGTCGACCGCGACGAATCGCCACGGCTTGCGATTGGCACCGCTCGGCGCTCCGTGCGCGATCGCCAAGATGCGCTCGATCACATCGCGCTGGACCGGTCGATCGGAGAAATGGCGGATCGTGCGGCGTTGCTGCATCTCCGCCGCGAACTGATCGAGGCGGGCGCGCTGCCAGTCGGCGTCGCGGAACGGCAACGAATGGGGCATCATCTCGGCAGGCATTTCACACCTCGTTTCACAACGGATGCATGTCGACATGCGTGGTTACGCCGAGCCGCGTGCGACTCGGCGCGTTGCATTGCGGCGTAGAGCAGCTTTGCTCATGCGCCGCAGGTTAGTCGCCGAGCGCGGTTCTGGCTTGCGACAGGATGTCCGTGTCGGCCTGGCCGTCGGCAATATCGACCCATCGGACTTGCGAGAATCGCCGCAGCCACGTTCGCTGGTGTTTCGCGAGATGGCGCGAGTTAATCTTGATCCGCTCGACCACATCGGTCCGTGAGCCGCCGCGACGGAAAAAATCGAACCACTCGGCGTAGCCGACGGCCTGGCGGGCCTGATCGCTGACGCCGCGCGGGTCTTCCCAAATGGCGCGCGCCTCGGCTTCGAGCCCCTGCTCAATCATGCGCAGAACGCGGGCGTTGATGCGGCGGCTGGCTTCGGACTTTTCGCGGCGCAGTCCGAGCCAGCGCCAATCCCAATCGGGCCGGCGCGGTCGGGCTTCGCCCCACTGCTGCTGCAGCGACGTAATCGATCGGCCGGTGAGGTGATGCACCTCCAGAGCGCGCTCGATGCGACGAATGTCATTGTGATGAATGCGCTCGGCGGCTGCGGGATCGACCATCGCGAGCTCGGCATGCAGCTTTTCCGCACCCTCGCGCTCGGCCCGCGCCCGCAGTGCGGCGCGAAACTCCGGATCGGCGGACGGGCCTTCGAACATGCCTTCGAGCAGACACTTCAAGTAAAGGACCGTGCCGCCGACAGCGACGACGGGCCGACCGCGGGCGTGGGCCCCGTCGATCGCGGCCTCGGCCAATTCGACAAAGCGGGCGCTGCTGAAGGGTTCCCACGGTTCGACCACGTCGATGAGATGGTGCGGCCTCTCCGCGCACTCCGCGGAGCCGGGCTTGGCGGTGCCGATGTCCATGCGGCGGTAGACCTTCATCGAATCGACGCTGACGATTTCGGCTTCGAGAGCGCGGGCCAACGCGCGCGCAACGGCGCCCTTTCCCGACGCGGTGCAGCCCGTGACGACGATGACGCGCTTTTCCATCGAAGCACATTCAACCGCGCGGGGGCGGATCGCGATAGCGTGCGCCGGAGAAAGGGAGAGGCGGTGAGCCGGCAGAACGCGGGGTCGCGGCTCCGTCGCAGGCCTCTGCAAAAAGGCGAGACCCGGTTACGCGTTCGATCGAACTCTCCATGACGCTGCTCGCCGAGCTGCGGCGCCACGACGACGGCTAAATCGGCGAGGCCGCTGCCAAACCGCTACTGGATACGGCATCGGACGCGGGGGATAATGCGGGGCATGGCTGTGCGATTCGTACTTGGGCGGGCCGGCGTGGGAAAGACGGAGCACTGCCTCTCCCAAATTGCGAGCGCGCTTCGCGAGGCGGGTTCGAGTAAGCCGCTTCTGCTTCTGGTGCCCGAGCAATCGACGCTGCAGATGGAGCAGGCGCTGGTGGCGCGGTCGCCGCGCCGGAGCGATGCGGGGCCGGTCGGTGCGGGGTATGCGCGGGCGCGGGTGCTGAGCTTTTCGTCGCTGGCGAACGCGGTGTTTGACGAAACCGGCCGGCCGGCTCGGCTGATCTCTCCCGCGGCGCGACGATTCGCGTTGCGCATGTTGCTCGATCGCGTCGAGGCAGATCGCACGGTGTTTGCACGCGTAATTGGCTCGCCGGGGTTTCTCCAATCCCTCGATCAGGCGCTGCTGCAGTTTCAGCGCTGCGATGTCGGCGAAGAGGACTTGCGGACTCTCGCGGCGAACGAGCAGGACGCGACGCTCGCGGCCAAGCTGGCATTGCTGGCCGATCTCTATGCCCGCTATCGCGCATGGCTGGGAGAGGACCGGCTCGACGCCCCCGGGCTCCAGCGACTGCTATGTCGTCGCATCCGAGCGGCGGAATCTCTGCGCGGCGTAAGGCTGTGGGTCGATGGTTTCGCCGGCTTTACCGGCCTGGAGACCGCGGCGCTGATCGAGCTTTGCCGCGGCGCGGCTCACGCTGAGATTTCGCTATTACTCGACGCGGAGGACCCTGACCAGCATTCTCGTGCGGACGGTGGAGCCGCGGCGATGACGGGGCTGTTCGCGCCGATCCACGAAACACGCATCGAGCTCGAGCGGCGGCTGCGATCGGCTGGGGTCGAGGTCGATCCGCCGATGATCATCCAATCGCGCACGCCGCCCAGATTCTCCGCGGCGCCACGCCTGGTGGCGATCGAGTCATATCTGGCGGCGGAGGGCGACGCCGCAGCGCCGGGCCATATGCCCGATGCGGGCGATTCGCTACGCGTCATTCGCTGCGCCACGCAGCGCGACGAATTGCGGGCCGCGGCCCATGAGATTCGGTCGCTGGTCACCGGCTCGGCGGGAGCGATTCGCTTTGCCGATTTCGCGCTGATGTCGCGCGACCTGACCGAGTGCGCGGGCATCGTGCGCGAGATCTTTGATGAATACGAGATCCCGATCTTTTTGGATCAGCGACGCAGCCTGAGCGGCCATCCGCTGGCGCGCGCTCTCGCGGCGCTGTTTGACGCCGCGCTGCATGATGTGCCGCCGGAGTCGGCGATCGCACTGCTGCACACCGGTCTGGCGCGAGCGAGTCGCGGCGTCGCCGAGCGGATGGAAGAGGCGATTCGTCGCCACTCAATTCGGGGCCGCGACCTCTGGCTATCGCGGATTGCCTGGGATTTCGACAGCGGACGGCGCTTGCCGGTTACGCAGGAAGATGAAGACGACGACGTCGTCTTAGAGGAACGCGATGTTCCGCCGGACGGAGACGAAGCAAGCAACGCTTCGCTCGCGGAGGCGCGGGCGAATCTGTTGAGCGCGATCGACGAACTGGCTGCGCCGCATGCTTCGGGGGCGACGCCGTCGGGGCGCGAGTGGGCGGAGCGCTTGTATAGCGCATTGCATCACCTCGGCGCGGCGGAGGCGCTGGCCGCTTGGGCCGCGGAGGCCGAGGCGGCGGGCGATCTGGAGGCTCGCGATTCGCACCGGGCGGCGTGGGCGGCGACGCTGGAACTGCTGCAAGACCTGCACGATGTGTTAGGCGAAGAGCGCGTCGCGCTGCCGGTGGTCGCCGATCTGATCCAAGATGCACTGAAGACGCGGACCTTCGGTCTGGCGCCGCCGACCACGGATCAGGTGCTGGTGAGCGCGGTCGATCGCAGCCGCCATCCGGAGCTGCGATTCGCGTGGCTATTCGGCATGAATGACGGCGTGTTTCCGCAGCCGGAGCAGAGCTCAAGCCTGTTCAGCGCGGAGGAGAGCGACCGACTCGCTGACGCGGGGGTGGCCGACTTTGCGGCAACGAGGCGCCATTCGGAAGACGAGCGGCTGCTCTTTTACATCGCGACGACCCGCGCCTCGCAGCGGATGACGATGAGCTACGCGCGCTTCGACGCCAAAGGCGACGAACGACCGCCGTCGCGCTGGCTGCGCGAGCTGTCGATCGCACCGGTCGACGCGGCGCCGCCCGAGGCTGCGCCGGTGACGCTTCGCGAGTTGGCGCGCGGGTTGCTGACTTCTGAAGGTGCAATGGACGACGCGAGCCACCGTGCGTTGCAGGAGCGGGCTGAGCGATCGGGCGAACTCGGTGCGCGACTCCGTCGACTGCTGAACGGACGAGCGTACACAAACCGCCCCCTCGAACTGGGCAATTTTCGGCGAGCGCGGGACGAGGCGGCGGGCGTCATCTGGCGCGCCTCGCCGACCGAGATCGAGAGCTACCTGCAATGCCCCTTCCGCCATTTTGTTCGCTATGGCCTCCGGCTGAGCGAGGCGGCGGCGCCGAGGCCGATGCACCTGGACCTGGGCGAGGCGCTGCACGAGATATTGGCCGAGGCGATCGCTGACTCGATCGGACAAGTGGATTGGGCAGCATGGCTGGAGACGGGCTGGGAGCTGGCGCTGGATCGCAGCGTGGGGCGCTGGGTCGAGCGGCTGCCGGCGACATTGCAGCGCCGACGGGCGGCCTGGTGGCATCGCGCACGGAGCATTCGCGGCGTGGTGAAGCCGAAGCTGCAGAGCGTCGTCGACGGTCTGCGGCGCGGGGCGTTTCGGCCGCTGCGGGTGGAAGCAGCATTTGGCCGGAGCAGCGAGCGCGCGGTGCTGCTGCCGATCGATGAGACGCGCTCGGTGGCGATCATCGGGCAAATCGACCGCATCGACATTAGCCGACTCGACGGGCCGCCGACTCTGGTGATTCACGATTACAAGAGCACGGCGAAATCGCTGGGACATCCGCTGCTACTGGGGAGTCGGCTGCAGGTGTTTTTGTACGCACTGGCGGCGCCGGCACTGGCCGGAGGCGATGAGCGTGATCGGGCCCAACCGGCTCCGGCAATCGTCAGCGGCGTGTTTCTATCGCCGCTGTTCCCCGACCTTAGCGTGGCGGAGACTACGTATTTTCGCGATGCGGCGGCGGATCAGCCAGCCTACCTCTATCGCCCGTTCGGCGCGTTTGCGGACACCATCGCCGGTGCGCTCGATCAGTCGCTGTCGCACTTGCAACCGTCGCCGGTGGCGCGGATGAAGCTCAAGAAGCCGACGAAAAAAGACCCCGCGACGGGCTTCAACAGTACACAGAGCGGCGACGTGCTGACGCCGGAGGACTTCGAGCAACGGCTGGAACAGGCGCGCGAGACGCTGCGTCGAGCGGCGGAAGGTGTGGCGAGAGGCGACATCTCGATCGCACCGCTGGTTCTCGATCGCACGCGGGCCTGCAAAAACTGCGAGTTCGGCCATGTCTGTCGCTTTGAGCCGGCGCGAAACGCATCGCGGCCGGCGGAGGCAGTCCTCCCGATTTTCAGACCCAGCAAGCCCGCAATCGCCGAGGAGCGGAGCGAATGAAGCTGACGCCGCTGCAGCAGGCCGCGGTCGCCGCGCCGGCGGGAGACGCGCTGGTGTCGGCATCGGCCGGCACGGGTAAGACCTCCGTGCTTTCGCAGCGTGTGCTGCATTTGCTGTGTGATGCGCGGCCGACGACAGCGCTCGACCGCATGTTGATCGTCACCTTTACGCGGGCGGCGGCGGCGGAGCTGCGCGAGCGAATCGCCGAGATGATCGCCAGGCGCATCGAGGCTCTTTCGGGACGTGGTGACGCGGCCAGCGCTGCGCTACGCCGGTCGCTTCGGGCGCAGGAAGCGCTGCTCGACAAAGCGGAGATCGGCACGATCGACAGTTGGTGCTTTCGCGTGCTGCGCGAGCACTTCGCGGCGGCGGGCGTCGATCCGGCATCTCGCATTCTGCCGCCGGCGGACGCGGCGATCCTGCGGCGCGACGAGCGGCAGCGGCTGAATGATTGGCTGCACGTTGCGGATGATCCGCTGGCGGTTGCAGCGCGCGAGTGGATCGACGCGCTGCCGCGACCGACGGAGGAGCCGCTGGGCGACCTGGTCGAGCAACTGAGCCGCTTTCGGGAGCAATTGCCGGACCCGGCGGCGTGGACGGCGGCGGTGCTGGCGAAGAGCGGGTTCGGGTCGAACGGCGCGGAGCGGGTGACGCTGATCCAGGCCGAGGCCCGCGCGATACTCCGCGACGCGCTCGCCACGACACTTCGTGAGCAGGCGGAAGGGCTCGCCGACCATCCCGATTTTTCGGAATATGTCTCGCAGTTGCGAGAATGGCTGACGGCTCTGGAACGCGGCGACGGGCTGAAGATCGTCGCGCAAAGCATCGGCGCGACAAAGCCGGGAGGGCTCGGGCCGTCGCCGGGGCCGTCGAGGCGGCTGTTCGACCGGCTGTTTCAGCGGCGGCTGCGCGAAGCGTTTGCAGAAGAGGAGATCGACCGGATTCTTCAGTATGCACCGGGCGCAGCGCGGCGATTGGAAACCCTGATTCGTCTGACGGACCGCTATGACGAGGCGCTGCGCCGCGCGAAGCAGCGCCGAGCTGCATGGGAGTTCGGCGATGTGCTGCAGCTTACGTATCGCCTGTTGACGACGGCGAACTCTCCGGTCGCGGCCGCGCTGCGCGAGCGCTACGAGCATGTGCTCGTCGACGAATATCAGGACACGAGCCGCTTGCAGGCGGAGCTTTTCCGGGCGATCGCGCGGAAGTCGCCGGGCAATCGCTTTCTGGTCGGCGATGTCAAGCAGTCGATCTACGGCTTTCGCCGGGCGGATCCGGCGGGGTTTGCGAGCGTGGCCGCGGAGCTGGCGCAGAGCCCCGAGCGAGGACGGGTTTATCCGCTGACGGACAGCTTCCGCACGCACGCCGACTTGCTCGCGCCGCTCAATCGACTTTTCGCGACGCTGTTTCATCCGACCTTCGGCGGATTGGAGTATGACACATCTCATCATCTGACGAGCGGTTTGTCGCCGCTGCCGAATCCGACGCTCGATGTCTCGCCGCGCGTCGCGATTCACGTCTTGCCGGAGCGGGGTCAGCGCGATGATGACGAGGAGGCGGAGACGGAGGACGCCGAGCTCGAGCGAATTGAGCTGGAAGCGCGGGTGGCGGCCGAGCGAATTCGGGCGCTGCTGGCGTCGGGCGCGATGGTGCGAGATCGCGATGCATCCGGGGCGGCGGCGTTGCGGCCGTTGGAGACGGGCGATGTCGCGATTCTGCTTCGCAGCGCTCACGTGCAAGCCGCGCAGGTGGCGGGCATGTTGCGGGCGGAGGGGCTGGCGGCAGTCGCGGGCGCCGGGGATCACCTGATGCGATGCTTGGAGGTGCGCGATGTCGTCGCGGCGCTGCGGCTCACGCTGAACCGGCGCGACGATCTTTCGCTCGCGGCTTACCTGCGCGGGCCGCTGGTTGGGATGGACGAAGCGGCCCTGCTCTCGATTCGCTCGGCGTTTCCGCACGGCGCGTTTGTCGATGCCGTGTCGGCCTTTGCAGAAACGGGGCCGGACGGCGAGACACGGACGTTGCTACGGGCGGGGCTACGGCGGATTGATGAGTGGCGCATCGCAAACCGCGCGCGATCGGCGTCGGAGATGATTCGGACGATCCGCGCTGACGCCGGTGGCGATCTATTTGCGCTGGCTCAGCCCGACGGCCGAAACCGGCTCTCGCAGCTGGAGGCGCTGAGCAGCTTCGCCGACGAAACGCCGCAGGCCGGCGTGAGCGAGTTTCTGGAGCGACTCACAGCCCTGAGCGATTCGGAGCAGCTGAAGATCTCGCCCGCGACAGAGAAAAGCGACGCCGTGCGAGTGCTGACGATTCACGCCGCCAAGGGGCTGGAGTGGCCGGCGGTGTTTCTTCTCGGCGCCGGAGCGAGTTTTGATCGGCGTCCGCAGGCCGGCGATTTGCGGCTGCATGAGACGCTGGGCGCGGCGCTGACGACGGCCGATGTGCCGACGCGGGCGAAGTGGAAGCATCCGCTGTTTGATGTGATCCGCCGCCATCAACAGCACGCCGATCGCGAGGAGGAGCTGCGAATCTTTTATGTAGCTGCGACGCGGGCGCGCGAGCGGCTGGAGATCATCGGTCACGCGAGTGCCGACACGTGGGAAGCGGCCGTGGCGGCGCATGGCTCGAATGAGCCGGTGCGCGGCGTTCATCCGTTTCTGGTCGAGTCAGCGGCGAGCGTGATGGAGTGGGTGCGGCTGGCGGTGGAGGCGGGCGCGCTGCGCGATTCGGCCAAGCGCCTCATTGAACTGAGTGTCAGGACGGATTTCGCGCGGAGCCCGCAACAGGCGGCGATCGGCTCGCCCGGCGAGGCCCCGCCGGAGAATGCGCCCGCGGCGATCTCGGTCGAGCAGCGCGCGGCGGCCGAGGCCCAGTGGCGCGCGATCGAGGCCGCGGAGTCTTACCGAAATCACGCACGGCCGGCGGCGGTATCGGTGAGTGCATTGAAATCGCGGACTCACGCCGAACGTGCGATCGATGGGCCGGCGCGGCGGCTCGTGGAAGAGCAGCGGCGTAGTCAAATCCTTCAGGAGTTTCTCGCGCGGCCGGCGTTTATGTCGCCCATGACCGCAGACGAATCGCCGTCGACGGCAGCGCGGCGTGCCAGGCCCGATGGCCGTGATGTCGGCAACGCGCATCACCGGTTTCTGCGGCTGTGCGATCTGCGGCGGATTCAGTCGCGCGCGTCGATCGAGGAGCAAGCGGCTCAGTTTCTGCGAGAGGGAAGATTGTCGCCCGCTGAGGCCGAACTCATTGATCCGGAGGCTCTGGCCTGGCTCGGCGAAACCGAGATCGGGCGGCGACTGGCGGACGAGGCGGAGGCCGTCTCGCGCGAAATGCCCTTTGTATTTGCGCTGCCCGTCGGGGCGAATGAGAGCGATCGGGCGGCGACTTTGCTTCGCGGCGTGATCGACTGCCTGATCGTGGGGCCCGGCGGGCTGACAATTATCGACTACAAGACCGACCGCTTTCGCTCGCCGGAAGATCGGGCGGCACGCATCGCGAGTTATTCGACGCAGTTGCAGCTCTATGCGGCGGCCGCGGAAGTCGTTTTTGGAGCCAAGGTGGTCGCGCGGGTATTGGTGTTTCTGATGGAGCGGCTCTGCGTGGACGTCGCTCCTTCGACACCGGATTGGGAGTCGTTCGCATTGAACGACGGTGGCAACGCCGAGGGGAACGGCGAAGTGAGTTAGACTATCGATCAATGGCCGTATCAGAGACGATCACAGTCACTCTCCATGCCGACGCGCCCCACGCGATGGGCGAGCCGGTGGACGTGCCGCGGCGCATCGGACATCTGCGGATCGGCGAAGCGATCGGCGTCGGCGGGAGCGGCGCGGTTTATCACGGTTTCGACGAGGCGCTGCAGCGGCGTGTGGCCGTGAAGGTGCTGCTGCAACGCGTGCCGCCGGGCGTCGACCCGAGCGCGTGCGACCTGATCGCCGGCGTCCGCACGGCAGCGGGGCTGCGTCACCCGAACATCGTCGGCGTTTACCAGATCGAGTTGCATGAGCGCGTGCCGATCATCGTGATGGAGCACGTCGACGGTCCGTCGCTGGCGCAGATGCTTGCACAGCGTTCGCGGTGCGCGCCGGCGCTGGCGCGGCGATTGATGCGGGGCATCGCGGCGGGTGTCGCGGCGCTTCACGAGCAGCAACTGATTCATCGCGACGTGAAGCCGGCCAACGTGCTCTTTGATCGGTCGGGCGAGCCGCATGTGTGCGACTTCGGCCTCGCGTGTGCCACGCATCGGCCGGGTGCGGCGCTCGATTCCGGACAGCGCATCGCCGGTACGCCGCTCTACATGGCGCCCGAGACGTTTGAGGGAGTGGTATCGGCCCAAAGCGATGTCTACGGGCTGGGCATCATGCTCTTTGAGATGCTGGCGGGCGGTCCCCCCTTCCGCGGCGACTCGATCACCGCGCTGCAGACGGCCCATCAGCAGCGTGAGCTGCCTTACGAGCAACTCTCGAACCTGCGGCTCGACCCCGCATGGCAGGAAACGCTGGAGCGCGCGACCAATAAGCAGCGCATCCTGCGCTACAAGACGGCGACTCACTTTCTGCGAGCGCTGGAAGCGCTGCCGGCGCCGGGCGCTTCGGAGCTTTCGCTTCAGGATGAGGTCGCGCGCTGGGTGCTCGAAACGATGCGTCCCGGCGGCGCCGCCGCGGGAGCCCGGCAGGCGGGGCCGACGGCTCAGAACACGTTTGACCTGCTGCGGGCGCGGGCGGCGAAGAAGCGCGACGGGCGCAGCGAGCCGCCCAGCGACGAATAACAGGCGCGGCGGGCGCGTTATTCGGGCGAAGCGCAAGGGGCTGCAAGAGCTGCGCGTCGCGCAAGATCGGGCCGATTTACGAGCGAGATCGGTGGGTTCCGGGAAACCTCCGAAGTACACTACGAGTCCAAGAATCGCGTCCGCTGTCGCGAAGGACGGCGGGGCGTCATGCGGCACGCGACTTGCATTAGCAGCCAACCATGCACTCCGATCACGCCGAATTCGACAGCGACACGCTTGCAACCGGGAACGGTCAGCACACGCAGGCCCCGCCCGCGATGGCTCCGCCCTCCTTCTCCCGTCCGGGCGGCGGCACGGCACTGGCCGACTCTCGCCATGGGGGCGAATCGGGCGGGACGATCCGCTATCGCGACGGTGAAGACCGCATCCGTCCGCTGCTCTCGCAGATCCGCTCGCGCATGCTGGAGATCAACGAGCGCGAGTTTCTGTTGCGCCGGCGCGAGGTCGAGCTGGCTCAGACGCAGCGCGCCGCGCAGGTCACGGTGCGCCAGGCCACCGACGGCGAACTCGCCGCACAGAAGCGCTCGCTCGACGATCGCGCTCGGGCGCTCGATGCCCAGGCGGCCGATCTGACGCGACGCCTGGCGGCGCTGGCGGACCAGGAACAGACGCTGGACCGACGCGAGACCGAACTCGACATCGGCAATCGCGAACTGGAGCGCATCCGCGGCGAGCTGCGCGCGGCGCGGGCCGATCTGGAACAGCAAGCAGAGCAACATCGCGCGCGGCGGGCCGAAGACCGCGCAGCGCTTCAGCGTCGCGCCGGCCAGGTGCGCGAAAGCGATGAAGCGCGGCAGCGCCGCACGGCGGAGATCGAGCGCGCACTGGCCGCAGAACGGGAGGCCGTTGCGCAGGAGCGGGCGGCGATCGAGGAGCGTCTGCGGGCGCTTGAGGCCGAGCAGGAAGCACTGGGGGTTCGCCGCACGCAGATCGAGGAGCAGGAACGACACATTCAGGATTGCCTCGCCGCGATCGAGCAGGATCAGTTCGACTTGGCGAATCAGCGGAGCGAGGTCGACGCGGCGCGCGTGGCGGCAGAAGAGCTGAAGCGCGTCGCCGAGCGCGAGCGGGCGGCAGCCGCCGCACGTCAGGAATCCTGCGATCAGCAAGTGGTGGCGCTGGAGGGGCAGCGCGTTGAACTCGAACAGCGGCTGGCGCTGGAGCAGCGCGAGATTGAGCGACGGGCGGCGTTGGCGCGCGACCAGTTGGCCGCGGAGCTGACCGACGCTCGCAGGGCCTTTGAGCGCAACCTCGCCGCGGAACGGGCCGAGCTTGACCAGCAATTGGGCCAGCTTGCCGCCGAACGCGATGCGCTGGAGCGACGCGAGGCCGCCGCGACGGCGCAGGCCGCGAAATTGGCCAGCGAAAGCGAATCGCTTCACGCGCGGCTGACGTCGATCGAAAAGCAGGACGCCGAGCTGCGGCAGCGCGAGCGCGACGTGCGCGTCCGCACGGAGCAGTTGGAGGCCGAGCAAACGCGGCTGACCAGCCTCGACCAGGACTTGAATCGGCAGCGCGACGAGCTCTACGAAGTGCGGCAGGCGGTCGAGAGCCGCGAGGCCGCCGCGCGACAGGCCGCCGCAGCGCTGGAGATCGAGCGGCACCAGACCGAGGCGTTGCGCTCGCGACTCGAACAGAGCCTCTCGCAAGCGGATCAACAGCGCTCGATGCTGGAGATCGAATTCGCGGAAACGCAGGCGGCTCTGACCCGCGAAGCCCGACGGCTGGAGCGTGCTTCGTCCAGCGTCGCCACGGCGCCGCGAATGTGGCCGCTGCGGAGCCTGGCGCTCGCGAGCGCGGCCGCCGTCGCGACCGCGATTCTCTGGGGACGGGTGGACCGTTCGCAGCAGGCGACCACCGCCGAGATCGAGATCTGCTCGGATCGACCAAATTTCAACGAGGCCCTCGGCGAACACCTGGCGACGCTGTCGGACGAGACGCGCGTGGCGGCGCTGCTTCCCGCACCGCAAGATTTCGCGCGCTGGCAGCGCTGGCGCAACAGCGGAGCACTGACGATCGCCGCCGCCGCGGATCATGAGGCGCTGCAACTGACAGTGCGCGATGCGGACACGAAGGCGGCGGAGGAGCTGCTCCGTAAGCTGAGCCAAACCTACGCTGCGGCGCAGTCGCGCGTCGGCGGGCTGGGCGAATTGCCGGGCGTGTTCGGCCTGCTGGCCGATCAACTGCTGATCGCGGAAGACGAGCAGCGCACGCTGCGCGAGCAATGCGTGCGACTCGAAGCCGAGCTCGGACAGGTTTCGGCCGACGATTCCGCCGCGGCTCAGGCCGAAGTGACGAGCGCGCGACAGGAACAGATGCGGCTGGGTGAGCGCCTGAACGCGGCCCGCAACCGCCTGACGGGGCTGGCCGCGGCCGGCGCGCCGCGCGGGCAGGTGTCGCCCGCGGCGATCGAGGCCGAGCTGAAGATCGACGAGATGTATCAGGCCGATTCGTCGGAGTTGGCGGCGGTCTTTGGCGACTATCGGGCCGAAGTGCTCGTGGCGCTGGCGCTGCCCGAGCCGGCCACGCGGACGTTCATCACCAATCTGAAAGCGTTTCGACGCGTCGTGGATGAGCAACTGGCGCTGAAGCCGCCGCAAGCCGTCGCGCGTGGTTTGGAAGACTGCAACGCGGCGATCGATCAGTTCCTGGTCGGCGCGGAACCGGCCCTGAACGGCTGGGAAGAGCTGCGCGGCAAGGCGACGCGGATGAACGAGCCGAAAGATTCGCTGGCGTTCGTCGAGCAATTTGACGAAGGCGCGAACATCGTGCGGCGCATCCGCCGAGATGCGGATGAGACGCTCCGCCGGATTCAGACGCGGCTCGACGAGCTTTCGGCGCTGGGCGGCGGCAGCACGCGGGAAGTCGTCACGATGTCCGTGGTGCGGGGCGAGTTCAACTCGCTGATGGGCGCCGCAGCCCCGCTGAGCGAAGCCGGCTCGAAACTCGACGTGGCGACTAATTTCCAGCTCGACGCGCTGGACCGGCAGATGCGCAGCCTGCATAAGCGACTTGAGGATCGGCCGCTCGCGATCCGCGAGCGATTGCAGATCGCCGCGGATCAGACGGCACAGGAAGAGCACGCCCGCGCAATCGGAGAAGCACGCGAACAGGTGCAGACCCTGGAGGCGCAGCGCGAGGAGTCGGCGGCCAAGGTACTGGCACTGCTCGATCGCTGCCGCCTGGCGCAGGAAGCCGAACTGCGGCGGGCGCGGATCGAATCGGAGTTGCAGCAGCACCGCGCGGCGGCGGAACGGCGATCGCACGAGGCGGCCCGCATCGGCCAGGACGTGGCCCGCGCACGCCAGCTCTCCACCACCACGCCCGATACGCTGGCGCTCACCAGCCTCAGAAGTTTCTCCATCGGCGGCGAAGCGGTGGAGCAGCGGCGTTGGATCGCGGCGATCTGCGCGTTCTTCGGCACATTGATCGTCGCGGTCGCGATGGTGCTGCGCCTGCCGGGACAGCGGCGCGATGCGCGGCTGATCGGTGAGTTTGCGCGGCGCGAGGAGGCCTCGGGCGCCGCAGCAATGTGAGTCTTTCGACCGGCGGCGCCGGCAGTGATCTATCGCTGCTGAAATCGGAAAGCGCGCCGCTCACGGAGCATCAAGGATGATCCCCTCGCCGAAGACGCCGCCAACGACCGCCCCAACCGGCCCGGGCATGACCGTGGAGCCGCGGCCGGAGCTGTTGCTTTGCCGCATTCAGGCTGAGCCGTTTCGAGCGGCGCGGCTGCCGCGGGGCTGCGAAGTCGGGGCGCGGCTGGGTGTCTGGGATTTTGAACGCGTGGTCGTTGCGGCGCTGGTCGTTCGCGTAGGGGCTGATGCGGCGCTGGCCGGCGAATACTGGATCGACGGTACGGCGCAGCAGTCGATTCAGATTCTGCGCTGCCTGGCCAAGGTGGATCAGATTCGCGCCCTGCTCTACTGGGAGGGCGGCGAGCGCGAGCTCTTCGGCAAGCACACGCTGCACGGCGAAGCCATCGCCCTGCTGCGACGCCTCGAAAAATGGAAGAAATGGTCGCATCAGGACTACAACGCGGCGCTCGAGCGGCTGCGCACGCTTTATCCGACGGCGATTGAGATCTGGCGGGATTGCGCGGTGCGCTAAAAGTGACGGCGCCCGTCGCGCGCGAGAGCGATTCCTAACTAATGGGCCGCGGCCCTGAGGCCGGCCATGCCCTGGGCGTTAGTGCGTCCCCGATTCGCCGCTCTTCATGTGCTCGATCACCATCACGGTGATGTCGTCTGCGGGGTTGAGCGAGCCTTCGCGGTTGTCCAGGTGCTGTTCGATCGCCCCGATGAGCTGGTCGGCGTTCATCTCGCGCCACGAGCGGAATAGATCGGTGAATCGAGCCTCGCCGTTGGCGTCGGCCTCGGCGATGATCACGTCCTCAAGGCCGTCCGTGTAAACCACCATGCGCTCGCCGGGGCCGAGTCGCACCGTCTGCTCTTCGAAATCGGGATCGATGTCGGGCAATCCCAGCAGCCCGCCCTCCGGCGTCACTTCGCGGATCTCGCCGTCGGCGGTGAGCAGGATGGGATAAGGATGGCCGGCCCTGCTGACGCGCACCGAGTGTCGCGCGGTGTCGATCGTCGCGTAAACCGCGGTCACAAACTGGCAGCTCGGCAATTGCTGACGACAGAGGCAGTAATGCAGACGCGTCAGCACTTCCGGCGGACGGATGACGCGTACCACGTCGTCGTGCATCTCTTTGTTCAACAGCGCCTGTTGCATGAACATCGTGATCAGGCCCGCCGCGACGCCGTGGCCCATGGCGTCGGCGACGAAGATGCCGAGGTGGCGATCGTCGATTCGCTTGGCGTCGTAGGTGTCGCCGCTGACCCAGCTCGCCGGGCGATAGATCGTGCGAATGCGATAATGGTTCGGCTCAGGCAGGCGTTCGGGCAGAAAGTCGCGTTGCAGCCGGCCGGCGAGGCGCATCTCCTGGTCGATTTCCGTGAAGTACCGGTTGAGTTGCGTGCTGAGCGCTTGCAGGTGATTCAACTCGCGCTGCATGCGCTTGAGCAGCGGCGCATATCGCGCGACGACCGACAGGCGGCCGATCACTTCGTCGATCGATACGTCCGCAGAACAGCAATCGAACATCGGGCTGCGCGTCGGCCCCACCGCGTCGTTGCTGCCCCAGACAATGCTGGCGACATTCCTGTCACTCAGCGCAGCCACCACGCCTTCGAGCCGCCGCGCGGCGTCGAAGTCCATTTGTGCCGGCAGCACGAGAACGGCGGCGTCAGTATTCGGGTTATCGGCGAAGTTTTCGAGGTCGGCCATGATCGGCCGCAGCCCTTTGGCCGTGAGCCGCGATTCGACCTCGCTGGTGCGAGCCGCGTCGGCGTTGATCACGAGGATTCGCGGCGCAGCGGCCATGGAGTCCAGCGTCCTTTCGTGGGGGCCGGGCCGGGGCATCGCATGTGCGAAGGCCTGGGCCGCGGGCATAACCCCGTCGCCACAAAAGGGCACTGCGCCCGGGCGACTCCGTCACCGGAGGTTTCGGCCGGGCGCGGGTTTCGCTTCAGTATGGGTTGGAGAAGGGCGCGAACTCGGCCTGAATGGCGGAGTTTTATGGGGCGCGGAGCAGAGATTGCGGGATTTCGAGCCGATCGCCCGGCTCAATGCCGAGCCGCGCGAAGGCCCCCTGTTTCATTTCGAGCGCGAAGATCGCCGGTTCGATGCTGGGAAACGTCTGCAGCGTGCGCGGGGGCATCTGGTAGGTGCTGACAATCGTGCCGTCGAGCCGGGTATAAGCGATGTCCAGCGGCGCGATCGTGTTCAACATCCAAAAGCCGAGCTGCTGCTCCATCGGAAAGATGAAGAGCATGCCCTGATCGTCGGCGATCTCGTCCGTGGGCACGAACATCAGCCCCTCGGACTGTTCCTGCGGCGAGCGGGCCAGCCAGACGCGAATCGGCTTGCCTTCGTGCAAGATCTGGCCGGTGGCGAGCGAATCGAGCGGGAAGCGGCGGCTGGCGTCGCTGGCGCGCCCGCTTCCGGAGGGTGCGGAGGAAGGCGGCGGGTTGCCGACGCAGCCCGCAAGGGACGCCAGAGCGACCAGGCTCAGACTCAGCAGATGACTCGCGAAAAATCTCATGGAGAGCATTGTATCGACGCCGGACCAAATAACGCGGCCGGCGCGGCGCAGATCGCTACGAGGGGCGCGCGATCGCCAGCAACTCGCGGCTGCCGCGAATCAGCGAATGAGCCGCGGCGATGTCGGCGGCGAATTCGCGATCGCGATCGGCGAACGGGATTCGCCGGCGCACGATCTGCATCGCCTCGCGGAGCGGCTGCGTCGGCTGAAGCGGCTTCAGGAACTCAATCGCCTGCGCCGCACACAGCAGCTCGATGGCGAGGATGTGCTCGACGCGATCGAGCACTTCGAAGCACTTCACCGCCGCCGTCGCGCCCATGCTGACATGATCCTCCTGCCCGAGCGAGGTGGGAATCGTGTCGATCGATGCCGGCGTGGCCAGGACCTTGCACTCATTCACGAGCGACGCCTGCGTGTATTGCGGAATCATGAAGCCGCTGTTCACACCGGTGTCCTGCATGAGCAACTTCGGCAGTTTGTCGTCGCCCTCGAGCAGCAGATAGGTCCGCCGTTCGGAAATCGAGCCGAGGTCGGTCAGCGCGATCGCCAGGTAGTCGAGCGGGGCCGCCAGCGGCGCGCCATGAAAGCTGCCGCCGCTGATGACGTCGTCTTCAAAGACGATCGGGTTGTCCGTGACGCTATTGATCTCGCGCTCGAAGATCGCCGCGGCATGGGCCACCGCATCGCGCACGGCGCCGTGCACCTGCGGCGCACATCGCAGCGAATAGGGATCCTGCACGCGGTCGCAGTCGGCGTGCGACGCAAGGATCTCGCTGCCCTGCAAATAGCGGAGGATGTTGGCGCTGCTCGCCAGAGCGCCGGCATGAGCGCGAAGCGCGTGAAGCTTGGCGTCGGCGTGACGATTGGTGCCGCGTCGCGCTTCGAGCGTCAGAGCGCAGATCAGGTCAGCGAGGTCGAGCAGTCGCCGGGCGCGCAAAACGATGCGCACGCCATAGGAACTCATGAACTGCGTCCCGTTGATCAGCGCGAGGCCTTCTTTGGCGGCGAGCGGAAGCTGCGAGATCCCGAGTTCTGCGAGTGCCTGGGCCGCGGGCCGCGGCGCGCCGCCGCCCCGGGTCATCTGCCCGCGCCCGATGAGCGGCAGGAATAGATGGGCAAGCGGCGCCAGGTCGCCGCTGGCGCCGAGCGAGCCGCGCGTCGGCACGGCCGGCAGCAGGTCGGCGTTCAGCCATGCCGCCAGCGTCTGCACCACCTCGGGCCGCACGCCGCTGTGGCCGGCGAGCAGCATGTTAATCTTGAAAAGCAGCATCCAGCGGACGATTTCGGGTGGCGCCAGCGGGCCGACGCCGACCGCGTGCGAAATGAGCAGGTTGTGCTGCAATTGTTCGAGCTGATCCGGAGCGATGCGCTTGTTTTTCAAGTGGCCGAAGCCGGTGTTCACGCCGTAGACCACCTGGCCGCTCTTCAGAATGCGCTCCACCCACGCCCGCCCCGTGCGCGCCCGGGCCAGGCCGGCCGCGGAAAGCTCGATCTGCAGCGGAGATTCGAGAGCCGCGTCCAACTGCTCAAGCCGCAGCGGATGGTCCCCCAAATGCAGCTTTTGTGTCTGACTCATGGCCGAACTCCCAGCCCGGCCTGCGCCTCGCGAACGCGCGTAATCGCGTCCTGAATGAACGCGGCGGCGTTGGGGATGCCGAGGGTTGTCATGCGAGCGTCAATCTCGCGCCGCAGTTGCCCGCGAGACTGCACGCGGTAGTACGCACGCGGCTGCACGACGTTGACCAATTCGGTCGGCTGAATCGCGCCGTCGCGCCGATCCATTCGATAGACCTTGCCGCCATCGTCCGGCAAGCGCGCGATGTACAGCCAGCGCGGGTCGCGCCGCGGATAGGGGCACGACTCGGGGATCACCGGCGGGTGCGGGTTGTCGCCGGGAAGCGCGATCCGCCGCACCGACTCGGTCTCCGGCAAAAACTCGATCAGCCCCTGATCGCTGAACAGGTAGATCGTGCGTGGTCCGTCGCCGAAGGCCGCCTGGGGAAAGATCGTCGGCGGGCGCGGCAGAGCCAGCTTCTCAGCGAACCAATCGCTGCTCCACACTCGCCGGGCGGCGCTGTCGATCAGCATCTGCGGGCCGCCGCGGACGGCAAAATGCAGCAGCCCCGAAGCCCCCTCAATCGGCTCGATGGCGCCGATCTCGGGAAGATCGGGATCGGAAACGAAATCGCGGTTCGCCTTCACATCCGCCCGCAGATACTCACCGTCTTCACCGATATTGCGCGGCCGCGCCAACACGGCGTCGGCCACGAGCTCGAAGACCGGCGACACGACGCCTTCGAACAACTCGATCTCGTCGACCTTCAGGTTCAGCTTGAGTGCGCGACTAGAATCGCGCCCGACCTCGATGACCCGCCGCCGGTCATATAGCCACGCCCGCCCCGAATTCGAGTCGTAACTAAGCCATGGCCAGCAGGCCGGTCCGGGATAGAAATCGCTGGACACACCCTCCAGCGGCTGGGGCGCCCGGCCGCGCTGCACCGAGAGCAGACGCCGATCGCGCAAGAGCACGCAATAGGCGCGCTCGGCCTCCGCCCCGGCGGCCTTGCCGAGCGGCACCGCGACCAGCACGTCCTTCGCCTCCAGCCCGAACTGCTTGGCCCCGGCTTTCAGGAGCTTCGCCGTCTCGGTCAACGTTGCCGCGCCTGGAACACCTGCGATGCGCTCCAGCGCCACCAGCGCCGCGTCGTAGCGCTCCTCGCGCAGCGCCAGCATCGCGTCGAATAGCGCCAGGTTACGGGTCCGCCGTAGAGGCTCGATGTCCTGCAAAATCCGCTCGCGAGCCGCGGCGAAGAGTAGAGCGTCGCTGACCGGGTCGGCGAAGGCCAACAGCGACAACGCCCAACCCGCCTCACCCATCAGCTCGCGGGGCATCTCGTTCACACGCGTCAACAGATCGCGCAACACGACCGCAGCATTGCGCGGCGTCACCGCGAACAGGCTCCAGCGTAGCAGCGCCTCATGCGGCTGAAACTCCGGCCGCTGCGTCAGCGCAATCAACTCGCGGAGCCGCGGATCGTCGGGAGTCTGGTACAGGAAGAACGCGATCTCCGCCGCGACGTCAGAGTTTTTCGTCAGCGCCGCGAAGTGGCCCGCCTGAATCGGATTCTGCAACACCGACATCGCGTCGGCGTAGAAGCGATTCACCGCCCCGGGGGCGTCGCCGGAAAGGAAAAGCGGCCACGCGTCGGACTGCACACGAATCCACTTGTGACCGAGGATGCCGCTGCGCGGCTCGATTAGCGCCACGCACTCGGAGCGAAGCTCCAGATCGTGAAACATCCACGCGACGATCGCCAGCATGTTGCCGGTGCGCCGGTCCTGCGCCGTGTGGGAGAGCAACTGTCGATAGTCATTCCACCAGAGCGTTGCCGCGCCAATCGCCGCCGCCACCGTGCGATTGCCGGGGATGTAGACGCGCTGCATCGCGAGGTCGGGGTCGCTGCCGCTCTTGATCTCATTCCACGAGGGCAGCAGCATCTGCTCGAAAAAGAGCGGAGCGCGCAGCGGGCCGGAAAGGTCGAGGCCCGAGAGATTGGTCCATTGCAATTGCTCGCCGGGCGGCTCGAGCATCTCCACCCGCAGCAGCGATTTGGCGCTTTCCGCATCGCCGGCGGTGTAGCTCATGATCGCCCGCAGTTCGTCGGAGATCATAAGGTTCTGGTCGCTTTCGCCGGCCTTCCGCAAGACCTCATACGCCTGTTCGGCGAAGCCGTCGGCGTAGAGCATGACGGCGCGGCGCAGCTCGTCGCCGCCGCGCGGCTCGTACGAAGTAATCGCGTTGGGCGCAAGCTGGCGACTGAAAGCCGGCCCCACATCGAGCGGAGTGACATCGCGGCGAATGCGGAGCATCGCCCCGCTGTCGGACTGACTGAGTCGTTCGCGGACGTCGCCCGCATCGCGCACGCGACGGCCGTCGAGATGGGTGATAAGGTCGCCGACACGCAGCCCCGCCGCGGGCACACTGCGTAGCACCAGTGCGGCCTGCGTCGGGGGAACGACGTTTTCGATAATGAAGCGGAGGCGAACCTGGATCTCGGGATCGCTGGCAGACTCCAGCGCGGTGCGAAGCTCATCGACGATCCCGGCCCCGCGCGACATCAGCGCCGCCGTCGCAGCCTCGCGCAAGCGAAAATCATCGTCGCCCAGCAGCGCGACCAGCGCGGGCACGTCCTTGGCGGCGGCGATGCGCGTCGCTGCCGCGTCGATGGGCGAATCCTCCGCAACCGCGAAGGCCGCAGTCAGCACGGCCAGGATCGCGAAGGCCGCGAAGAAGCCGCCGGCGATCCATGGCCGTATGCGTTGGACCGGTCTGACAAGCGTCATGAAGGTGACCCTGATCCGGCGCCGCGTCGGAGGGGCCGTTCTTCGGCCCGGCTCGCGGTTCGACGCGCCTCTAAGGCTACGCCCGTATTGTCGCGACGGAAAGTAAACCTGACCGCCGCTATGGCTCGGCGGCGTGACGAAGGCCCCGCCCCGGCCGCATCTGCCCCATCCCCGTTGGCGAAACCGGGCGTCGCCGATGAGTTGTGCTGGTTCTCGGACCGACAATTCCCCACGATTTCCCGGAATCCGCTACAATGACTTTATTCTGCAAGGAAGCGGAATGCGGTTGGTGCGATTCGGCGCGGATTGCAGCGCATCCAGCCGCCAGCGAGCGAGCGATCTGCAGATTCGTCCATTGAATGATCATTGATTGCCACACAAAAATTTGGGACTCGTCCGCACGTTTGGGACGAGCGGCTGAGGCCTATGTCGCCACCGCCGGCGCGACCGACTCGGTCCGTTACCTGCACGCGCTCGATCCGGTCGACTACGCAATTGTTCTGGCGTTCAAAAGCCGCTATCTCGATGCCGAGATTCCCAATCGGTTCATCGCTGAGTACGTCAGTCGAAACGGCGGAAAGCTGATCGGCTTCGCCGGCATCGACCCCAACGATCGCGATGCGCTGGAAGAGCTGCGGATCGCACAGGAAGAGCTGGGGCTCAAGGGCGTTACGCTCTCTCCGGCTCTGCAGGATTATCACCCCTCCGATACACGTGCGATGCGGGTCTATGAGGCCTGCGTCAAGCGGAATATGCCGATCGTCGTCGACCTGAACTATCTCAGCCCCGCCGCCCGGCTCGACTTTGGCCGCCCGGTGCTGTTCGATGAGGTCGCGCGCGAGTTTCCGAATCTGCGCCTCGTGCTCAGCCATCTGGGCTATCCGTGGGTAAACGAGACTCTGGTGCTGCTGGCCAAGCACAAGAATGTATTCGCCGATGTCGCAGGGCTGCTCAAGCACCCGTGGCAGGCCTACAACGCGCTGCTCTCGGCGTATGAGATGGGCGTCATCGACAAGCTGCTCTTCGGCAGCAACTATCCCTTCCGCTCGCCCGCCGCCTGCATCGAGACGCTCTATTCCGTCAATCGCCTGAGCGCCGGCACGAATCTGCCCACCATTCCGCGCGAGCAGCTTCGCGGCATCGTCGAGCGCGACGCGCTGCGGCTGTTGGGAATTCCTGCCGAGACGCCGACCGTGAAGCCAGCCAAGCCGGGCATTTTCGATGATGAGGAATAGCGGGTCGCCGTCGCGGGGGCGCGAGGCTCGATGGGGGTGGGGGCTTGTCGCCCTGCTGTCGCCGCTGCTGTTTGGCTGTCCGACCGCGGCGTCGCTCCGCTCCAACATCACGGTTACTTCGCTCAAAGACCCCTATTTCCCCGAACCTTACGCCGTCACCTTTGACCGCTGCGTCTATCAGACCGCAGCCGACGGCGACCGCCATGTGCTGGCCGTTCGAGCGGGTCAGGGCGAAGGGGGCGAAATCCGCCAATACCTCCACCTGCACCTCTTCTGGAAACCGCGACCCGGAAAGACGTTCAGCGACCCCTCGATCAACGACTGCATCGCCGAGTACGTCATCGTAACGCCTCAGGGCAGCGCGGCGTATAGCGGCACCGCCTTCGTCTACCCGCGTCCGCTCTCCGACGGCCGCTTGCGCTGTCCGGTGGAGCGCGGCAATCTGCGACTTGAAACCATCAATGGTAGCCCGACCGAGGTGTTGGGCGACGCCAAGCTGGCGGGCGAGTTAATCGCGACCGAAGACGCGGGCTTGGCCGTCGAGCTGCGACGCCTGGTCGCGCGACACCTGTCCGGCACTCCCGGCGAATTCTCGCCCAAGAGCGCGCCATGACCGGCGGCGCCGACGGCGTGGCCGAGCCCGGCCCGCGGTATGTGCTGCTCGAACACCTCACGCTTCCGAGGCGCTCGCGCGATTCCGCTTCAAACGCCGCAGAAGCGCGGCACTGGGATCTCATCGTCTATGACCGCCCCGGCGCCGTGGGCCGAACCTGGCGGCTCGACCGCAACCCGCTGGACCCGCATGAACGCCGTCTGCCGGACGCCCAACCGATCGTGGCGCATCGGTCGATCTATTGGCACTATGAGGGCGAGCTGACCCGCGATCGCGGCGTCGTCCGGCGGATCGCGAGAGGCACGCTTCGCGAAGAGGCCCCCGCACAGTCGGCGGAGCAGATTTTGGACGCGATTCGGCGATCGACCCCGAGCCGGTAAACGCGCGGCAAAATCGGGCAAAACCGAGCTCCCGCGAGTTTCCGGCCGCATCTTGCCATCCGCCGGCGTTGCGGTTAGGGTTTTAGACAGTAGAAACAGGAAACCCATTGCAGGGCGAATCTGGCTGCGCGGCTCGTTGTCGCCACGCTCGATCGCACCCAAGTGAAGGCACGCCGTCCGATGAGCATTACCCCCGAATTGAAGAAGCAGACCGTCGCCGACCACCAGCGCCACGCCGGCGATACCGGCTCGGCCGACGTTCAGGTGGCGATTCTGACGCAGCGCATCAACCAGCTCACCGAGCACCTGAAGCTGCACAAGAAAGACCACTCGTCCCGCCGCGGGCTTCTGAAGATGGTCGGCCAGCGCTCCTCGTTGCTGAAGTATCTGCAAGGCAACGATCGTCCGCGCTATCTGTCGCTGATCGCCAAGCTCGGCCTGCGTAAGTAAGTTTCGTGCGCCGTCGTGGCGCGCGATGGAAACAGCGGGGGCGTCTGCATCGGGGATCGGGTCGGAAATCGGGAGGCGGCGCGCGATCGAGGTAATCGACTCGATCCGGCGTTTGTCCCGCAAATCTATGCCTCAGCATTGGTACCTCGTCGTCGGTATTGCAAAGCGGTAATCGTCGGTATTTCGAAGAAAAAGACGGTATTTCAAGCGAAGCGAAAAGAGAGAGAATGAGTCGTTCGAGTCTGGTCAGTACGAAAGTCGAGTTGGAACGCGAAATCGGGGGCAAGCTACTCACCATTCAAACCGGAAAAATCGCCCGTCAGGCCCACGGCGCAGCCGTCGTGCGCTACGGCGAAACCGAGTGCCTCGGCACGGTCTGCACCGGCGCCCCCCGCCCGGGCACAGATTTTTTCCCGCTCACCGTCGATTATCGCGAGCGCATGTCCGCCGCGGGTCGCTTTCCGGGCGGGTTCTTTAAGCGCGAAGGCAGGCCCAGCGACCGCGAGATCCTGACCTGCCGCATGATCGACCGCCCCATCCGCCCGCTCTTCCCCGAAGGTTTCATCGACGAAGTCCAGATTCAGGTCATGGTCCTCTCGGCCGACCTGGAAAACGACGCCGACGTCGTCGGCATGATCTCCGCCGCCGCCGCTCTCGCCATCGCCCCCCTGCCGTTTCAGGGGCCGGTCGCGGTCGTGCGCGTGGCGCAGATCGACGGCAAGCTGGTCATCAATCCGCCCCGCCCGCAGCTCGAGTACGCCGAGATGGAAATGATCCTCGGCGGTCACCTCGACGGCGTGAACATGATCGAGGTCGGATCGCGCGAAGTCAGCGAGGAAGCCGTCGCCGAGGCGATTGAGTTCGGCCACTCGCAGGGCATCGTGCCGATCTGTCAGATGCTGAACGAGCTGAAGAAGCGCGCCGGCAAGCCCTCGACCTGGGAAGCGCCGGCGCAGGACAAAACCCTGCTCGCGACGCTGCAGAAAAAGACGCTCAAGAGCTTCGCCAAGGCCAAGTCGATCAAGGGCAAGCAGGAGCGCAACGAAGCCGTCAAGGCGATCTACGACGAGATCATCGAGGAATACGCCCCCGGCGACCGCGAAGTAAACGACGACGCGGTCGAGCCCGGCGTGCTCAAGAACACGCTGCAGACGATCGAGCAGGAAGTCGTTCGCTCGCGCATTCTCAAAGAGGGCATCCGCCCCGACGGTCGCGGCCTCACCGAGATTCGCCCGATCGATTGCGAAGTCGGCATCCTGGCCCGCACGCACGGCTCGGCTCTCTTCACCCGCGGCGAGACGCAGTCGCTCGTCACCTGCACGCTCGGCACCTCGCGCGATGAGCAGACCATCGACGAGATGGTCGGCGAATACAACAAAAAGTTCATGCTGCACTACAACTTCCCGCCTTTCTCGGTCGGCGAGGTGAAGCGCATCATGGGCCCCGGCCGCCGCGAAATCGGCCACGGCAACCTGGCCGAGCGCAGCCTGCTCGCGATCCTGCCCCCGCCCGAGAAATTCCCCTACACCATCCGCCTCGTCAGCGACATCCTCGAATCCAACGGTTCGAGCTCGATGGCCAGCGTCTGCGGCGGAACGCTCGCCCTGATGGACGCGGGCGTGCCGATCATCGCCCCGGTCGCCGGCATCTCGGTCGGCCTGATTGAAGGTGAAAAGGGCAAGTACACCATGATCACCGACATCCTCGGCGAAGAGGATCACTTCGGCGACATGGACTTCAAGGTGGCCGGCACCAAGAAGGGCATCACCGGCATTCAGCTCGATCTGAAGACGCGCGGCCTGACCTACAAGATGGTGCGCGAGGCGCTGGAGCAGTGCCGCGTTGCTCGCCTCAACATCCTGAAGACCATGGCGCAATGCATCGCCGAGCCGCGGGCCGAGATCAACGCCCGCGCCCCGCGCATGCTCACGGTCAAGATCATCCCCGACAAGATCGGCAAGCTCATTGGCCCCGGCGGCAAGAACATCAAGGCCCTGCAGGCCGACACCGGCGCCCAGATCGACATCGAGGAAGACGGCACCGTGTTGATCAGCGCCGCCAACGGCGACGCCGCACGTCGGGCCAAGGAAGCCGTCGAGCGGATCACCGAAGACGTGCAGCTCGGTCGCATCTACGAAGGCCGCGTCACCAGCATCCGCGATTTCGGCGCTTTCATCGAAATCCAGGAAGGCGTCGACGGCCTGTGCCACGTCAGCGAACTGGCTGATTCCTATGTGAAGTCGGTCGGCGACGTGGTCAAGATCGGCGACGTCCTGCGAGTGAAGGTAATCAACATCGACGACCAGGGCCGCGTCAAGCTCTCGCGCAAGGCCGTCCTCATCGAGGAAGGCCCCAGCGGCGGCGGCGGTGGTGGTGGCGGTCGCGGAGGCGAAGTTGACGGTGCCGACGACTTTGACAGCGGACCGCGCGGCGACGGCGGCGTGGGCGGGCAGTCCGACGTCGCCCCGGTCGATCGCGGCGGCGACCGCGGGCCCGATCGTGGCGACCGCGGCGGAAATCGCGGCGACGACCGCGGCAACCGCGGCGGCGGCGATCGCGGTCGCGGCGGCTACGGCGGCGGTGGTGGTCGCGGCCCGCGCAGCGGCGGCGGCGGTGGTGGCGGACGCGGTGGCTTCGGCGGCCGCGGCGGCGGCGATCGCGGTCGACGGGACCGCTAAGCTCCACCCCGTTTCCTGAACACTGATACGCAAACACGCCGGTGAGCCGCGCAACTGCACGGCTCACCGGCGTTTCGCTTTCAACCGCCCTTTTCGCCTACGTTCCAGGCGGCCGATCGCCGCACACGCCATCGCACGACGAGATTTCGCGGATTGTGGGGGCCGGGGCGAATTCTCGCGTGAACTTCGTTTTCGACCGTCGCACTCCTCCCTGAACCGCCCCTGTCTTCCGCTCGCCGGTTTCACGGCGGCCGGCTTCATGGACCGGGCGCACTCTCGTGACCGTGAACACCCCATGCGGAAGGAGTCCATCGACATGAAACGCTTCCAACCCCGTCTCGCAACGTTCAGCCTCGCCCTCATCGGTGCGTCGCTCGCCAACTTCGGCGGCTGCCCGCAGCCCGCGCCGAGCGACGACGGCCAAAGCAACGGTCCACCGATCGTCGGAAACCCCGATGGCAACGGCAACGGCGGCGGCGGTGGAGGCGGCAATGGTGGTGGCGGCGGTGGCGGTGGCGGCACGCTCGATCGAAGTCTGCTGGTACGCCCCTCTTCGCCCACGCTTTTCGTCACCGAGGGCATCCGCGGCGTGATGACGTTCGCCAACGCCAACACGATCAACGGAAACATTGCGCCAACCGCCTTCATCGCCAATCGCTCGCTGGTGCAGACGGGCATCGCCGCCCCCGAAGGCGTATGCGTCGACCGCACGGGCACCCTGATCGTCTACGACGGCAGCGTTCCCTCTCTCGTGCTCTATCAAAACGCCGCCGCCGCGGTCAACGACCGCGCCCCGACCCGCGAAATCACCGGCGCCGGCACCAAGCTCGCACGCTTCGCGCCAGACGGCCTGGCAGTCGATCGCGTGAACGACCGCGTGTTCGTCGCCGCCGGCGATCGCATCATGATGTTTGAGGGCGCGGACCTCTCGAAAAATGGCGACACGCCGCCCACCCGCTTCTTCTCGAGCGCGGCGTTGCCGGGCGCCGGCGCAATCGCGCTCGGCCCCAACGGCGACCTGTATGTCTCCAACGACGACGACCAGGTGCTGGTTTTCAACGCGGCCGCCACACGCAGCGGCGCGATCTCGCCCGACCGCGTGATCAGCCTCACCGGCTATCGCACCGACGGCGTCTTCGTCGATGCGGAGGATCGCCTGTATGTCAGCGACTTCGACCGCATCGCGGTCATGGACAACGCAGCCGCGCTCAACGGACTCGTGAACACGTTCAGCGAGATGAGGGTGCAGGGCGTGCAAGCGGAGGATAGTTCGGGCCTGCGACAGGTCTGCATCGTCGCGCTCGCGGTCGACTCGCGCGGCATCGGCTACGCCTGCGACCGCTGCAACGGCGCGGTCTACATGATCGACGGCATCGCCCGCAAGACCGGGGACGTCACTCCCAATCGCGCAATCACGGGCGGCAACACGCGGCTACCCGCGCCGACCGCGATTTTTCTCTGGGAATAGCTGATTCAGGCGGCATCGCGGCTCGACCCGAAATCGGGCCGCGATCCCCCATGTCGAACCCGCCCCACCGCAACCCGCAATCTCTCACTTCACCATCACCGACCGCATCGGATACTCCCCCGTCGCGAGGCCGGCGAACATCTTGAAGACCCAAGACCCCAGCAGAATGATCAAGAGCGCCCAGAAAATGACGTGCGGCTGCAGCAGCCACCCCAAGCGCCGCGGCGGCTCACCTCTCACCAGCGTCCACGCCGCAATCGCCGCGCCCGCCGCCGTCAGGAGCGCCAGAGCCAAGCCGCCCGGTTGAGCCGCGGCCGCCGCCAGAAATCGCCCGCGCATCGTGTTGGCGAAAGCCGTGGTCATTCCGCATGTGGGGCAGGGAAAGCCGGTGCGCACCAGCACGCCGCACGGCGCGAAGCCGAGTTGCTGGTGAGTGCCAAAGCCGCGCTGATCGGGCTTGAGCCGCGCGGAAACGCCCAGCAACGCAGTCGCCCCGAGCAGCACAGCCGCCGCGATCCAGCGATTGCGACGACGCTCGCGGCGGAGATAGGCCTGCCAGCGAAGTTCGGCATCGGCGTCGGAGACAGCGGAGGCGCCTGCGATCTCCGCCGCCGAATCGCCGCCCCCGCGCTCGGCCCGAAAGCCCGCGCTCCCCGTCGCGCCATCGCCAGGTCGGTCGGCGTCCGGCAACTAGCTGCCCTCTTCCTCTTCGCCCGACGTGGTGGAAGTGACCGCGGTCTGCTCGAGGATCTTGTTGAGCTTCGCCCGCACGAAGGGCAGGAACATGACATGCTCGATCTTGCGCAGCGGCTCCTTGCCGCGCGCGTCGTAAACCGTGAGCGTTCCCGCGAGCCCGAGCACCAGTTCGAGCACATCGGGATAGCTGGTGCGAATCGTCTTGGCCCCGCGACCGAGCGAGTCGTCCATGCGGCCCAGCGCGTAGTGCTCAAACTCGTTGTGCGTGATGCGCCAGCGATCATTCAGCCGCGACCAGCCCAGCATGACGCTGAAGGGAATCGCCAGCACGATGCTCACCGCCAACCCCAGCGCGCGGTCATATTTCACGTCGAGCCTATCGAGCATCCGCGCGATGTCGCCGAAGATCGTGATCTGCTTCCACTCCTTCAGCCACATCCCCAAAAAGAACATCATCGCCAGCAGAACCAGCCAGAAGATCGCATAATTGCGCTCTACGTCGACGCCCAGCGTCAGGAACACCAGCGCCAGAACGGCGATGTACATCCAGCCCAGCGCCTCCGGATTCATGGCCGGCGCCAGAAAATAAAACAGGATGCCGAAGACAATCACCGGCCAGATGAAAAGCAGCTTCGGATACGAGGTGAAGCTGACTTCGTGCACCTGGGTCGGCGTATGCTTGTGATCCACCGCAGCCTGCGGTTGCTCGCTCATCAGTTGTCTCCCGGCGCGTCCCGCGCCTCGTCAATCGTCAACACACTCCGTTGTGTATTCGCCGGAATCTAGGAAACCTTTGAACCCGGCGGAATGGGCTTGTCCGGCGCCAGCACGCCCAGCACCGTTCGCCCCGCGTCGCTCGCCGCCAGCAACATTCCCTGGCTTTCGAGCCCGCGCATGGCGCGGGGCGCGAGATTGGCGACCACGATAATCTGCCGACCAACCAGCGCCGCCGGTTCGTAGTAGGCGCGAATGCCCGCCAAAATCTGCCGCTGTTCCGTCCCCAGGTCCACCTGCAGCACCAGCAGCTTGTCGGCGTTGGGGTGCGGCTCGGCTTTCAGCACGGTGGCCACCCGCAGATCGACCTTCAGAAAATCGTCGATCTGGATGGTCGGATTCGGCGTCGGACTCGTCGCGGCTTCGCTCACAGCTCTCTCCCATTTTTTCGCGCGTTCGCGCGGCTGACCGGCTCCTGCCCCAACAGGCCCTGCCGCAAAAACGCCCGATAGCCCTGCTCAAAGGTTTCGATGTCGTCGGTAATGAACTTGCGAAACAGCGCTTCGCCCGCGTTCACGCGTCCGCCGGTCAGGTTGCTGTTGCGCAGCGCAAACGTGGAAAAGTCGGCTTCGCTGAGTTTTGCGCACATTTCGCGATAGGCCGGCGCGTATCGGCCGTCGTCGCCTTCCTGGAGGTAGCGCACCAAGGCCCACACTTGCGCGTAATACGTCGCGACTTTGCGGCTGGTCTCGCCCACGATCCGCCCGGCGTTCGTCTCCAGCAATTCCGTCAGCGGCAGCAGCTCATCGCGCAGCACCGCGGCCGCGAGCACATTTTGGCGGCTGGGGTTGTAGGCCGGGTCGAACGAGCGCAGGCCCGCCCCGGTCCAGCGCTGCCCCTCGCACAGCACCGCAAGCCCCTCATTCAGCCACGCCGGCACTTTGGGATTCACGTAGTGATAGAGGTATTGATGCAACCCTTCGTGGGCCATCAGTGGGAACGTCGTCTGATGCGAGACGTATTGAATCACCGTTACGCCGCGCTCTGAGTATCCGCCGTTGCGAATTTGCAGGAATATCGGCGCTCGCGGGCCGGTGAAGCGCTGCGTGAAATAGGCCCACTCATTGAGCGATTCAAACAGGTAAATCGGCATTCGCCCTTCGGGCTGAAACTTTGGCGGCACCTGCTGCTGGTAATAGCGAAAGGTGCGTTCCATGAGCTCGGGAAATGTCGCGAGCAGCACTTCGTCGGTCAGGGTCGTGTAGATCTCGTAGTGCTCAGTCTCGATCTTCCGCCCCGGCTTTTGGCCAAAGCGCCAGTCGCTGAACTGCGCCTCAATGCGCGGCTGCGGCTCGGTCGCGTTGCAGCCCGCGAGCTGCGCGATCCCGAGTGAAGCGGCCAGCAGCATGAGTAACGCGCGGCGCGGGGCCATAAGCCAAGGAAGTGTACGGCACATCTCGCGACTGCGGCAGGTGTTCGACAATTCAGGCGAAATTGGAACGCGCCGGTATCATTGCTACGCAGTAACCGTGCCCACCAGCGCAGAGGAGCCGATATGGCATCCCCTACCCACACAATCCGGCTGCACCGCGTGCTCCGTGCCCCTCCCGAGCGCGTCTACAAGGCGTATCTCGATCCCGACGGGATGTGCAAGTGGCTGCCGCCGCACGGCTTCACCGGGCGCATGCACCACTTTGATGCACGTGTCGGCGGCGGATATCGCATGTCATTCACGAACTTTGGTACAGGGTCGAGCCATTCGTTCAGCGTCACCTATCTCGAACTCACGCCAAATGAGCGGATCCGCCACACGGACAAATTCGATGATCCGAATCTCCCGGGTGAGATGACGGTGACGGTGACGCTGCGAAAGGTGCTTTGCGGAACCGATCTGTCGGTGGTGCAAGAGGGCGTGCCGTCGGTGATTCCGGCGGAGATGTGCTATCTCGGGTGGCAGGAATCGTTGAATCTGCTGGCGTTGTTGGTGGAGCCGGAGATCCCGGATGGGCCAGGCTAGCCGATTTTCGTCGGCGTGCATTGCTTGACGGCTCTCGATGAGCAGCGAACCCGTAGTCCCATGCAGTTGGCTGGAAGGGGCAGGATTCCCCCGGATCGAAACGCCCGTTTTGAGCGGAAACGACGGCCACCAGACGAGCAAGGCCGAGGCGAAGCCCGCCACTAGTTGGTGCCGGGCCCGAAAGCCCAATTTCGCCTTGGCCCAGCCCCCCAACGCCCGCTAATATCGCTCCTACAGCCGATCCGGTCCAACTGCCGATTCCTATGTTGAAGGCGGTCCGCGCTCGGCGGACCCGATGAGGGCTTGTATGAGCGGCACGCGCAGCACCAACGGCGGCAAGAACCGAAAGCTCAACACGTGCAGCTTCTGCGGAAAAAGCCACCGCGAAGCAGGTCCCATGGTCGAGGGGGCCGACGACGTCTTTATCTGCGCCGCATGCGTCGAGCTCTGCTACAACCTCGTCCGCGAGGAGCGCCGCCGGAACAATAAGACGCGCGCCCCGCTCAAGGCGATCCCGAAGCCGCGCGAAATTCTCGAATTTTTGGAACAGTACGTCGTCGGCCAGACCATGGCCAAGCGAGCCCTCAGCGTCGCCGTCCACAACCACTACAAGCGGCTGGCCCACGGCGAAACGGCGACCGAGGAAGATGTCGAACTCGACAAGAGCAACGTGCTGCTGATCGGCCCGACCGGCAGCGGCAAGACGCTGCTGGCCCGCTCTCTGGCGCGCGTGCTAAACGTCCCCTTCGCCATCGGCGACGCCACCACGCTGACCGAGGCTGGCTATGTCGGCGAAGACGTCGAGAACATCCTGCTGAAGCTGTTGCAGAACGCCGACTACGACCTCGACGCGGCTCAGCGCGGCATCATCTACATCGACGAAATCGACAAGATCGGGAAGACCTGGAACAACGTCAGCATCACCCGCGATGTGTCGGGCGAAGGCGTGCAGCAAGCCCTGCTCAAGATGCTCGAAGGCACGGTCGCCAACATCCCGCCGCAGGGCGGCCGCAAGCACCCCGAGCAGCAATACATCCAGATGGACACGAGCAACATCCTGTTCATCTGCGGCGGCACGTTTGTCGGGTTGGACAAGATCATCCGCAAGCGCCTCGGCCAGAAGCGGATCGGCTTTAACGAGCAGCAAAGCTCGGCGGACGAGCAGCGCGAGCTGAAGCAGCTCTTGGCGCAGGTGCAGCCCGACGATCTGATCGAATTCGGCATGATCCCGGAGTTTGTCGGGCGTCTGCCCGTCATCTGCCCGTTGGAGCCGTTGGACGAGTCGGCGCTGATCCGCATCCTGACGGAGCCGCGCAACGCGCTCGTGGCGCAATATCAGAAGCTGTTCGAATTCGAGAACGCCAAGCTCGAATTCACCGAAACCGCCCTGCGCGCGATCGCCGAGAAGGCCCAGAAGCGCGACACAGGCGCGCGGGCGCTGCGAGCGGTGGTCGAAGAGTTCATGTTGCCCTACATGTTCGAGCTGCCCGACCTCAAGAAAAACGGCGAATATCGCGTCACGCGCGAGGTCGTCGTGGGCGAGGAAGACCTGCTCGCGCCGGGCCGGCGACGCAAAGAATCCGCCTAAACCGAGTGTCAGGTGTCAGGTGTCACGTGTCAGGTGAAGACTCGGGGGTCGGGTCTTTTCCTGACACTTGACACCTGACACCTGACACTGTGCGATAGTGGGGAAGCGCCGATTCGCGCGCCGGATGTTCACTCCGAGGTTTCCCGATGCCCGACTCCCGTCCCGTCCGCGTGCTCATTTCCAAGATCGGCCTCGACGGACATGATCGCGGCGCCAAGCTGATCGTCCGCAACCTGCGCGACGCCGGCATGGAGGTCATCTACACCGGCCTCTGGCAATCGCCCATCAGCACCGTTCACGCCGCCATGCAGGAAGATGTCGACGTGATCGGCGTCAGCCTGCTCTCCGCGGCGCACATGACGATCATGCCCGAGTTGCGGCGGCTGTGCATCGAGCATGGCATTCCGCGCGTTCCGTTGACCGTGGGCGGCATCATTCCCGAAGAAGACAAGCCCGAGCTCTCGAAGACCTGCGACGGCATCTATAACCCCGGCACGTCGATGCAGTCGATCGTCGATTCGTTTCGGGCGCTCAGCGAGCGCTATCGCCGCGAGCGCGACGCGGCTCGCGAAACGCCGAATGTCCAGACGCCGACCGGCCTCGCGCGAGCCCTGACGCTGATCGTCGAAGACCGCATGAAGGAAATCGGCGCGCTGGCCAAGCCGGCGGAAAAAACCATTCGCATCGGCGTCACCGGCGCGCCGGGCGTCGGCAAGAGCACCTTCATCGGCAAGCTCGCCAATAAGCTGGTCGAGCGCGGGCGGCGCGTCGGCGTGGTCGCGGTCGACCCCACCAGCCCGCTGACGGGCGGCTCGGTGCTCGGCGACCGCCTGCGCATGATGACCCACACGCCGGACCCCCGGCTTTTCGTCCGTAGCCTCAGCAGCGCCGGCATGGCCGGCGGCGTCGCCCCGAAAACGCGCGAGGTGGCCGATTGCCTGCAGAGCGCCGGCTTCTCGATCGTGTTGATCGAAACGGTCGGCGTCGGGCAGAGCGAGGTCGAGGTGCGCAAGCTGGTTGATGAGGTGCTGCTGCTGCTCATGCCCGGCGCGGGCGATTCGGTGCAGTTTCAGAAGGCCGGCATCCACGAGATCGCGACCGGCTTCGTGGTGAACAAGTGCGACCTCGACGGCGCGGATCACACGATTCATCAGTTGCGCGAGTCGATCGACGACGGTCGGCCGGTTTGGAGCGTCAGCGCGCTGCGGATTGAGGGGCTGGAGCCGCTTTGCGATTGGATCATCGGCAAGACGCAATAAACCGCTTGGGGGCGGCATGTCGCAGGAGCTTGTCGAGGCGCCGGCCGACGAATCGGGGTTGATCGCGAACTGCCCGTTCTGCAATTACTCGGTGCGCGGATTGCCGATCGAGCACCGCTGTCCCGAGTGCGGCGAAGCCGTTTGCCGCGATTGGAACATCTTGGGGCGCGTGTGCGGTCGGGGCGGTCGCAACACGCCGTTTCACATTCGCTTGATGATCGCGCAACTCACGATTGCCGTGAGCGGCGCGATCGTGATTTCGATCATGGCGGCCCCCTGCTGCGCGCTTGCGCCGCTGCTGATCGCGTTGGAGGCCAGCGTGTATCTCTACCGCGGACGACCGCGGTTCGTCGCGGTCAATCCATCGGGCATCGTGGTGGTCGAACGCGGCGGTCCCCTGTGCCGATTTTCATGGTGGGAAATCACGGCCTTTCGGTCGGATGACGTTTGGTTGCGCTTCCGGGCGGCAGAGCAAGAGAATTCGATCTGGCTGCCGCGCTACTACAGCATTCTCGACAACCCAACGCCGCGCGCGCGACTGGGCGAGTTTGCCCGGCAAGCTACGGCATATGCCGCGGCCCAGACGCGAACGGGGCGATGAGGCTGGATATCACCGGTGCCAACCGATTTCTGTGCTCTACTTGCGTGTTGGTTCGAGCCGCAAGACCTGCGAGACCCGAAGTGAACGAACGCGCTTGACTGAAAACGGCCCCCATTCGACCGGTGAAAACGGCTTGCCCGCAGAATTGAGCGTTGCCGAAGCAGGTAAAAAGCGACACCACATTTGAAGTGTGTCGCCGGTCGAGAAGCATTTGTCAGCGCTGCGGGCGGATAGCGACAGCGCTCTGCCGCAGCGAATCGGAATGCTGCCTAGCGAGCGGCGCTGATCGCCGTCTCTGACGTCGATGATGAGCTCGCCGTCCAGGGGGCACGGCCGCGAGAAGTTCATCAAGACGTCATAGTTTTTGGGGGAATACTCTGCCCACGCCGGTAGTTCCACGACACTCTGAAGCGCGACGCGCATGGCGTCGTCGAACTCGCTTCCGGCGTAGACGTCAACGTGACATTGCGCGTCGGATCGAACCACGCGGTAGTCGGTCGTGTCGGTCTCTTTTTCAGTCGATTTGGCGGCGATCATGCGTCTGCATTCAAAGTCGATGGAGTGCGGACCGGGCTGGAGACGCAGGACTCCCATGAAAAACTCAGGTTGCCGATCTTTCAGCCGGGTAGCGAAGCGAAATGGCCGCAACTCCTGCGATTTCGGCGTCACTTCGTATCGCACCCAACCATTGCCCGTGGAGTATTGATGGTCAAGATAGACCTCAACTTGATCGCCGGCGCGGACCACGGGAGGCACCCGGATGCTCAATACGACGTAGTGCCCCGCGACCGCTTCCTCGGCCCTCGGCGAGAGATCGCCGCGATGAAACGCGCCACGCATCAGACCACTCTCGTTTATGGACATCCACCCCGTTTCGGGTGAAGCCGCCAATCTCGAAAGAATGTGTCGTTCCAGCTCGGGAGCAAGCGCCTTCCACCCGCGCGCCTCGGCACGTCGCAGGATTTCGACATACGCCGGATTCTCCGGCGTGTCGTCCGGACGATCCGCGCGGGCCAGATTGTCAAGTAGTTTTGCGATCGATTTCGCGCCGGCCGCTTGCGTCGTGAATGCGTATTGCCAAAAAGCTGAGCCGCCGGCCGAAACGGCCCCGACGGCGCACGCTGTCGCGAGAATCGCGCGCCCGATCGGCCGTTCGAGCGCACCTCGCGCGATCGCGCCGTTTTCGCCCAGGAGCGCGCCACACTCGGGACAACGATCGCGCTCCCCATCCGAGAGGTCATAGTCGCACTTCGCGCAGTGCGGCCCCTCGCCCACGCGCCGGCCGCGGCGGTACCACCCATACGCCGCGAACGCCAGCAATAAGAGCGCGGCGAACTGCAGCAATTGCCATGTGATCTGCAACATCGCTCGTCAGCTCCCTCCGTCGCCGCCCGATTAGCTGCCGGGCAGCTCCGCGAGCAACACTTTGCGAACCCGCAACGTTCGCACAGCCGTCGGACGGAACGGACCGTACTCGCGAGCAGCAAACGCTTCCCCTGACGCAGAAACAACATTTGCCGCCGGTGTAAAACGGGCCCAAAGCGTGATTGCGGAGCTCTCGTGGAAATCCGACGACTTGAACCGCGCGGCAAGCGGCAGCCCCTGTCCGGCCGACAGATCAATCGCGCCGATCGGGCGGCGCCGTTCCCCGTCCTTCAGGTCAAACGCGAGGGTGCCGTCCAGCGGACATGGCTTCTTCAACCGTACGAGCAACTCGGGGCGATTAACGACGTGGTCGGCCCAGACCGGCAGGTCGATCAGGTCAGCCAGCGCCGCTTCCATCAACCGGTCAAAAGCTGAGGGCTCGACCACGCGAACGCTGCGAGTCAGGTTTGAAAGCAGCGTTACGTATGTTGCATCGTCCGGCTCCTTTTCGGTGTACCGCGGCGCGACCTTTTGCGTGACTTCGAAAGGGAACTGGTGATCGCCGATCGGCAGGTCGATCGCGCAGAACATCGAATAGGGACCGGGGTACTGCCACTGGGCCTGATGAATGGCGATGGGCGATCCCGCGGCCGGATTAATCCAGAATCGGATCCAGCGCCGCACTTGCGAATCGCGCAGTTGCTCAACCATGATTACAACTTTGTCGCCGGCAAGCACGACAGGAGGAATGCGGATATCGACCTCCGTCAGAAGTCTGCAATACTCGACATCGCCCGCGTGCGTCAGTTCACGCTGACGAAACATGCGATCGAACAAATCGGTTTCGCTGAGAGTTAGCGCCCCGGCTTCGGGCGGGCCAGCCGCGCGCGCCCGAAGATGCCGCTCGATTTCCGGCAACATCGTCGCCAGCCCGTCAAACTTGATCCGCCGCGCGATTTCCTCATACGCCGAATTGTCCCCCATAACCCGCGGCGGCTCGGACAGCTCTTGCAATAGTTTCGCCAGCGGCTTCACCGCTGCCGCCTGACCGCCGTAGGCATATTGCCAGAAGGCCGCCGCTCCGACCGACATGGCCGCCGCCCCACAGACGCCGGCAGCCACCAGACGCCACATCGGCCGCTGCAACTCACCGGCGGTGATCGCCCCGGCAGAGCCCAGGTCGGCACCGCATTCCGTGCAGCGCTGCCGCTCGCCATCTGAAAGGTCGTAGTCGCACCGAACGCAATGGGGAGCATCGCCCACACGCCGACCGCGGCGATACCAGGAAAAAAACGCGAGCCCCAACAGCACGAACGCACCGAGTTGAATCAACTGCAGCCAGATTTGAAACACGGCTCCCCGGCCTCCCAAGCTGTTTGGATTCGTTGCCACGAACTCCGGCTCGTAGAATAATGATTTCCGACGCTCGAATTCCAGGAAAACTCACGGAATCACGTAATCCAGAAGAAACGGAGCTTCCCGATGTCTCGATCCCCCCTCCTCACCCTGACCGCCCTCGTCCTCCCCCTCCTCGCCGGCTGCAACGGCATGAACTGGGTTCGCCACGAGCGGTCATTCGAGTTCTCCAAGCCCGTGAACTCCGCCAACTCGCTCGACGTGCAGCTCACCAATGGCGATGTCTCGGTCGTTGTCACGCCGGGCGGCGGCAGCGAGTTGAGAGCCAAGGGACGCATTTTCGCGAATGCCGGCACCGTGGAAGGCGCCAAGCGCCTGGCCGATCAGTCAGAGCTGACGATCGAGCCCACCGTTGACGGCGCGACCGGCTCCGCCGGCAGCCGTACCCTCTACGTCCGCCTGAAGCGGCCGGCCGACATAACCACCGGCTCGGTCAATGCCGATGTCGAACTGACCCTGCCCGCGTCGATGTCGCTGACGCTGCAATCGACCAACGGCGGAATCACGGTGGAGTCGAACAGCGCGCCGGTCACCGCCAAATCGACCAACGCAAAGATTCGCATCAGCGAGCAATCCGGCGATGTCGTCGCCACCACCACCAACGGTGCGATCGAGATCAAAAGCCTGGGCGGCGGCGTGAAATGCAGCTCCACCAACGGTCGCGTGCGCATCGTCGCCAACCCGAACGCGTCCGAGCGCATCCGGGCCAAGAGCTCCAATGGGCCGATCAACGCCGAGTTTCCCAAGCTTGCCGGCGCGACGCTGCACACGAAGACGACCAATGGCGACGTGACGGTCTGGCAAAACGGCAGCAAAGCCCCCGAGGTGCGTCAGGCCGCCGACGCCGACAGCGCCCAGATCGACCTGAAGACGACCAACGCCGATATCTCGGTCAGCTTCGGACCGGCATCAAAGTGACGGGCTGCGCCGGGCGAGCGCTTCCGATGTCGCGGCGCGAACCATGTTGCGCCACGACGTCGCGACAGGTTGCGATCAGCCGCAGGCGGTCAAAGGGCTTGGACGCGTAGGAGTCGCATCCGGCCTGCAGGCATCGCTCCGCGTCGCCCGCCATCGCGTGAGCCGTGAGGGCCACGATGGGCCGCGGCCAAGCGCGATTGCGCAGCGTGCGGGCGAGCGTGTAGCCGTCCATCTCCGGCATTTGCATGTCGGTGATCAACAGATCGCAGGGCGGCGGATCTTTCAGCCGCCCTTCCACATCCGCACTCACCGACAACGCCTCCAGCGCCATGAGGCCGTTATCAAAAACCAACACTTCGGCGCCGGCCTGCTGCAAGTGGTGGCGGATCAGACGCTGGTTGTCGGGGCCGTCTTCCGCCACATAAATGACGAGGCCGTTCAGCGGTCTCGCAGCCGCGAACTCGCCCTGAGTCACAGGCTTAGTCTGGCTCGTCGACGGCGTCACGCGCAGCTCATCCGGGCGCAGCATCCCGACTCCATCCTTCGAGCGAATCGGCAGTATGAGGGTAAAGACGCTGCCCTCCCCGATGCGGCTCTGGGCCGTGAGATCGCCGCCCAGCAACTCGGCGTAGCTGCGGCTGATGCGCAAACCCAGGCCCGTTCCGCCGAAGCGGCGCGTCGTCGTGGCGTCGCCCTGCGAGAACGCCTGAAACAGGCGACCGAGCTGGCTCGATGACATGCCGATGCCGGTATCGCGAACGCGAATGAGGAACCGCGGCGCCGCGACATCGGGCGATTCGACCTCGACCGAAACCACCACCTCGCCCCGCTCCGTAAACTTGATCGAATTGCCGACCAGGTTCATCAGGATCTGCTTAAGCCGCGTCGGATCCGACTGAATTTCACGCGGAATCGGCGTCAACAGCTCCGTGCGAAGCGACAGTCGCTTTGCCGCGGCGCGCACGCCCATGAGTGATTCGACGTCGAGCAGAACCTGCGCCAGCGAGGTGGGGATCGACTCGACTTCCACTTTTCCCGCCTCGATCTTGGAGAGATCGAGCACGTCGTTGATAACCGCCAGCAGGTGTTCGCCGTTGCGTTTGATCGTGTCGACATGCGTACGCCGCTGCTCTGCGGCCAGCCCCGGCTCCAGCAGCACGTCGGCGTAGCCGAGGATCGCGGTCAGGGGCGTGCGAACTTCGTGGCTGATGTTGGCGAGGAAGTCGCTCTTGGCGCGGTTTGCCTCTTCGGCCGCTTGTCGCGCGAAGCGCAGCTCTTCCTGCGTTCGCTTGTGCGCATCGATGTCGAGGCGGATGGAAACGTACTTCTCGATCCGCCCTCCGCGATCCCGATAGGGCACGATCGTGCTGTCGACCCAGTAGAGCGTCCCGTCCTTGCGCCGATTACAAACCTCGCCATGCCACGCCCGCCCCGAGCTAATCTGTCGCCAGACGTCGACCCAGAACTGCTTCGGATGAAACCCGGAGTTCACGATGCGATGGTCGCATCCGATCAACTCCTCGCGCGAATAACCGCTGATGGAGCAAAAGCCCTGGCTCACGTCGATGATGCGCCCGTCTGAGCCCGCGACGGAAATGATCGTGTGTTCATCGAGCGTGCGGCGGAGCGCGTGATTTTCGTGCAGCGCCGTTTCAAGCTCAAAGCGCGCATGTCGAGCTTCGCCGCGGCTTCGATCGATCGCTTTCGAGAGCGCGCCAAACTCGTCGCTTGTATCGTCGGGCATGTCGGTTTCGGCTTCGACGGCCCGCAGAAGTGCGTTGATGGGCCGAATGACCTCACTGCGCGTCAGGTACCAAACCCCCGCAAAGACGCCGACGGCCACCGCCAAAAAGCCCCAGGCCACAGCTCGCGACCACGCCGCAACCGCCTCTTCCACGCGGGTCGAGTCCATGTGCACCGAGACCGCGCCGTCGGGCAGAAGCCCGCGACCGAAACCCGGACGGACCGGAAGTGTGCAATCCACTTCCCGCGTCTGGGGATGATTGTGAAAGTGCTGGGCGTTCCCGGCGAGGGCTTCGTACAAATCAGCTTTTACGTCCCCGGCGGGCAGCCGATCTAGCGGTTCGCCGACCCAGGCGGAGTGGGTGCTGGCAACGACCTGGGGCGGTGAGCCGCGGACGATGACCAGCTCCGTGATGTCGAAATCGCGCCCCAGCGTGCTGACAAACGCCTGCAGTTCATCCTCAGTCTTCAGCGACTCGGCTGCGTAGATGACAGACTGGGCAATGGTCTGCGCGCGGTCGTGCAGCCGCTCCATGGCGTTGCGGCCGCCAATCCACTGTGTGCTGAAGTAACCCCCGAACACGATCAGCAGTACGCCGATTGCAACGGGAAGCAGAAGCTTCTTTTGAAGTGATGAGCTTCCGGCGGACTGACCGAGAGACATCATGATTTAGAACCCCGAACGCGTCTCGCGACAAAAAAAATGCGCCCTCTCCACGCGCCCGATCGCCCAAACAAGCCGCGGCGGAGAAGCGGCTCATTTGGAGCCGAGCTTTGGCCGCGGAAGCGTCAACCGAATCGATCGACTATTTCACAGCGCAAACTCTGTCTCGCGTCCGATATGTCGGAAAAATTGGGGAATCTGTCCCATTAAATCCGCGAAATTCATCTCGGTGCAGCGCGATTAGCGCCAGACCAGATCGGCCTGAGGTCCTCTAAATAAATCCGGGCATTCGGGCGGAGAATGAGTTGCTTTAGAATGTTGCGCCACGTCGGGGGCCCCTTCGCACCCCTCTCCGGCGTTGGAGACTTCGGCATTCATCGCCCCCGAAGCGGAGCCGAGCAACTACTGCAATGAACGTTTACACCTTTCGCCCACACTCGCGACGTTTTATCGCCCTCTGTGAGGCCGGTGAGTTCGAACAGGCGGCAGACTTGCTCGATCGACACGACTACGTCGTCAGCGATCGGAACAACACGGGCGAAACACCGCTTCATTGGCTCGCCGTCGAAGGCTAAATCGATGCCGTGCGCCTTTTGCTGGCGCGCGGCGCCGATGCGAATACGGCGGACCACAACGGCGACACGGTTCTAAGCGACGCGTGTTCGCTCGCTCTGGTCGAGATTGCAGAGCTGCTATTGCGACACGGGGCGGATCCGCGCTGGACTCATCGCCGCAACAAAGAAACCGCGCTGCACGCGGCCGCGCGCAGCTCGCCGCCCGACCCGCGCATCGTCGATGTCATGCACGACGCGGGCGCGGACCTGAACGCCCGCTCCCACCTGGACGAGACACCGCTGGACGCGTGCGTGTTGATGAACAACACGACCATCGCACGACGCTTGCTGGAGCGCGGCGCGGACGTCAATCTGGGTCACGAGTGCTTCGGGCCGCCGCTTCATCATGCCGCCGACGACGATAAACTCGCAATGATCGATCTGCTCATCGACTTCGGCGCGTCAATCGAATTGCTCAACGGCGACGATGAAACGCCGCTGATGATCGCCGTCAGGCACCGGCAGTGGGCCGCCGCCGCACGACTCCTCGCTCGCGGAGCGAATCCGGAAACGCGTAACAGCGCCGGAAAGGTCGCTGCCGACTTCGTGATTTTTCCCGAAGATCAGCAGGTGTGGCAGTCGCTGCATCGTGCCCCACCCCCGCCTCCCCCGGTATGATTTCTCTCCGAAACTCATATGAAAAACTCTGGCACATCCTCGGCATTATCCGCTGTCGCAATGAGCGCGACGCAGGCGCGCCGCGTCCGCATGGCTGGCGCTGCGATCCTGCTGCTTCTCGCTGGCGCGGCCTGTAACTCATCCGAAAACTTCTTCGCCTCGCTGTTTGACCGCAAGCCGGAATCATCCGCCGCTTCTCAGCCCGTGCTCGCAGCGAACACAGCGAAGCCCGCCACGCAGAAGAAGACGCAACCTGCTCCCGCCGCCAAGCCCGTGACCCGCACCCCCGGCAGCGTCGCGGCCGACATTCTGCTGGTGAACAACCATTCGCTGACCGTCGCCGAGGCGCTGTATGCCCTGCCGGCCCGGGCCGCGAATGTACCGGCCAACGCCGACCCCACCGACGAAGCGCGGATGCGCGTCTTTCAGCGCGTGCAGCAGGACGTGGGCGCGCTGCTGATTTATGACCAGGCTGCCAACCGGCTGAACGATCGCCAGCGAGAAGCGCTCGATAAGGCCGTCGAACAGCAGATTCATCGCCGCGTCGACATGGAGTTCGGCGGCAGTCAGGCCCGCTTCGAGGCGCATCTCGCCGACAACGAGTTGTCGCTGTCTCAGCATCGCGATTGGCTCAAGCGTCAGTTTGTCACGCGCGACTATCTGCGATCGGTGTTGCTGCCCAAAGCCTCGATCACCCGCGACGATTTGCTGGCCGAGTTCGAAAAGCGAAAGCGCGCCCCCACCGCGCCGCAAACGCGCCGCCTGCGGATGATCGCCGCGCCGCATCGGCAATTTGCGGCTGAGAGCGTGGTGTGGGATCGGGCGACGCCGCAGCAAAAGTCCGCGGCCCGAGCCGCCGCCGAGGCGCACATTCGCGCCGCGGAGACGGCGATCGCAGGCGGCCGCGACTTCGCCGACGTGGCCGGCGAATACGACCGCAGCCCCCACCAGGCCGATGGCGGCGACTGGGGCTACATCGGCAAACCGCTGCGCGGAATGTTCGAAGAACCGACCCGCCGCATCTTCTCGATGAAGACGGGCGAACGGAGCCAGCCGATTTTCACCGGCGAAGGCGCGTTTCTGGTGCAGTGCGAAGACATCCGCGGCGGCGCGTTTGAGGGCGATTTCGAGTCGGTGCAACATGACCTGCGCATCGCGCTCGAAGACGAGCGCTTCAACCAGGTCGCCCGCGACTACCTGACCAAGCTCAGCGAATCAGCGTCGATTTCTTCGATCGGCGACTTCGTCGAAGTCGCCGCCGCGCGGCTGATGAAGCGGCAAGCGCGTGCGCCGCTCGCGGAATAGCCGGCGGCCGCGCTTTGATCCGCCCCCCTGTCGCGCTTGCGACTTCGTTTCCTCCCGTTAGCATTTCAGTTCGTTGTGAGCGGCTTCACGTCGTTTCGCCGCTCGATCATGGATGGTTCTCTTTTCACGAAGGAGTTTGGTATGGACACCACAACCGGCTTCGGCGCGCTGGGCGCTCTGGGCGGCATCGGCGGATTGATCGCCGCGGTGCTGGCGTTTTTCTGGGCCTTCCGCTGGGGCGGCCTGCGCCTGCTGTTCTGATCCCGCATCTGAGGGCGCGACCGCGGTCGGTGATTTCGGCCGCGGTCGCCGCCTGTTTCGCTCACGATTTCGGTCGCGTTTCGTCTCGCGAATTCGCGGAAGTCGGTCCGAGTTGACGCTTCGCACGAGGATGTTGTGGACCTGCGTAATTCCACCGCCCTGCCGTCCGCGCGGCTCGCCGGCATGATCCTGCGCCACACCACGCCCTATCGCCACGACCGCTTGCAGGTTCGCATCCGCTACTCGCGCGGAGCGCCGTTCAGCGGCACCTGCGACTATCGCAAATTGCGGCTGACGGTGAATCTCGGCCGCGAGAACGAATACCCCTATTCACTGGTAACGCACATCGCTCGAGCCCAATCCACGCGCACGCACTGGTGGCGCGAGGGATACATCCTGCGGCTGGCGAGCGCCGAGCAACTCGTGCTCTTCGTCTATCTGCACGAGCTGTATCACTATCTGGTCTTCGCGGCGGGGCGCTGCACACGACAAAAAGAGGGCATGTGCGACCGCTTCGCGACGCGCGTGCTCGTCGATGACTATGGCTGCGAGCTGCGCGATGCGCGCGGCGGCGCTGTGTCGCGCGAGTCCTGGGATTTTCAGGATCTGCACGCCTTCGTCCGCACCGCGCCGCGCATCGCGATCACGGCGGCGCCGCCGGAGTGGCAGCGATCGCTGTTTGATCCGCCGATCGGCGAGGCGATTTCGGCGCGCTCGCCGCGTTGAGCGTTTGCGCGTCGGGGGGATCCAAGGGGGACTGAAGGCATTGAGTGCACGACCGCCTAACGATGCGTTTTGATGCTCTTCGCCGCCCAAATCGCGAGCTTCTCGCGGAAAATCTTGGCGTTGTGGCGGACATCGACTGGAAAGCCGCCCGAGTGCACGAGGCAATGCTCGATCCCCGCTGTCGCGATGTGGGACGCCAGGTTCGCCCGAAACGCGTCGCGCGTTGCAACGCCGGCCAGCTCGAAACACATCACAGGCGTCTGCATGGGCCTCGTGCCCAGACCGACCAGCGCGGCACGTCGAACGCCGGGAAACTGAGCGGCGATGGATTCGAGCGGCTCCGTGAAAAGTACGAGGTGGTCGGCGTCGCGCGTGCGGGCCAGACCCGTGGGCAGCTTTTCCGGCAATGGGCCGGCGACACGTTCCCACGCTTCTTTTGAAACCACCACGCGCTGCGACTTCCGCCCACACATCCACAGCCGACCGCGCTCGTCGAAATAGCCGACATCGCCCATGCGGTGCCAAATCGCGTCGCCGTCGACGATCTTTGCGAGCCGCGTATGGTCGGGCAGGCCGTGATAGGCGCGAGTAACGATCGGCCCGCGGACGCAGATCTCGCCCACAACGTGCGGCGGAAGTTCGCGGACATCGCGCCAGGTCGCGATCGGTTCGTCGCTGATCTCAATGATCCGCACATCCAGCCCCGGTAGCGGCCGCCCGACGCATACGCCCGCCCCCTGCCGCGTTTTCTCCGCAGTATCCGCCAATATCTCGTCGTGATCGATCGAGGAGACCGGCAGCGACTCGGTCGCGCCATAAGGTGTGAAGATCTTCGCGCCCGCGGGCAGCAGCCGGGCATAGCCGCGCAGCACGTCGGGTGAGACCGGGGCGCCGGCGGTGATGACGCGGCGCATGGTCGTAAACCGCGGGCCCGTCGGGTCGGCGCTCGGCGCGAGGCGGCGCAGCAGCGCCGGCGAGCCGAACATATGCGTGCAGCCGAAGCGATTGGCTCGGCCGACGATTTCGCGCGGATCTACGCTGCCGGGCCGCGTGAAGTCCATCCGCGGAATGACGGCGGTCATGCCGAGAGCGGCATCGAAAAGCGCAAAGAGCGGAAAGGTCGGCAGATCGATTTCGTCGGGGCCATAGCCATATTGCGATTGCAGATAAGCGACCTGGGCCTGGAAAGTGCCGTGCGTGTATTCGACGCCTTTGGCGGGCCCGGTGCTGCCGCTCGTGAAGAGGATGGCGGCAAGATCGGATTCGGTCATCGCTTCAGTCGGCGACTTGTCATTTGTCGAACCGCCAGCCGCTGTTGCGCCGAGCCGCTCGACTTCGTACAAAGTGCGACCGCCCCAGAAGAGACGTCGACCGACGGTGATGCTGACGCGGAGCAAACGGAACGCGCGACGGTACAACAAGCGAAAGACGTGCGCCTTCGGCACGCCGATGAACCCATCGACCGCGACGCTGGTCAGACAGCGGCCCATCTGCTGCGCGCCGATGCCGGGGTCGATCAGCACCGGCGCCACGCCGATCTGAAAGAGCGCGAAGGTCAACGCGAAGAAATCGATCGACGGCGGCACGAACAGCACGCACTTCATGCCGCGTTGCAAGCCGGCGGCGCGCAATCCGTTGGCGTAGGTCGTGGTCAGCGCCGCAAGCTCGGCAAACGTGATCGACCGCACGGCTTCGCCGCGCGCCCCGATCGGCTCGATGATCGCGGCTTTCTGCGGATACTTCGCCGCCGCCGCGAAGAACGCGCCGGCGATATTCGCGTCGCGACCGATGGTCGGCGGCCGCGCCATCACGACGGCGACACGCCTTCGCGGATGAAGCGCGCCGCGAGCGGAATCAGCTCCTCGCGCGCATCCTCGATCACATAGTGCCCGGCGTTTTCGAACACATGCAACTCCGCCTTGGGCAGGCGGCGACGCCACTCATTCAGGAAGTGATCGTCGAAAACAAAATCGCGGCGGCCCCAACAGATCAGCACCGGCTTTTCATTCAGCCGCGCGACCTGCGAGTCGGTCCACGCCGTCAGCTCATAGCTGGGATGGGACGGATCGATCGGGATGTCCTGCACAAATCGCAATGTCGCGCGGCGGTTGCTCCACGAGTCATAGGGCGCGAGATAGCCGCGCCGCACGTCGTGCGGCAATCCGCGAATGGAGCCCCAATACGCCGCGCCGCGGGCGAAGGCGTTGCAGCCCTGTACCAGAAATCGGGCCAGCATGTTTCCCGTGCTCGCAAGGCGGATGCTGCGCGGCAGGCGCTTGGACCTCGGCTTGAAAAAGCCAGACGTGTTCAGCAACACCACGCGGTCGATTCGCTCGAATCGTCGCAGCGCCGCGGTCAGGCCGATCATTCCACCCCAATCGTGAACAACCCAGGTGATCGGCCCGTCCGGCGCGAGACGGTCGATCAGAGTTTCCAGATCGGCGACGCGATTCTCCAGCCAATACGCATAACGCGAGTCATCGGGCTTGTCGGAAAGCCCGCAGCCGATGTGATCCGGCGCGATGCAGCGATGGGTCGATCGCAGCTCCGCGATCAGGTTGCGATACATGAACGACCAGGTCGGGTTCCCGTGGACCATCACCACGGTCGGTCCCTGGCCTTCGTCGACGTAGTGCAGGCGCACACGCGGCGCGATCTCGAGCAGCCGATCGGGACGGGGCGTGCGCGGGTGAGAGTAGTTGTCGGCCGGACGCTGCATGCTAGCCAGTGGCGGGTGTGTCGAAGTGGCGATCATCAATATTGCAAGAGTCCGGACCGGGGCGGTGCGCCATCGACGCACCGTCGTTGCGAACGGTGCGTCGAGGCCGCGAGCGATGTCTTGCGACCGTGCGCGATGAATAACGCCGCGAGCATCTCGCGGCGTCAGTTCTCGCTACGTTCCCGCCGCCGCCGGCTCGGGTTTCGAAATCGTCAGTTGCACCAGACCGTTGGCCGGCACCGCCTGCGGCGTTCCGGGGAGCGCGTGGCTGGCGACGCCGCCTTCGAGCGAACGCATCGGCAGCTTGCTGTGCGGGGCCATCATGCGGCGTTCGATCTTGCCGCCCATCATCATGCGGAAAGCCCAGCCGATCGTGCGCCGGACCGTCTGCGACAGACCCCACATGCCGATGAACTGCATGCCCGCGTCGGCCAGATAGAGCTTGCTGTTGGGCCGCACCAGCGCGATCAGGAAGCGCAGCGGGTTATAGAAGAAGAGGTACGCGAGCATGATGTTGAACTGCTTCTTCCACGGCTGCGGATGCTTCGACGCGACGACGTAGTTGCCGTCGAGCATGTGCGTCTCGACCCGCTTTCCGCCGACGCTGTCGATCGCCATGCCCGATTCAAACGTGCCCTCGTAGAGCTTCGAGCCGGTGGCTGGCGTCATCATCAACACCTGCAGGCTCACCGCGCCGGCGCGGCGCAGCATGCTGGCCTGATTGATCAGGCCATACGGCTTGCCGGGGGTGAACAGCGGCTGCGTGTCATGGTGCATCATCATCGGCATCGGGCAGATGCCGTTGTCGCGCAGCAGGCCAAAGGCCTCGGTCGTCGTGCTGACGCTTTGCCCCTTTTTCACCAGCGTCGCAGTCATGTCTTCGACGCCCAGCCACAGAGCGCGCACGCCCGCGCGGCGCACCATCGGCAGGTACTCGCGAAGCTGCAGCGTGTCGTGCACCGTGACCTCGGTGCCCCAACGCAGCACGCGGCGGATCGGCTTGCCGTGGAATTCATACTTCGAGAGCGTCTCGACGATGTTCAGCGTGCGCTCTTTGTTGTTGAAGAAATTGTCGTCGGCGCCGAAGAAATAGCGCATGCCGTAGGTGCGATAGAGCCGCGAAAATTCTTCCGCGATCCGCTGCCCGCTCTTCACGCGATGCTGCCGCTGGTTGTAGGCCGGGATCGGGCAATAGGGGCACGCAAACTTGCAGCCAAAGGTCAGCACCACCGAACCGATGGGCGAATAGCGATTCACCTGATTGTCGGGGATGGCGCGATCCGCCAGCGTGGCCCGGCGGCTGGGCCGCTCCAGCAGGCGGAAACCGAGAACCGGGTCGGGCAATTCGTCGAGATCTCCGACGAGCCGCTGCACGCCGGTGTCGATCAACTCCTGCGCGTTGCCGCGGTCGTCGGTGCGGGCAAAGACCAGGCCTGGGATGGCGTCGAGCATGCCGCTGTCGCGAGCGCTGATGAATGCCTGTCGCATCGAACCGCCCGGCGCGCGGACCGACAGGATGACCTCGAGCAGGCTCAGCAGCACGTATTCCTCGCCCGTGACGGCGACATCAGCGCCCCAGGGGTCGTTGGGATCGCTGCTGAACACGTCCCACGGCTCGTAAATCGTTTTCGGGCCGCCCGCGATGATCAGCGGACGCTGGGCCGCAGGAATGCGGCAGGCGTCGCGGATCAGATCGTGACAAGATGCCGAGTGAATCTGCATGCTCGACACCATGAAGATGTCGGGAATGCGTCCGTCGAGCCGCATCTGCGACGGACGGAAATATCGATTCCACTGTTGCAAAACGATGCGCGTCTTTTCAAAACCGGCGTCGGCCATCGCCGAGCCCACCGCCCGCACTCCCGCCGGCGCCATGCGCATGTCGGCATAGATAAAGGGCAGCATGCGCGTGCGGTGGTCAAACGCGCAGGCAATGACCGTGGTCAGGTCATGCTTGCGCGACTGGGTGCGAAGGCGCCCGCGGAGATCCGCAAGCTCGCCCGGCTTCAGCAATTCATCGCCGCGTGAACGACGCGGAAGTTCCATCCGTGGTCTCCAGAGTATCGACCGCCGCGTGTTTCCCCGCGTCGTCCCCCGCACAGCGGCGAATCACACTCGCCGCCGCGTCCGGTCGATTTGGGCGAATACTAGCAGAATCCGCGCGTTTCGGCTCGGTCATTTGTAATGGGAACGTCAGAAAGCTTTGATAGGCATCAGGCCCCGACATCGCCTTCGCTGGCCCCCACCGCTCGCCGACCGACTAGGGGCCGCCGAACTTCTTCGCATCTTCCGCCGACATCAGGTCCGCCGTCGTCGGCACGCGGCCCGTCTGCAACATTCGCACGATGTAAGGACGGCAACTGCCGCACTGATCGCCGCAGCCCGTGACCTCGGCGATATCGAGCGCAGTGCGGAGCTTTTGTCGGCGGGCCAGGGCAAGCACGTCACCGAGATCGCGGTCCATGCAGACGCATCGAATATTGGTCAGCGGCCGACTCCTGACTGTTCGAAAAACAGGCCATGAGGATAGGTCGTTCCCCGAACGCCAGTTTTCAGAAATCGTGCGCACGTGCCGCGAACAGCGGCGTAACTCGCGCCGCCCTACCAGCGCGGCCCCTCGGGCGTGTCGCGCAGCGTGATGCCGATTGCCGCCAGCCCGTCGCGGATTCGGTCTCCCAGCGCGAAGTTCTTCTCTTTCCGCACCTGCGTACGCAGCTCCGCCAGCAATCCGATGAGCTGATTCTCGCGCCCGCCGCCGGCGCTCGCCGCCTCGCGCCAGCGAAAACCGAAGACGCGCTCGATCCACGTCTGCATCACCGTCGCAATCGCCGAGCGATCCGCCGACGGCAGATCCTCGCGCAGCCACTTGTTCGCCTCGCGCACGAATTCAAACATCACCGCGATCGCGGCAGCGGTGTTGAAGTCATCGTCCATCGCCGCCGCCACGCGCTCGACAAAGTCGCTGAGCGGTTTTCGAAGCGCGTCGCCCACGCCGGCGATCGCGCTCCGGAGCGCCGCCTGCGTCTGCACGGCCGTGGCCCCGCCGCTCCACCGCTGCAACTCGGTCAGCGTGTCGCGCAGTTTGTGTGAACCGCTCTGCGCCGCCTGCAGCGCCTCATTCGAAAAGTCGAGGTTCTGCCGATAGTGGCTGGTCAGAATGAAGTGCTTCACGACCGCCGGCTCAAAGGTCTGCGCCAGCAGCTTGTGCCCTTCGCTGAACATCTGCTTCAGGCTGATCGCGTTGCCCAGGCTCTTGCCCATCTTCTGCCCGTTCAGCGTGCACATGTTGTTGTGCAGCCAGTACCGAGCGAAGGGCCGGCCCGTCGCGCATTCGGCCTGCGCGATCTCGCACTCATGATGGGGAAACTGGTTCTCGAGCCCGCCGCCATGAATATCGAAGCTCTCGCCCAGGTATTTCTGGCTCATCGCCGAGCACTCGATGTGCCACCCCGGAAAGCCCTCGCCCCACGGGCTTTTCCAGCGCATCAGGTGGCCCGCCTCGGCCCGCTTCCAGAGCGCGAAGTCGGCCGGGTCGCGCTTCTCATCGCTCACGCTGACCCGCGCGCCGGCTTCCAGTTCCGCCGTCTTGCGGCCGCTGAGTTTGCCATAACCCGAAAACGACGCAACTGAGAAATAGACCGAGCCGTTGACCTCGTACGCATGGCCCCGCGCCAGCAGCGCCGCGGTCTGTTCGATCTGCTCGGGCACATGGCCCGTCGCCCGCGGCATGATGTCGGGCCGCACCAGATGGAGCGCGTCCATATCGTCGAGATAGCTGCGCATGAAGGTCTCGACGACCGCCATCGGATGCAGCCCGCGCCGCCGCGCCTCAGCGACGACCTTGTCCTCCCCCGCGTCGGCGTCGTCGGTCAGGTGCCCGACGTCCGTGATGTTCTGCACGTAGTTCACGTCATAGCCGCTGAACCGCAGCCAGCGCACGATGGCGTCGAACGCGACATAGCTCTTCGCGTGCCCCAGGTGGCTATGTCCATAGACCGTCGGCCCGCAGACATACATGCCGACATGCCCGGGGCGGATCGGCGTGAACTCTTCGACCCGCCGGCCCAGCGTGTTGTAAACCCGAAGACCCATCGATTCGGCCCGCCTACTTCGCCCGCTTGTAGAACGGCAACGGCACGATCGTCGCCGGCGCGTTCGTGCCCTTCAGGTCCATATCAACCGTCGTGCCGACCGCCGACAGCCTGGCGTCGATCAGCCCCATCGCGATCACGCGCCCCAGCGTCGGCGTCAGCGCGCCGCTGGTGACGACGCCGACTTCCTCGCCGTCTTTCAGGATGCGCGTCCCCTGCCGCGCCGCACGGCGACCCTCAACCTCGAAGCCCGCCATGTTGCGCTTCAGGCCCCCGGCCTCCAGCTTGGCCATCGCATCGCGACCGATGAACGGCTTCGAAAGATCGACGCACCACTTTTGCCCCGCGGTCAGCGAATCCCACTCTTCGGTCAGCTCGTGGCCGTACAGCGGCATGCCCGCTTCGAGCCGTAGCGAATCTCTCGCTCCCAGTCCCGCCAGGCGGACCGGCATGCCCAGCTCGGCCGACTTCATCAGAAACAGCGCCGACGCGATCGGTGCGAGCCCGGCGGGCAACACCAGCTCGCCGCCGTCCTCGCCGGTGTAGCCGCTGCGATAAAACGTGAAGCTTGCCCCCTGCATCTCGCCGCTCACAAAGTGATAGCGTTTCATGCTGCGCAGGTCGGTCTTGAGCAACGTGCTCATCAGCTCGATCGCCTGCGGCCCTTGTATCGCGATCATTGCGGTATCAAAAGTCTCGTCGTGAATCGAAACGTCGGCGCCCTGCAGTTGCTCCTGAAACCAGTGCAGCAGCTTGGTGCGGTTCGAGGCGTTGCAGACCATGCCGAAATGATCGGGGAAGCGCGACACGATCACGTCGTCGAGAATGCCGCCGTCCGGACGACAGACATGCCCATAACGCGACACGCCCGCCGCCATGTTGCCCACGTTGCGCGTGCAGACTTTCTGCAAAAACGCCTCGGCATCGTGCCCACGAAAACGCAGCCGGCCCATGTGCGACACGTCAAACGCCGCGACATGATTGCGGCAATAGTTATGCTCATCGACGATCGAGCCGTACATCACCGGCATCTCCCAGCCGGCGAACTCGACCATCTTTCCGTTGTACTGCTTGTGAAACTCGTTGAGCGAGGTTTTCAGCATCGTCTGAGCAGCTCCGATCGCGACGAACGAACCGCCCTCTCCGACCGCGCGTCCTGCGGCCCGAAAGTGTGGTGCGACGTGGCTGACAGAGCCTAATCTCGCCCCGAATCCGAGTCGAGCGCGGCGGGCCGGACGCCCAGCCAAACCGGGCGGCGGCGGGCGCGCTCATCGGCGAATTGTGCTCCGTTCCGGCTGATGCCCCCCGCTCCCACGCTGCTATTCAGAACATTCACCGCGGCGAAACAGCAGCCGGCCAGCCCCCACCCTCAATGCGAACGCCCTCCGCAGCAAAGCGATACGCGATCGCAATCGAACATCACCGGCTCGACTGCCTGCGTCGAGCGGCCCCCCGGCGCTTTCGCGACTGTCAATTGCTTTCACTCGAAAGACTAGGTCGGCCCCCAATGGCGTCATTCGAGCCCTCTTTACCGATTCAATTTAAGGTGATCGGGGCCCGCCCGCGTCCCCATGCTCGGCCGCCCGAACAATCCCCGCGATCATCCCGCGAAAAACAATGCCATGAAGCGGCACTACCGAATACCAATAGGCGATTCCCAGCAGACCGTGGGGGCGAAATCGCGCCGTCATCACCAATCGCGTACGCGCACCTATCTCAGGAGCGGGTTCAATCTCGAAACTGAGCGTGGCCAAGCCGGGAAGTCTCATCTCGGCGGTAAGAACCAGGCGACGCGGTGCTTCGACTGCGGTGACGCGCCAGAAATCCAACGCGTCCCCCAATAGCAGTGTCCCGGCGCTTCGTCGCCCGCGCCGCAAGCCCGGACCGCCGACGAGCCGATCCATGAATCCCCGCAGTCGCCACAGCCAATCCGCCGCGTAATAGCCATGCTCACCGCCCAACGAGCAAACAGATGCCCAAACGGCCTCCGGCGTCGCATGCGTCGTCGCCTCGCGGCGATCGACGAACACCGTCCCACCCGCCCACGACGGGTCACCCGGCATCACCCCCGCATCCGACCAGGCCGTCTCGACCGCGCCATCGTGCATTCGCACCAGTGCGGCATCCATCGCCTGACGAATCGTCAGCGGCGGGCTCCCGACCGGGTGCGGCATCAGCCGCTCGGCCTCGCCGTCGCGACACACCACTCGGTTTCGGAGCCCCTCGGCCAAGGGACGGGCGATGCTCGCGTGGAGCGGGGTCACCAGGTGAATCCAAAGCGAACTTAGTCGCGGGGTCAGCACCGGAACGGGGATCACGAGCCGTCGGCGAAGACCGAGCGCCGAGGCCATTTCCCTCATGATCTCGGAATAGGAACGCACCTCCGGCCCGCCGATGTCCAGCGTTCGGCCGATCGTGGCCGGCGTCTCGAGAGCCGCGATCAGATAGTGCAGCACATCACGCACCGCGATCGGTTGCGATTCGGTGCTGACCCAGCGCGGAGTAATCATGATCGGGAGTCGCTCGACGAGGTAGCGGAGAATCTCGAACGAGGCCGATCCGGAGCCGATGATCATCGCCGCGCGCAGCACAGTGACGGGTACCGCGCCGCCCGAGCCTTCGGCGCCGCCGCGCAGCGCCGCCTCAACCTCGCGCCTCGACGAGAGGTGCTCACTCAGGCCACTGCCGGTCTCGCCCAGGCCGCCGAGGTAGATGATCCGTCCGACGCCCGCCCGCACAGCCGCCCGCCCGAAAGTCTCTGCGAGTGTCCGGTCGCGCCGCCGATAGCCCGCCCCCGCGGCATCCATCGAGTGCACGAGGTAATACGCCGCGCTGCACCCCTTCATGGCCGCTTCCAGCACGCCTTCGTCGCCCGCATCCCCTTCGACGATCTCAACCCGATCGTGCAGAGAAGCAGCCCACGGCCGAGCCTGCAACTTAGCTGCGCTGCGCGCCAGACATCGCACGCGATAGCCGCGCTCGACCAGTCGCGGAGCCAATCGCCCGCCGATGTAGCCAGTGGCGCCTGTCACGAAGACGGTCGATAACGCGGTTGGGTTCAAGTCCGAAAATTATAGATCAAGTTGCGCTAACCACCGCCGCAACGACGCGTCGACTGCTTTTGCGACCGCCAGTCCGCCACGGGCCGCCAAATCTCGCAAGTCTCCGCGCCGCAGCAGCCGCGCGGCATCCCCCTTGCGTCGCGCAATTGTGTTTCACGTGAAACACGTTTGCCGATCGACCCTGCGTCGCCCCTCGTCGAAAACAGTCGAACGCGGCCGACCGCCGGGAGCGCCGCCGCAGGGAGACGGTCAATCTTGCCCTTGGGTAACGAACCGACACGTCGCGGCGTCCAAGCTGGCGGCGTGCGGCATATGATTGGACCATCCATCGGCGATCACCTGCTCGGCAGCAAAAAAACTTCAGGAGAAAGGGCCGTGAGCAATAGCTGTTCCATCGACCCCAACGACCCGTTTCGCGAGAAGCTAACCCCCGAGCAGTTTCAGGTCGCTCGCTGCGGCGGAACCGAGCGGGCCTTTACGGGCAAGTATTGGAACCACCACGACGACGGCGTCTATCGCTGCGTCTGCTGCGCCGAGCCGCTGTTCGACTCGACCGCGAAGTTCGACTCGGGCACCGGCTGGCCGAGCTTCCACTCACCCGCAAAGCGCGACGGCATACGCGAGCTGCGCGACGAAAGCCACGGCATGATCCGTGTCGAGGCGCGCTGCGCGAAATGCGACGCGCACCTGGGCCATGTATTCCCCGACGGCCCGCGGCCCACCGGCCTGCGTTACTGCATCAACTCGGCGTCGCTCGATTTTGCGGCGCGCGGGGTGTAGGGGCACAGGGGCAATGAGGGGTGAAGGGGTGGATCGACCGGTCTGACCGCGCACCGAAAGGGCGCGGCGGACACACTCAATTCACGGTTTAGCCGCTTCGCCGTCATCCGGTGGGAACTCATCTTCCGCCGGTGCGGAGTCGGTCGGATGTCTCCGCGGGCGCCCCGGCGGACGGTCGCCGCCATCGCGAAACGGCCGCGAGCCCGGGGGGCCGCCCCAGAATGGCGGGCGGCCGCGCTCGTTCTTGAGACGCTCGATACGCATGTCCACTTCGGCGGGGCCGCGATCTTTCAGCCGATCGCGCAGGTTGCGCAGCCAGCCGATCTCCATCTGCACCGCGCGCCGCACGCGGGTCCGCAGCTCGCGCCGCGCGGCATCGCGATCTGCGTCCGACTTCGCTTCGCGCACGGCGCGGATCGCCTCGCGAATCGGCGGCGGCTCAGCCAATGCGTCGTAATCAGGCGAAAGCACATCAGTCATCAACCCGTCCGCGACTGCGTCGGCGCTGGTCTCGCGCTTCTCGAGTTCGCGGCCGGCGACATTGGTCTCGATCTTGATCATCGCGGCAAAGAGCTTGCGAGCCTCCCCTTCGAGCCGCTCCCGTTGGTCGTCAGGGGCTTCGCGCATGCGTTCGCGAAGTTGCCGAAGGTCGTAGTTGTGCTGCCAGTGATCGCGATAGAGGTCGCCGAGCGTCTGGTCCTGGTCGTAGATGCGTCGCAACTGTCGCAGCAGCGGCATGAACTCGCGCTCGAAGCGGCGTTGAAACAGCATCGGGCGCTTTCGCTGAAACTCGCGCAGGCGCAAACCGAAGCGCGGCACCTTTTGGACTGCCAGGTTGAGAAGGTCGTCAACTTCTCCCGGCGCAGCCGGCCGTAAATCCGTCGGCAGAGGCCGGAACAAACTCATCGGATTGTCGAGGCGACGGAAAAACGCCGGTGCACGGTCGGAACGCGGACCACCGGGCGGACCGCCGGGCGGACCGGGAGGACGACCGAATCCGGGGCGACCAAACGGCGGACCACCATCGGGCGGAGGACCGCCAGGCGCAGGCATGCCCTCGGGAAATGCGTCATCCGGCGGAGGGCCCGACGGACCACCGCGATCGTCGGGCGGCGGCTGCCCGACCGCCAGCGCAGCGAAAGACGCCGCGACCATCAGCGAAAGCCACAGCGCTCTGCCGCGTCGCGCGAACTCAGATGCCCTCGGACTCATCGTCCTCACTCAACCCCCAAGCATTCAGATCTGCTTCCAGCGGGTCTTCGGCGACGGTCGCGTCATTCCCGCCCAGCCACTGACTGACAAGTTGATCGCCGGAATCATGAAAGGCCGCAGCCCATTCGTCCAGCGGATCGGAGGCGGCGAAGTCGTCGCCGCCGCGCAACGGCGCCGCCAGCGGCGCGCCTGCGAACCAGGCCATTACCAGCGCCGCGGCGACGCCGCCCGCCGGCATCAGCCGCACCATCCAACTCACGCGACGACGGGCCAACTCGCCACGCACAGCGGCGCGGGCGCGAGACACCGCTGCGGCCGCGCCCGGCGGCGGCGGCAAGCGCTTGGACAAAGCATCGAACGAGGCCGCTTCGGCCTCGATCCGCTGCTCCAGTTGTTCCCATCGATCGCTCATTCGCTGTCTTCTTCGCTCGAACTCATCCACTTCTTTAACCGCTGCAGAGCGCGATGCGCTCGCGCCAGCGCGGTGCCCAGGGGCACATTGAGTGCGTCGGCGATCTCGCGAAACGAAAGATCGCCATAGTGACGCATCATCAGGATTTCGCGTTCCGGCTCGCTCAGTCTTGCCAGCGCCGCCTCCAAAAGGCCGGCGTCCTCGCTCGCGGCCAGGCGGGCCGAGGGCATCGCGTCGTCCCGCGGGTCGACCGGCGAACGCGACTCCTCATCTTCGCGTTCACTGTCGAGCGAAAGCGTCATGCCGCGACGACGTCGGGCCCGCACCTGGTCGCGAGCCAGATTCGCGGCGATTCGAAAAATCCAAGCCTCGAATCGGCCGTCGTGCGAGTAGCGGTCGATCGTCCGCACGACCCGGAGAAATGTTTCCTGCGTCAGGTCCTGCGCGACATCCGCTGAACCGGTCAGCCGATAGAGCAGGCCGTAGACGCGCGGTGAAAACGCAGCGACGAGTTCGTCGAGCGCCGCGGGGTCGCGACGCCGCGCTCGCCCGAGCAGTTCATCGTCGCGCCCGCCATTCTCCACTGCGACCTCTACCGCCTTCGGCCAAACGTCGCGCTGGTTTGCTTATTGCAAGATAAGAGATACCGCGATCGTAATTTTCTGGTGGCTCGGGAGTTGCGCGCTTCCCGCTGTTATAGGACGTCTCACTCGTACCTTTTGTTGCGGTGTTCGATCCAGCCACCCCGCATTCGTCCGTCCGGGTCGTGGTGGGTCCAGTGGATCACGCCGCCCTGCTCCGACCATTCATACTCCCCGCGAAACCGCACGCGATCGTCGGCGGCGACCGGGATGCGATCGGCTAAGTCTATGTTGTGAGAGACTTTAAGTGTCATGCCGCCGGCGATCTCTACGATGAAGTTCTGATGCCGCGAGCCGTCGTTGTCGTCGGGCAAAAGGCGCAGAACGCGGCCCTGCGTTTCCACCCAGTGATCGGATGTGCCTGCTTCGAACGCGTCGGCGATTTGTTGCGCCCCGAGATCGAGCTTCGTGTCGGCGTCCGACTTCGTGGCACTGGTGGAGCGACGATTGCTCGGTGAAGACTCACGGCGGGTTTCCGACGCACGAGGTCGCGATTCCCGCTCCCGATTCACCTCAGACGGGGAAGGCTTCTCCGGCTTCGTCGACGGCGAGTTGCCGGTGATGCGGTTGTATATCCAGCCCAGGGCGGCCAGGATCACAACCGCGATCGCCCCGAGAATTCGCCGCTGAATCGTCATGCGCGGCCGATAGGTGTAGGTACGCCGCCGGGTTTGCGGCAGGCGGAAGATATCGCCCCAGTTAAAGCCGGGTTTGGCCATGGCGCGGGGCAAGGTAACCAAGAAGGCGGGCGTGCGCCAAACTGGAAACCAGTGGTGATGTTGGATCTCGAACCGTTGCGACTCGGGTCGACTGAGCGGCTGGCCTTCAACAGTGGGTTTGTCAATCCCCTGACTTGAAATCGTGATCTTCGTACCTACTATCTCGCGTTCGAATCACGACGCGCACATGCTGGCGCGGTTCGCGGCGTGTTTCGAGGGCGTTTCCAGACACAGCGCAAGCTTCCGCATTTTGTGCGCGGAAGAGTCCCCCTCGCGATTTTTTTGCGAGCGGGCGCGGTTTTTTCGCGAATGTTGTTTATTCGCAAACGCTCCCGACGTTCGACGGTCTGCTGATTGACAATTGGCTCAACACCGCGACGCGACGATCAGCGGCGGCGGATGCCCGTGTGGGCGGTCCGACCAGTGCGCCGCACGCGACGCGGACGTTTCGATAGGAGAGCAAGAAATGACAGGATCGATGAAGGCTCGTTGGTTCGTGACTGCCGCCGCCGGTTTGTTCGCGTTCGCCAATCTCGCGACCGCCGAGACCCCGAAGCCGCCGGTTGAGACCGCCAAGGACGCCGCTCACGCCGCGGTCGACAAGGTCGCCGGCGAGAAGACCGAGAAGCCGGTCAACATCGTGAAGACCGCCCAGGCCTGCAAGGAGCACAAGACCTTCGCGAAGCTGGTCGAAGCCGCGGGTCTGGCCGAGACGCTGAGCGACGAGAAGGCTCAGTTCACCGTCTTCGCCCCGACCGATGAAGCCTTTGCCAAGCTCGGCAAAGAGACGCTCGACACGCTGCTGAAGCCGGAGAACAAAGAGAAGCTGCAGAACATCCTGAAGCACCACGTCGTCGCCGGCACGGTCAAGGCCGAGCAGGTCACGACGCTGAAGACCGTCAAGCCGCTCGCGGGCCCGGAGATTCCGGTGACCGTGGCCGACAAGAAGGTCATGATCGGTAAGGCGACCGTCACGACGGCCGACGTGATTGCGTCGAACGGCGTGATCCACGTCGTCGACACCGTCATCATCAGCGAGTAGTTCTCGCTTCGACGACTGTCTGATCGAAACTGCAGGCGTAGTGCGACGCGGAGTGCGTTGGCTACGCCTGCTTCGCTTTCGGGGGGTTTACCGGCCCAGCCGCTGCTTCAAGTGTCAGGTCGAGCGACGGCGTAACGGCGTGACGGTGTAACGAAGAACCCGACGACTCTGCAACAGCCCCCTTTTTGCATTATTCATTCTGCATTCTGCATTCTTCTACTCGTCGCACTGGGCACGACGAATCGCGCGGACCAGCAACTCATGGACTTTGTGGGGGTTGGCGACGAAGTTCCAGTTCACCGCATGCGAGCGCGCATCGGCGGAGCGAATCTGCACGCTGCCGAGATTCAGCCAGCGCTGATAGGCCGCGGCGCGCACCTGACAGACGCTGACGCGTGTAAGCAGGCAATCGCGGAAATCGGTCCGCAACACGCCCGTGACGCGGACCACGCGGCGATTCGTCAGGTAGTAGTGTCGGCTGGCCCACTGCTGCACCGCGTACATCACCCGCCCCAACGCCACCACGATGCAACAGTTGATGAGGAATGCGTCGTAGCCGACGGAGGCGGCCGGCTTGGCAACAAAGATCAGGGCCGCCGCCAGCGCCATCGAAACCACCCAGCGCCAACTGACGAACCAGATGTACCAAGGCGACGGCTTGAGCGAAACCTGGATCAATTCGTCGCCGGAGAGCACCTCGCCCTGTAGTGCCGGAACGCGGGGAGGCACCACGACAACGGCGTCGGAGGCGGCGGCGACGATCGGCTCCGGGGCTGCACAGATGGCGGCAGCAGCCGGAGCGGGGCGTTCATGCTTGATGACGTCGTCATTCATCGCATCACCTCGGGTCGCAGTACTCCGATGTGAGGATAGTTGCGATAGAGGTCGTCGTAATCGAGGCCATAGCCGACGACGAACTCATCGGCGATATCGAAGCCGACAAACTCGGCATCGACGCCGGGCGGAGCCTTTCCGGGTTTTCGCAGCAGCACCGCGGCCCGCACGGAGCGCGCCCCACGCTCGCGAACCATGGCGCGGACGCGGGCCAGTGTTCCGCCGGTATCGAGGATATCGTCGACGATCAAAACGTCACGGCCTTCGAGGTCGGTGCGCAGTTCGAGCGTCGTGCGCGCTTCCGTCGGGCGGGTGGAGCGGCCGGGATAGGTCGAGATGCTGACCATCGCCAGTCGCATGCGGCGCGGCAGGCGGCGCATCAGATCGGCCACGAAAATGATGGAGCCGGAGAGAATCGGGACGAGCGTCAGCTCGCCCGCATCAGACGGGTAGGCGGCGGCGATCTCATCCGCCATCGCTGCGACGCGCCGCGCGATGTCGTGATCGCGAATCAGGATGCGGTCGATCTCCGCTTCCATATTGCGAATATATCGGATCGAACGCGACCGCGTTCGGAGCCGGCTGGGGCGCGGCGCATTTCTGCGGGAAAGAAGCCGGACGGGACGTACAATGCGCGGCATGAATCGAAAACTCGTTTCTGCGTTCGCTCTGCTCGCGACGCTGGCGCTGGCGGCGCCGGCGGTCGCCGACATTCCCGAACTCTTCGGCATCGGCAAAAAAGACTCCCCCGCCGCCAGCGAGGATCTGTGGGCGATTCGCTGCCTGGCGATCACGGGCGAGAACCGGCAATCGCGCGCCAATGCCTATGGCGACGCGCTGCGCAAGGTGCGCGGGCTGGATGCCAAGCGCGTGCTTGTGTTGCATTACGACGAAGAGAGCATCGTCTTTTATGGTCGCTTTGCACGCGTCCTCGACAGCAAGAGCGGCAAGGAGCGCTTTGAGCCGGATCCGGCCCCGACGCTGAAAACGATTCGCGAGCTGTATCTGCAGAATTCAAAGCTGGCGGCGGACGACCCGGCGAACTGGCCGTTTCGGCTCGCCGCCCTGGATCAACTGCCGACGGGAGACTCATCGCACCCCGAGTGGGATCTGGAGAACGCGGCGGGCTTTTGGGCCGTTCACGTCGCGGTGTTCTACAACTGCGACGAGATGCGCGAGCGCAAGCGGGCCGCAGTCGAGTACTGCAAGATGCTGCGGGAGCAGGGAAACGAGGCCTACTACCACCACGGAACCGACAAGAGCTCTGTCTGCATCGGCGTGTTTCCAGAGGCGGCGGTCGTGCCCGTGAAGTCCAAGGACGCGCTCACCGGAGCGATCAAAGTGTCTTACGGCGTCAGCGATCAGCGCGTCGCCGACATCATGAAAAAGTTTCCGGAGAGCTTGGAGAACGGTCACAGGGTGTTTGAGCGGGCCTCGGGCGGCGGCGGCGAACGCGGCAAAGCAAATCCCTCGTTCATCGTCAAACTGCCGCGGGCGGCGCGCGAGCGCGCGGCCGGCGGCACGCCATGAGCGCGACGCGCGGCGGATCGGGCCTGCGTGTGCTCTTGGCGACGCGCAATGCGGGCAAGCTGCGCGAGATTCGCGAGAAGTCGGCGGGCGCAGCGTGGGAATGGGTGGGGCTTGAGGATTTCCCGAATGTCCCCGAAGCGCCCGAAGAGGCGCCAACTCTCGAGGAAAACGCTCGCGGGAAGGCGGTCATTTACGCCGCCGCCACCGGCCTGACGGCTCTCGCCGACGACTCGGGGCTGGTCGTCGACGCACTCGGCGGAGAGCCGGGCGTGCATTCGGCGTACTACGCGGGCCTGCCGCGCGACGATGCGGCGAACAATCGCAAGCTGATCGCTGAATTGCGGCGACGCGAATTGAACGACGAGGGCGCGCGGGCGGCGCGCTTTCGCTGCGAATTGGTGCTGGCGGGGCCGGATGGGCGGATTTTGCTGACGGCGAGCGGTGCGCTCGAAGGGCGCATCGTCGACCAGCCGCGCGGCGCCGGCGGGTTCGGCTATGACCCGCATTTCTTCCTGCCGTCGATGGGGCGCTGCCTGGCGGAGCTGACCTCAGCCGAAAAGAACGCGATCAGCCATCGCGGACAAGCAATGGAGCAGATGCTGTCGCAGATGCGCGCGCTGTTCGCCGCCAGATAGCCGTCGGAGATTCCGGTCCGCGGGTCGAAGCTCTCTACGACCCCGTTAGCAACCTGACAAAGGGACCGATGTCGCCGACGGTGACGAACCCGTCGCAGTTGATATCTGCGTGCGTCATGTCGCAACTCGGGTATTGCACGGGATAGGCGGCGGGGTTGGTGATCGCGAGGACAAAGCCGGCGATGTCGCCCACCGCGACAGCGCCGTCGCAATTGAGATCGCCGAGCAGAACGAGCTCGTTGTCGACGATGGAGGGGAAAGGCAAGTCGATCAGACACGGCGTGATGTCGGGCCCGCGCGAGCCGCGGATGCGAACGCGTGCGCCGATGCTCGCTCCGATCAGACTCTCAACCCAGTATGTCACGCCGTCGTCGCCCTGCAACAACACGCACTCCGGCCCCGGCGCGACAAGACCGCAGACCTCGATGCAGCGGCCGACGCGGTTGTCTTCGATGCCGGGCCGCACGAATGGCAGGCAGAGGCGCGACTCTGGGTTGAGGCATCCGGTTACCCAGACCGGCTCATCGAGCGGCAAATTGCCGACGTTTTCGATGAAGAGCAGATCACTGCTGGAGCCGACAAAGACCGGGCAGCCCTGGGGACCGGGGCGGATCTCGCCGCAGTCCTTGAAGCAGCGACCGATGGTGTTGCTCTCGATCCCTGGGGCTGCGGGCAGCGGCGGGCATATCTGCGAATTCGGGTTGATGGCGCCGGTCACCCACACTTCATCGCCGGGGCCGAAACTTCCGAGATTCTGAACGTCGTAAAGCTCACCAGTGTCCGTTTGCAATTGGACACAGGGCGCGCCCGCGACCAGCACGCCGCAGTCTTCGAAGCACTGAGCGACGCTGTTATCGATGATGGCCGGCGCCACAAACGGAGCGCAGAGATGGGATTGCGGGTCGATGGATCCATCTACCCAGACGCGAGCGCCGACCAGGAACGGCCCGGTGTTTTGGATGAAGTAGCCCACGCCGCCGTCGTCTTCGAAGCGAATGCAGCCTTGCGGGCCGACCGCGAGCGTGCCACAGCCGCTGAAATGTTGCAGCGGCTGGCTCTCGTCAATCCAGATCGCGTCGAGGCCCGCATCCTGCGCACCGGGGACGATCGGGCCGAAGGCCGCCAGCAGATCCGCCTCGCGCTTCACGACGTAGCCGGCATTGGAGAGCAGGTCGCCTTCGTTGATCTGCAGGCCGAGGCATTCGGAAAAGAAACTGTCTTCGATCGAGAACCAGATTTCGCCGTTGCGGGGCAGGTATAGCGCGTCGAGCCCGACATCCGGCTGCACCGGTTTGGGGCAGAAGTTCTGAATGAGTTCCTGATTGGTCGCGACGATCGTGCCGTTGGTGCTGAGGATGTCGCCGTGCTGGAGCATTACGCCGATCGACCCGGAGAAAGCGTCATCTTCGATCGAAAACCAGATCGAATTGTTCGGCGGCGGGCCGCCGTTCGCAGAGATGTCGAAGTTCAGATGCACCGCGTCGAGGCCAGGCGGCAACAATGGCGGAGGCAGCGCGAACGGGAACAACAACTGGGCATTCGTGATCACGCCGCCGTCGATGTTCAGCAGATCGCCATCCGTGATGAGCTGATTCAAACATTCGTCAAACCAGCTCTGCTCGGTGGAAAACCAGACGAGAATGCCGGTGCGGTGAAGTGCATCGACGCCGAAATTGGACACAGCCTCGGGGCAGAAATTCGCGACCATCTCAGCGTGTAACAGAAGCCGCTCACCGTCGTCGCGACACTCGTCACCCTGCGTGATGAGTTGCCCCGCAGCGGGGCCCTTCGTGGCGGCAAAGTCGCGCTCCGTCGAGAAATGAAACTGCGACTGCGCGAAAGCCTGCGCCAGGCCCATCGACGGCCACAGCAGAGCCGTCCACAGCAGCGTTCGCTTCCCATTGGCGCGCATGTTGATCACTTCCGAGCAAGCTTAATGAGCGGCGAACCGAAACCCGCGGCGTTTTCCGGACGCAGAGCCAGCTTAGCAAATCCTGCGTCGTGGTCCGAGAAGAATTTTTGAAGCCGGCGCAGCGCGGCGACAGTAGCGCTCCGTTGATGCAGCTGACGATTTTCCCCGCCCGCGGCCGTCGAATTTCGCCGATGGGGTTTGGATCTTGCAATGTCCGATGCCGCATTGGTCGATAGGGACTCGGGACCATGATCGCTTCGAATTGACGGGAGCGCACCGGTGAACGCCGAGAACCGATTCGAAAACGAACCGCAATCACAAGCCGCCGTTGCGTCGAGCGACCAAAGTTACGACCGCATCGCTTTGGCGCGAGTGGCCTGCGCTTCGCTCGGGGCGACGCTCGTGGTCTGGGCCCTTTCGGGACCGGTCGTCGCGCGGCTGGTGACGGGCGAACCGCCTAGTTTGCGGGTGTTTCAGCAGGGGTTCTTCGCGTTGCTGTTTGGGGCGGGCTTTCTCTGGCTGCAAGCGAGATTCCGCGACTGGCCTTGGGCGATTTCGACCTGCAACGCGATCGCGGCCCTGATCATGCTGGTGACGTTTTTGGCGGCGAGCGTGGGCGGCATCAGCACGGTGGCGTCGGCCTTGCTCATCTTCGCGCCGTTTGCAACGTTGGCCACGTGGATGGCGCGGCCGAGCGTCGACCGGCCTCAGCTTGACTTGACTCCGTCCGTTCCGGCACCTAGCCCGGAAACTGCGGTTCCGGCCGCGCCCGAGGTCGAGCCTGCCCCCGGCCTTCCGTCGCTGCGACGAACGCCCCGCGACGATAGCTAATCCTTTATAAAACAAAGCCTTAGGCACACAACGCCAGCCCTTTGACGGGGTTGCGGAGGCGGTGCGTCGGCCTGTTCGCAGGTTGACGCACCGCTTTTTAGTTATCGCCCCTTCGACAATTCCCGACCCCATTTTTCACTAGAATTGAGAAATCGCATTGAAGTCCTCCGCCATTCTCGATATCTATAGCGGATTAGAGGAAGGAAGGGCTCCGGCGTAACGGTGCCTGGTTCATTTGGGAGAGAGGCGGAACACCCACGTTCTTTGGGACAAGTCCGTCCGAGCGTCTTTCGACGCATTTCGCAATCGTTTGTGGATCCTCCCGGGCGTTTTTGGGGCGCTCGGGTTTTAAGGCCTGGCGAGATGGCCTGCCGCGCAGACCTTGCAAGAAGTCCGCGCCGTATGTCATCCGTCGTAAAATCTCTTGCAGGAGGAGTTAGCGAATGAAGAAGATTCTTGCTACAGCGGCCCTGATGGCCGTCGCGTCGGCTTACGCCGTTGATTACAACGGTGCCGGCTTTGCTGTTCCGGACCTCGGTTCGGCCAGCAGCTCGATCAACGTTCCGGACAACATCACGATCACCGATGTCAACGTGACGCTGAACAACATGACCCACACCTGGGTCGGTGACGTTCGCGCCATCCTGACGGGCCCGGGCGGCAGCGCCACCCTCGTCGACCGCATCGGCGTTCCTCCCGGGGCCGGCGACAGCTCGGACTTCGGTGGCAACTACACGTTTGACAGCCAGAGCGCCAACAACATCTGGACGACCGCTGCCGGCCTCGGCGCCGCTGGCGTCATCCCGAGCGGCACCTACGCCACCACCGGCGCGGGTTCGGGCGCGAACAACAACTCGTTGAACGCGTTCAACGGCCAGAGCTCGCTGGGCAACTGGACGCTGACCATCAGCGACCATGCCGGCGCTGACGTCGGTGGAATCGGCGGCTGGACGCTGTCGATCGTTCCGGAGCCGACGAGCCTGAGCCTGCTCGGCCTGGCCGGTCTGGCCCTGATCCGTCGTCGCTAATCACGACCGACGAATCGGACATCAGTCCGCATGCACGGTGAAACACCCGTGACAGCTTCCAAGCCGGGCCGCGCCGCGAGCAATCGCGACGCGGCCCGTGCCTTTTTCGGAACGAATCCATGTTTCATTTCGAGGTGGGGCGCTCGATGGATCTATCTCACACAAAACTCGTAATCATCCAACGGCAAAGAGAGCACTGAAACAATGCGATTCAAAAATCTAGTGTGTGCTTCGACGACGGGTCTGCTACTGCCCGGCGGCGCTTCCGGGGCCGAGTATTTCGGCCCCGGACGACAGATTCCAAATCTTAACGAAGCGCACTCGGAGATCGTCGTTCCGGACCATTTTTTGATCACCGATGTGAACGTTACAGTGAACTCGCTTTTTGCAACGTGGGTTGGCGATCTCCAATTTCGCCTCGTGCGCAGTGCGACATCGGCCACACTGCTTAATCGAATCGGCGTGCCCCCTGGAGCAGGGGACAGCTCAGACTTCAACGGCGACTACACTTTCGACAGCGATGGCACCAACAACATCTGGACGGCGGCGGCGGGCGTCGCAGCAGCGGGCGTCGTCCCGCCAGGAACGTATATGACATCCGGCCCGGCCTCGGGCGGCGTCAACAACTTCTCTCTGGACATGTTCGACGGCCAAGACGCCGCTGGCACTTGGACGCTGATCGGCTCCAACCATGCCGGGTCGGACTTCAGCAACTTTGGCGGTTGGACCCTTACGATCGTGCCAGAGCCGAGCAGATCTTGGCTCCTCGTCATCGGACTGGTGTTCGTTATTCAACGTCGCTAACCTGCGGCGCAATTAAATTCCGGCTCTTGTTGGGCGTGTCGATGTCGCGACAATAGACGCAATTAAATCCAGTCAACGACATGCGATATCGACGCACCATTGGCGGCGAGGGTACGTCAATGCCCCAAAGTACCGACTTGCCAAATGCGCGATTGCCGGCGCGGCATCAACACACCCTACAATTCCACGCCTGATGAATCCCGCACAAATTCGCGTTCATCCGCTGACCTACGTCATCGCCGGCGCGCTGCTTGTCGCCGCGACACTCGCGACATTTTGGCCAGTGCTCGACAACGGCTTCGTGAATTGGGGCGATGATCAGGAAATCGTCGGCAACGAGCGTTTTCGCGGCTTCTCCGGGCCGCATTTGCAGTGGATGTTCAGCGTCAATCTGATGGGCCACTATCAGCCCCTGAGCTGGCTGACGCTGGCGCTGGATCATCAGCTCTGGGGCCTCAATCCGCGCGGGTTTCACTTGACCACCCTGTTGCTGCACGCAGCCTGCGCCGTCGCCGCGATGGTGCTGATCGTGCAGCTCGTGCGGCTGGCACAGCCCACGGCGAACATCCCCGGCACGTGGCTCATCGCCGCGGCGATGATCGGCGCGCTGACGTTTGCCGTGCACCCGCTCCGGGTCGAGGAGGTGGCGTGGACCGCCGAGCGGCGCGGACCGCTTTCGGCGCTGTTCTACGTCCTGACGATCAGCTTCTACCTCGCATCGATCTCGCAACGACGCGAATGGTGGCGGCGGCGCGGGCGGCTGACGCGGGCGCGAACGGTCGGCGGCGAGGGTTTTCGACGGGTCGCGCTCGTTTGCTTCCTGCTTTCGCTGCTGGCGAAGGAGTTCGGGTTTCTGCTGCCGGTCGTCCTGCTGATCCTCGACGCCTATCCGCTGCGCCGTCTGCGCGTCACGCCGCGCGGGCTGCTGAATCGGTTAATCACGCTGATCTTCGACAAATGGGAGTTCTTCGCGCTGGGGGCGCTCTGGGCACTGGTCGCAGTGTGGAGCTCGGCGGCGTCGAACGTGGCGAAAGACCTGTCGGAATATGGCATTCTTCAGCGACTGGCGCAAGCGTTCTTCGGGCTGTCGTTCTATGTGGAGAAGACGATCTGGCCCAGCGGACTGTCGCCGATCTATTCGATTCCACCCAAGCTCGATCCGTTTGCGATCACCTATTGGGGCCGTGCCGCGTTCGTCATTCTGATCACGGTCGCTCTGTGGACGTTTCGCAAGCGCGCGCCGGGTGCGCTCGCGGCGTGGGCGGTTTATGTGGTCATCGTGTCGCCGGTGCTCGGACTCACACAGACCGGCCGGCAGATCGCCGCCGATCGATACACGTACCTGCCGGCGATCGGGCTGGCGGCGGTACTCGCCGGCGGCATCGTGCAACTTCGCAATGCGCGATCGGCGGGCTGGCGGAGCGGCTCCATCGGCCAGGCGTTGATTCTGGCCATCGCATCCGTCGGTTATGGCTACGCGGCCCATCGTCAGACGCAGGTCTGGCGCGATTCGCAGACGCTCTGGGAGCACGCACTCGCCGTGAACCCGCGCTGCCCGGTGGCGCACAACAATCTGGCGGTGGTGCGGGCCGAGGCCAGCCGCGCGGATGAGGCGATCGCGCTGTTTCGCAGGGGCATCGAACTGGATCCGAAAAACTATGAGGCCTATCGCAATCTCGGGGTGATTTTTGCCCAGCGAAACGACATGAAAGCCGCGGTCGAAGCGTGGCGGGCCGCGATGGCCATCAATTCGGATGATCGCATTACGGCGAGCTACCTTGAGCGGGCCACGCAGCTGAGCCAGCCGTAGCGGTTGATGGCGCCGAGGGCGGAACTGTGGCGATTGTGTGGCCGTCTGCCCGCGCGAGGTCGACACCCGCTACCATCCCCGCTCCATGACCGCCATCGTCTCCCGCAACCTGGTCGCGTCGATCGGCTTCGCCGTCACGAACTGGCTGGCCGGCATCGGCAGCCTGCTTTCGTTCATCATCCAAACGATCGCGTACATCCCTGTTGAGCTTTCGAGCGTTCGCGGCTGGGGACGGCTGATGCCGCAGTGCTTCGCGATCGGCACACGCTCGGTGCCCGTCATTTTGCTGACGGGCACATTCATCGGCATGGTGCTGATCGAGCAGGGCTGGAGCCAGTTTGACGCCGCCGGCATGGCTGACCGCCTCGGCGCGATCGTCAACATCTCGGTCGCAGCCGAGCTCGGCCCGGTGCTCGCGGGTGTCATGCTCGCGGGTCGTGTGGGCGGGGCGCTGACGGCCGAGCTGGGCACGATGAACGTAACGGAGCAGTTGTTGGCGCTGCGCTCGATGGGCGCCGACCCGGTTCGTCACCTCGTGACGCCGCGTTTTCTGGCCTGCCTGCTGCTGACGCCGGTGCTCACGATGTACGCCGATGTGGCGGGTGTACTGGGGGCTTGGTTCATTTTTGCGGTGGTGAAGGGCGGCGAATCGGAGCCGTATTGGCGCTACACCAGCCAGATCGTGCAGAACTGGGACTTGATGACCGGCATGATCAAGGCGGTGTTCTTCGGCGGCGCGATCGGCATCATCAGTTGCCGGAAGGGGTTCACGTGCGGTCCGGGGGCGGAGGGCGTGGGTGAGGCCTGCACGCGGGCGTTTGTGGCGAGCTTTATCACGATCCTGGTGCTGGACTTTTTCCTGAACGTGATCATCAACGGGCTGTACATCCGCTGGTTCGCGTTCCGCTCGCTGATTTCCTGAGAAGGCAGAGGCCCGTCGCGATTCATGCCCGACATCGCCCCCATTATTGAGCTTCGTCGCGTCAGCAAGTCATTCGGCAAGCAGCGCGTGCTGGCCGACGTGGACCTGCGCGTTGAGCCGGGCAAGACCACGGTGATCATGGGGCGCTCGGGCACGGGAAAGAGCGTATTGCTCAAGCACATCGTCGGCCTGTTGAAGCCTGACATTGGCGAGGTCTACTTCCAGGGCGAGCGGATCGATCAGCTCAGCGAATCGCGGCTCATCCCCATTCGTCAGCAGATCAGCCTTGTCTTCCAGCTCAACGCGCTGTTCGACTCGATGAGCGTCGGCGAAAACGTGGCATTCCCCATGCGCGAGAACAGCCGAAAGCGGCTCAGCTCCGCCGCGCTGCGCAGCATGGTGGAGCGCTGTCTGGGCGAAGTCGGGCTGACGGGATTCGAGAATAAGCGGCCCGCCGAGCTATCCGGCGGCGAAAAGAAGCGCGTCGCGCTCGCCCGGGCGATTGCGATGGATCCGCCGCCGAAAGTGATTCTGTACGACGAGCCGACGGCGGGGCTGGACCCGCAGCGCTCGGATGTGATCAACAAGCTGATCCGTCGATTGCAGCACGACTTCAACGTGACCGGCGTGGTCGTGACGCACGACCTGAAAAGCGCCGGCGAAATCGGCGACCGGTTGCTGCTGCTGCACCAAGGCCGCTTTCTTGCTGATGGGACGCCCGACGATCTGATGCGCCATAGCGACCCTCAGGTGCGCCGCTTCGTCGAAGGCGTCGCCGACCCCGCCGATCTTTTCTGGATGAATCGGGCGTAGATACGACGCGCGGCGGCGGAAAAGGCCCTTACCCCACTGGCCCAAAAACACGACCGGCCCGATCCGCATAGGACCGAGCCGGTGTGAATTTCAGACCCAAAACGAGGTCGACGGGACTCGAACCCGCAGCCTCCGCCGTGACAGGGCGGCGCTCTGACCAATTGAGCTACGACCCCGATGAATCGGGGAATCCAATAATCTAGTCGCTCCGCTCACGCTGTCAAATCGCCTGTGGAAGTTCGTGCAAATTTCGATTCTGGGCCCGCCGCCGAATCGAAGCCGCCCGGCTCTCGGGCCGATGACCCCCATGCACGCCAGGCAATCCTGGATGTCTCGCCGCAAGTCCGCGCGCCGCTGCGAAATTGGCGCCCGACAAGGAGTGGTCCACGTGAAGGTCGAATATCTCAATCCGTTCGTCGAAGGCGTGGATCACGTTTTTCAGACCATGCTGAAAATTAAGCCGGAGCGCAAAGGCGTCAAGCTGAGCGATCCGACCAAGCCGAACGGCGAGCGAATCACCGCGCTTATCGGAATCTCCGGGCAGGTCGGCGGCGTGGTCGCGCTGCGATTTCCGCCGGCGACGGCCCTGGCTTTGGCGAGCCGCTTTCTGGGAATGAAGGCCGAGACGGTGGACGACATGGTGATCGACTCCGTCTCAGAGCTCGTGAACATGGTCGCGGGGCAGGCCAAGGCCCGCTTCGAACACGATCCGCCGCTGCGACTCGGCCTGCCCACTGTCGTGCAAGGGGCTGATTATCGCGTCAGTTATCCGGCCAAGTCCGTCTGGCTCGAAGTGCCGTATGGCTCCGAAGCGGGCGAGTTCACGATGGAAGTCACCTACAGCGCCAACTAAGGAACGGAACCATGAAGGCTCTCGTTGTCGACGATTCACTGACCATCCGGCGCATCGTGATCAAGGCCCTCGATTTGGCGGGCATCACCGATGTCGCCGAAGCCTGCAATGGCGCTGAAGCCGTGACCGCGGCGCAAGGCGGCGGGTTCGACCTGATCCTGATGGATTGGAACATGCCGCAGATGTCCGGCATCGAGGCGCTCGCCAAGCTTCGCGCGGGCGGCTGCAAGACGCCGATCATCATGGTCACCACTGAGGCCGAGAAAACGCGCGTGATCGAAGCGATCAAGACCGGCGCAAACGACTATCTCATCAAGCCGTTTGCGCCGGAGCAACTGGCCGAAAAGGTGAAGCGGCTCGCGCCCAGCGCGGCGTAAATCCGCTCTCCCAGCCTTGTTATCAGAGCCGCGCCCGCCGGAAATCGGTCTTCCCGTCGTGGGACGATCGCTTTTTAGCGGGCGCGGCTGTGTTTGCGCCAACTCCGCAGATCGGGTTGAATCGCCCGTCCACCCCTCCAATAATTGGTATCTGCGTTCGACGCCGGGGTTGCGCTGGTTCCCCGTCGTCGCCGACGCCCCAACTGGACACCTGCGACGGAGTCACCTGGATGGCCCCTTTTGCATCTGCGCCGCGTTGCATCATTGCGCTCGCCGTCGCGGCGCTGCCTGCGTTTGGCGCGTCCGTGATTTATGTGGACGGCACAGCCCCATCGGGCGGCGACGGCGCAACATGGGCCAGCGCTCACCGCTTTCTGCAAGACGCTCTGACCGCCGCCGACGCGGCTGTGCCGCCGGTCGAGATCCGCGTGGCCCAAGGCGTTTACAAGCCTGATCAGGACCGCACGTCGCCGCTGGGCAGCAAGATTCGCGACGCAGCATTCGCCTTGCGGAGTGGCGTCACCATCAAAGGCGGCTACGCGGGTCTGGCGGCGGGCGCGAATGCCGATGTGCGGAACACGACGCAATTTCCAACGCGTCTGAGCGGCGACCTCGACGGCGACGACGGGCCTGCGTTCGCGGGCAGCAGCGAGAACACCTATCAGATCGTGGTCGCGGTCAACGTAGACGACACCGCGGTATTGGATGGCTTCATCGTGAGCGGCGCCCGCGCCGACGGTCCCGGCTTTGGGCCCGTTCCCGCCAGCCGGGAGCAAGGCGGCGCCGTGAATGTGTACGACGCGCAACCGCGGCTTTTGAACTGCATCTTCGAGCGCAACTGGATGGCCAACCACGGCACGGTCAACGATCACGGCGACGCCACGCTCGTGAACTGCGAGTTTCGCGACAATTACTCGGCGTCTTTTGGCGCCGGGCTGTACATCCACAACCACTCCGCGACGCATGCCGTGAACTGCCGCTTCTTCCGCAACGTCGCTGCCACCGACGGCGGCGGCGCCTATTCGCGAAGCTCCGTCCACGACGACGGCGACCCGCACGATGGGCATGGCGGCATGGCCGTCCGCTCCGGCGGGGGCACTCGCCACGAAGCAGCTCACTTCACCAACTGCGTGTTCCGTGACAACGTCGCGGTGCGCGGCGCCGGAGCCTATAACACCAGCGAATCGCAGACCAAGTTCGAGACCTGCGAGTTCACCAACAACGACGCAATCGGCCTGGGCGGCGGCATCTACTGCGACGCGAGTACAACGCCGATCATCGAGGCGTGTGAGTTCTTTCAGAATGACGCCCCTACCGGCGGCGGGGTCTACGCGAAAGACGCGATGCCCGAAATTCACGGGTGCTTCTTTTTTGACAACACCGCGCTCGACGGCGAAGGCGGCGGCGGCGTGTGGCTCGAAGAGTCGCCCACGACCGTCGAGAATTGCTGGTTCGAGGCCAACGAGGGCTTCAACGGCGCCGGCCTCTACAACAAGGGCAGCCTCTGCCCCACCGTCATCAACTGCGACTTCGTCGACAATCACTCGCTCAACGACAACGGCGGAGGAATCTCGAACGTCTTCTGCGGTGCGACGGCCATCAACTGCCGCTTCGTGAACAACACCACCAACTTCGACAGCGAGGATCCCTTCGTTGTCGGCGGCGGATTCAGCAGCTATCTCGGGGCGAGCAAGCTCATCGGCTGCTACTTCTCGGGCAATACCGCGGTGCTCGGCGGCGGCGGCTATTACCAGGAAGGCGGCGACGGCCCGAGCTATGTCATCAACTGCATTTTCGAGAACAACAGCGCCGGCAGCGGCGGCGGCATGTACGCGTTGCTAGCCGACATCTTCGTCAGTAACACCGTCTTCGCAGGCAATGCCGCGGTCGGCACTGATTTTTCGGCATTCGCTAAGGGCGGTGCGCTACACAACAGCTTCGACTGCGATATTTCGCTGACAAACTGCACGATCGTGAACAACACGGCGTTGACCGGCGGCGGCCTCAGCAACAATCTCAGCCGCATCGAGCTCCGCAATTCGATCGTCTGGGGCAACAGCGACGGCGAGATTTTCAGCGACGATCGTGCGACGGTCACCGTGTCGCATTGCCTGATTGCGGGCGGCTGGCCTGGTGCTGTCGGGCCGGTCATCGACGTCGATCCGCGTTTCGCCGATGCAGCGGGCGGCGATTTCTCGCTGGCGGCTGATTCTCCCGCGATCGACCTTGCCGATCCGGCATATGCACCGGCCGATGAAGAAGCGCAACTGGACGCGGCCGGCAATCCGCGGCGCGCCAACTGTCTGATCGATCTCGGCGCTTATGAGTTCCAGAGCGTCGAAACGCTGCGAGGCGATGTGAACCTCGACGCGCAAATCGACGCGAGCGACATCAATCTATTTGTCGAGGCCATCCTCGGCGGCGGAAACCCCGCGCAGCGCTGCCGCGCCGATGTGAATCAGGACGGCGCCCCGACTGTGGGTGACATCGCCGCGTTCGTGGCATTGATCACGCGACGCTAGCGATAGAACGCGAGCGCGACCCACGGAGCATCTGTTTCATCAAGTTCTGATGTTCACGGTTCATTCGCATCGCTTCGACGCCGAGTACTGGTTTGATAATTCAAACTGGGCGCGCGCCACGCTGCCTGCTAGACTTATCTCATTCGCGGTGTCGCGCTGCGTTCGCGCGATTCATTTCTCGCACGCCAGGGTTCACTCGATGAGCTTCGCTGCTGTTTCGCGCTCGATGGCTCTGATGGCGGTCGCGTCCTTCGTGTTCGGTAGCGCTCACGCTCAAGCGCAGTCGGCCGATCGACTTTCCGCCGCGGATCTTGAAGAGTTGCTCGCCCCGATCGCGCTCTATCCTGACACTCTACTGGCCAACATGCTCGCGGCCGCCGTCTATAGCGACGATCTGCGGGCCGCCGCGGCCTATGTGGCGGGCGGCGGGACAGTCGCGGAGGAGCTTGATGTCGAATGGGATCCATCCGTGAAGGCGGTAGCGATGATCCCCGAGGCCCTCAAGAAGTTGGGCGACTATCCGGATTGGACCGACGCGCTCGGACAGGCCTATCTCGCGCAGCCGGAGGAAGTGCTGTCGGCAGTTCAGACGTTACGTGCCAAGGCCTACGCCAATGAGTCGCTCCGATCCACGCCCGAGCAGAACATCGTCGTCGAGGGCGACACGATCATTGTCGAGCCCGCGGACCCGCAAGTGATCTACGTTCCGCGCTACGACCCCGCTATCGTCTATGCCGAGAATCACCCGAGCGTGACAGACGTGGTCGTCGGCTTCGGCGTCGGTATTGCGGTCGCGGCGATTCACCACGCGCTGGTTTGTGACTGGCGCCGCAACTCGCTGATCTGGTCGCCGCGACCGGTGCCTTGGGGGCCCGGCTATCGGCCCTACTATCGACCCGGGCTTCACGGCACGGCGTGGCGGCCGTTCCCCGGGCGGCCGCGACCGATTCGCCCCGGCTGGGCCTCGGGATGGGGGGGCATTTCAAGCCGACCGAATTTCTCCGGCCTGCCCGGTCGACCGATCGGCTCGCGACCGCATTTCAGCAACTGGCGCCCGCCGCGACCTCGGCCGCGCCCGCCGGCGCTGGCACGTCCGCAGCCCCCGCGCCCGCGTCCGCCGCAGTTCGGTGGCGGGCAACCGACGCCGTTGCCGTCGCTTCGCCCACCCGGCCAGGTTAACCGTCCGGACCGACCGGGGTTGGGTCGGCCGGGCTTGGGTTCGAATCGGCCGGGACCGGGCCAGATCAACCCCGGCAACCGTCCTCCGCTTCCATCGCGGCCCGACCGACCGTCTATCGGCAATCGCCCGCGTCCCGGCGCCGATCGACTGGCGCCGCGCCGCGACAGCGGTTTTCGGCCGCCATCCGGCGATTCCAGACGCGCGATTTCGCGCCCGTCGGGCGGATCGCGGCCCTCGATGTCTTTCCCGAAACGGCCTGCAGCGCGCCCTTCCGGCGGCCGCGGCGGACGTCGCTGAAAATCGGGGCCCGAAATCTGACTTAGTTTGATCGAAAGGGATCGAATGACGAAGTCGACGTCGCGTACGCTTGCCGCCACGGCGATTTGCGTTTGGGTTGTGGCGGGATGTTCGTCCACGGGTCATCGTCCGCCCGGCGCTGAGTTGAAAGCCATTGGCGAAGCGCCGACGTATGCGACTCCCGAAGACGCCGTGCTGGCGCTCATGCAGGCTGCGGGGTCGGGCGATTCGACCGCTACCGCCGCCGCTCTGGGGCCGGGCGCTGAGGAGCTCTCCGCTGGCACCGCCGAAGAAACCGCGGGCGACCTGCAGCGGCTGGCGCTGGCCTACTCGCGCGGCAATGAACTGGTGCGCGAAGCCGACGGATCGGTCAGCCTGCTGCTCGATGTGGCCGCGAGGCGCTGGACCTTCCCGATCACGATCGTGGCGGAGAACGATCGCTGGAAGTTCGACGTTGCCGGCGGGGCGCAGCGCGTGGTGGAAATGCGCATCGCGCGAAACGAGAGCGACGCGATCCGCCTGCTGCGAGCGCTGGTCGATGCGCAGAAGAAGTACTTCGATCTGCGGCTGGGGCCGAATGGCACCCCGGTCTATGCGTCGCGCTTCTTCAGCCGTTCGGGAACGCGCGACGGCCTCTATTGGCCGGAGAGCATGGGCGAACCGGTGTCACCGGTGGGGCCGATCGCCGCCGACGCGGAAGCCGCCGGCTACGACGTTTCGAAACGCGGCGACGAACCGCAGCCGTTCCAGGGCTATTGGTGGCGAATCCTGAGCTATCAGGGGGAAAACGCCGCGGGCGGCGCGCAGAACTACGTAGACACCGACGGCTTGATGACCGGCGGCTTCGCGTTTCTCGCTTGGCCGGAAAGCTACGGCAAGACCGGCGTGAAGAGCTTCATAGTGTCGTCCGACGGAAGCGTCTGGGAGCAGGATTTGGGAGACACGACCGCGGAACTGGCCGACAAATTGGAAGGCTTCGATCCGGGCTCGGGCTGGCAACTGACCACGGATTAGCCCCGCGAGTGCCGCGATTTCGGCGCGACAACCGCCGATTATACATCGATGATCGCGCAGGTCAGATCAACTTCAACTGCCGCGTTGAGCGGCAATCCCGGCGCGCCCACCGCGGCCCGCGCGTGACGACCGGCATCGCCAAAAATCGAGACGAGAAGCTCGCTGGCGCCGTTGGCGACGAGATGTTGCTCGGTGAAGCCCGGAGCGCTGGCGACGTAAACGACGAGTTTCACGATTCGCGCGATGCGATCGATCCCCCCTGCCGCGTCTGCCGCCACCGCAAGCGCGTTCAACGTGCAGACCCGCGCCGCCTGCTGCGCCGCTTCGATGCCGTGATGAGTGGGCACCATGCCGGCGAAGGCGATGCGTCCTTCTTGAAACGGAATCTGCCCGCTCAGGAAGAGCAATGAGCCGTGGCGCACCGACGGGACATAAGCGGCGACGGGCTTGGGCACCGCGGGCAACGTAATCCCCAGTTCACGCAATCGATCGCTTGGCTTGCTCACGCGATACTCCTCTGGTCAGGCTTTGTCGAACAAGGCTCCGCCTTGTTCGTTCGCTGCCTATCGGCCATTCCGCGACCGGCGCTCGACCGCGTCGTCCACGGTCGCCGAATTCTCATCGTCTTGATCGATCGCATCTTCGTCGGCCGCGGCCGCAAACTCGGCCTGCGCCACGATCTCCGCCGTCGCTGCCTCGCCCGCGGCGACGGGGGCGGGCGCGTCGAGCGCCGCGTCGGAGGCCGCAGCCTCGGCTTCTTCGAAAACTTCGTCGAGCCGCACCAGGAAAATGTCGTCAAACAACCGGGACTGTTCGCAGCGAATCTTGCGCTGCTTCATCAATTCGAGAATCGCCAGGAACCGTTGAATCACGATCACTCGCGGCCGGGCCGCGTCGCCAAAGAGCGCGCTGAAGCGGGTGGGGCCCTCGCTCTCGATCACGGCCAGAATTTCCTCGGCGACGACCTCGATCGGCGTGTCTTCGTAACGCACATCGTGATGCGACGGCCCCTCGCCGATCGCCGTCATCACGCGATTGAACGCCTTCAGCAGATCCCAGACGTTGGCTTCTTCGAGCTCGACGCCGTCGAGCTCGGGCGGCAAACGTCCGGGCCGCCGCACAAAGCGCCGCGCGCGGTCATCCGCCGCCCGCCCGAGCGATCGGGCTGCGTCTTTGAAGCGCTTGTATTCGAGCAGTTGCTTGACCAGGACCGAGCGTGCTTCCGAGATTGGATCGTCCATCGCCTCGAGCGGCGGCGTAGGCAGCAGCGCCCGCGACTTGATCTCGGCCAAGGTCGCCGCCAGCACGAGGAACTCGCCCGCGGCGTTCGGGTCGAGCGCGTGCATCATGCGGACATACTGCAAATACTGATCCGCCACCTGCGCCAGCGCGACGTCCTGCACATCGAGCTCATCGCGGCGGATGAGGTGCAGCAGCAGGTCCATCGGCCCGCTGAAGACATCGAGACTCACGCGATATTCGTCGCCCGCGCTCATGCGTACTTTCGTAGGGTCCGCTGTGCGGACCTCTTCGGTGTGCTGCTTCGTTCGGACCGTCGGGACGACGGTGCTATCCGTCACGCCGCGAGGTTTGCAGACCGGCCGCGTCGCGGATCTTCGCCATCAACTCGATCGCGACCGCGCGGGCCTTTCTGCCGCAGGTGGTCAATATATCCTCGACCTCCCCGGTTCGCGCCGCCCATCCGGCGCGGGCGTCGCGCTTGGCCCCAAAAAACGCCTCATAGAGCTCGTGCAGCCGCTTTTTCGCCTCGCCATAGCCCACGCCGCCCTTTCGATAGCGCTCAGCCCATTCGGCCGTTTCCGCCGGCGTCGCCAGCAGCTTGAGCAACGCAAAGACGTTGCACTTGTCGGGGTCTTTCGGCTCCTCGACGCCGAGGCTGTCGGTCTTGATGGACATGATCCGCTTCTTCATGTCCTTGGCATCGCCGAAGATGTCGATCGTATTGCCGTAGCTCTTGCTCATCTTTTGGCCGTCGACGCCGGGGACCACGGGGCTTGCGTTCAGCCGCGCCTCGGGCCGCTTCAGCAGCGTCGTCCCGAAGGCCGCGTTGAACGACTGGGCCATGTCCTGGGTCATCTCGATGTGCTGCACCTGATCGCGACCGACCGGCACGAGGTCGCTGCCGTAGATCAGAATGTCTGCCGCCATCAGGATCGGATAGGAGAAGAGCCCCATCGACGCGTGGATGCCGCGCGCCACTTTGTCTTTGTAGGAGTGAGCCCGCTCCAGCAGCCCCATGCCCGTGACGGTCGACAGAATCCAGGCCAGCTCGCAGACCTCCGGCACGTCCGTCTGGCGAAAGATCAGTGCTCGATTCGGATCGAGCCCGAGCGCCAGATAATCCACCGCCACGTCAAAGGTCAGTTGCCGCAACCGCTTCGCATCCTGAAGCGTAGTGAGCGTGTGATAGTTGGCGATGAAGAAGAAACAATCGTGCGTGGTCTGCAGCTCGATGTGCTGCTGGATCGCACCAAAGTAGTTTCCCAAATGCAGCGTGCCCGAGGGCTGAATCCCCGAGAGCACGCGCTTACCGGCTGGCTGCATGGCATTTCCTTAGGCGGCGAGGTCGTATGCGAGATCGAGCGAAATAGTGTAAAGCCCGCTCCGCCGAAACGAGTAGCGGCCGGCCGGCGACCGCGCCGACGAGCGTTACCGAGCACCGGCCCCACGGGCATTCACCCGCGGGCACGCGTGACCGCGTGATGGGCGAGGCGGGTCGGTTCGGGCAGACGCAGACCGCGGCAGGCCGCCAGAGTCCACGCCACGCTCTGCGAAATGTCGCAGCGATGGCCCGGGCTGACGAAAAGCGGGCGAACGGCGCGGCGGGTGCGCAGAACGACGCCGACCTGCTCGCCGTGCAGCATCAATGGTGCGGCGGCGCCGACATGGGCCGGCGGCTCCGCGGCGTCGCCGCAGAGGCGCGACTTGGCGCAGCCGACGGTCGGCAGGTCGAGCCAAAGGCCGAGGTGGGCGGCGAGGCCGATGCCGCGCGGATGGCAGATGCCTTGTGCGTCGCACAGCACCGCGTCGGGCGTCATGGGCAGCTTTCGCAGCGCTGCGAGCACGGCGGGCAGTTCGCGGAAGCTGAGCAGACCGGGGATATAGGGAAAACGCAGCGGGGCGCGGCCGAGTCCGATGTACAGCGGCTTGCTTTCGAGCGCATCCCACAACACCGCGGCGGCGAGGGCGAACCGGCCGTCGCGCGAGAAGGCGGCGTCAACCCCGGCGAAGAGGCGGGGCGTCTGCATCGACGATGGTTCAATGCGGACGCGCTGAGCGAGTTCGCGCTGCAACGCGATGGCGCGGGCAACGCTCGTGGGCCAGCGGTGGAGCAGGGTGATTTTCACAACAGGAGTGTCGCCAGGCTCGATGGACCGCGCGGCTGTCAGAGCCCGTAGCACCCGCGCGGCAAACGTTGCTACATCGCAGCGGCGTGAGCGCCGCAGACCTCGGCGATGGCGACGACAGCGCGCTCGATCGCAGCCCGCGGCGCGTCGAGATGGGTCACCATGCGTATGTGCGCCGGCCCTGCGGCCATGCAGCGAACGCCCGCAGCTTCGAAGCGCTCGGCGAGCTGCGCGGCGCCGCCGAGTTTTGTATCGACACCGAAAATGACGATGTTGGTCTGCACCGAGCGCGGGTCGATGCGGATGCCGGGCATCTCGGCCAGGCGCTCGGCCAGAAACTTCGCGTTGGCGTGATCCTCGGCAAGCCGCTCGACGTTGTGCTCCAACGCGTAGATCGCCGCGGCGGCGAGCAAGCCGGCTTGTCGCATCGCGCCGCCGAACATCTTCCGGAAGCGATGGCAGCGCGCGATGAACTCCTTCGAGCCGGCGACGATCGAGCCGACCGGGGCGCCGAGCCCCTTCGAAAAGCAGAGCGAAACGGAGTCCACGTGTCGCGTGTAGTGCGTCGCGGGAACGCCAAGCGCGACGCAAGCATTCAGCAGACGGGCGCCGTCCATGTGCAGGTGCAGTTGATGTTCGCGGCAGGCTGCGCCGACATCGGCCACTTGCGCGACGGGCCAGATGGCGCCGCCGCCGCGGTTGTTGGTGTTCTCCACGATCACCATGCGTGAATTCGGAAAGTGCGAGTTTTTGGCGCGGATCGCCGGGGCGATGTCGCGGCCGTGAAACATGCCGCGCTCGTCGCCGATGAACCACATGCTCACCCCGGCAAGAGCGGCCGGGGCGGCGGTTTCGTAGTTGTAGGAGTGTGTGGTCGACGAACAGATGATTTCGTCGCCATGCTCGCATACCGCGCGAATGCTCAGGCCGTTGGCCATGCTGCCGGAGGGCACGTAGAGCGCGGCGGGCTTTCCGAGGAGCTCGGCGGATTTTTCCTGCAGGCGGATGACGGTCGGGTCGTCGCCCAACACGTCGTCGCCGACCTCCGCTTCGGCGATGGCCCGACGCATGGCGGGGCTGGGGCGCGTCACCGTGTCGCTGCGGAGATCGACGATCAAAGTCATGGCTGGCTCGCGCGATAAGAGATCGGGGCGTCGCTGCCGCTTAGCGGAAGCGACCGACGCCATCCTGCCAGGCGCGGGCCTGCTCGTTCACGCGCGTGGTGATGCTCTGGAGCTCGTCGTCGCGGGCCTTTTCCTTCACGCGCTCCCACCACTTGTCCGGGCGCACGGGCTTAAGGTCGAAGATCTTCGAGAGCGCCTTGTAGGCCATTAGCCGATCGCCTTCTTTGGCCGCCCGCATCTCGGGCAGGAGCACTTCGGCGGCGATCGTCGGCGTGAGGCGGCCGAGCGCGGCCTGGGCGTCCTTGTTACCCTCTTTGGCTTGCTTCAACAGGTAATCGGCGGCGGGACGAGTGGAAAGAATGCCCAGCGCTTCGGTCGCGTTCTTCATGAACTGCTTGTCTTCGGCGCGTCGTTCCATGAGCTTGAGAATGTCGGCGTCGGCCTCGCTGATGTTCAACTGTGCGACCAGTTCCAGCGCACGGGTGAGATCGGCGGGCTTGGGCTTCTCTTCTTCAAACTTGGCCTTGATCTGGTCGGTGTAGAGGCGCGAGACGTACTCGCGATAACCCTTGTGCAATTCGGTCAGCAGCGCACCAGGCTCGGCCATCTCCATCAAATTGATGGTGCTGACCTTGGCGCTGGTTTCGGGAGAAAGCAGCGCCTGACCGGGAACGACCGCCATGTAGCCGCCGTAGTTGGCGGGAAGGCCGAGGGCTTGGAGCATGGGCCGCGTCTGGGAGGTGCGCGACATGCGAAGCGGGACGAAGCGGGTCTGGATCATCTCGACGACGATCGGATCGCGCAGCGACCGCTGCAATCGATTCTGAATGTTGCTGTCGCGCAGCTCCGCATCGGGAGCGACGTAAACCAGCACGGGCCGCAGGCTCTTTTGCGCCGCCTGAGCGGCGGGTGCGGGCTGCGTGGCCCATTGGATGGCGCTCTGCGCGGTCTGGGCCGCGGCGCTGGAGGCCAGTGCGGCGACGCTCAGCAGCGCGACGAAGCGCATCCGAGGCGAGAGGAAACTGCATGTTGTACGCATCGAGATTCATCCTTCCCGGCGGACGCGCCCGATTCGGTGCGTCGCCCGCCAATGTTCACACGAGCATCTCCGACGTGGGAGAGGCGTGAACCACTCTGACGAGCCTACGCGGGCGGCTGTTCCCCGATGCGGGGTGCGCCTTGCTCGTCGATTGCCGAAGGTGGGAATCGAACCCACACTCCGTTGCCGGAACGGGATTTTGAATCCCGCGCGTCTGCCAGTTCCGCCACTTCGGCTCTTGCAAAAACAATACGAAAGATTCTAGCGAAGTCAGGCAAGTCGTGCGCCCGTGGGAATTCGTCGGACCGCGACGACATCGATCGCACTACTTGTGGGCCCGCGAACCACACGCCGCGTCAAAACACTAGATATCGAGGTTCTTCACGTGGATCGCATTCGAGGAGATGAACTCCTTGCGGCTGTCCACGTCGTCGCCCATGAGCACGCGGAAGACGCCCTCCGTCGCGATCGCGTCGATGTCGCGCTGGTCGGCGTCGTCGCCGGGGGAGCCGATCGCCACCTTGCGCAGAACGCGATTGGCGGGGTTCATGGTCGTCTCCCAGAGCTCCTCTTTGTTCATTTCGCCCAGCCCCTTGAAGCGCTTGAGCTCGCGCCCGTGGGACCCGATGGCGCGGACGCCCTCCGGCAACGTGCGCAGATTGTCGAGTTCGTAGCGCTCGACCGCGGGGGCGCTGAGCGTGAAGACCGCCGGCGCGCGGTCGCCGGTGATCAGCTCCTCGCGAATGGCGAAGATATCTTCGGGGCGACAGCCGAAATCCTTCAGGCGACCGAAGGCGTACTCGATCGCCTTGGCCTCGGGCAGATCGGTGCGAACAACCGTCTTTTGCTGGGCCATCTGGGCCATGCGGAATTGCTCGGCGGCGGCTTCGTCGAAGAAGTAATGCTCGACGTCGCTCTCCTTCACCCACAGGCGGGTGTGCGGCAGGCGGCCTTCCGCATCGCGCCGGGCGGCGAATTTCTCGAAGGGAATGCCGCGACGACCCAGCACGCGGGCCTGCCGCTCGATCTCTTCGAGGACATTCAGCAGGTCTTCGAGCGCCTGACCGGCGAGCTCGCGCGGCGGCATGCCTTCACGCGTGATGAGCAGCCGCGTGCCGTCCATGCCCAGCGTGCGCAGGACGCGATTCATCGCCGGGTCGTCGAGGACGTACTGCGTCTTTTTTCCCTTGCTCAGCGCGTAGAGCGGCGGTTGCGCGATATAGACCACGCCGCGATCGATCAGCGCTTTCATGTGGCGGAAAATGAACGTGAGCAGCAGCGTGCGAATGTGCGAGCCGTCGACGTCGGCGTCGGTCATCAGAATGATGCGGCCGTAGCGCAGCTTGCCGGCGTCGAAGTCTTCGTCGCCGATGCCGGTGCCAAAGGCCTTGATCATTTCGACGATTTCTTCGTGCGCCAGCACCTTGTGCAAGCGAGCCTTTTCGACGTTCAGGATCTTGCCGCGGATGGGCAGGATGGCCTGCGTGCGCGAGTCGCGGTGGCCCTTGGCCGAGCCGGCGGCCGAGTCGCCTTCCACGATGTAGATCTCGGTCTCGTCGACGTTGCGACTACTGCAATCGACCAGCTTCTTGGAGAGGCCGCCGCCGGCGAGAGCCGACTTGCGCGCGGTCTCGCGGGCCTTGCGCGCGGCCTCGCGGGCGACGGCCGCCTGCACGGCCTTGCCGATCAGCTTCTTCGCGTCGCCGGGGTGCTCTTCGAGCCAGGTGTTGAGCTGTTCGTTGACGACGGTTTCGACGAAGGCGCCGACTTCGCTATTGCCCAGCTTGGTCTTGGTCTGGCCTTCGAACTGCGGCTCGGGCACCTTGACCGAGACGACGGCCGTCAGCCCTTCGCGAATGTCTTCGCCCGAAAGCGGCGGGTCGTTGGTCTTAAAGATGTTGGCTTTTTTGCCGTAGTTGTTGATGCAGCGCGTCAGGGCGGACTTCAGCCCCGAGAGGTGCGTGCCGCCCTCGCCCGTGTGAATGTTGTTGGCGAAGCTGACGAGATGCTCGTTGTAGCTGTCGTTGTATTGCCAGGCGATCTCGGCCACGAGCCGCTGCTCGGGGTCTTCGCGACGGAAGAAGACGACTTCGTGCAGCGCCTCGCTGCCGCGGGCCAGGTGCTCGACGAACTCGCGAATTCCCTTTTCGAAGCGAAACACCTCGGTCTTGCCGTCGCGCTCGTCGCTGATGGTGATCTCGAGGCCGCTGTTGAGATAGGCCAGCTCGCGCAGACGCGGGGCGAGGCGGTCATAAATCAGCGTGGTGTCAGGGAAGATCGTGCCATCGGGCTTGAAGTGGATCAGCGTGCCGGTGTTGGCGGCGTCGCCGATGCGCGAGGGCTGCTTGCTGACCACGCCCCGCTGACACTCCATGGTCCAGATGCCGCCGTCGCGATGAACGCGGGCGACCAGCAACTCGGAGAGAGCATTCACGGCGCTAAGGCCGATGCCGTGCAGACCGGCGGAAACGGAGTAAGACTTGCGGTCAAACTTGCCGCCGGCGTTGGGCTTGGTGAGGCAGAGCTCCAGAGCCGACATGCCATATTCGGCCTTGGTCGCCACCGGGATGCCGCGGCCGTCGTCTTCGACGCTGCAACTGCCGTCGGCGTGAAGCTTGACGACGATTCGCGAGCAATGACCGGCGAGTGCCTCGTCGATCGAGTTGTCGACGATCTCGTACACCAAGTGGTGCAATCCGCGCGGGCCGATGTCGCCGATGTACATGCTGGGGCGCTTGCGGATGTGCTCCAGGCCTTCGAGCCACTGAATGCTGTCGGCGTCGTAGCCCGGTTGCTCAGCCACGGTCGGCCCCGCGGCGGCGGTCTGACTTTGCATCTGCGTCATGCGACTCCCAATCATCCAAGCCGGCGTCGCCCAGGACGACGCGGACCGTTTTCAACGGACAATGAACACTCCGCCGCAGGGCGCTCAGCAACCCTTCGCTGCGTCGGTGCAATTCGGCGTACGCGACCGAGTCGCGCGCTCCGATCTCCAAAATGCCGTCCTGATAGCCCAGAACGCGGGCGGCGGCGCTAAGCTCGTTTCCGGCCCAAACCCGAAAGGCCGCCTCAAGCCGATCGCGAAAGCGCAACGAGCGATCGGCCGCTTTCAGCACCGCAGCGTCTTCGGCGACGCCAGAGCCGTCGGCGGCGCCCGCCGCGCCGAAGAGCGGCCGGGCCTGCCAGGTACGCTTACTCGCGAGCAGTCGCAGGAAGGCGGATTCGTCCATCGCAGTCGTCTTCGCCCCGCTCATCGTCGCGGCTAGCCAGGCTAGTTCAGCGTGACCGGCATCACGACGTACAAAAAGTCCTCGCGATCCGGCCCGGTCAGCACGCCGGGCTTGAAGCTTTCGCTCAATTCCAGCGCGACCTGCGGAAACGGGATCGCCTTTAGCGCGTCGGCCAGGAAGATCGGATTGAAGCCGATGTCGAGCTTGCCGACGCTGTGGCTGATCGGCATTTCGACCCACGCCTCGCCCTGTTCCGGTGAATTGGCGCTGACCTTCAGCGAGTCTTTCTCGAAGTGCAGCCGCACGGCACGAGAATCTTCCGTGGTCAGCAGCGCGGCGCGGCGGATCGCGGCGAGGAACTGCACGCGGTCGAGCTCGGTGCGCTTGTTGTTGTCCTGCGGGATCACTTCGTTGTAATTCGGGAAATGGCCATCGACCAGGGCCGCACAGAGCATGCGCCCGCCGAACTTCAACATCACCTGCGTCGGCAGCAGCTTCACATGCACAATGCGCTCGGCATCGACATTCGAGGTCGGGAAGACGCGCTCAAAGACGTTCAGCGCTTTGGCCGGCACGATCACTTCGAAATCGCCGGCGGAGCTTTCGACCAGGCGGATACCAGCGCAGGCCAGACGGCGGCCGTCCGTGGCGACCATGTTGAGCCGCTTGTCGCGCTTCTTCCAAAGGATGCCGTTGATGGCGTAGCGACCCGTCTCGCGCGCGGCGGCATAGCTGGTGGAGGCGATGGCGCGCTGCAAATCGCGCCCATCGACCGTCAGGTCGGGGTCTTCCGCAAAGACCGGCACGGGCGGAAACTCCGCGGCGCTCTGCACGAAAATCTTGAATTCGCTCCGCTCGCCGCTGATGACGCAGTGGCGGTCGTTCACGGTGAACTTCAGCTCGACATCGGCGCTCTCGCGGACGATCTGCAAGAGGCGATCGGCGGAGACGACGGCTTGTCCGCCGACGTCGACCGTCAGGCAGGGAATGGACATCCGCAAGCCGGTTTCGCCGTCGGTCGCGGTCAGCTCCAGCGTTTCGTCGACGACGTCGAGCTTCACGCAGCTCAGAATCGGACGCGTCGTGCGACCGGAAGTGAGCAACGAGACGGCGGAGAGAGCTTCGAGCAATTCCTGACGAGGCAGACGAACCTTCATCGCATCCGCACCTTCATAGTGGACCGCGCTCACGACGCGCGTAAGTTCGCGCCGACGCGGAGGGCAGACCCCCGCTCGTCGCGGTCGAGCGTCTTTCGAAACGCTACAGAGCGTGCTTTGGGCACGCTTTTTAACCCACGAATTGTACGCGGGATCGCACCGATCCGAAAGTGCCGACCGCGATACACTGCCGCCCATGGTCCTGCGTGCCAACACCATCTGCCTCGGCGGCGCGATGCTGACTTTGGGCGTTCTGCTCGCGGGCTGCGGGCGGTCGCCTGCACAGGGCAGCCGCTATCAGAACTTCGCCGGCGAACTGACCGGGCGGTGGGTGGAGACGGGTCGGGTAGCCATGAGTGTCGGGTCGATCTGGGCCGGGTCGGCGGGGCCGCCGCGGAAGCTGGAGGGCTTTATCACCTCCGATTCCGAGGTCTATCTCAACGACCGTGTGGTGGGGCTTGAGGAGCTTTCGGTCGGGGACAAGGTGCGCGTAATCGGCTATTTTGAGCCGGGAGAAGCGGATCAGTTTTGGGTAGCGCTGGCGTACGCCGAGCGCGAGATGCCGACACCCGCTCCGCTTGATGTTTCCGTTGCCGCGACGCAACCGGCGGCTTCTTCGCCGACGAGTCAGGAGGACAGGCGCGATGAGTGAGATTCAACTGCAGACAAAAATTCGCCAGGTGCATGCGATCGAAGTGCTGGATAGTCGCGGCTTTCCAACGGTGAAAGCGGTCGTTCGCTGCGAGGGATGGGTCAGCGGATCGGCAATGGTGCCCAGCGGCGCATCGACCGGCGAAAACGAAGCGGTCGAATTGCGAGATGGCGACAAATCACGCTACGGCGGCAAAGGCGTTTTGAAAGCGGTTGAGCATGTCAAGGAAGTGATCGCCCCCGCGCTCCGCGGCATGAGTGCTTCGGATCAGGAAGCGATCGACGCGCGCATGCTCGAACTCGACGGCACCGCCAACAAGGGAAAGCTCGGCGCAAACGCAATTCTGGCCGTGTCGGTCGCGTGCGCGAAGGCAGCGGCGAAGGCCGCCGGCTTGCCCCTCTACCGCTACCTCGGCGGCGCATCGGCCCATCGCCTGCCCGTGCCCATGCTCAACATCCTGAATGGCGGGAAGCACGCCGACAACACGGTCGATTTTCAGGAGTTCATGGTGCAGCCCTGGGGCGCGAAGACCTTTCGCGAGGCGCTGCGCATGGGGGCCGAGATTTTCCATTCGCTCAAGAGCGTCTTGAAGAAGAAGGGCTACAACACCGCGGTCGGCGACGAGGGCGGCTTTGCGCCAAGCCTCAAGAGAAACGACGAGGCCTTTGAGCTAATCGCGACCGCCGTCGAGCAGGCCGGCTACAAGCTGGGCAAGGACGTTTGGTTCGCGCTCGACCCCGCGACAAGCGAGCTTTGGAACGAAGCCCAGGCCCGCGGCAAGACGGGGTATTGCTTCTTCAAGAGCCAGCCCGACCGCATCGTCAGCAGCGACGAGATGATCGCCTACTGGGCCGAGAAGTGTCGCCAGTGGCCGATCCGCAGCATCGAAGACGGCCTCGCCGAACACGACTGGGCCGGCTGGAAAAAGCTCACGACGCAACTCGGCGGCAAGACGCAGCTCGTCGGCGACGACCTATTCGTCACCAACGTCAAATACCTGCGCCGCGGCATTCAGGAGCAGTGTGGCAACGCCATCCTCGTCAAGATCAACCAGATCGGCACGCTGACCGAAACCCTGGCGGCGGTGAACCTCGCCCTGCGCAACGGCTTCGGCGCGATTATGAGCCATCGCAGCGGCGAGACCGAAGACACGACGATCGCCGACCTCGCGGTCGCCACCGGCGTGGGGCAGATCAAGACCGGCAGCGCCAGCCGCAGCGACCGCATCGCCAAGTACAACCGACTGCTCGCGATCGAGGATGAGTTGGGCTCACAGGCGGTCTATTCGGCGGATATCTGGAATCGCGGATAGCGACCGTACAGAGTGCCGCAGCGTGCCACGGCTCTGTGAGCCGTGCGTTTTCCGGCACGCGACCACGAAGCCGGACGATAGAGATCCGCGGATTCGTAGCGGTAACTGAACTCCGAAGACACGGCTCACAGAGCCGTGGCACCTCGACGACTACGAGCCTTTGCTCAGCGACGAACGATGCTGCAGACGCCGCTCAACACGCTGCTCTTCTGGATCATGATCGCGCTCGGCGCGGCGCTGTTGGCGCCGTGCCTGCTCCTGCCGCCATGGTTTGAATATCAGGCCGTGCGGCAACTGGGCGAGCAGCGGGCGGCGCGCGTCGAGGAGCTGCGTCAGCAACTCAAGGCGCTGGAGCAGCAGAACAAGTTTCGCGACGACCCGGCCTATCTGGAGCGACTGGCGCGCGAGGAATTCGGCATCGGCCTGACCGACGCCCAGACGCACCGCATCCGCCCCGAAGCGCTTGAGCAGGCTGCGGCGGTCGTCGCGACGCTCGAGCCCGATTCGCAGCCGGCTGCCGTCTCCGCCGCAGCGGAGCTGGCCGCAAAGATCGACGAATTAGTCCAAAGCCACCCCGAAATGCGGCTGTTTGTCGCCCCGCGGACGCGGTCAATCTTCATGGTGCTGGGCGGGAGCACGCTGCTCGTGGCGCTGGTTCTGCTCTGTCGGCAGCTGCCGGAGACGGAGTAGCGGCAGGCGCGGCACGTTGCAGCGACAACGTCCTATTTCGAGTACGCGCAGTTGCGTCTGAGGATCGAGCGCGATCGAAAAAAGTCGCATCGTTCAATCGTCCCAGCTCAACGGCCCGCACTGGCGCATCATCGTTCGGCGTCGAAGAGCACCGGATCGTCGGCGTCGCAGAGTAGTCGGTAGCTATCCGATTCAATCTCAAGCACACGATAGGAGCGCCCCGGGGTTAGGCCGTCGGGAAGCTCTTCGGAGATGTCGGTGCGCACTCGGACAATCATGTCTGGAGGGTAGGGTGAGAATCCGACCGGCCAAAGCTCGCGGCTATTTCACGCCGCATCGTTAGGGGCGACGCTCGGGCTCGATTTCTTCGCCGCATTCGGGGCAGCGGTTGCTTATGAGTCTTTTGAGGCTGTAGCCGCAACCCTCGCAACGACCGGCGCGTCGCTCTTCGAGCACGCCGCCAACGAACCACCCAAATAGCGCCCCGATTGGCGAGACCGCGATCGAACCGAGAAATCCGAGCGTCGGTCCGATTCCTGAAAGGTCGATGGTCCCCGGCCGCGGCCGCGGGGGCGCCTGAAAGCTCTCGGACACGGCCGCGTAGATTGCGCATCCGCATAACGGTAGCCCGACGGCAATGGCTCCAAGCAATGCGCAAGCTGCTCGCCGCCCCATGCGCCGGATCGACCTTCGCTGTTTCGTTTCATAGTCCACGCATCCCCCCTACCGCTTCCGCCGCCCCTTGCTCTTCGGCTTCCACGGCCCCTCGCCGTCGCCGCCCGCGCTGTCGCGCTTGGAGTTCGCACGCGCAGGGCGCGCGTCCACCGCGGCGATCTTCAGGTGCGGCGCGTCTTTCAGCTTCTTGATGTGATCGCGCAGCGCCGCGGCCTTTTCGAAGTCGAGGTCTTGCGCCGCTTGCAACATCTCGCGCTCCAGCTCCGTCAGCAACTCGTTGCGGTCATATTCGCCTTCGTCCGCCTTCACAGCCTCGCGCACGCGGCGCATCGCAGCCACTTCGGTCAGCAGCCCCTGGCGAATCGACTTGCGCACCGTGTCGGGCGTAATGCCGTGGTCTTCGTTGTATTTCAGTTGAATCTTGCGACGGCGATCGGTCTCGTCGATCGCGCGACGCATCGACTCGGTGATTTTGTCGCCGTAGAGGATGACCTTGGCGTTCACATTTCGGGCGCAGCGGCCGATCATCTGGATCAGGCTCGTTTCGCTGCGCAGGAAGCCCTCTTTGTCCGCGTCGAGGATGGCGACGAGCGAGACTTCAGGCAGGTCGAGCCCTTCGCGGAGCAGGTTGACGCCGATCAGCACGTCGAAATTTCCCAGCCGCAGCTCGCGCAAAATCTCAACACGTTCGAGCGTATCGACCTCGCTGTGCAAATAGCGCCCGCGCAATCCGGCCTGCTGCACGTAGGCGGCAAGGTCTTCGGCGAGGCGCTTGGTGAGCGTGGTGACGAGGATGCGATCGCCCGCCGCGATGCGCTCCTGAATCTGCTGCAACAAGTGCGGCACCTGACCGCGGGCGGGCTGCACCTCGATCACCGGGTCAACCAAGCCGGTCGGGCGGATGATCTGCTCGACGACTTCGCCGCCGCAGCGCTTCAGCTCAAACTCGGCCGGCGTCGCGCTGACAAAGAGCACCTGGTGCCACATGGCCTCGAATTCCTCGAAGCGCATCGGGCGGTTATCGAGGGCCGAGGGCAGGCGGAATCCGTGTTCGACCAGCACCGTCTTACGGGCGCGATCGCCGTTGTACATCGCGCCCACCTGTGGCACGGTGGCGTGCGATTCGTCGATGATCAGCAGGAAATCCTTGGGGAAATAGTCGACCAGCGTGTACGGCTTCGAGCCGGCGGGCAGTTGGTGCAGGTGCCGCGTGTAGTTTTCGATGCCGTTGCAGTATCCGACTTCGAGCATCATCTCGATGTCGTACTTGGTGCGCGCCAGCAGCCGCTGCGCCTCCAGCAGCTTGCCCTGATGGCGAAGCTGCATGACGCGTTCGTCGAGCTCCTGTCGAATGTCGGCGATCGCCTGCTCCAGCCGCTCTTCGGGCATGACGTAATGCACCGCGGGATAGATGAATATCTCGCGCCGCTCCTGCACCACCTCGCCGGTCAGCGGATTGATGTAGGCGATCTTCTCAATCTCATCGCCGAAGAGCTCGATGCGGATGCCGATCTCCTCCTCGGCGGGGTGCAGTTCGATCACATCGCCGCGTACGCGAAATGCTCCGCGCGTCAGCTCGATGTTGTTGCGGTCATACTGCAGGCGAATGAACTTTTTGAGTAGCTCGTCGCGCTCGATCGTTTCGCCCACGCGCAGAAAAACGACGCTCGCCTTGTACTCATCCGGCGAGCCGAGGCCGAAGATGCACGACACGCTGGCGACGATCACCACGTCGCGCCGCGACACCACCGCGCTGGTCGCCGCCAGCCGCAGCCGATCGAGATCGTCGTTGCGCGACGAGTCCTTCTCGATGTAGATGTCGCGCTGCGGGATGTAGGCCTCGGGCTGGTAATAGTCGTAATAGCTCACGAAATACTGCACGGCGTTCTCGGGCAGGATTTCGCGAAACTCCTCGAAGAGCTGGGCCGCGAGCGTCTTGTTGTGCGAGATGATCAACGTCGGCCGCTTCAGCCGCGCGATGACGTGCGCCATCGTGTAGGTCTTGCCTGAGCCAGTGACGCCCATCAGCGTCTGATACTTCGCGCCGGCGTTAAACGACGCGACGATCTTCTCGATCGCTTGCGGCTGATCGCCGGCCGGTTGGTGCGGGCTGATGATCCGAAAGTCGGTCATAGTTAGGGATAGAGTGTAGCGGCTGTCCGGCAGGCCCTCGCGGCGTTGCGCAAAGGAGGCAGCCCCGCCGATCGCAGTCCTACGCCAGGCCGGTCGAGCCGACCGTCCCGAGAACCGCTGAGAATTCCCGACACAGGCATCGCCGTTACCGACGCGGCCTTTCAGAATTCACGCTTTCTTCACACCGCGCACTTCACGCCTAAACCACCTGCCCCGCATAATGCCGGCTCAGCGCTTGGGAGAAGGAAATGAAGCTGCAACGCGACGCCCGCAAGGGGCGTCTGATGTGCGTTGTCGCATTGGCCGGCGTAAGCGAATTGTCCGCCGCGACGATGCCGATGCAGACCATGATGAGTCGCACGGAACTTGCCGACGATCAGGCCCCCGCTCTGGGCCTGGTTAGCGGAGACGGCGACGTTTTGCGCCCCGCCGACCTCTTTGCATCGATGGCCGGAACATCGATCGGATCCGAAACCTGGGTCGATCTGCAGCCGCAAGCCTCGACCGCTTCGGTCACTTCGGTGCTGCGTGATGCAGAAACGCCAAGATTGAGCGAGACGCGGTGCGCGATGCTGCTTTCGACGGCCGCCGCGACCAGCCCGCGCTCGCTCGCAACGGATTTCAACGGCATCGACGACTCGGAAACCCCGATGTACGCGCCCTGATTCAAACCGGGCATTCGACCGCAGCATGCGACGCCCCGACGGCTCGCCACGTGCTCGCGGCGCGAGGGCGTGGCCACCCGAGGCAGCCGGCCCCCGGCGAATCGTGCCTCGCTACTGCCCGCGGCGCAGAATCACGGCGGTCAAGTCGTCGGCCTGGGCGCGGCCTTCGCAGAATTTCTGAATCTCGCGGTGGAGGTTGCTGATCAGCCCGTCGAGCGGCGCCCCTTCGCCGCGACGAATCAGTTCCACCACGCGCTCCTCGCCGAAAAGCTCGTCACGCCGGCTCGGAGCTTCATAGAAGCCGTCGGTCAGCAACACGAGCAAATCGCCCGGCAGCAGATGGATTCGCTCCGCCGTGTACTCGATATCCGGAATCACGGCGAACGGCACGCTGGTCGCCCCGCGGCTTTCGAACGACGCCTGCTTGAGGTGCATGATCGGGCCCTGGCCGCACGAAACGTATTCGACCACATGCGTCTTTGGATCGAGCACGCCGACGAACGCGGTCACAAAGCGCTCGTCGTCCAGGTCTTCGCACAGCACGCGATTGACCGCGGCGCAAATCTCGGCAACATCGGTGGTGACTTGCAGCATGCCGCGCACAAGCGCGTGGAACTGCGCGATCACCAGCGCCGGACCGATTCCGTGACCGGTGGCGTCCGCCAATGCGATCAACAGTCGCCCATCTTCGAGCTGGATGATGTCGTAGGTGTCGCCGCCGCACTGGTCGGCGGGCTGGTTCCAACCGGCGACGTCGTAGCCCGCGATCACGGGCACAACTTCCGGAAAAAGCCCAAGCTGGATTTGTCGGGCGATGTCGAGGTCGCGCTCCATGCGCTGCTTCTCGGCGTACTCCTCAAGCAGCCGCCCGCGATCGAGAGCTACGCCAGCCTGCGCACTGAGGATATTCGCCAGCTCCTCGTCGTCCTCATCAAACGGCCCGCTGCGCTTGTTCAGCGCCTGCAGGACGCCGATCAGGTGGCCGTCCATGTTTTCGAGCGGGAAGGTGAGCAGATTCCGGGTCTTAAAGCCGGTCTTTTTGTCGACTTCTTTGTTAAATCGCGGATCCGCGTAAGCATCGGGGACGTTGACGACCACGCGCTCCATCGCGGCGGTACCGGCGATGCCGCGATCGGCCGGGAAGCGGATGCCGACGGCGTCTTTGGCGGCGCGGCTGTAGAGCTCATCGCGCTCGGTGTCGTAGAGAAAAATCGTGGCCCGCTCACAGTCGAGCGAGTCGCAGGCGGTCTCGATGATCATGGGCAGCAACTGATCCAGGTCGGTGGTGGTCGCAAGTCGACGCGTCACCTCCAGAATCTGGCGCAGTTGAAGAATTTCCCGCTCAACATCACGCATGAGAAGACAGAGTACGTCCGAGGGGGCCGATTTACCAAGTTCGTGAGGGCGAAAGGGCCGATGAACCGCCGCGGAAACGCGGATCGCCTGCCACGGCGGGGAACCTTTGCACCGCCCAAAGCGGGCGGGCTTAGAGCGGCAACGAGCCGTTGGCGGTCAGGGCGGCCTGGATCACGGGCAGTTCGTGGCGTTTGCCGCGTTCGATGCCGGGACAGCCCGTGCCCGCCGCTGCCCAGCTCTGACGCGACTGGAGGTTCGATTTCCAGAATGGCCAGGTCCGGCACTGCACCGGGCGGACTTCGTAAATTGTGCAGATCTTTCGGCCGGAGGCGTCGGGCCGGAGGAACACGCAGTCCCAGTTGGCTTGCTCGGTCAGCGATCGACGCCAACCCTCCTTGCGGGTGAATTCGCGATGAAATTCGTCAAACGACAGTCCGAGAAACGCGGCGATCTTTTCGCCCTCCTCGGCCGAGACATAAACGTTTCCGGGCCCGCCGCCGCAACAATTCCCGCATTGTGTGCAGGAAAAACGCAGGCCGTCGGCGAACCAGGGGGGCGAATCCGAGCGGGCGGGTTGCGGAGCGGAATGAGCCATTTGAAAGACTTCTCTCGCGGCGTACTTGAAATCGTGTCGCTGCGTCAGTATACGACGCGCGCAGGAATCGTCGAATCGCGCTGTTTCGATACTTCCCGAGCGCCGTGCGCCGGGCCGGCGCGGGTTCGAATTGGTACGAAGCGGTCGCGCGGAGTTGTCCCGGCGACCGATCGGACGACCGTGACAACGCGCATCGATTTGAGGACGACGACGCCATGAAAGATTTGTTAGCCCCCGAACTCCCGCGTTTCGAAATTGTGCTCGACTTCGCCCAGCGAAGCGCCGGCCTCGCGCTCGCCGACGAATTGGACGACGAGGCGGAAACGCCCGAAAACGCCAAGCGTCGCGGCGACGATGACGACGACGATGACGACGACGATGATGACGACGACGACGATGATGACGACGACGACGACGACTTCGACGACGACGATTTCGACGACGACGAGGACGACGACGACGACGATGATGATGAGGAAGAAGCGGACGACGACGACGACGATTTCTAATCGGGCGTCACGCCGCGCATCGTCGCTTTCGACGGGGAATTTCCACACGATAAGTCACGGATCCGCCGGGCGCTTCGCAGCGCCCGGCGCGTCCGCCGATCGGCTTACAGCCTGTCGGCGTTCGCGAGTTCTTAGCGGGCCGGACCTCTCGCAGTGAAATCGTTCGAATCGCCCGCGCCGCCCGTCCGAGCCGTGATTTATCGGCGCGCCCGCTCCCGGCGGGACGACGGTCACGCGCTGGCCGCCGCTGGTCGATAGCTCGCGTATGAGCGAAAACCCCCCGACATCGACGAGTTCTTTTGTGTCCGCCGAGTCGAAGCCCAAAGCTGCGAAGACGCCGCGAAAGCCGAGCGCCACCGACTCGGCCCTCGACCGGCGACGCGGCCCCGGTCGTCGCCGCACCGATTATCGGCGCGACGCGGAAGAGGGGCACATGAACGAGGAGCAGCTTGAATTCATCAAGGCGATCGATGAATACAAGCGGGCCAATAACAAGCCCTTTCCGACCTGGACCGAAGTGCTCGATCTACTGCTCTACCTCGGCTATCGCAAGGTGGCGCCGGTGGGCGAGTTTGCGCTGACCAAGTCGCGACCCGCCGCGGAAGATGACGACGCCGACGGCGATATGGACGACTAACTTCGCTGCCCGGGGGGGCTGCGGGCGTCCTGCCCGCCGATTCACAATCTCCCATCCACCGTCCCGCCCGATCTGCCGCACTCCCCTGCCCACTCCTGCTCCCCGACTGCTGATAGCGGCGCGGATATAGTTCCGACATGAGACGAGCAGCCATTCTCTCGGCCCTCCGCACGCCTTTCGGTCGCTACGGCGGCGCGCTAGCCGCGATTCGCCCCGACGACCTCGCCGCGCTGGTGATTCGTGAAGCCGTGCAACGGGCGAAAATCGACCCTGCGACGATCGACGACGTCTACCTCGGCGCCGCCAATCAGGCCGGCGAGGACAACCGCAACGTCGCCCGCATGGCGGCCCTGCTGGCGGGGCTGCCGATTGCGGTGCCGGGCTGCACCGTCAACCGGCTTTGCGCCTCCGGCCTCGAAGCGATCAACCTCGCCGCACGGCTCATCGAAGCCGGCCACGCCGACGTCATGGTCGCAGGCGGGGTCGAGAGCATGACCCGGGCCCCGTTTGTCATGGCGAAGGCCGCCGAGGCATGGTCGCGCCAACCCGAGGTTTATGACACGACAATCGGCTGGCGATTCACCAACCCTCAACTGTCGAAGCTGCACCAGCCTTTCACCATGGGTGAAACGGCCGAAAACGTCGCCGAGCGACACCAGACCTCGCGCGAGGACCAGGACCGCTTCGCGCTCGAAAGCCAGCGCCGCTGGAAGGCCGCCCATGACGCGGGCCGATTCAAGGACGAGCTGTTCGCCGTGCCGATCCCGCAGAAACGCGGCGAGTCAATCCTGTTTGAGGTCGATGAACATCCGCGCCCCGAAACAACCCTCGAACAACTCGCCAAACTGAAGCCCGCCTTTCGAGCCAATGGCAGCGTCACCGCCGGCAATTCGAGCGGCGTCAACGACGGCGCCGCCGCGATGGTGCTGATGGAGGCCGGCCGCGCTGCGTCGCTTGGCCTTTCGCCGCTCGGATTCATCGGCCCCAGCGCCAGCGCGGGCGTCGACCCGGCGGTCATGGGGCTGGGCCCCATCCCCGCAGCACGAAAAGCCCTTGAGCGCGCGAAACTGACGACGCGCGACATCAGCGTCGTAGAGCTCAACGAGGCCTTTGCGGCCCAGGCGCTGCCCTGCGTCCGCGAGCTGGGCTTCGATCCGGCGATCGTTAACCCCAACGGCGGAGCGATCGCCATCGGCCATCCGCTCGGCGCCAGCGGCGCTCGACTGGCGATGACGCTGCTTTTTGAGCTGCGACGTCGTAAAGCGAGGTACGGCCTGGCGGCGCTGTGCGTCGGGGTCGGACAGGGCGTCGCGACGATCATCGAGAGCGCTTAGTCGGCAAGCGGCGTATTAGACAAACCCCTTCGCTGGCAATCGAGGCCGACAACGGGAGAGTGGATGAAATCCTGGCAGTTCGCCGCCTTCGGCATCGAAAATTTGAAGCTCGTCGAGCGGCCCGCGCCAACCCCGCGCCCCGGCCATGTCGTGGTCGATGTCCGCGCCTTCAGCCTCAACTATCGCGATCTGCTGATGGTCACGGGCCGCTACAACCCCAAGCTCGCGCTGCCCGCAACGCCGATCAGCGACGCCGCCGCGGTCGTGTCCGCTGTCGGCGAAGGCGTGACGCGTTGGAAAGTCGGCGATCATGTCATCTCGCACTTCGCGGCCGACTGGATCAACGGTCCCTTTCGCTCCGAGTACACAAAAACTTCGCTCGGCTGCCCCGGTCCGGGGCTCGCCGCCGAGCAGGTCGAGTTGCCGGCTCATGCCTTGGTGCCAATGTCGGCGGCGACCGGCGATTGGCACGAAGCCGCCACCCTGCCGATCGCCGCGCTGACCGCCTGGAGTTCGCTCTTCCAGGTCGGTGCGCTTGCACCGGGCCAAACGGTGCTCACGCTCGGCACCGGCGGCGTCTCGATTTTCGCCGTGCAGTTCGCCCGTGCGACCGGCGCCCGCGTGATCATCACCAGCAGTAGCGACGCCAAGCTCGAGCGGGCCAAGGCGCTCGGCGCGGATGAGGGCGTCAACTATCGCTCGACGCCAAAGTGGGACGACGCCGTCCTCGCACTCACCGATGGCCGCGGGGCCGATGTGGTGGTGGAAAACGGCGGCGCGGGGACGCTCAATCAATCGATGCGTGCGACGAAGCCCGCCGGTCGCGTGGCGATACTCGGCGCACTGACGGGGTTGCAAGCGGAAATCAACACCGGGCTGATTCTGATGAAGCGGCTGACACTGGGCGGCGTCTACGTCGACTGCCGCGACGAATTCGAGCGCATGAATCGATTCATCGGCCAGCACTCGATCCGCCCCGTCATCGACCGCGTATTCCCATTCGAGGAATTCCCCGAAGCGCTGCGCACCATGGCCCGCGGCGACCACTTCGGCAAAATCGTCGTCTCGCGCACCAGTTAGCGCGCGGCCCTGCTCTCCGCCCCTTCACCCGCATCGCGCCCGACGCCCCCTTCTGCATTCTTCATTCTGCATTCTGCATTGATTTCGCAGTTCACTATTCGACGTTTAGAACCTGCTCCTTCATCCGGTCCACCGCGCTCTTGATCTCGATGATCGCGGCGCAGATCTGCGGGTCGCCGGTCTTGCTGCCCATCGTGTTCGCTTCGCGCATCATCTCCTGCGTGAGGAACTCCAGCTTCCGCCCCGCCGGCTCAGGCGACTTCACATACTTCTCCATCTGCTCCAGGTGCCCGCTCAGCCGCGAGATCTCTTCACTGATGTCGCTGCGATCGGCGTAAACCGCAACCTCGCGGGCCACATCGTCCGCCGCCAGACTCGCCCCGCTGCCGACCAGCAATTGCTGCACGCGCGCGTGCAGCCGATCGCGATACTCGACGATCACCTGCGGCGCGCGACCGCGAATCTGCTCCAGGTGCGTTCGGATCTGGGCCGCGTGCGTACGCAGATCATCAGCCAGCGCCCGCCCCTCCGCCGCACGCATCTCCTGCATCCGCCGAATCGCCTGCTCCAGCAACGGCGTGAGCACCCCCATCGCCGCCTGGCGCTCGTCTTCGGAAAGCTCGTGCGGCTGCGACACGCCGGGCAATAGCGCCAGCGTCGCCAGGTCCAGGGACACATGCTGATCGGTCAGCAATTCCGAAAGCTGATGGATGTAATGGCGGATCGCGGCCAGATTGAGCTCCGGGGCGCCGCTGGCCGAGAGCGTGCGGGCATGCAGCCGAACGGTGATCGTGCCGCGCTGCATGTGAGCCCGCACCACGCGCTCAAAGTCCGGCTCCAGAAATGCCAGATCGTCGGGTAGCTTGATGTTCGCCTTGAGATAGCGATTGTTGACGCTGCGGATCTCGACGCTGTACGCCTGATCGCCGGATTCGGTCTGGGCTTCGCCAAAGCCGGTCATCGAGTGAATCACAAACTCGCTCCCATCGATAAGCGACGTACGAATCGAATCCGGCGCAAGCCGACATTCGAATGAAGTCGGTCAGAGTAGCGACACTTCGCCACCGGGGAATAGCACGACCGCATCCCACCAGCCCCCTACCGCCCCGGCCAGCCACAGCTCAGAATCCCACCAAATGTGGTGTAAAACCGCGCAATAACGCTACAATCTGTACAAGAGTCGTGGCTCCCAGGCGCGGTGAGCGCGGCTCCGAACTCCGATGGAATATAAACGTGGAGCGGGCTGCGTCCGTCCCGAGTCCCCGAGGGTATCTGTTTTGATGACCTTCCCAATCGCTCACCGAGTCGGATTGCTTGGCGCAATTCTTCTCCTCGCCACGCAAACCGGATGCCTCGTCGGCCAGCCACACGGCTCCGGCCAACGCATGCGTATCACCGAGCCGACCTCGAAACGCGACTATTTCATTTACCTGCCCGAGCCGTACCAGGCCGCCAGCGCCGAACAGCGCAAAGCCCGCCGCTGGCCGCTGGTCGTCACCTTTCACGGCATGAAGCCGTTTGATCATGCCGACTGGCAGCTCCATGAGTGGGAGGCCGAGGCCGACCGCTACGGCTACATCGTCTGCGCCCCGCGTCTCAACGCGCCCGACGTGCTCGCGGAGTTCCCGCTGCGGCGCGTCCATCCCGCGTTCAAAGGCGACGAAGACGCAACCGTCGCAATCCTCAACCACGTCTTCAGCACCACCGAAGCCGACCGCACCAACGTGTTGGCCACCGGGTTTTCCTCCGGCGGATACATGGCGCACTACATGCTCAACCGCCATCCGGAGCTGTTCACGTGCCTCGCCGCACGGCAGGCGAATTTCGCATCGAGCGTGCTCGAGCCAAGCATGACCAGCCGCTCGCGCAACACCCCCGTGCTCGTGATGTACACCCAGAACGACATGGGCATCTGCAAAGAGGAATCGCAGGCCGCCGTTCAGTGGTATGAAAAGTATGGCTACGGCAACATCGGCTGGGTCAAGCTGAAAGACCTCGGTCACGTTCGTACGCCCGACATCGCCGCCGATTTCTTCGGCCGCGTCGCAAACGTCAGGCCGTCGCGTTCCGCATCCGTCCTGGCCAATCGTCAGGCGCTGGCGGGCAACTCGAAGGGCCTCGCGTTCCTGGGCGGGGCGAATGCGTCTCCGCCGGTCGCGGTCGCCGGTCCGAAGCCGGCCGCGGCCGTGGAAGGCGATTCGCCCGTCGGCGCACAGCCCACCCGCGGGCCGGGTGCCGCGCCGCCCGTTACCGCCAAACCGCCGCAGCAGTCTCCGAGAATCGCGGCCAACCAGGCCGGGGAACGCGGCCCTGCAGTTTCGCCGCGCGATGCCGCCGCTCGCGACGCCAACACGCGCGTCGTCGGCGCCGATTCGCGTCCGCCCCGCAGCGGCAAACCGCCGACGACCACCGCCGGCCGCGAGCCCATCGCCCGCACCCCGAATCGGGACTACGCGCAGCGCTCGCTCTATGACGACGCTGGCGGCGCACCGATCAACGCCTCTTCCAACCCGCCGAACAACAACGGTTTCGCCAGCAACGCCGCCCCGCGGACAGGCTCGCGCCCGATTGCCGCCAACGCAAACCCGCGCACCGCCCCCACCACGCGCCAGCCGCGACAACCCGCCCCCACCGGACGGCAGACAGCGCAGCCGCGCCAGCTCGCCCCGCGTCCTCCGACACCGACGCGCGAATTCCGGCCCGAGGCGGCCGAGACCAGCCAGTCGCTCGCGATTCGCGTCTCGTCGGCCATCGGCATCGAGCCGCTCCATCTGGGCTTCTGGGCCGACTGCCCGCGCGACTGGCACCGCGCCGCGAATTTCCGCTGGACGCTCAACGGCCAGCCCATCGCCAGCGGCATTAACGGGCAAAAGACCATCGACCGCAGCGGCGATCACACGCTCGGCCTGCTCGTGACCACGCCGGACGGCAAGCAGTATCAGACCACCCGCCGTGTGCGCGTCCTCCCGCCGGCGCCGGCCGCTTACAACAACGCCCGGCCGACGACCCGCGGCTGACGCTCCGCCGACAGGAGCCTGAGCATTGGCTGAGTTCCAGCAAAATCTCTGGGCCCCCTGGCGGCTCGAATATCTCGGCAACATCACGGAAGCCCGCGCCGCGTGCTTCCTCTGTGCCTATCGCGACGACCCTGCCGCCGATGCGAAAAACTGGGTCTGCTTCCGCCGCACGCGCTGCTTCGGCGTGCTCAACCGCTTCCCCTACAGCACCGGCCATTTGCTGATCTCGCCGCTCGATCATCAGTGCGAGCTGGCCGCCCTGCCCGATGAAACCCTCAACGAGATCATCCTGAGCATCCGCGATGCCACGCGCAGCCTGCGCGAGATGCTGCGTTGCGAGGGCTTTAACGTCGGCATCAACCTCGGCAGCTGCGCCGGCGCCGGCCTTCCCGGCCACCTGCACTGGCACATCGTCCCCCGCTGGACCGGCGACACCAATTTCATGCCCGTGATCGGCGACGTGAAGGTGATCCCCGAAGTGCTCACGCGAATCCACGAGCGTTTCGTCGCGACCTGGAAAACCTAAGACGTCGCCGCAGCAACGCTGTCTCCCCGTTTCACCGCCCCACCGTTTCACCTCCGCAAAGTCCGCGCGATATCTTCTCCGTTCGGCCCGCGATGGCGGGCGATCGCACCCCGATTAGGGCCGGCGCTCATGTGGGAAATTCCGAAGTGGCTTCAGCCCGTCGTCGACTTCGTCCTCGCCAATTGGAAGTGGTTCGCCCTCGTCGGCACCTGGGGCGGCATCGTCCTTTTCTGGGTGCGCTCGTGGTATTTCTGGAAGCGCAAGCAGTTCCTCCACCAGGTCAACTTCTCGCTGAATTACGTCGAAGACGGCGTGCTCATGCTCCGCACCCTGCTCGAAGACACCGCCCGACAGGTCTGGCTCAATGACTACGGCGTGCAACTGGTCGAGGCAGCCGCCCGCGGCACGACCGTCAAGCAGCCTTTCCTGCGGCTCGGCAATGACGACGACATGGACTTCGTGAAGCGGGCCGTGCTAAACGTGCTCTCCGAGCGCTTCGCCGCGGCGTACATCGGCCGCGCTCTAGAGATCCCCGTCGCAAAGGGCCGCTTCGTCTTCGGCATCACCTGCGAAAAATACGGCGGCATTCGCACACAGAAGCTCCGCGTGATCCTCATGCGCCGCGAACACCTCGACGCGCTCTTCACGCCCCGCTTAAGCCCCGACGGCACACCCGGCCCAGCCCCCGAATCCTCGATCCGCTTCGCCGCCGCATCGCACGCCGACCGCCTGATCACGCTGCGCGTCATGCACTCGCTACTGAACAGCAAGAAGGACTGGGAGCGAAAGATGGTCGGCGAAGTAGAGCTTGGATTACCAATGACAGCGATGGACTCGCGCGAGCCGAGAGCCGCAATGCCCGTACCGCTCGCGGCAGCGTCTGGTAGCGATATGAGATAGCTTGTTTCACATCAAACGGGCGGCGCGACATAGAACGGCTGCCGGCGGAGTATTGGACGCGTGCGAAAGCGATAGTGCACGCGCTGCGTCAACGCCTTCTGCGGGACCGCGTGAGGCTGATTCGCCCGAGCGATCAGCGGGCGCATCGTGCGGCACAGAGTTCCGGCCCGAGCGTGCAGAACTCCATGCCGATGCACGGCACGCGACCCTCTGCCACGCCGTCCTCGCAAATCTGCGTAACACCGATGATCTCGTGCGGCCCGACCATCAGAAGTCTCACGTCAAACGCGGGCGGCGCACATGCCCACAAGATCATTCCCGGCAGAAGTTCGCTCATCTGATCGGATGACAGCCTGATCAGGAGATCATGTCCCTGCCTTGTGCAACTGATGAAACCCAACTTGCTGATCTCGATGGCTTCGATTCTTGCGCCCAGCGGACGCTCGGGCAGGTAGTGGGCAAACGCGGGCGGCAGCTGGACGTCCGCGGGAGTGGCTTGAGTGGGCGCCGACGTCCCCCCTGGAAACCTTTGAAACAGGCGCGAGTATATTTTGCCATCCCCCCGGACATCGTTGCTGATCTCCATCAAACTTCCTCTGTCGATGAAGACGTCGCGCCCGCCGATAGTTGCCAAAACAAAATTGATGTTGCGTTCATCCATCAATCCCGTCGTGATCCGCGCATCGATGCTTAACTGTCCACCCGAGAAATCGGATATCTGGCCAAACCAAAAAACGCGCGGCGTCCCGTAGTCAGAGATGATTTCCATGCATTCGCCGGCGGCACCAATCAGAAGCTGCGATGACGTGCCCTTCCCATACGAGTATCGGCCCGAAGGAAAAGGTCCGGCATCGCCTGCTGCGATGCTTCGTTCGAGTCGCTGGCGCATCTGCGAGGCCGCCGCAGCTTTCCGGGCGTCACGCCATGCGGCGACGAATCTGGCCGTTCGGCCGCGCCAATCCTTGCGATCGCACAACCGACCGATCTGCTCGTCGGACCACCAAAGCAGCGCGCTCGTGGCGCTCGCTGAGGCGAGTATTACGGCAGTGGTGGCAAAGATCGTACAGAATCGAAAAACCCGAGCGAGCAGGTGTCGGGGTCGGGTCAGAACTCGGACGTTGAACGACCCGCACTCCGGGCATCGTCCCGGGTCCGTGGGATAGCTGCATCTCGGGCAGTGACCGACGGGCCGGTATTCGGCATGGCAACCGAGAGCCCGGGAATCTCGTCCGACGATCATCACTAGATCATAACGATTCGAGCGTCGAGTTTTGCAGAGGTCATGTGAGTTGTGCTTCCGCCGTCATCCCACGTTCCGGGCAGCGCACATGCGTGTCGAGTTGAAGCTGGTAGCCGCAAGCCAGACACAATGAGCGAGCCAGCCGGTAGCGGTCTCGGGCCTGGGCAACCCGGCTCCGAATTGCCGCGACCACGAGCCCGATCGCAGCGCCGACGGCACCCGTCGTTCCAATGGCCCGCGTGTCCTCTTCGGTCCAGCGGATCACCTTGGCCCGCCACGTCATGGCGCCGTTTTTCGCCTTGCCCTCGACAAACTGCTGATCGCCGCTGCCACTATGGCGAACGTCGTTCGACTGTGCGATGAATCGCGCGATGCGCTGGCGGTGGTTGGCCAAGCCGGCCTCGATTCGGAAGTACTCCACCGCCGCAAAGCATGCTGCAAGCGACGCGCTGACGGCGAGCAGAAAGTCCAGCGACCGCCATCTTGGGTACCGTCGCACATCCATGCTCACCCACAGGATCGCTCCGCCGACCGACGCGATGACGACGGCGAAGTAGACTGATGCGACGATCGATTCGGGCATCGGATTCCCTATGTTGCAAAGCGCCGACAACTGACGAACTGGTAGCGCGCTAAGCCCGCTCGACTCCGCCAAACTCCGCCACCCATCTCGCTAGCGGCACGGCGATTGCGTCGCGCAAATGTGTTTCACGTGAAACAGCGTTGCCGGCCCGCGCGTCTCTCAGCGCTCGCCCGGTCGGAAACCCGGTCCACAGACTCTCATCACGCGGCCAAGTCCCCAATCCGCTCCCAAAGCCGCGCCTTCAATGCGCCGATCACCGCGCGATGTAGTTTCAAGCTCGCGCGCTCGCGGGTGGTCACCGTGCCAGGGTCTGATTTGCCCGCCGCTCAAGCCAGCGCTCGTGCGAATCGCGCAACGATGCGCCGCCCACCGATGCCAATAGCCCCGCCGCCACGCCTAGAAATAGCACGCCCGATCCGCCCGCCGAGACGAAGGGCAGCGAGATGCCTTTGGTCGGCACGCTGTTGGTGACGACCGCAATATTGAACGCCGCCTGCAGGCAGATCAGCGTCGTCAGCCCGCTGGCGAGCAGCCGGCCCAGCGCGTCGGGCGCGTTGGCCGCGATCCACCAGCCGCGGATGAGCAACATCAGAAACAGCAGCGCCACGAACATGCCGCCGACCGCGCCAAGTTCCTCGCAGATGATCGCGAGGATGAAATCGTTGTGCGCCTGCGGCAGGTAGCCGTGTTTCTGCACGCCGGCCCCGAGGCCGACGCCCCACCAGCCGCCCGAACCGATCGCCATCAGCGCCTGATTCACCTGATATGCAGCCCCGCTGGCGTCGGCATCTTTGTCGAACCAGGTCAGCAGGCGCTGCACGCGATACCACTTGTAGTAGATGAATCCGGCGCCGAGAACCGCGCCGACGGTGATGATCATCAATACCTGCCACCAGCGGGCGCGGGCCTGCCATAGCAGGGTCAGAAAGACGACGCCCATCAGCGCGCCGGTGCCGTAGTCCTCGATCGCGGTCAGGCCGATCAGCACGGCGCTGGCGATTGAGATCGAGCGAAAGCCGCCGGTCCATGTGCCCAGCTCAAGCCCGCCGCGCGTCAGCACCGCAGCCAGCCAGATGATCATGCCCACCTTGGCGAATTCGCCGGGCTGAAAGCTGGCGTCGATCGGCCCGAGCGACACACGCAGCCAGCGCGTCGCGCCGAGCTGCGTCGAGCCGACGCCGGGAATCAGCACGACCACCAGCAGCACAGCGCTCATCAACCACACCAACCACGCCAGCCGCCGCCCCGTGAGCGTGTCGTTGCTGAGCGTGCGGTAGTCGAGCTGGGCCACGATCACCATCGTCAGCAGCCCGAGCGCCGCAAACGCCCCCTGCCGCAGCGGCGTGCGGTGCCAGTTGCTCAGGTCGAAAACCGGCTGATCGAGGCTGACCGCCGCCGAGTAGACCATCACCACGCCGATGGTCATCAACATGCCGACGATGAGCACGATGCCGTGATCAAAGAGCAGCGGCCGGTGGCCGGCGATCGCCAGCAATCCGTCGTCGTTCTCAAAGGTGACAGCGTCGCGCGACATGGTCCCTAGCGAAGTTTGATCGTGGCCAGCGCAAAGACCGAGCAGAGCGCCGCGAGCAGCCAGAAGCGCATCACCACCTGCGTTTCCGACCAGCCACCGAGGTGGAAGTGGTGATGCACCGGCGCACACCGAAAAAAGCGCTTGCCGCCGGTCCAGCGGAAGTAGTTAATCTGAATCAGCACGGAGACGGCCTCGAGCACGAAGACGCCGCCCACGAGAATCAACATCAGCTCCAGCCGCGTCACCACCGCGACATAGCCGATCAGCCCGCCCAGCGGCAGCGAACCGGTGTCGCCCATGAAGACCTGGGCCGGATAGCCGTTGTACCAGAGGAACCCCAGGCACGCCCCGGTGATCGCGCCGCAGAGAATCGCCAGTTCGTCAGCCCCGCTAATGTGAAAAAACAGCAGCCGCGCGGCGAGCTCCGCGCTGCCCACGACCGTCGCCAGGATCATGAACGTAAACGACGTCAGCGCCATGCAGCCGCTCGCAAGGCCGTCCATGCCGTCGGTCAGATTCACCGCATTCGATGTGCCCGCAATCACGAGCACCGTCAGAATCGCGAAGACCGCCGTTGGCAATCGCACGCCGTAAAACGGCCCGTAGGTGCGTCCATCGACTTCGAACGCCGGGCCGATCGGCTCGCCTTTGTAAAACGGCAGGCTCAGCACGTTGAAATAGGGGCTGTAAGGTTTTGCGGGATCGGTAAATCGCTCCGCCTCAGCAATGGCGCTGCCCTCATTGCCGACAAAAATGGCCAGCAACGCGCCGAGCGCGATCTGGCACATCAGCTTTTCCCACGTGCGCAAACCATCACGCGTGCCGGTGCGTCGATCGCGCGTCAGCTTCAGGTAATCATCGAACGCGCCGATGACCACCAGCGCAACGAGGCAGACGAGCCCCATGCGCACGTAGAAGTTCCCTAGGTCGGCGAGCAGCAGCACCGAGACGAAAATTGCGAACGAGATCAATACGCCGCCCATCGTCGGCGTATTCCGCTTGCCCTCGGTCAGACGGTTGAGATTTTCATGATCAAACTCGGCCTGATCGCCGATCTTGAGCCGCTTGAGCATGCGGATCACGGTCGGGCCGAGCGCCCAGACGATCAGAAACGCAAGCATGACGGCGATGACGGCCCGGAAGAGCGGGCTCGCCGGGGCGTAGGGCTTGTCGGTCCAGGTTCGAAAGAGCCAATAGAGCATCGTCTCACGCCGCCGCGATCGGGGATGTCGGTTGGGTGCTGCCTGCGGCAAGCGCCGCACGCCACGCGTCGAGCGCCGCTTCGAGCCGCACGCCGCGCGAGGCCTTTAGCAGCACCATATCACCCGGCTCGGCCGCCTCGGCGAGGAACCGTCCGGCCGCCGCAGCGTCGACGCACTCGATAATCGTTTTCGCCGCGGGTTGCGCTGCTCGTGCGGCGGGCGCCATCATCTTCGCCGCCGCCCCGACCAGCACCAACGCTTCGCAGCGAATCTTCGCCGCCCGCCGGGCGATGGCCTCATGGCAGCGCGGCGACGAGTCGCCCAATTCGCGCATCTCGCCCAGCACGACAAACCGACGCCGCTCGCCCGCGATCGCGTCCAGCGAGTCGAGCGCCGCGGCCATGCTGGCGGGGTTCGCGTTGTAGGCGTCGTTCAACACGCTGACGCCGGCGACGTCGATCCACTCGCCGCGCATCGGCGGCCCGCGGAAGCCCGCCAGCTCGTGCGCGATGGCGTCATGATCCAGCCCCAGCCGCCGCGCGACTGCGATCGCGGCCGCCGCGTTCCACGCGTTGTGCGCGCCGAACACGGGCATTTGATACTCAAATTTGCCGTTGATGCGAAAGGCGAGGCCGCTCGGGGTTTGTCGCACGTCGGTGACGCGCAGGGCCGCATCCGCTGCTTCGCCATAGCCGACCCAGGCGCACACGCCTTCGACCAAAAACTCGCGCAGGTGTGGCGCATCGAGGTTCACCGCCGCGAATCCGCCGCTGCGTACGCAAGGCAGAATCGAGCACTCCTCCGTCGCGACGCCGCGCAGATCGCGCAGGCCCTCCAGATGCTCTTCGCCAATGCTGGTGATGACGGCGATCTGCGGCTCGGCGATTCGCCCCAGCGCCGCGACCTCGCCGGGGTGATTGGTGCCGATTTCGACCACGACATATTCGTCTGCCGCCGCTGCGCTGAAGAGCGTGATCGGCACGCCGATGGCATTGTTAAAGCTCTTCGGGCTGCAAACGCCGCGTCGCCGGCTCTTGAGCACATGGTCGATCATCATCTTGGTCGTGGTCTTGCCATTGCTGCCCACGACCGCGATCACATCTGCCGCAAGCTGTTTGCGATGAAAATGGGCCAGCCGCCCGAGCGCCTCCAGAGGCGAATCGACGGCGACCAGCGTGCGTCCGCGATTGAGCCAATCTGCCGCGTCGCGCTCGCAGGCGACGAAGCGCCCGCGCTCCACGACCGCCGCCAGCGCCCCGCGCTCAAAGGCCGCCCGAATGAACTGGTGCCCGTCAAAGTTTTCGCCGGAGAGTGCGAAAAAGACCGAATCGGGCGCCGTCGTGCGCGAGTCGGTGCTGACCGATTGCACCGCCATCGCGCGGACGCGCGTCGTGGGCTGCCCCCCGATCGCGGAAACGACTTCGTCCAGTGCCAACTTGATCAAGCCTGCTTCGCTCCTGCCGGTTCCGCGTTCGCCGCACGACCGGCCTCGGTCTGGCCGCGCGAGGCGGCCGCGCGGGCCTCGGCGACATCGTCGAATTCCAGCCGATTCGTGCCGATGATCTGGTAGTTTTCGTGGCCTTTGCCGGCGATGATCAAAATGTCGCCGGCGGTCAGCGTCGACACCGCGCCATGAATGGCCTTGCGTCGATCGGGCTCGATCATCACCCGTCGCCGCGCTTCCGGCGGAAAGCCCGCGTTGATTTCCTTGATGATCGCCAGCGGATCTTCGGTGCGCGGGTTGTCGCTGGTGACGATGATCGCGTCGGCGAACTGCGCCGCGACCGCGGCCATCCGCGGCCGCTTGGTGCGATCTCGATCGCCGCCGCAGCCGAAAACGACCACGATCCGTCGCCGCGCCAGGGGCTTTACGACTCGCAAAACGTTGAGCAGCGCGTCATCGGTGTGGGCATAATCGACGAAGATCTTGCCCGGCGCGTCCGACTCCACCGCCTCGAGCCGGCCCGGAACCCGCCGCAGCGACGACAAACCCGCCACGATCTGCTCGTCGGCCACGCCGATCGCGTGCGCCAGCCCCGCCGCAGCGCAGGCGTTGTAGACGTTGTGTTCGCCGATCATCGAGTTCGACAGCCGATGCTCGCGACCGGCGATGCGCAATTTGAATCGCGTGCCGTCGACGCTTTCGTTCATGATCTTGGCCGAGATTTCGGCCGACTGCCGCAGGCTGAAGCGCACCACGCGGGCCTTGCAATCGCGCACCATGCGGTCGCCGTAGTCGGCGTCTCGGTTGATGACCGCGACTCCGTCCGTCGGCAGCAACTCGAACAGCTTGGCCTTCGCCGCCGCGTATCGCTCCATCGTCCCGTGATAGTCCAGGTGGTCGCCGGTCAGATTGGTGAAGGCCCCCGCCGCAAAGCGCAGCCCCGCCGCCCGATCCTGATCCAGCGCGTGGCTCGATACCTCCATCACCACCGCCGCCGCGCCGTTCTCGCGACATTCGGCGACGTATTGCGCCAGCTCGATCGGCCCCGGCGTGGTCAGATTCGCGGTGAGCGTTCGGCCGACAAGGTCGTATTCAATGGTTCCCAGGAGCCCGTTGCGCTGCCCGGCGGCGGACAGGATCGCCCGCACCATGAAGGCCGTCGTGCTCTTGCCATTCGTGCCGGTGATTCCCAGCAACTGGAGCCGGCGTTCGGCCGTCTCATCGACCCGATACCAGCGGGCCGCGATCTGCGCCACCGCGAGACGGACATTCGCCACGACCAGAATCGGCACGGTCGCGCCAGCCTCGACCGCTTCGGCGATGACCACCCGCGCCCCGCGTGACCACGCTTCGGCGATGTGCCGCGCGCGATCCGCCCCGCCGGCCACCGCGACAAAGAGTCCGCCGCTCTGCACGCGGCGCGAGTCATCATGAATCGATGTGATCGACAAGCCGGCGAGTTCCGGCGGAACCGACGCAACGATGCCGCTCAGCAATTCGCCGAGCGGACGCGACGGCGCGGGCGATTCTTGCGCGCGCTCCTCCGTGAGTGCGTTCATGGGCGGACCGAGCCTCCGGGACCGTCGACTTGGGGCGCGATCGGCAATACCTCCGATTTCGCATCCGGCGGCACGCGAAGGTATTGCAGCGTTTCCGCCAGAATGCGGGCGACCGCGGGCGCTGCGACGGTGCCGCCATAGTACTTGCTACCGCTCGGCTTGTAGATGGAGACCATCGCTACCGCGCGCGGATTCTCAGCCGGCGCGCCGCCCAGAAAGGATCCGACGTACTTTTTCTGGTAGCCGCGCCCGGACGGGGCGGCGATTTCCGCCGTACCGGTTTTGCCGAAAGCCTGGTAATCCGGAATCTGCGCGCTCCTGCCGGTGCCCTCCTGCACAACCTTCACCATCGCCTCCATCCGAAACGCTCGGGCCGCCTCGCTGCTCATCACTCGCGCGCGCTCGATCGGCGCGGACCGATCTTCGATAATCTCGCCGTTCGCACCGACGATTCCCCGCACGATCCGCGGCTGCAATCGCACACCCTCGTTCGCGAGCGCCGCGAACGCCGTCAGCAATTGAATGCTCGTAACCGAGATCTCCTGCCCGATCGGCAGCGATTGAATCGAGTAGCTGGTCCACTTCGCGCGATCGGCGTATTGGCCGTTCTCCTCGCCGGGCAGCTCAATGTTCGTGAGCGCGCCAAATCCGAAGCTGCGGATGTAGCGGTCGATCCGCTCGCCGCCCAGCCGGCCGCCCAGCAGCGCCATGCCGATGTTGCTCGACTGGCTGATGATGCCCGCCAGCGTCAAGCGATCGTACGTAACGGTGTCACTGAGCGCACGCCGCCCAAAGAGACGAGTCGGACCGTTGATCTCATAGACCTCCTCCAGTCTCGTCAACCCCTCGGCGTAAGCCGGCGCCGCGATGAAGGGCTTAAAAATGCTGCCCGGCTCATAGTTCGCGCCGATCGCATTGTTGCGCAGCGCCAGCTCCGCCAGGGCGCGCTCGGCCGGCGTCTCGGTCGGCGGGAGCGGCTTGGCCGGATCGAAGTCGGGCAGGGAGGCCATCGCGAGCACCTCGCCCGTCTTCGGGTCCATCACGATCGCGACCGCCCACTCGGGCTTGAACTCATCCACGGCCAGCTTCAGGTTGCGCTCGGTGATCCGCTGCAGGTGGCTGTCGATCGTCAGCACGACCGAATGACCATCGCGCGGGGCGACGTCGGCCTCGTGCCGCTGCGCCAGCCGCTCACGATCTTCATCAATAATCACACGCCGGCTGCCGTCGGTGCCGCTCAGCGCCTTGTCAAACTGCAATTCGATGCCCGCACCCGCGCCGCCGCCCTCGTTGAAGAACCCCAGCACGTGACAGGCCAGCCGGCCTTGCGGGTATTCGCGAATCACCTCGTCCTGCAGCTCAAACGCCCGCATGTTGCGGCCGCGCAGCACGCCCGCCACCGCGTCGGCCTCGGCGTCGTCGAGTCGGCGCTTGATCCACATGAACGAGCACGGCTTGCCCTCCGCCGTCTTGCGCTGCTGCCCGTCGCGCAGGAGGGTTTCGAGCTCCGCGGCAGGCATCTGGATCAGCGGCGCCAACGTGTAGGCGGCGAATCGGGCGTCGCTCACCATGGTGGGATCAAAATAGAGCGAGCGCCTTCGCACCGAACTCGCCAACGTTCGCCCCTCGCTGTCGAGGATGCTGCCGCGCTGCGCGGGGATCGGAATCGTGCGCTCATGCTGCTCTTTGGCCAGCTCGCTCCAGCGCGCCCCCTCGTAATGCTGGATGTAGGCCAAACGCCCCGCTCCCGCCAGCAAACCTGCCGCCACGAGCAAAAACGGAATCGCCAATCGCATGAGACACCCTCGCGCCTGCTTCGATCCGTGCCGAGGCCCGCCGTCCGTGGCGAGCCCGCGCCGCCTCACCGCCGCGGCTTCTTCGATGATTTCGAGCTTTCGCGCGCCGGTCGGCTGGCCGGCCCCTCCGGTAAACCCAGGGCGGCGCGTCGCAGTTTTCTGAGTTCATCCTGAATGAGCGTCGGGCTGCGCCACCGGGCCAATTCCACCCGCACGGCCTGAATCCGCGTCAGCAGCTCCTGCTCTTCCCGATCCAGCTGCGCCAGCTTGCGATTCTCGCGCGTCGTCTCGGTGCGCAGCATCACCACCAGCAGCATCACCGCAAACGCCCCGGCGAGCAGCGCGAAAATTCGCCCCAGGGTCATCGTTCAAAGCACCCGTGAATCCAATGTCCGCGATCGCGGCGGCGCGTCGCACGCCCGCTCCGCTCGCAGTTTATCGCGATTCGCCGGGCGCGTGCCGCCGGAGCGGTTTAGCTCCGCGCCAGCGAACCGCGTGCGCCGCCCATCACCGCACCGCGCGGCCAGGTCGGCAGCCGCACTTCGGAGCCGACTTTCAGCCGGTTCGGGTGCTTCTTCAGATCCGGGTTCGCCTCAAAAATCGCCTGGATCAGCCCCGGCTCGGCGCTGCCGAACTTTCGCTTCGCGATCCGATGCAGCGTGTCGCCCCGCACGACGCGGTAGCTCCGCTCCGCATCGACCGTCGTCGCTGGAGGCTCCAACGCCGCGGCGCCCGCGTCTCTCGCCGACGCCACCTCCGCCGTGCCACCGGGACGCACATGCAACGGTTCATCCGCCGGCGGCTCCTCGACCGGACCGATCGCAAGCACCGCCTCATCGGGAACATCGGAGTAGCTCTCGGGCTCCACGATCTCTTCGACGATCGGCGGCGCCATCTGCAGCAGCGCGGGCAGAATGCGATCGCTCGACATCTCCGCCACCAGTGCGGGCGGCTCGCCGATCGCGTCGAACCGCAGCTCCTCGACCGGCGCATCGCTCCGCGTCGCGGCGGCGCTGCGATGATCGAACGCCTGCGAACCCAGGTCGCTTCCGCCCGGCGTGCCCGCCAGCGCCACGCCCTCGAACGGCAGTGTGCGCGTCGGCCCCGCAGGCGCGGCCACCGGCGTCTCCCACGGCTCATCGCCGCGCAGCTTCGAGACGCGATCAATGCTCCACGCGACCGCCCCGATCCAGATCAGAGAAACCACTTTCGCGATGCCGGATGTCAATCCCATCGCCGCCTCCGTGCGACCTGCCTTAGTCGTGTTCTTTGACGCAGACCCGCATTTTTGCGCTGCGGCTGCGCGGGTTCCGTTTTCGTTCATCGTCGTCCGCCACGATTGGGCGCTTCGTGCTTTCGCTCAGCGACGCCCCCGCCGGGCTTCGCAGAAATTTCTTGACGATCGCGTCTTCCAGGCTGTGAAAGCTGATGATCATCAGCTTTCCGCCCACATTCAGGCTTTCCGCCGCGACTGCGAGAAAGCGCTCCAGATTGTCGAGTTCAAGATTCACCGCGATCCGCAGCGCCTGAAACACGCGTGTCGCGGGATGAATCTTGCCGCCGCCGCCGGAGATGCCCGCCAGAGACGACTCGACCGCGCGGGCCAAAGCCAGCGTCGTCGTGATCCGCGCTTTGTGGCGCACCTGACAGATTTTCCGGGCGATCCGACGGCTGGCGTGATCCTGTCCGAGCTCGTAGATCATGTCCGCCAGTTCCGTCTCGGGCAGAGAGTTCACCAGGTCGGCCGCGGTTCGCTTCTGCGACCGATCAAATCGCATGTCGAGCGGACCATCGCGAGTGAAAGAAAAGCCACGCGCCGGATCATCGAGCTGCGCCGAGTTCGCGCCGAGATCGAGCAGCACCGCATCCACTCGCTGCGACCCGATTGTTCTGACTACCTCGCGGAACTCGGCGTAGCTCGCATGAACAAGCTCTACGCGACAATCCTTCCAATCCTTCAACCGCTCACGCGCCGACGCAAGCATCTCGGCGTCGACGTCCAGGCCGACATACGTTCCGCCCGGCGAGATCAACGGAATGATCGCAGCGGCGTGTCCGCCGAGACCGACCGTTCCATCAACCACGACCATGCCGGGCCGCGGCGAAAGCTCGCGCAGCACGGCCTGCACCAATACCGGCTCATGCTCCGCGTTCGGCATCGCCACGCTGTTACGCCTGAAATTCGAAACAAACTTGAGAAGCGCCCGCGAGACTGCGCGGGACTGGACAACCGCTGCGCACGCCGATAAGTTCCCAACCTGACGCTGCTAAGAACGAGCCGTGTCGCCGCCGCCATCCTTGGCAACGGCGATTGGCTCGCGGTGGAGGTGCCACCTTAGCGGAGTTCCGCGACATCCTGTCGCGGCGTTCAGACAGTCGGCGTAACTGTCTCGAACGATTCCTCCGTGTGATTGGGGGGAGAGAAGCGGCGACCGGCCAAAATCGGTCGCTGCTTGTCTCCCCACCACTTCTACCGACCTGCCTCGCAACCCAACCCAAACAAAGTTCGCTATTTCGGCTCTGCCGTATATGTCTTCCAGCCGACGGGCAGCTCTGCATGCGGCCCACCGCCGCTGCCGCCTTCTCCACCGGCACTTGTTCTCAGAGTTCGCAGCTCCGGCTGAACCTTTTGCCGCCGCTCGCCGCGAGACTCTTCCATCTCTTTCTTAAAAGCCGCAAAACTCGCGGCACTCCACAGGATCAGCCGATCGTTGAACGGCGTGACCACCAACTCGTTGTCGGGCTTCTTACGGCTGGCGCCGATCGCACTCAGCAACTCATCAGACAACCCGACGCGATAATTTCCGTCCGGCCGCAACTCCTCACTGCCCGCCACCTCATCAACGAGGAACGCGAACAGGTCGTCGGACATCGTGTCGTGATGCGGCAGAGCGCCCGACTCGCGCTCGAAGATGCGATTCGGAATCAGCCAGTAGGTCCGCGGCAAACGCCCAGGGACGGCCATGAACCAGTCGCCGTCGTTGGTCGGGTGCATGGCTCGCCAGAATTCGACACTGAGGGCCATTCGCCCTTTCTCGTCGAGTCGCAGCCTTTGCACACCTTTGAAAGCCATTTCTCACGGCCTGACCTGCCAGTCGTCCCACGACGTCCCACGACGCTCGCCAAATGTACAGTTTCCATCGACCGTTGCAAGAAGAAATCGCGAAAAATTTGCCAGAGTTAACAACTTTGCCGCCGACCACGTCTCAACCTGTGAATCTGGAACGACTTGCAGACACTGAATAGAGTAGCGTATTCTCGCGCCGCCGCAATAGCTGGGGGCTGTGAATGGTTCGAATCGCCGAGATTTCCGCAGAAAAACTTCGCGGCCCCACCCCGACTCTCCCCCCTGCTCCACCTGCCGGCACACCCGTGACCGTGGTAAATGGTGGGACGATCCACGCGGACAAACCAAACATATACCAAATATATGACCCGAATTCGGCCGCTACCTCCTCGATTCGGCCCGGATTTTTCAATTAGGCCGCTACCGGCAAGCCGCGGGGCCGGACCGCCGCGTTCGAAATCCCTCGCCGTTGACCATCCCCCCACACGGGGAATTCGAACCGCCGCTTCCATCCCGAATGCCCCCGGCCGACGACCGCCGCCGCAGCCCTGCGATGAAACCTGGCGTCGCGGGGTTTCCGACTCGCGCCCGACGGACTATGTTCTCCGGCGCTGCGAGAGCGCATCGCGCTACCTTCGTCACGATCAATAACCAGGTGAGTAATGGCGACAACCATGGCGGCGGGCTCATCCGCCGATCCCAAGAACAAGCACACGCAGACGCCGTTCATGGCGCTGCTGCGCGAGCGTGCCGCGCTCGCCGCCGCATGGCTGCACGCAGCCTCCGCCGGCCCCAGCGCCGCTGCTGCGGCGGGCGACGCAAGTGCGGCCGCGCCTCGGCACGGTGCCAGCGGCTTTTATTCAAAACCGCTGCGCCCGCCGACCGGCTGGTCCGGCGCCGATGCCGGCTCGACCGCGATGCTCGTCACCGCGCTCCTCCGCTACAGCGCCTTCGCCAATGACACCGCCTCGGGCGCAGAGGCCTTGCGCCAGGCCGACTGGCTGCTCCACGCGCAGGACGACGAAGGCGGCTTGCCGATGGGCGAACTCACCCCGCTGTCTCCCCTGCCGATTCCGATCCAACTGCCCGGCATGCCCGCGCCGCAGCCGCCCAATCCGCGCATCGGCGCCCGCGGCGTCTGGTCGACCAGCCTCGCGATCCAGGCCTTGCTGGCCGCCAACGATCGCACCCACGCTGCGAAATATCTGGAGGGCGCCGCGAAAGCCGGCCGCTGGCTCGTGCGCCACCTCAACACAGCCGCCCGCCAGTGGACGCGCGGCACGGAACACATGAACGCCTCGCCCGCCTACTACACCGAGGTGTGCGCCGCGCTGCTGGCCCTTTTCCAGCGCACGCAGATCGCCGGCCTGCGCGAGGCGGCAACCCAGGTGCTCGACACCCTCGCCGATCAGCGCATGCCCGAGGGCGGCTTCCGCAACTGGGGCGCAGACCCCCGCGACACCGCCGCCTCGCACCATGTCGCACTCACGATCAGCGGCTTCGACGCTTGCGGCCGCGCTCTCGGCGGCAACGCCGGCGAGCGCTATTCGCGGATCGCCGCCGAGTGCGCCGCCAGCCTCGCCGCCGATCAGGCCTGCTTTGGTCGCTTGTCCGGTGGCTACGACGAATTCATCGAGCCCGCGACCGACTTTTTCTGCCCCTCGGGCGCAGCGCGAATGTCGCGCGTTTGGCTGGGATATTGGCAGCGCAATCGCGATATGTATTTGCTGAACGCCGCCGCTCAGGCCGCCGCCGACACCGTCGCGGCCCAAGAGATGAGCGCCATCGACGCCGATTGCAATGGCGCGCTGCCCGGCTCGCAGCCGATCACCGGCCCGCACGCCCGCATGCGCTACCCGACCGACGCGACTGCCGAGTTCGTTCTGATGGCCATCGAAATGCACGAAGTCCTGACCCGTCTTCTGGAGGCCGGCCCATGCGATTGGTGATCCTCGCAGATAGTTCATCCGCCCTGCCGGCGATCGCGCTGCTCCACCGCCTGCATCACACCGATCACGAAATCGCGCTCGTGGTCGAGGTCGATCCCGCGCCGCGCCGCTCCTGGACCGGCTGGCTGCGCGAGCTCTTCGCCCCGCGCATCCTCAGCAGCCACTTCGGCGCCGATCATCCCCTCGCCACCGAGCTGCGCGTCGAAGAGGTCGAGGAAGAATCCATCACCGACGCCGCCGAGGCGGCCCACGCCCCACACATGAGCGTCTCAGCGCTCACCGGCGATCAGGTCATGCTCGAGCTGGGCACCCAGCGGGCCGACGCGATCATCGCGCTGCTCGGCGTCGAAGCCCCGCCGGAACTCGCGTCACTCGCCGGCGAAGGGCTGCTACAGGTCTGCGTCGGCCGCGCGCCGCAGCGCGTCCGCGCCGATGCCCTGCGCTGGAGCCTGCTCGCGGGCGAACGCCCCACCGCCAGCGTCCTTCATCTGCCCGCATGGGACGATCTGGGAGACGGCGCGCGAATCATCAGCTCACGCCCCGTCCAACGCGATCACGCCGACTATCGCAGCTTTGAGTCGCTGGTCGAGTACGAATCCGTCGAGGCGGTTCTCTCGGCGCTGGAGCGTCTCGAAAACCCCAGCGACCATCCGTCCACCGACGACCTCGCAGCCCAGCGTCCGCCAGGTCGCACGCTACACCGCATGGCGACGCCATTGGTCGAAGTCGTCGACGCCTGGCTCGGCGAACACCGAACGCCCAAACACTCGTAGCGGTTCGCGGCTCGCACGCCGGAAGCCCGTAGCGGCCTGCGGCTCGCAGGCCGACGGCCGAAGTCAGCATGACTCGGCCCGCGCGGCTCCTTTCTGCATTTCTCATTCTGCATTCTGCATTCTTCCTCCAATCCCTCCGCGCTTTTCGCCCCCTTCCGCCGTCCGCCGCCATTAGACAACCGCCCCGCGCCGCCAAACAATGCTCCCTGCGCTTCCCGCGCCGACTGTAAGCGGCGCATCGCGGCGCGAATTGTCGGCGAGCGACCTCTTTCAAAGGGTTACTGATGCAGCGGCACACGAATCTTCGATCGGCGCGGCTCGCGCCCTGGACTCTTCGCGCCGGGCTTCTCACCGCCTGTGGGCTGGCGACGCCCGCTTTCGGCGAATCGCCCGCCAGTGCACCGGCGGCCGGCAGCGCCTCCGCACCAGCCTGGAAGTGGACCGCCCGCGATGTAGTCGAGATGCGCCGCATCAGCGACGCCCGCATCTCGCCCGACGGCAGCGCGATCGCCTACATCCGCAGCGTGCCCCGCTCGCTCGACGCCAAGGACGACGGCGGCGCCTACAGCGAGCTGTTCCTCACCGCGGGCGACGGCGCCGCGCGGCCCATGATCATCGGCAAGGTCAGCGTTAACGGCGTTCGTTGGACGCCCGATGGCGCGGGCCTCTCGCTTCGACTCAAGCGCGGCGACGACAAACACAACGCGCTCTATTTTCTGCCCAAAGACGGCGGCGAAGCCCGCAAGGTTCTCGGCCACGAGTCATCCATCGGCGACTACGACTGGAGCCCCGACGGACGCATGGTCGCGTTCGCCGCCGACCCAAAGGAGCCCAAGGACGCCGAGACAAAGAAGAAGCGCGGCTTCACGCAGGAGATTTACGAGGAAGACTGGAAGTACTCGAGCATATGGATCGGCACGGCCTGCTTCGACGCCGACGCCAAGCACGAGCACGATGCGGAAAAGCCGCGCGAGTTGAAGATCGAAGGACATATCACCAACCCGCGCTTCAGCCCCGACGGCAAGCGCCTGCTGGTCGACCACACGCCCACTCCCGCCGTCGATGACGACATGATGAAAAAGCGGCTTTGGATCGTCGACGCCGCCAACGGCAATCCGCTCGTGAAGATCGCCAACCCCGGAAAGCTCGGCGACGCGGATTGGTCGCCCGACGGCAAGTGGATCGCTTTCATCAGCGCCGCCGACCTGAACGATCCCTCCGCCGGCCGGCTGATGATCGCCAATGCGACCAGCGGCGAATTCAAGGACCCGCTGCCCGACCTCGCCGGCGATGTAAAGGCCTTCGCCTGGCAGGACGCCGACACGGTCATGTACATCGGCGACGTGGGAACACAGACGATCCTGGCCAAAATCGACGCCGACGGCGGCGGCGCGAAGACCATCCTCGAAGGCATGCCGCAGATCCTCGGCTCGATCAGCCTGAGCAGCGATGGCCAGAAGGGTGCGTTCGTGGCCGACGCACCGGCTCACCCCGGCGAGCTTTTCGCGATGAATCACGGCGAGACCGCCCTGCGCCGCCTGACCGACAGCAACAAGTGGCTGAGCGAAAAGCCGATGGCGCGCCAGGAAGTCATCGAGCACACCGCGCGCGACGGCACCACGCTGCAAGGCATCCTCTTCCACCCGCTCACCGGCGCGAAGCCTGCCCCGCTCGTCATGGTCGTCCACGGCGGCCCCGAAGCGCACAACTCCAACGGCTGGCTGACGCGCTACGCCAACCCCAGCCACCTGCTGTGCGAGCGCGGCTATGCCGTCTTCTTCCCCAACTACCGCGGCAGCACCGGTCGCGGCGTGGCCTTCAGCAAGATGGGCCAGCACGACGAAGCCGGCAAGGAATTCGACGATCTGGTCGACGCCGTCGATCACCTCGCCAAGGCCGGCATCATCGACCGCGCCAAGGTCGGCGTGACGGGCGGCTCCTACGGCGGATTCGCGACCGCCTGGTGCAGCACAAAGCTCACCGAGCATTTCGCCGCCGGAGTGATGTTCGTGGGCATCAGCGACCTGATCAGCAAGAGCGGCACGACCGACATCCCGAACGAGATGTATCTGGTCCACGCACGGGCCTGGCCGTGGGACGAGTGGGAGGACCAGCTCAACCGCAGCCCGATCCGCTGGGCCGGCCAGTCAAAAACGCCGCTGCTCATCATGCACGGCAAGGACGACCCGCGCGTCCATCCGTCGCAGTCGCTGGAGCTTTATCGCTACATGAAGGTGCAGGGCAAAACCGTCCGCCTCGTCTGGTACCCCGGCGAAGGCCACGGCAATCGCAAGCTCGGCGCGCAGTATGACTACTGCCTGCGACTGACCCAGTGGATGGATCACTATCTGAAGGGCCCGGGCGGCGCCCCGCCGGCGCATGAGCTGGATTACGGGATCGCGTCGGAAAAGGAAGACGACAAAAAATAGCCGCCCCGCCGTCAATCGCCGCCCGCGCTCTCGACGCGTCCAAGGACGACCGATGCACCGAATCTGGTACGCGCGAGACGGCTTGGAAGCGAGCGAGATCGTCGAGGCGCTCGCCGAAGAGGGCATTGTCGCCGAGGTGTTGGGGATGGGGTTGCAGAGCGCCGGCGGCGCCCTGCCCACCAACACCGTCGGGCCCGAAATCTGCATCGCCGATGAATCGCGCCGCGAGGATGCCCTCCAGATCATCCGCGCTCTCATCGCCCGCGGCGGACTGCCCCCCTACTTCCCCACCATCTGCACTCAATGTGGCTACGACCTGCGCGGCAGCCCCGACCCGCGCTGCCCCGAGTGCGGATTCGAGTTTCGCGCCGTGCCACCGCCCTGGACCTGCGCCTGCGGAGAGGAGGTCGAAGGCCACTTTGGCGTCTGCTGGCGCTGCGGCGCGATGAAGCCTGAATCCGAAGCGGCCGATCGATCACGACCTCGCGCGGAGGCGCCGCTGCGATATGAGCGGCTGACGACGTCGCGACGCGACTATGGCATGTGGCCCTTCGTGGCAATCGCGCTCCTCGCGCTGCTGCTGCTGATCGCGATGGTCTTTCGATAGCGCGGAACCACGGGGCCGGCGAATCGCGCCACGGGAACTCAATCAAATCCACCAATCCCCGCCACCCCGCTCGCATGCGGCACGGCCTTTGCGTCGAGCAAATGTGTTTCACGTGAAACAGCGATGCGCGCCGCAACCCCGACCCCCGCCTCGAAACCGCCCGCTTGGCTACCCGCGGCGATTGAGAATGCGAACGTCGTCGACCGAACGCATGTCGTAATGAACATCGCGCCACCAGAAGCGGTTGCTCACACCCGCGGCAAGCAGCAAGGGAACGTTAAAGAGCGCCAGCAGCACTCCGCCGAACAGCTCCACCGCCCACACGCCGCGATGCAGCGCAGGATCGGGCAGCATGCGGCGGACGGCGCGGTGGCGAATGGCGCCTTTCGTCATCGCGAGCAGGTAAATCACCAGAGCGAGCGAGAACGCGAGCAGGCCCAGGCTTCGCGGCCCGAGCACCATCCAATAGATCGCAAAAACGATCATGCTCCAAAAACCAAGCACGAACAGCGTGTTGTTGATCGTCGCGGAGATCCAGAACGGCGGAGCACAGACGCGCGTAATGATGAGCTGGCGACGGGCGAAGCGCCAAAAGCGACCCCAGCCGCTGTGGTCGTGATTGGGAATGAGGACGCGCGGCGTGAAGTACAGCCGCTGCCCCGCTTCGCGCACGGCGCGGGTGATCTCAAAGTCCTCGGAGAGCACGCTGCGCCAGCGCTCGGCGATGCGGAGCTTCTCGAAGGTCTCGCGCCGCATCGCGACCGAGCCGCCCCAGACGAAATTGGTGCGCCGCGCGATGACGAGCAAGTTGATCGCCAGGGCGTTCCAGACGCAGCGAACGAGGCCCAGCAGCGTGCCGTCGGGGACGTACCAGCGGAAGCCGGTGACGGCGCCGATCTCCGGGTCGGCCAGCGGCGCGGCCATGGCGCGCAGCCATTGGCGATGGGGCACGCTGTCGGAATCGAGAAAGGCGAACACTTCGCTGCGCGGATCGGCCGCCTCGATCGCGGCGAGGTGGTTGGCGATCTTCTGGACCATCGCGGTCGAGCAGCCGGCGATGACGCAGCGGATGGAGGGGTGCGGGGGTCGAGGGGTGAAGGGCTGGGCCGCATCGGACGCCTGTGCGGCGCGCGAATGTTCGACCGTTCGCTGGATCAGGTCGTACGCTGGATCGGTGTCGGATTCGACCGCGCAGATGATCTCGTAGTGCGGGTAGTCGAGAATCTGCACCGCGGCGAGGGTGGCGGGCAGCTCCGGGTCGAGGCCCTTGCATGGCAGCAGGACGGAGGCGAAGGGCGCGGGGCCGTCGAGAGGCCGCGCCAGCTCCGAGGCGACATAGCGATCAAAAAGCCATGTTTGCACGACCGAACCTGCGAGCAGGAGGATCGCGACGACGGAAAGCGCGGCGAAAAGGACGAACATGGCGAGCACGGGAGGAATGGTGCGCGAGCGGGGGCAGGAAGGGAAGCGGGGGAATTGCGATTAGCGAATAGCGAAGGAAATGCAGAATCAAGAATGAAGAATGCAGAAGGCGCGCTCGATGACGGTCGGCGCGCCGGACTTACGCCGGCCGCGCGTCGGGGATGGGCTTGGGCAAGCCGCGGTACCAGAGCGTTAGGAAAAAGCCGGTGATCAGCGCCTGAATGGCGAGACCCGGCCACGGATTTCCGGCGCGGGCGAGGCAGAGCACGGCTGTTCCGAGCGGGGAGATCTGACCGAAGAAAAGCGGGCTCTTGCGGCGCACGGGCGCCGAAGTCGCCGTCGCGCCGGTTTTCGCGCCTCCCGCCGAGTCGGCGGCGGATGAGTTCCGCTCGTAGAACTCGGCTTCGCTCTCAAAGTCGCCATCTTCATCGGCGTCGAGCGCGTGTTCTTCAGACCCGGGGACCGTGTTGGCCGCGGTTGTGCCGGAGGCCTCTCGGCGAATCTCCTCCATCACTTCCTGAATGCCGTCGGCCATCAGCGGAAGCACGCGGAAGAGGACGTAGGCAATGCCGACCCAGAGCATCGCGGCGCGCTGATTGCGCATGCACAAGACAAAGATCGCGATGTCCATGACCAGCATGAGCAGGATCGCGAGCGGCAGCGCGCCGTCGCCGATGAAGGAGAAAAAGCTGGGCTTTTCCGGTGGCTTGTGCGGCCCGATCGCCCTCGGGTTAAAGGTGATCGAGCCGTCCGGATGCCGGATCGCCTCCGGCGGAAGCTGAAAGTTTGCCGGAAGGGAGGTGCCGGCCGGAATGGTGAAGGCCCCGGGCGCGACCGGCGTCGCCGTGTTGGCACTCAGATCGACGAACAAATCCGGGCGGCTGCCCAGCATGACCATCGCAGACATCAGCGCCGTGAGCAACAGCGGGATGGTGAGGATGTAACTCCGCGAACGGGCCGAACGTCGCTCGCCAAACGCCGCGGCATTTTCGGATGCGTTCTGCTGGTCAGCGGCAGCCGCCAACGGGGCATAGGCGAGCAGTGACACGACCACGAGCGACGCACCGATCTGGACCGAAAGCGCGTCGAGGTCGGGGTCGCCAAATCGGAACGTACTGGGCATCACGCAGATGGCCACGACCGTGACCGCGGCGAAGAGCAGCACCAGCAGCAAGCCGTGGTGCAAGCCGAAGAGCGAGCCGCCCACGACGCGCACTTTGCGAGCGGCCGCCGCGAAGAAAAGGACCGAAAAGGCGATCTGCGCCAGCGCCGAGGCGAGCAGCGAAGGCCCCGCGCCGCTGATGCTCGGCAAACCGCTGCGAACCGCGGAGAAGATGATCGACGCAGTCGCGAAGCCCAGAAGCAGCCGCAGACCGGGGACAAGTTGAATAATCGAGCCGCCGCCGAGGAAGAAGAAGACCATCAGCGGTGCGCCCTTTTTGCCCGGCGCGTGCAATGCGAAGAGCAGCGCGGCGCTGGCGAGCAAAAAGGTCATCATGAGCAGCAATGCCTGACCGCTGAACCAGTGCTGCAACATCGTGGCCGGCGGCAGCGAGAGCAGACGCCCGGCGTCGATCGCGAGCCAGGAACCGAGGAGCACGGCGGCCGCGCACAGGCAGTAGGCCAGAATCGGCGCGGACGCCAGATAGCCAAACGCAATCCGCACGCCGCTGAGCGGCGTCAGACGATGCGATTCGAGCATGCCGCTGGTCGCGTCGGCGACGACGGCTTTTCGCACGGCGAGCGGAACCATCAGCAGCAGAAACAGACACTCCGCACCCGCGACCCAGCCGAGTGTGCCGGCGCTGGTCTCGCTCGAAATCTTGCTGATCTCCACAGCGGACGGCAGACGGCCGTGTCGCAACGGAAAGGAACTCACGGTTGAGGAATAAGCGACGTACCAGCCGACGCACATCATGAGCAGGAATGCGCCCGCGGCGAGAATCAGCTTGTTGCGCCCGCCGGCGAGGTTGTAGTGCAGGCCGGCGAATGGATTGAAAGCCATGCGGAGAATTCCCTGCCTCTGTTAGTCCACCTGGGCGATGCCGCTGCGGAGATACGCTTGTTCGAGATCGACCTGAATCGGGCGAAACTCGGCCACCGGAAGGCCCGCCATGATGAGGTCCTTCAGCGCCTCGGCGACCGCCGCCCTATCGCGCGGCAGCTCGATCGTCAGCTTGTCGCCGTCGACGCGCACGGCCCGGATTTTGGCGAATGCCTTCAGCCGATTCTCCACGTCGCCCAGCCGGGCCGCGAGCGTGACCGCGTATTGCGTGGTGTCAGCGGCGGCAGACTCGCCGGAGATGTCGGCGACAGTGCCGAAGCGCAGCACGCGGCCGCGCTCCATGATGAGAATGTGGGTGCAGTACTCGGCGAGGTCCGCGAGGATGTGCGACGAGACGATGATCGCCTTGCCCTGATCGCGCAGACTCGCGAGCAACTGGCGAAACTGCAGGCGGCCGCCGGGGTCGAGGCCGGCGGCGGGCTCGTCGAGGAGAACGACGAAGGGATCGGGCATGAGCGTTCGTGCGACGGCGAGCCGCTGCCGCATGCCGCGCGAGAGCGATTTCACCGGCGCGTCGCGCTTGTCGCGCAGCCAGAGCTGATCGAGCCAGAAGTTGATCCGTTCCCGAATCAGCGGACGATCCATGCTGTAGCAGTCGCCGATGAACTGCAGATATTGAGCGACGGTGAGCGCGTCGTAGACCGCGGGCGTATCGGGCGTGAAGCCCAGCGGAGCGCGGCTGTCGGCCCGCTCGGGGTGAATCGGCTCGCCCATGATCTTCACCGATCCGGTGGTGATCGGCTGCAAGCCGGCGGCGGCGCGGAGCGTGGTGGTCTTGCCGGCGCCGTTGGGGCCGATCATGCCCAGCAGATCTCCGCCGTTCAGCGTGAATGTGACGTCGTCGACGGCGAGGAAAGAGCCGTAGCGGACGCGCACGCGATCGAGTTCGAGCAGTGTCGCGGACATTCTTGGACGCCCTCCAGGCGAAAACCTATGATCGCGAGGGGTCGGTGAGACGGCAAGCGCGAGCTTTGCGAGAATGATGAATGAAGAATGCAAAATGCAGAACGGCCATCGAAAGTCAGCCGCGCACCGCACGACACGATCCGATGCGGCGATTCGTCGATTCTTGTGGGCGGGTTTTTCGCGCGGTAAGCGTGGATGGAGGCTGATATGCGAGTGATCTATTCGACCGGCGGCCCGGCGGGCGGCGGGCTTTGGGTGTTGCCGCTGCTGGGCGGCCTGACGCTGATCGCGGTGGGCGTGCTGATCGTGATCTATCCGCCCATCCTCGCGTATGCGGTGGCGTTCCTGATGATCAGCGCCGGAATGAGCCTGCTGGGCATGGCGCTCACGTGGCGCTCCGCATTTCGAAATGCCGGCGGAATGGGCGGCGCTTCGCATACGCGCGAGCCGGAGTGGGAGGTCGTGGATCCGCCCGGGAGCGGGCGGATGTTTGAAGAGCGCTGAGGCCTTTTTTGGGGGGGTTCACAAATTACCGGGCGACGTCGGCCGCGAGCGGGGCCGGTTGTGTTCGTTCCACAACCGTTATGCGTTATTCTGAATCCGCCGAACAAAAGACATCGCCAGTACGCGCGAATGCAGGGTTCGCCTGGCGGATCGGAAAGGGAGAAAGAAGCATGAACTCGCGACGTTTCGTCGGCTCGTTTTCGCTCGCTCTGGGCGCCCTCGCGGGCGCCGCCTTCGCCGGCGACACGCCGCTGACCAGCCAGCTGATCGCCAGCGGCTTTACGCAGCCGCTCTATGTCACGCACGCACCGAACGACTCCTCGCGCCTGTTCGTCGTGCAGCGCAACGGGCAGATTCGCATCATTCAGAATGGCAGCGTGCTGCCGCTCCCCTTCCTGAACATCGGCGCACTGGTCAACACGAGCTGGCTGGAGTGGGGCCTGCTCGGGCTGACCTTTGACCCCAACTATGACACCAACGGCTACTTCTACGTCCACTACTCCGACCTGCCCAGCGGCAACTGCGTCATCGCCCGCTATCAGGTCAGCGCGGGCGACCCCAACCTCGCCGACGCCGCCAGCCGCACGGTCATTCTCTATCTGACCCAGCCCAACCAGAACCACCGCGGCGGATGGCTGGGCTTCGGACCCGACGGCTATCTCTACGTGCCCTTCGGCGACGGCGGCGGACAAAACGACCCCAGCAATCGCGCCCAGAACATCAACCTCCTACAGGGAAAAATCCTGCGCATCGACCCCAGCGGCGACGACTTTCCCGCCGACCCGAACAAGAACTACGCGATTCCGCCGAGCAATCCCTTCGCCGGCGCGATCCCCGGCGCGGACGAGATTTGGGACTTCGGCCTGCGCAATCCGTGGCGCTGCTCCTTTGACCGCGACACCGGCGACTTCTGGATCGGCGACGTCGGGCAGTTTCAGCGCGAGGAATTGAACGTCGAGCTCGCCGGCTTCGCGGGCGGACGCAACTATGGCTGGCGCTGCACCGAGGGCACGTTCTGCACCGGGCTCACCGGCTGCACCTGCAACGGCGTCGGCCTGACCCCGCCTATCTTTGAGTACAACCACACCGTCGGCGTCTCCATCACCGGCGGCTACGTCTATCGCGGCTGCGCCATGCCGGCGATGCGCGGCGTCTACTTCTACGCCGAGTATCAGCTCAACAAGATTTTCAGCCTGCGCTATGACGGCGTGAGCGTCACTCAGCAGCAGGATCGCACGCTCGAGCTCGACCCGCCGGGTGCGACGTCGCCGCAGTCGATCGCCAGCTTCGGCGAAGACGCCGACGGCGAGATCTACATGGTCGACTACAACGGCGGCGAAATCTGGAAGATCGTGCCCAACGGCGTGCCGGCGGCGGCGTGTCTGCTTCTGGGCGACATGAACTGCGACGGCATCGTCAGCGTCGGCGACATCGCCGGCTTTGTGCTCGCGCTCACCGATCCCGCCGGCTACGCGACGGCCTTTCCGACCTGCGACATCAACGCCGCAGACGTGAATCAGGACAGCGCGATCAGCGTGGGCGATATCGCGGGGTTTGTGACGCTGCTGGTCGGCGGCTAAGGGCGGAGGATTGCGCGCGAATAGTCGCCGCGCGAAAATGGTCGGTCCCGTTGCGATCGGCTCTTCTTGCCGACGCGGCCCTGTGGCGCGGTATGACTTGCCGAACGCGCGATTCTTTCGTCCGCCCGCAATAGCCACGCGCCCGGCTCGTCCGTCTTCCTTACGGAGTGGCGGATTGAGGCGACCCGACGCCTCGGCCACCGCATGTCTTCCGAAGGAGAGCGTCCATGCTGAGAATGTGTCTTGCAGCCGGGCTCCTGCTTTTTGGCCCGCTCTTTGCCCAAGCACAACCAACCAATGTGCGGGCCTGGTATGCCGCCGGCCAGGTCTTCGTCGTTTGGCAATTCCCCGCCGCCCCCGCCAACCCCACGGACACGGTCGAAATCTACGCTTCGGCCGCGGCCCAGGTGAATGTGGCGGCGATGACGCGCGTCGGCCGGCTGTTCTTCCCCGAATACACAGGAGCCCGCCTCAAGGCGCTGCAGCCCAACGCTCGGCTTCAGATCCCCACGCCCGCCGGCGGCACCTATCGCCTCGCGGTCAACGAGGGCGTCTTTGCGTATTCGCCGCGCGCTGCGGGCAATCTGTTCTTCGCGGTCGTCGACACCGGCAGTGTCGCCGTAAACGCCCTGAACAGCGCCTCCACCCTCTTCAGCTACGACCCCGTCAACGACCCCATCCGCCCACACCTCCAATTCGTCGGAAACACGCCCGCGGGACACAGCTATCGCGCGCTGGTCGTCTGGGCCGAAGGCCGCGACGACTACGACAACGCCCGCCCCGACATCCCGGTGCTCGCCGACGCGGACAAGAACGGCGTGCCGCACGTATTCACGATCACAGAGCCGATCGCAGGCGTGCCAGCGGGGCCGCTCGCGTGCCTCGTGGCTCTGCACGGCGGCGAGGGTGAGTATCAGCTCTTTCGTCCGGGCGTCCCCGCCCGCGCCAACCTGTCACTGCCGCTGAACAACGGGATCGTCGTCACGCCCGACGACAGCATCTACGCCCGCGTCGAAAACACACTGGAGCGCAGCAATACTGCCTGGTTTGGATACACACCCGAATTCGATCCGTTCGATGCGCTGCCCCGCACGACACCGGCCGATACCGCCGTCGTGGTGAATTTCACAAGCCGCCGAATCTTTTGGTTTCTCGACTGGCTGCTTCGCCCTAACTCGCCTTACATCGTCGATCCGCACCGCGTCGCCATCGTGGGCCATTCCGGCGGCGGGCGCGGCACCTCTACGCTAACCCGGCAGCAGCCCGAGCGGTTTTGCGCGGCGGTTTGCTACACCCCGGCCAGCTTCCTGAGCCTTCAGGACGACGGTCAGGTGAATTACCTGCGCGGCAACTGGGACCAGAATCTCGAAACCAATCTGATCGGCCCCGGCAACACAGCGCTCGGCACCATCGACGTCTTCACGATGCACACGCGCCTTTCGACGACGGAGCGCGATATTCCGCTCACGCGGGTGGTCTATGGCAAGCGTGACGAACTCGGCGCTGCGGGCTGGAGCCCTGACCAACGCGGCGTTTGCGACTTGCTGAACGACTCGCGCCTGGGATTCATGATCTTTTGGGACGAGCGCGAGCACGGCGTCGATCTCTGGAGCACCGAGGAGAACGACGCCACCGACGACCCGGCCCACACCGACCCCTGGCCCGACATTGGCCAGTGGGTTGCGCCGGTGCGAACGGTGCGCCAGTCGGGCCAATATCTGGTCGACACCTATCGCAACAACCAGTCCTATCCCGGTGCATTCAACGCCGACGCGGATGCACTGCTCGTCGGCCGCCAGCCCGATCCCGGCCCCGGCGACCCCGACCTCGGCGACCCGTGGGGCACGTGGGGCGGCTACCTCGAATGGAATACGTCGACCATCGTCGACATGAGCGATCGATGGGAATGCACGCTTTTCCTGACCGGCCTTTCGGCGACGTCGATCGACAACAGCCCCTTCGCCCAGATCACGATGGACATTATCCCGCGCCGCCCGCAACAGTTTCTGCCGACGGCCGGTTCGACGCTTTGCTGGTATGTAGTCGATGACACCAGTGGGGCGCTGCTGCAATCCGGCATGGCGGTGGTCGAGGCCGATGGCGTCGTCGCCGCCCCCGGCATCGTCGTACCGATCGAGCCCGACGCAGTGAGGCTCGTCTTCTGCCCATGCCCGCTCGTGGGCGACATGAACTGCGACGGCGTCGTCACCGTCGGCGACATCAGCGGATTCGTGCTGGCGCTCACGAATCCCGCCGCTTATACGACGGCCCAGCCGAACTGTGACATCATCGCCGCGGATGCAAACGCCGACGGCGTGATCAGCGTCGGCGACATCGCTGGATTTGTCGCGTTGCTCGTTGCCCCGTAATCCGCGACGCCGCTAAGCGAGGCCCCGCCGGCGCGTGCGTCGCCCGCTCCGGCGGGTTTTGCGCTGCTGCAATCTCTATCGCAGATGCGGCACTAGACCTTCGCGGCTTTCACATTCAGACCGATCGGCAGAGTGACCACTTCTCCGACGAACTCAAGCGCCTGTGGATTGGAAAAGCCGAGCTTCGGGGCCAGCAGCGTCAGGGTGAGATCGGCCCGGAAGCATGGCGTCGCCGGCACGCCGTCGTCGGCCGAAAGGCCGCTCGGAAGGTCGATCGCGACTCGCCACGCGCCGCGGCGCTGATTCGAGGCGTCGATGAGCTGCGCTGTGACGCCCCGCGGCGAGCCGCTCGCGCCGGTGCCGAGCAGCGCGTCGACGAGGACATCGGCCTTCGAGATCGCCCGCAGCGCATCGTCAAACTCGCTTGGCTCCGCCGCGTGAACGATCGCGCCGCCGATCCAGTCCCACGCGACGAGATTGGTCCGAGCGTCGCCGGCGATGCGGCCATGCGGCACGGCAAGCACGACGGTCGGACGCAACCCGCGCAGCGACAGATGCCTCGCGATGACGAACCCATCGCCGCCGTTGTTGCCCGCGCCGCAGAGAACCACGACTTTTGCGGCGCTGCCTTCGGTCAGCGGCCCCGCCGCAACGCCGGCGGCGATCCAAGCCGCCGCATTCGCGCCGGCGTTTTCCATGAGCACAAGCGTCGGCACGCCGATCTGCTCCGCCGCGCGGCGATCAAACGCGCGGATCTCGGCGACAGACATGCAGGCGGAATCGAAGATGCAGGAAAGATTGTCGCGCGCCATTCGCGCCTGCGCGTCGGGCCATGATGTCGCGCGACTTACCGTGGACACGTCGCTCATCGCGCGTTAACCACCAACCAGCGTATTCACAAACCCCGAGATATCGCCGACCGTCAGGAATTCGTCGCCGGTGAAATCGCCCACGATATTGGCAACGATCTCCGGAAACTGAATCGCATACTGCGGCGCATCGGTGAGCGCCAGCACAAACGGCCCGATGTCCGCCACACTGACGAAGCCATCGCCGTTCATGTCGCCGGCGGCCAACACGCGCACCGCGCGCGTCGGCAGCAGGATGCGGTCAAAACCGGCGTCCTGAACGCGGACCGCGAGGATGTCGGCGCCGGGGGTCGCGACCGACGGGATTGTCGCTTCGTAAATGCCGGGGCTGATCTGTGTCGCGCTGAACGGGCCGCCAATCAGATTTGTCCCGTCGCGCGGGTCGGAAGAGACCGTCACCGTCGGCGAACCCGTGATGAGCGCCCCCTGCCAATCGCGCAGCTCGATCTGCATCACGCGCGAGTAGCTCGCGCTGGGCGGCAGCACGCTCGGAAATTGAACCGCAGACGCCATCTGATCCGTCACGCCGATCCGCGCCGCGCGGAACGGGTCGAACAACTGCCGCAGCCGAATCACCGGATCCGTCGTCGGCACGGACGTGATGATGTTGAAATTCAGGAAGTAAGTTCCCCGCGCGCAGCCCAGCCCGTCGCACGTGCCATCCGTATCACCGCGGCGGCTCACGATCATGAACGCGATATGGGCCGAGCGCACAAAGGGCGGCGGCATCTGCGCACAGGAATCGGGCGGAAACTCGCAGGCGTCGGGCGTGCCCAGCGTGCAACTGCAGCGCCCATCGCCGCCGCGACACTGGGCCGCCTCCATCGCCGCCATCAGCTTTGCCGGCATATCGACGTTAGCCGGATCGAGCAGCGCGGCCTCGGCGTCGTCGAGCACTTCCTGACCGGTGATCACGTTTCCTTGAATCGCGTAGACGAAATTGCCGAACTCGCCGGTGAGCCCCGATGCATACGCGCCCGCGCCCGTACCGGTGAAGGTGACAGCGCGGCCGAGCGTGTCGACGATGCCGTACTGTCGGCTCTGATGCGCCGGATCCAGAGTGGCGAGATTCGCCAGAATTTGCACCGGATCGGTGCCGGCGATGAAGCCGTCGCGGATGCGCGGCCGGTTGCGAATCGGATTATCGACCGCGGACTGCGCCGCCGCCCCGCCCTTCTCCACCAAAACCACCGGCAGAAACCGCCGCAGGTCAAAATTCAGCAAACAAGTAGCCGACGCGACGCCGACCTCTTTGGTCTCTTTGTTGACAATCACGATCGACCAGGTCGCCAGCGCCGAGGGCGCGACGAGGGCGGCGAGTGTGAGAGCGAGCACGCGAGTCGCACAAAAGCCCATCTTCCATCTCCAATTCCCCCAATCCGTGACGCCCTGAGTTTAGCAGGCGCGGGGTGGCGGACGAAGCCGATTCGCCGATCAGCGTCCGCATATTCGCGGCTTAGCCGCTCGGGGGTGCCGAAACCCGCCAATCCCCAATGAATCGTGTCTGCTCGGCATGGGCTTTGCGTCAGCAAACGTGTTTCACGTGAAACAAGTTTGCGCGCTCGCTACGCCGTCGCGGGTTCGCTGTCGCGCTCGCCATGGAACTCGCGCGGGCGATAGGCCCAGGCGGCGAGCGCAAAGGTCGTCGCCGCGAGCAGCGAGAGGATCGCCGACAGCGCGAAGGAGGCGCCGGGCAGAAGAAACGGGGCCGCGGCACTGGAGAAGAACTGAAACACGTGGGTCATGATCGGCGGGCCGACGACCGAGGTCAGGCTCATGCTGCTAGCGATTGCGCCCTGCAACTCGCCTTGCGCGTCGCCGGGAATCTGCTTCGAGATCAGCCCGTTCCACGCCGGATAGCCGATGCCGCCGATGCACGTCGCGGCGATGACCAAGTACAGCACCCAGCCGCTGGGCGCGAGCGCGATGCCTGCATAGCCGATGGCGTAGATGCTGAAGCCGAAGATGACTGCGTTGAACTCGCCGAAAACCGGGATCAGGCGTGCGGCGAGGCCGCCCTGCACGATCGCCATGCAGATGCCGAAGAAGCCGAGCGAAAGGCCGACGGCCCGCTCGTCCCAGCCGAACTTCGCCATCGTGTAGTAGGACCAGGTGCTTGGATATGCCTGGTGCGCGAGCTGATAGAAAATCAGCGAGGCGAGGATGCCGAGCACGCCGGGGTAGCGGCTGAGTTGCACGACGGTACCGAGCACGTTTGCGCGGCGAATGCGGAAGCTGCGGCGCGACTCGGGCGGCAGAGATTCGGGCAGCGCGACGTAGGCATAGATCGCATTCAGCAGCGCCAATCCGCCGGCGGCGAAGAAAGGCACGCGCGGGCCGTAAGCACCGAGCAATCCGCCGATCGTGGGGCCCAAAATAAAGCCGATACCGAACATGGCGCCGATCAGCCCGAAGCGGGCGGCGCGCTTGTCGGGCGGAGTGATGTCGGCGATGTAGGCGTTGGCGGTGCTGAAGGACGCGCCGGAAATGCCGGCGACGACGCGCCCGACGAAGAGCCAAAGCAGCGTCGGCGCGAAGCCCATGATGATGTAATCGAGCCCGAACGCGAGCAGCGAGGCGAGGATCACGGGGCGTCGGCCGAAGCGGTCGCTGAGCCCGCCGATGATCGGGCTGAAGAAAAACTGCGTAAAGGCATAGGCGAAACCGAGCCAGCCGCCCCAGACGGCGGCCTCGGCGATGGGTTTTGCGCTGAGTTCCATCACCAGCTTGGGGATGACGGGGATGATGATGCCCAGACCGATCGTGTCGATGAGCACGGTCAGCAAGACGATCATCAGCGGGCTGCGGGCGGACGGGGTCGGCTGCATGACGACCATCTTCGTCGGAGCGGGCGATTGCGGCCAGCGCCGGCGGTCGGGACGATTCGAACGGTCGAGACGGCGGCGATACCCTTACGATTCGCTGGAACGTTGATCGAATTTACTTCGGAGAGTGTCGCCGCCATGCCGATTCTTGCCCCCCTGCCGCTGCTGGTCGAACGATTTGAAACTGCGTTGCGGGCGCTGGGCGGGGCGACGGCGGCCGCGACCCAGGCGCATGTGCGGGCTGCGGGCGATTCGAAGTTCGGCGACTATCAGTGCAACGCGGCGATGGCGCTGGCGAAGCAGTTTGCCCTGAAGCCGCGCGAGCTGGCGGAGAAACTGGTCGCGACGGCGAAGCTCGACGACATCGCGGAGAAGATCGAGATCGCGGGGCCGGGATTCATCAATATCACGCTGAAGATCGCGTACATCGAGAGCGTTCTGGCGCAGGGGCTGCGGGGTTATGTAACCCCCACCGACGCAGGTGCGACCGCGCAGGCTAAGACCGGCGGCTCGACTTCGGAGAACGCATCGCGATTTGCGCCGATGGATCGAATCGGGATTCCGACGGCCGCGAATCCGGACACGGTGGTGCTCGATTATTCATCGCCGAACATCGCTAAGCAGATGCACGTGGGGCATTTGCGGACGACGGTGATCGGCGATGTGTTTGCGCGGGTGCTTGAGTTCGCGGGCCATCGGGTCATTCGCCAGAACCACATCGGCGACTGGGGCACGGCGATCGGGGCGGTGATCACGGGCCTCTGGTATATCCGCACGCGCATCGCGCGGGGCGAGACGCTCGATGCGATTCGTGCGCGGCTGACGCAGGCGCTGGAGCTCAAGGGCAAGCCGGTCGAGGCGCGGCGGGCGTGGCTGGAGCCGATCGCGGCGGAGTGGACGGCGGACCTGGCGCGAGAGGGAGAAAGCTCCACGAAGAGCCGCGCGACGACACTCGATGAGCTGGAACTGGGCTACGTCTTTGTGCAGACGCTGTCGAGCGTGGCCGAGGGGAGCGATGTGCGGGTGGGCGGCGGCGACGGTGCGAAGCGGCTGGAGGATATTCCACGGCTGACGACGACATTTTTGCAACGCGGCGACGCCTGGGAGCGGGGCGAATGGGAGCAGGCGCGGGCGATCTCGATGAACGCGTGTCAGGAGCTTTATGAGCGGCTGGGGGTGACGCTTAGGGCAGAGGACGTTTTCGGCGAGAGCGCGTATGAGCCGATGCTGCCGAAGACCGTGAGCGACATTCGCAGCTTACTGGCGACGCGGCGAGCGAGCGCCGACGGCGCGATCGCGGCGGAGTGTCGCGAGAATCAGGGCGCGCAGTGTATTTTTCTCTACTCGGCGAAGGGCGAGCCGGCCTACAAGACCGCCGAGGGCGAGCCGCTTCCGATGATCATCCAGAAGAGCGACGGGGCGTATCTGTATGCCTCGACCGATCTGGCGGCGGTGCGGCACCGGACCGAGACGCTGGGGGCGACGCGCGTGATTTATGTGGTGGGCGCGCCGCAGAAGCTGCACTTCGAGATGCTCTTCGCGGCGGCGCGGGCGCTGGGGTGGGACCATGGCGCGCGGCTGGAGCATGTGGCGTTTGGCAGCGTGCTGGGCGAAAACCGCAAGCCGCTGAAGACGCGCGACGGCGGGAATGTGAAGCTGCGCGATCTGCTGGATGAGGCGGAGAAACGCGCTTACGAGCTTCTGTTGGAGCGGGAGCGCGGGGAAGCGGCGAATAGCGAATTGCGAATAGCGAATAGCGAATTGGGGAGCGCCGGCGGCACGGCGGCTTCTGAGTCGGGCGGCGCGCCGTCCCGGCGGCTGAGCGATGCGCAGATGCGCGAGATCGCGCGGCGGGTGGGAATTGGGGCGATCAAGTACTTTGACTTGGCTCGCGATCGGAATGGCGACTACGTTTTTCACTGGGATCAGATGCTGGCGTTTCAGGGCAATACGGCGCCGTACCTGATGTACGCCTATGCTCGCATTCGCTCGATTCACCGCAAGGCGGCGGAGACGGGCGGCGCGGCGGGCGGCGGCACGGCCCCGGCGGCCGTTCGCCTTGAACACGCGACGGAGCGGGCGCTGGGTCTGCGCTTGGCGCGCTTCCGCGAGACGCTGGACGCGATCGTGGCGGATCTGATGCCGCACGTGCTGTGTGCGTATCTCTATGACCTTGCTTCGGACTTCATGCGGTTTTACGAGTCGTGTCCGGTGCTGGTGGATGATCTCGCGGTGCGCGGGGCGCGGCTGAATCTGTGCGATCTGACGGCGCGGACGCTGAAGCTGGGGCTGAGCCTGGTGGGGATTGAGGCGATTGAGCAGATGTAGGAAGCAAAAGAAAATAGCGAATAGCGAATTTCGAATAGCGAATGAAATGCAGAATGCAGAATGAAGAATGCAGAAGGGGCGCGGGGGGCGCCACGCGCAACCCGTGCTATTTGCCCGTTCGGCGCATGAGATACATGCGTACTTCGAATGAGTCGGCGAGGGAGTTTCCTTGTATATCGAGGCCCTTGAGCAGTTTTGGCACGGCGCTCGCGGCGACTAGCCCCTCGAGGCCATCGACGCGTACGACGTAGTACGTCTTCGATTCGACCGGAAAATACTCGCGGACGCATCGGTCAAGCTCCAGCACCCCATCCGCGTATACCGCTTTGCGATTCAGCTTCCATCCACCGATACACCCGCGCGTTGAAAACGCGACCTCGTAGCCACCATCCGTCGCGCGAGTAACTCGCATCGTCGAACCGTCGAGTCCGCGGGAGATGCTCCACTGGCCCACGATGTCCGCCGTGAGCAGCCGAAGTGACATTGGCGGAGCAGTTTCGGCAAAAGGAGTTGCCCGGCAGTTTTCCGAAATGTACTTGTCCATTGCATCCGCGAAGGCGGTAGGCGGCGTTGGTTCGATGAGCAGCATAGAACCCGGCTTCTCGGGCGGGGGAGCCGCGGGCCGCGTCGCCTGTACAGTGGCGACGAGGGGAGGGGAGACGGTGGTCGAAGTCCGCACAAGCAGGCCCGCGTTTTCGGCGATCCACTGGGCCGATTGCCCGTTTCTCGACTTCAGCAGTTCGGTCAGCCGGATCACGCTCGATTGCGGCACGAGCATTTCGACGCCATCGATCCGCACGGCGTGCAGTCGCGAATAGTCCCCGCCGATCGCACTTCGCAGCGGCGGCGTCAAGACTGCGACGCCGGAAGCAACGCTCACATCTGCGTAGTGATGAGCATTTTCGGTGCAGCTCCAGGACGTGAACTCAACCCGATGGCCCTCGTTCGCGCCGCGTGTGATGACAAGCCGTGTTCCAATCATGAAGACCGGGGTAAACCAATCGCCCGAGAACTCAATGGACGAGTCGACCAAATGTGCGGGTAGCGCTACCTCTGGCGCGATGTCGATTTTCACTGCGGGCTGCGATGCTTGGGGGCGAGCGGCGTCGGATGCGGGGTTCTCGCCGCTGGCGGTCATCGCAGCGAGGCAGCATGCAATCACCAAGCGAATCGAAATGTGGTCGCGATTTAGGCGATTGCCGTGGTGTTTCATCGCAAGTCTCCATCGCGAGTGGCGAACTACGCCCCATTCTACATGGCCGTGTGTGTCCAGTACGAAAAATCGCCTGGCGGGCGCTGTGCAAAGGAAGGCGCGAATCGCCAATTCGTCGGCCTGCGAGCCGCAGGCCGCTACTTGTCGAGTAGCTTTTCCGTTTCGGCGTCGAGCGGGCGGGCGCATTCGGGGCAGCGGGAGGAGTCGGGCGGGAGGCCTCGGAGGCAATAGCCGCAGCCGCGACAGACGGGGATGCCGAGGGAGAGCAGCGATTCGCGGAGGGATTTTGCGGAGCGCGAGCGCGCGAACCGAAGTGCGAGTACGAGAAGCGGCGCGACGAGGATCAGGCACATGAATGGCTTGAACCACCGCGGTGCCCCGACGGCCCGGCTCAGATAGTCCTCCGCGATGTCGACCAGGAACAGCGACACGATCAAGCCCAGTAGGTCGGCCAGTGATTCCCAATGCGACCAGTCTCGATACTCGGCGTTGAACCGTTCGATCGCAATGTCACGCTGCGCGGTCGATTCGAAAAGCTCAAGCTCGGGCAGACCACGGAGATGCCATGGGACAGATCGCGGCTTTGCTTCCGGGCGATCTTTCGTGGACATCCCCTCATCGTAGTTGAAAGACACTTCAGCCGTCGCGGGAGATTCGCGACTTCGGCAATTGGGGCGTGGTCGGGATATGGATAGCAAAAAGGCAGGGCGCGGCGTACCGCGGCCTGCCCTACCTGATATCTGCTACCTGCTATCTGGCCAAGAGCAGGCGTTGCATTCGCTATTCGCTACTCGACATTCGCTATTGTCTTATTGCGGCCAGAGGTCGCGAAGGTCGGCGGAGCACGCCGCGGGGATGTTGTTTTGGAGGAGGATCTGGGCGTTGTTGGCTTCGACCTCCTTCGGGTCGAGAACGATCTTCTCCTCGTATTCATCTTCGAAGCGGAAGATGATGAAGGGCTCTTTGTTCGCTTTGATGAGTTCGATCATGTGCCGCAGGTTCTTTACGGACGTGTCGTTGACGTGGGTCACGATTGAGAGCGCGTCGAGGCGATAGCCCTTGTTGATCTTGTGCGGCAGGATCGGGCTGCACGTCGCGACCAACTCGAAATCGGGCGTCGCGCGGTATTCGTTGATGCGGCGCGTGATGAGGCGGCCGCTGGTGCCGAGGTAGGCCATCCAGCCCTGGCCGGCCTGCACACAGAGCTCGGCGGTGGCGGGCGAGAAGACGATGCCGCCGTAGATGAAGTAGGTCGGGCGCTGGGTGTGCATCTTCTGGATGAGGCGCTGCGGGTTGGTCGTGGTGGGGATGTCGATATCCATCGCCTTGCCGGCGCGGATGATCGACATTTTGGCTTTGCTGCCGGGCGCCTTTTTCGCGACGAGATAGGGCCAGGCGATGCGCAGCTCGTCTTCGACCGAGACCATGCCGAGGTTGTCGATCGGGCTGCCTTCGCAGGCGGTGATGATGTCCCATGGCTTGAGCAGCGGCTGGAGCTCGGGGTCGTTGACGCGGTGAACCACGACGCCGGTCTGCTCGCGCTCGAGCTTGAGATAGCGGCGGATGGTGGGGTTTTCGAGGGTGGCGAGCATGAGGTCGATGCGCGGGAAGCCGTCGAGCTTTTTGTCGGTTTCGAAGTCGGCCAGGAACTGGCGCACGACCGGGGCGGGAATGATGTAACCGATGTTGTCGGATTGGCTCAGGCGGCTGAAGACGACGCCAATGACCTGACCGCCGGCGACGGCCGCCCCGCCGCTGTTGCCGGGGTTGATGGCGGCGTCGACCTGAATGCGCAGGTGGCCGGTGTCGCCGTAGTAGTTGGCGTATTCGATGCGCGAGACGACGCCTTCGGTGACGCTCAGCGTGTCGCCGCCGGTGGGATAGCCGAGGACTTCGACCTTGGTTTGCAGCTTGGGCAAGCCGTCGGCGAGCGAGAGGCCGGCGCGGTCGGCGATGGCGCTGGGGTCGTCGAGGCGAAGCGTGGCGAGGTCGCCGTCTTCGCTGAAGTACTCAATCTCGGCGTCGAGCCGCTCGGAAGACTGATTGGGCTGCACGAAGATCTGCACGGCGTCTTTGACGACGTGTGCGTTGGTGAGGATGCGGCCGCCTTCGAGGATGACGCCGGAGCCGGTGGTTTCCTGCGGCGGGCGGACCTCCCAGGGGCGGAACATGTTGGGAGCCGACTGGGAGGTGAAGATTTTCACCGCCGCGCGGCGCGGGTCGTTCTTGCTGTTGCCGGCAGCGGCGGCGGGCGCGGACGCCGGCGCGGATGTCGCGGCCTGGAAGCAGATGAGCCAGAGAGACAGAGAGACCATCGTCATCGCACACTCCTGAGGGCGACACGATGGTCGCTCAATTTTCTGTATCGTGGCCCGGCGGCGCGGTGGAGTTATTGGCCGACCGGGGCGCGGATCCGGGAATTACGGCAGCTCAACATCCTTGAAGTCGAACTTCACGACTTCCTCGCGGACGTTCTTGAAGACCTTGATGACCATCTGCGACTTGTCGTCGAGCTCGCCGCCGAGCAGGCGATATTGGACGAACTCGGTTTCGTCTTTGCTCATGACCGGCTGCGGACGGGCGCGAATGTTTTTCATCCAGGCGTCGAAGAACTCGATCGAGCGGATGCGGTCGTCGCCGGTTTTGATCTTGAGGGCGAGGCCCTTCTTGGGCTCATAGGCCGGCTCGAACTGGTCGGTCTTGGCGATGCTCAATTCGATGCCCATCGCCTTGAGCCGCGAATCTTCGATGCCCTGACCCACGTGTTGCAGCGGATTGAGGATGGTCACTTCCTCGAAGCCGTCGGCGTAGACGATTTTGACGCTGCCGCGCATGGTCTTGAGCGTTTTTGCGGCGCGGGCGGCGGCTTTGGCTTCGCCGACCAATAGGAGGCCTTGCTCGGCGAGTCGCTCGGGCGGCATGCTGGAGAGGCGCGTCTGGGTGCGCTGGGCTTCGGTGAGCTTGCTGGCATCGACCAGCGGAAGGCCGGTGTCGTCGACGACTTCGTCGAGGATCAACTGGCCATAGCGGGCGACCTTGGTCACGTTTTCGCCCGCGACGCGCACCTGAAAGCGCAGTTCCGGCGGGCGGGTCTGCTGCATGGATTGATCGAGATAGCGGAAGCGCTGTTCGAGCAGCGCGGCGACCTCGACTCGCATGGGGCCCTGGCTATAGACCGTGACCGGCATGGAGGCCGGGGCTGAGGCGGGGGCGGAAGCCGGCGCTGAAGTCGACATCGAGTAACGGGCGGGGAGCGAGCCAATTTTCTCATCCGAGCGAAATGCCGGATTGCTCCAGCCCGGCTGCGAGGTCTGAGCCGTCGCGACCGTCGAGAAGCCCGCGAATGCGGCCGCGCAGAGAGAAAGTGACCAAGACATCAAGCCCGAACGCCTCATTCCACACCGCCGATCCATGTTGTTGATGATTTCGGTTTCCAAATGGGCGGGCCGATCGTAGTCCTGTGTTTCCCGACTGCTATCGGGGACCGCCGCCCAACAATGCCGAGATAGTGTCGCGGTCGCGGCGGAGAGCGTCAACGTCGCGGGCGGCGGCGGCGCGCTGCAGGGTGAGGTCTTGCGAAAACTCGGCCGTCGCGAGCTCCGCCAGCAGGGCGTGGAAATCGACCTGGCCCGAGCCGAGCGGCGTTTCCTCCCAGCTTTCGCCGCGGACAAAGCCGTCGCGCAGGCGGACGGCGGCGGCGAGGCGGGCGGCGCGCTGCACATCCGCATCGGGGCGGACGGCGGCGGTGCTGCTGAGCAGGATGCCGAGGCCCGGGGCGCGAAGCTTTTCGACCGCGTCGCTCAGCTTGGCGATCTCCGGGTCGCTTGCGCCGATCGCGATCCGCACGCCGAAGCGGTCGGCGTCGTTGGCGAGTGATTGAAGGATCTGACTGGCGGCGGCGCCGGTCTCGGCGTTGTCCCAGCCGGCGACGCGGACGGTGGCGCGGGGCACGCCGAGGTCGGCGGCGAGTTCGAGCGCGGCGCGTGCTTCGGCCAGGCGGCGGTCGGCGAATTGGAGATCGGCCAGGCCGGCGCCGGCGTGTTCGACCGCAAGGCCGGCGAGGGACAATCCCTGATCGCGCAAGACGCGCAGCAGATGGCGACGGCCGCTGGTGGATAGCTCGGAGGGGCGAAGATCGCCGGTGAGCGTGCCGGCTTCGATCTGGGCGAAGCCGTCGCGGCGGGCGCGGGAGAAGGCCTGCCGAGCGTCGGCGCCGTAGGAATCGAGGAGTACGGAGAGCGCGGGGGACATCTAGGCCACCGCCGCTTCGGGAGTCGGCCGCCTCGCGCCAGGCTCGGCGGCGCAATGCATCAGGCCTTGAGCCACTTCTCGACCTTCTCGATCATCACTTCCATCGAGAATGGCTTGTGCAGATACTCGCGAATTCCCAGCGACTCGGCGTACTGCTGGTGTCGCTTGCCCTGATTCCCGGTGATCATGATGATGTGCGGCTTGTCGTTGCGCGGGATGCCCTGGCGCAGCTTTTCGAGCACTAGGAAGCCGGATTTTTCCGGCAGCATGATGTCGAGAATGACGACATCGGGCTTGTTTTGCTCAATGAGCCGCAGGCCGGCGTTGCCCGCCGACGCGGTCAGCAGCTTGGCGCCGGAATCGCCGAGGGCCGCGTTAATCGCCGCGAGAATGTCGGGATCGTCGTCGACCACGACGATGGTCTTGCCGTCATAAGGTGCTGCCACCGCGAACTCCTTGTCTGACGTATGATTGTATGAGTCTACCGACAAGGGGACAACGCGGCGGCGAAATGCGCGGTCGCGGGTATGAAGTGTTGGCGGGCGTCCGTGCCGGCTGACGAACGCCGCGCCGTCGTGTCTTCGGACGGGGAGTTCGTCGGTCTGCGAGGCGCAAGCCGCTACCGGGAGCAAGTGAATGCAGTCGCTGCGACGGGATGTGTTGGTCGGTGTTTTTGTGCTGCTGGGTCTCGGCGGGCTGGGGGCGCTGGCGGTGCTGTTCGGACAGAATCCGACCTGGCTGGCCACCAGCAACACCTACGCGCTCGAGATCCAGTTTCCCGCCGCGGGCGGCATTCGGGCGGGCAACGTCGTCACGGTGAACGGCATTCAGGTCGGACGTGTGATGGAGGTGGGGCTTTTCGACGCGGCGCGGCTCGACGCCGATTACAACGTGCGCGTGCTGGTGGCGATCGACACGAAGTACACGATTCCCGATGGCAGCACGGCGGTGACGAATGAGCCGGTCTTCGGCCAGGGGCGGCCGGAGATTCGGATTGAGCCGGGACCTTCGACCAATGCGGCGCTGGGGCCGGGCGCGCGGATCACGGGTCGGGTCCTGGGCGCGGTCGAATCGATCTTTCCGAGCAATCTCGTCAGCACCGTGACCAACACCGCCGAGCAGATCCGCCAGACGGGGCGTGCACTGGACCCCGTGCTGACGGACCTGCACGAGATTCTCGGCCAGCGCACGCCGGCGCAAGCCGACGCGATGGGCGAAGGTCGCGGAAACTTGTCGACCGCGGTGGCGCGGTTCGATCAATTGATGGCGAGCATGACGAATCTGATCGGCGAACCGCAGACGCAATCGCAATTACGCGACACGATCACAAACCTGTACCGTGCAACGGAAGATGGCAAGGAGATCGCCGCGAAATTGAAGACTGCGACCGACGAGGCGACGGCGCTGATCGCCGAGGCGCGGAAATCACTGGGGACGGTCGAGCGTACCTTTGCCAATGCCGACGCGCGGGTCACCGAGTTGGGCGGGCGGTTTAATCAAGGATTCGGAAAGCTCGACACGCTGCTGGATGGATTGAACCGTGTTGTGATCCCGCTGAGCCGAGGCGAAGGGACGATTGGGCGGCTGCTTACAGATAACGATTTGTACGAAGCGCTGGTGATGACGATGCAAAAGCTCACCGCCACGCTGACGGAGTATCAGGCCCTGGCTCGGGAGTGGCAGAAGGGTCGCGTGCGGGTGGGGCTGTAGTCGAGAGGGGGCCTTTGCGGCAGCGGCGGGCGAGATGCGGACCGCTACTCTCGCAGCAAATCCGGCAGGCGCTCGACGAATTTTGAGCGTGGCAGGACGTCGTCGGCGCCCGCGGCGCGAGCAGCTTTGGCGAGGTCCACCTGAACATGCGATAAAAACGCGACCACGCGGCATTGGGGGGCCACGTTTTTGATCTGCTGGAGCAAGGCGACGCCATCGACGCCGTCGATGTTGAGATCGACCATTGCGAGCTTGGCGCCGGGGAGGCGGGCCAGCAGCGCCGCTTCCGTCCGCACGACATCGACCAACATGCCAAGGTGATTGGCGACGCCGGTGATTCGCGAGGCGAAGATCAGGTCGCTGACGATCGCGACTTTTTCTGCCGCGCTGGTGGGCGGGGCCGGATGGGCTGATTCGGGCACGAGTCGCTCCTTGCGATTGGGCGTTTCCGCGAATCGCCGGAGGAGTGTAGGCGGTGACGCGAGTCGGCATGGGGGTTGGCGGGGTGGATCAATCGCGTGGCTCGTGGGGCTACTCGATGGGCGGCTCGAAATGGGGTGCCGCGCGACCGCTCGCGTTCGAACGGCGGTTGCGTATACTTCGCCGCGATGGTCCGGAAAAGTGGTTTCAGCGCGGCGTTCGCCGATCATGATTCGACCTCGCACCTCCCCGACTCGCGCGCCGCGTCCGGCACGGCGCGGAGCGGGTCCGGAGGCGCGAATTCCTCACAAGGCTCCATCCGAATGCAGTCTGCTCCGCGAAGCCTGATGCGGCGAATACTGGCGGCGGCTTGCACTTGCGCGACGCTGACGACGCCCCTGGGGCACGGCCAGCTGCCGCCCTTGCGTGAGCAGGAGCGGCTCGACCTGAACAGCGGAACATGGGCGCCGGTCGAGCCGAGCGAATTGGAGTCGACCGTGCTGGAGCTGCGCAACGCGCGCCAGTCGCTGATCGAAGGGCGACCGGCCGAGGCGCGCGAGATGCTGAAAGATTGGCTGAAAGCCAACGAGGGTCACGAGCGGCGGCTGGAGGGCGTGTTTCTGCTGGGCGAGTCGCTCTTTGATCTGAAGGATTACTTCGCCGCGTATGAGCAATATGAAATCGTCATCGCCGACGGCTCGGGCGAGCTTTATCGCAAGGCGCTGACGCGCGAGATGGACGTCGCCCGCGCGTTTCTGGCGGGTGAGCCGCGACGGCTGTGGAAGACCGTGCCGCTGCCGGCCTATGACGACGGCATTGAGATCCTCGACAAAATCTGGGAGCGCGCGCCGGGGACACGACTGGGCGAAGAGGCGCTGCGGCTGAAAGCCGACTATTTCTTTCAGAATGGCGACGCCGACCTGGCGCAGCAGGAATACGCCACGCTGTCGCAGGAGTACCCCAACGGGCGATACAAGCAATTGGCGATGCTGCGCAGCGCCGAATCGGCGGAGCGAGCGTTTCCGGGTGTGAAATTCGACGATCGTCCGCTGGTCGAGGCGGACGAGCGCTATCGGCAGATGGAGCAGCGCTTCCCGGCGTATGCCGAGCGCGAACGCGTTGATGCGCGGCGCAAGGGCATTCGCGATCAGCGGGCGGCGAAGGACCTCGACATCGCGGATTGGTACCTGAAGACCGAGCGGCAATCTGCGGCTGTTTATTACCTGCGCGTGCTGATTCGCGATTGGCCCGACAGCTTCGCCGCAACGGAGGCGCGGTCCCGATTGCTGGCGCTGGGGCTGCCGGTCGAAGCGCCGGTGGGCGACCCGCCGACCGATTCGGCCCCCGCGACCTGGCCCGCGCCGCAGGAGACGCCGGAGCGAGCCGCACCGCCGGAAGAAGCCGCGCCGAGCGACGCAGCAGCGCCGCCGATGGATGCGGCACCGATGGCCGAAACACCGGCGCCAGAGCCGCGGCCAATCGAGGCCGCTCCGGCTGCGCCGGTCGAGTCGACGCCGGCCCCGATGGATAACGCGACGCCGATGGCCCCTGCCGCGCCCAAGGCGTCGCCGGTGGCGAAGCCGAGTGGGAGCGCGGCGCCAACAATGACGCCTGCTTCGCCGACGCGCGCTGCGCCGGCGCGGCCGTCGACGATGGGCACAATGTCTCCGGCGCAGCCCGCGGCGGCCCGGCCGACACCGCCGGTCGCTGCTCCGGCACCGCGACCGGCGTCGGTGGGCTCGATGTCGCCCGCTGCTGCGAAGCCGACTCCAGCCCCCGCGATGCAGGCGCGCCCCGTGACGCCGCCCGCGCCGCGCAGCACTCCGGCCGGCACGATGCAGTCGACGCCCGTCAAAACGCCGCCCGCGGCGGGCGGCATGGCGCCCGTTTCGCCGCGGCCGGCGACGCCGGCCCCTGCCATGAACCGGCCGCCCGCGGCGCCGGCGGCTAAGCCCGCTCCGGCTCCGACTGGAACCATGCGCGCGATTTCGTCGCCGCCGCGACCGGCGCCGCCGTCTACACTGCCCGCCAGGACGACGCCTCGACCGGCGCCCGCGCCGAAGAAGATCGGCACGATGAAGGATGTGAAAGGATGATCTCTCGCGCGAGCTCAATACATAGGAAGATGGGAATGGGAGCTATTGGCGGCGAGGCCCCTGCCCCGCGTGGCGTCCGTTGCGAGCGATTTTCGCCGCGGAGGGCCGTCGGAATCGCCCTGCTGATGCTGTGCGCCCCCCTGCTGCCCGCCTGCGGATATAGCGGCGAAGGGGTCTATCGCAAGGACATTCAGACGATTTATGTCGATATGTTCACCTCGCGCGAGTTTCGCCGGAATCTTGAGTTTCAGTTGACCGAAGCGGTGAAAAAGCGCGTGAATCTTGAAACGCCCTACCGCCTGGCCGAAAAGTCGGAAGCGGACACGATCCTGCGCGGCGAGATCCTGGAGGAGCGACAGGCCGCATTTGCGCCTGATTTCGCCTCCCGGCTGCCGCGGGAGATTCAGTTGACGCTGGCCTGTCGATTGGAGTGGAAAGACGCCCGCACGGGTAAGATTCTGATCGACCGGCCGGTGCTGTTGCAGGCTGCCGATTATCTCCGCCCCACCGGCGAGACGGAGCGCTACACTCAACAGGTAGTGATCGACAAGCTCGCCGAGCGGATCGTCGAGCAGATGTACGACGCGTGGTAAGCCTGATGGAGCCCTAAGGCGACGCCGCGACAGCCCGCTGGTCGCGACGGCGCCCGACGAACGAATGAGCGAAGAAGACCGCAACCCCGAATCCAACCGCCCGAGCGACGGCAAGCCGTCGCCGCGCGTTCCCGTTCCCTCGCGCGGCATGTTCAGCTGGATCATCATTTTCGGCCTGGCGCTGATGCTGGTGATCATGCTGACCTCGCAAAACCGGGGGAACGAAATCTCCATCGATGAGTTCTGGCTGCGGGTCGAGAACGGCGACGTGGCCAAGATCGTCGTGCGCGACACGCGGATCGAGGGGCAATTTGACAGCGCGCAGACCGGGCCGAACGGGGCCGAGGCGAGCGACCGCTTCATCTGCAACTACCCCAACGTCGCCGCCGATTTCAGCCGTTTTCAGGAAAAGCTCGATCGCGTCGACGCGAAGCGCAAGGTCAAGGTCAAGCATCTGCCCAGCACCAACGGGTTGATGAGCCTGATCATGATGGTGCTGCCCTTCGCGATCGTGATGGCGCTGGGCTACTTCCTCATCTTCCGTCAATTGCGTCAGAGCGCGGGCGGCGCGGGAATCCTCGGCAACTTCGGTCGCAGCCGCCATCGCATGACGACCAAGGAACACACGCACATCACGTTTGACGACGTGGCGGGCATTCAGGAAGCCAAGGACGAAGTATTCGAGATCGTGGAGTTTCTGCGCAATCCGAAGCGCTTTCAGCGGCTCGGCGGGCGCATTCCGCGCGGCGTGCTGCTGGTGGGCGAGCCGGGCTGCGGCAAGACGCTGCTGGCCAAGGCGATCGCGGGTGAGGCGGAGGTGCCGTTCTTCTCGATCAGCGGTTCGGACTTTGTCGAGATGTTCGTGGGCGTGGGCGCTTCGCGCGTTCGCGACCTGTTCCGTCAGGCGAAAGAAAACTCCCCTTGCATCATTTTCCTCGACGAAATCGACGCTGTCGGCCGACGGCGCGGCGTGGGCTATAGCGGCGGCGGTCACGACGAGCGCGAGCAGACGCTCAACGCGATTCTGGTCGAGATGGACGGCTTCGACAGCAATGATCAGGTGATCGTGATCGCGGCGACCAATCGGGCCGACGTGCTCGACCCGGCTTTGGTGCGTCCGGGCCGCTTCGATCGTCAGGTTTTCGTGCCGCTGCCCGATGTGCGCGGGCGCTATGAGATTTTGAAGGTCCACGCCAAGAAGGTGAAGATCCAACCTCCGCTGGAGCCGAAGCTACAGCGGCTGGCCAAGGCGACGCCGATGTTCAGCGGCGCCGATCTCGCGGCGCTGATCAATGAGTCGGCTCTGCTGGCGACGCTGGCGGGCAAGGACGCGGTCGACCTCGAAGACCTCGAGGAATCGCGCGACAAGGTCCGCTGGGGCCGCGCCAAGCGCAGCCGAGTGGTCGAAGAGCGCGATCGCGTGTTGACGGCCTATCACGAAGCGGGCCACGCTTTGGTGCAATCGCTCCTGCCCGAAGCGGACCCCGTCCACAAGGTCAGCATCATTCCGCGCGGCCCCTATGGCGGCGCGACCTTCTCTCTGCCCGAAAAAGAGCGGATGGCCTATAGCCGCAACTATGCCCATGCGACGCTGCGGGTGCTCTGCGCCGGGCGCATCGCCGAGGACCTGTGCGGATCGGACATGAACTCCGGCGCCGCGGGCGACATCAAGCAAGGTACGAGCCTAATTCGCACCATGGTCACGCAATGGGGCATGAGCGATCGGCTGGGGTTCGTCTTTTACGGCGACGAACAGAGCGAATTCGGCCTGCCTTCGAAGGAATTCTCCGAGAAGACTTCGGAGCAGATCGACGAAGAAGTGCGACGGATCATGAGCGAGGCCTACGCCGACGCGAAGCGCATGATCGAGGCCCATCGGCCGCAGCTCGAGTCGATCGCTCAGGCATTGTTGAAGTACGAAACGATCGACGGCGAAGAGGTTCGCAAGCTGCTCCGGGGCGAGACGATCGATCGCCCGACCGTGGCCGACATCATCAAGGCCGAGCAGACGCGCCGATCGGACACCACGCCGGTGGCGCGGCCGATCGTCTCCCCGCCGGATTCGCCATCGGGCCCCCTGCCCTCGCCGGCCTAGCGGCGAACCGAGCCTTCGCGGCGGGCCTGCATTTGCGCAGGCCGCCGCCGAATCAGGCTTGGTCGCTCTCCTGGCAAATCCCGCCCATCGCCTGATAGACGCCGCATATCCGCCCACCTCCGGAACTCCCGACGCCCGATCCGATTCTCTCGTTTGATCACTTGAATCACCCGATGCGACTCATGCCCCGTCCGGCTTAGGATGCGGGTTGAGACGAGCGTGGAAGCGAGAGGCGAAGGATCCAACGATGCTGCGCGATCTGGTTCCGGGAAAGTCGTACACGATCGAAGCGGTCGTCCGCGACGACATGTGCGCCACATTTGAGGGGCGCACGGTTCATCCGGTCTATGCAACCTGGTGGCTCGTGTATCACATGGAGCTGGCCGGGCGCATGTTGCTGGAGCCGCATCTGGAGCCGCATGAGAACGGCGTTGGCGGCGGCATCAGCGTCGAGCATCGCGCCCCGGCGCTGGTGGGCACGCGGGTGCGCGTGACGGCGACGGTCGAATCGAATGAGAACGGCAAGCTGTGGTGCGCTGTGATCGCTGAGTCGGCCACGCGAACGCTGGCGGAGGGGCGGTTTCTGCAGATCATCCTGGCGAAAGAGAGAATCGCTTCGATCTTCGCGGCAGCAGAGCGCGACGTGGCGCGGAGCGAGCGATGACGAAAGGAATGGACGAGGGGCGGGCCGCCGACGAGGCGATTGCGATTCAATTAAAACGCCCGGGCGAACATGACGTTCGCCCGGGCGTGCTTCCGCTCCCTCCGGGGAGCACGGTTCGTAACTTTGCTGTCGCCGTCCGGCGGATTTCGGGGAAATCGCGCGACGAAGAATTTCGATGTCTCAGGAGTGGCGATTCGGCCCAGCTTCCGTTTCGCCCGTGAACGTGAACGATTTCCGTTCACTGATTTGCACAGATTAACCGGTGGAAGGCGGGTTCGCAATAATCTCCGCCGCCGAAATTCGCTTTACGGGTATGAATTTTGGCAATCTGGAGCGCAGCGCCGGTGACTTGCCGGGCGAAAGCGCTGAAGATGCGCGATGTGTCGAATGTGGCCGTGAGGATGTGGATGTGAGAATGGTTTTGCCCTCGCGAACTAGAAGAATGAGCGGCTTCGGCGTTGCGGGCGTTTTCTGCGCGTCAGCGATGCTGACGATCGCCGCCGGCTGCACGCAGCCGCACTTTGCGGGGCAGCGCTGGCAGCATCGCGAGCAGCGGATGCGGGTGCCGATCGATGCTTATGTTCGGCGTGAGGCCGAAGGGCCGGGCCGGCTGAAACAGGATTGGGCGGGGCTGAAGGCGATGGTCGAGCGCGATCGCGTGCAGGCCAGCGAGTTGCCGGCAGGCATCCGGGGCTGGGCGGAGCGCGACATCATCCGCTGGAATAATCGCGGACCGGATTTCCGGCGCGGGTTGGAAGAGATGCTCGGGGGCAAGACGCAGCCGCCGATCGAGCGGACGGCGATTCAGATGTTCTACTAGTCGAACGCGGGGGTCCGGGTCGGACAGCGTGGCGGCCGAAAGGAACCGGCGGTCAACGGCTTAGCCGTCCAGTCGTCCGCGTCCGGCCGTCGCGTAGTCTTACCTCGTCGAGAGCTGCGGGATCGATGGATTGCGATCGCCCTCGGTCGCGACGACGACCGATGCCGCGGGCCGCTGGGCGATTTGCGGCGTGGCGGCGTTCATCACCGAGTTGGTCGCCGCGAGGCTTGAGTTCATCAGCACGCTGGGGAAGATCGCAAAGATCAGCAATAGCACGCCGCAAATGTAGGCGCCGAGGCTCTGGGCTTCGAGCAGCGGATCGGCCTCGGCCGTTTCGTCCTGTTCGTAGAGCAGCAGAGCAGCGACGACGCGGAGGTAATAGGCCGCGGCGATGGCCGTGTTGAGCAGCGCGACGACGACGAGAACGACGAGCCAGGCCGAGCGTTCGCCACCGCTCTGAGCGACGGCGAGCGCGCTGCCGAAGAGGCCGAGCTTGCCCCAGAAGCCGGGCAGCGGCGGAACGCCCATCAACGTGAGCATGGCGACGGCGAGAAGCAGCGCCAGAGCCGGCTCGCGGCGGAGCAGGCCGCCGACCTCGCGCAGCGACTCGCACGGGAGACCGCGGAACTTCAATACGCCGAGGATCACGAAGCAGGCCAGGTTGGCGATGCCGTAGATCACCGCGTAGTACAGGACGGCGGCCAAGCCGTTGCTGACGCTGCCGCTGTCGCCGGTCAGCGGACCAGCCAGCACGGCGACCAGCATGTAGCCCGAGTGGGCGACGCCGGAGTAGGCCAGCATGCGCTTCAGGTTGTCCTGACGGAAGGCGAGGATGTTGCCGAGCGTCATGCTCAGGGCGGCGGCGATCCAGATCAGCACGAAGGTCGCATCGGTGGTGCCGTACCAGACGCCGGTGAGCGAAAGAATCTTGAAAATCGCCAGCAGACCGGCGAACTTGGGCACGAAGCCGAGCAGGCCCGCAACGCCGTTGGCCGCGCCTTCGTAGACATCCGCAATGTAAAAATGCAGCGGAGCGGCGGCGATCTTAAAGAACAGGCCGCCCAGCGTGAGTCCGATACCGAGCAGCGCGAGGCTGAGGGCATACGGGCCGCGTTCGCCATGCAATGCGGCGCGGATCGACTCGGCCCCGGTCGACAGGTCGATGCTGCCGCCGACGCCGTAGAGGAAGCTCATGCCGTAAGCGAGGATCGCGGCGGAGAGAGCACCCAGATAGAAGTACTTGGTGCCGGCCTCGAGCGCCTTGAGATTGCGGCGGCTGAGAACGACGAGCACATAAGTCGGGATACTCACGAGCTCAATGGCGGAGAACAGAAGAACGAGGTTCTCGGCGGGGGCGACCAGGAGCAGCCCGGCCAGCGAGAAGAGCATCATGGCGACGTATTCGCCCTCTTCGTCGGGCTTGGCCTGCGACCAGTTCGCCAGCACGAGCAAAACGCCCAGCACGAGGGCGCTGGTGCGGGCAAACGCCGTGACGCTGCCGAAGACGAGGCCCGCCCCGGCGCCGGTCTGATTTTTGAAGACGAAAACCGTCAGCAAAATGTCAGCGACGAGCGCGAGCAGCGCGATATAGGGAATCGAGCGGCGGGCGGCCTGCGACTTCATCGCGCCGAGCAGCAGGCAGAGGCAGCCCGCGCCGGCGAGGACGATTTCGGGGATTACGAGTTGGATCGGCATCGCCTGGGGAATCATCGCGCGGCTCCCGCATTCGAAATCGCCGCCAGCGTCGCTGCCTGCGTCGGAGTCGCGGCCATGGCCTCATTCACCTGTCGCGCGGCGGCGACGCGATTGAGCACCTGCGCTTGAATCAGCGGGTCCAGCGTGTCGGTCACCAGGCGGGGCGCCCAGCCGAGAATCACGCACAAAACAGCCAGCGGGGTGAGGATCGCGATTTCGCGGCGGTTCAGGTCTTTGCTGAGACCGGCGGAGAGATCGGGCGTATCGGCCGGCGCCTTGTAGGGGCCGAACAGCACGCTGCCGGTCATGTAGAACAGGTAGATCGCGCCCAGCAGGATGCCCGTTGCGCCGAAGACGCCGAACCAGGGGCCGAGGACGAGCGGAGAGTTGAACGCCGCCATCAGCGTGGTGAATTCGCTCACGAAGCCATTCAGGCCGGGGAGACCGACGCTGCTGAGCACAAAGACGACGAGGAAGAAGGCGAAGATCGGCATCTCTTTGGCGAGCCCGCCGAGCTTACGCATGTCGCGCGTGTGATAGCGCTCGTACATCATGCCGACGCAGAGGAAGAGCGCGCCCGTGCTGAGGCCGTGGTTGATCATGTAGAGCACGGAGCCGGAGATGCCATAGTCGACCAGGCTGAACATGCCCAGCATGCAGAAGCCCAAGTGCGACACGGAGGAATAGGCGACGAGCTTTTTGACGTCCTGCTGAACCCACGAACAGAGCGCGCCATAGATGATGCCCATGACGGCGAGCACGCCCATCAGGCTGGCCCACTCCATTGCGCCGCTGGGAACCATCGGCAGGCTGAAGCGGAGGAAGCCGTAGGTGCCGAGCTTGAGCAGCACGCCGGCGAGCAGCACCGACCCGGCGGTCGGAGCTTCGGTGTGAGCGAGCGGCAGCCAGGTGTGCAGCGGGAAGAGCGGCACCTTGATGGCGAAGCCGGCGAAGAAGGCCAGGAAGAGCAGCGACTGCTCGCCGGCCGTCAGCCCCGCGCCGCCGAGCGCCAGCGACGAGAGACGCACGAGGTCGAAATCGACCACGCCGCTGCCGCTGAGCTGCGCCCCGCGAATGGCGAGGTAGAGAATACCGGCGAAGGTCAGCACGGAGCCGGCGAAGGTGAACAGGAAGAACTTATTGGCGGCATAGCGCCGATCGGAGCCGCCCCAGATGCCGATCAGGAAGTAAAGCGGGATGAGCGTGAACTCGAAGAAAACGTAGAACAGCAGCAGATCGCGCGCGGCGAAGACGCCGAACATGCCCGAGGTAAGCATGAGCAGCCAGGCGTAGTACTCGTTCACGCGATGGCGAATGGCGGTGAAGCTGCACGCGACGGAGAGCGGGACGAGGATGGCCGTCAGCAGCATCAGCGGCGCGCTGAGCGCGTCGAGCGCGACATGCCACGAGATGCGAAGGCCGTCGATGAGCTCGCCTTTGCTACGGCCGCCGACCTCGATCCAGGCCCGCTTCACTTCGGCGATCGTCCCCGCGCCGGCGGAAAGACTCTGATACCAGAGCGGGGCCGCCACCAGCAGACACGCGATGCTGATCCACAGCGCCAGACGGCCGGCGACATCTTCACGTTCGCGCGGCGTGCGCCAAACGAGAATCGCGCCGACCAGCGGCAGGAAGATCAGCAGATTGAGACCGAAAGCACTCAGAGACACCGGTATTCCCGCAAGTCCTGCATAGTCCAGTTCAGACGCACATAACCACTAGAGGCCGGTCGCCGGCGTCAGCCAGCGCCAGACGATGAACACGAGTCCGAGGCCCAGCACCATCGCGACGGCATAGCCCTGCAGCGCGCCGCGCTGCGTCCAGGCGGCGATCGACGAAAGGCGGCCGGGCGTTGCACCGACGGCATTCACCACGCCATCGACGCCATGACGATCGGCGTCGAAGAGCAGCTTGCCGAAGGCGCGGAGCGGACGGACGAAGATCGCGTCGTAGATTTCGTCGACGAGGTACTTCGCGTTCCAGAGATTCCAGAGGGGGCCGAGCAGTTGCTGATCGGGCTCGTTCCGGGGAGCGTCGCCATAGCGGGCGAAGGCCACAAAGATGGCGCCGATCGCGATGGCGCCGGAGATCAGCATGATGGGCCAGGCGGCGCTCGTGTGGGCCGCGGTGGCGACCATCGAGCTGTCGGCGACATACTTGTGGAAGAAGCCGTCGTGTCCGCCGTAGCCGACAAAGCCGGCCGCGATGGCGCCCAGCGCGAGCGGGTAAAGCGGCCAGGTCATGACCGGGGGCGAATCGTGCGGATGATCGCCGGCCTCGGGCGGCGTGCGAGTCGGGCCGTTGAAGCAGAGGAAGAACATGCGGAAGGTGTAATACGCCGTCATCGCCGCCGTGAATAGCAGCACGTAGCCGACCCAGGGGCGATTATCGAGTGCGGCGTGGACGATCTCGTCCTTGCTCCAGAAGCCGGAGAGCAGCGGGAAGCCGGCCAGCGCCAGGCAACCGATGAACATGAGCCGGTAGGTCGACGGCAGCACGCTCTTCAGGCCGCTGAAGTAGCGAACGTCGATGATGTTGCCCATCGAGTGCATCACGCCGCCAGCACAGAGGAACAGCAGCGCTTTGAAGAACGCGTGGGTGTACAAGTGGAAGATGGCCGCCTGCGGAGCGCCGACGCCGAGGGCGACGAACATGAACGCGAGCTGGCTCATGGTCGAATAGGCGAGGATGCGCTTCATATCGTGCTGCGCCATCGCCATGGTCGCGGCCAGCACAGCGCCGATGATGCCGACCCACATGACCACGTCCATCGCTTCGGGCGAGCGGGCGTAAATCGGACCGAGGCGGGCGACCATGTAAACGCCAGCGGTCACCATGGTTGCCGCGTGGATTAGCGCCGACACGGGCGAGGGGCCTTCCATCGCGTCGGGCAGCCAGACGTAAATCGGGAACTGGGCGCTCTTGCCCAGCGCGCCGCACAGCAGCAGCAGGCCGATCAGCGTCGGAGCCGAAACGCCCCAGAGCGACATCGTTTCGAGCTTGTCGACGTACTTGAAGAGCGTGGCGTAGTCGAGCGGGTTCTCGCCCGGCTGAACGATCGGCGAGAGGAAGTGATAAATCGCAAAGATGCCCAGCGCGAAGCCGAAATCGCCGATGCGGTTGACGAGGAACGCCTTCTTCGCGGCGGCGGCGGCAGCGGGCTTTTGGTAGTAAAAGCCGATCAGCAGATAGCTGCAGAGACCGACCGCCTCCCAGCCGAGGTAGAGCAGCACAAAATTACCGGCGAGGACCAGCATCAGCATGCTGAAGACGAAGAGTCCGAGCCAGGCGAAGAAGCGCTCGTAGCCCTCTTCCTGATGGCCGTGATGGTCGCGCATGTAGCCGACGGAGTAGATCACCACCATCAGGGCGACGAATGTGACGACGATCAGCATCACGCCCGTGAGCGAGTCGACGAAGAAGTTCACATCGACCCAGCGCGTCTGTCCGCCGATGAGGCCGAGGCTGAACCAGTGGAAGGCGGTGTACTGGTGATAGCGGAGGATGTGCGGGCCGTGGTCGCCATGTGCGCCGTGCCCCGCGGCGGCCGAAGAGGCCGAGGCGGGCGCATGAGCGGCAGCGGGAGCGTGGGCGTCTGCCGGGGCGTGTTGCGCGGGCGGATCGCTGACGAGCATCAGCCGGGCGGCGTCTGCATGGCCGGGCCCGTGCGCCGCGGCAGCGCCGTCATTGAGCATCGAATAAAAAACACCGCCGGCGAGCACCGCCGCCGCACCGACTCCGGCGATGACGGCGTAGTGAGCCATCTCCTTGGCGCGGTTGAAGGCCAGCATGAGGCCGATGGCGACTGTGCCGAAAAGCGGCCAGAGCGGCAGAGTGGCGTACACGCTGTTGAGCGTGTGGGCGTCGAGCTGAATCGGGGGCACGGAAGCGAGCACGATCACGCATCCCTCAAGAGAGTCCAGGCGTTCGCGTCGAGCGTGCCTTTGTTTCGATAGAGCAGGACGACCAGCGCCAGGCCCAATGCGGCCTCGGCCGCGGCCACCACGAGCAGGAAGAGCGCGAAGATCTGGCCGTGGAGCGTAGGCGGACCGCTGAGCGGATAGCGCCCGAAGGCGACCAGATTGACGATGATGCCCTGAAACATCAGTTCGGTGCAGAGGAACATCACGATCAGGTTGCGGCGCGTCAGAAAGCCGACCAGGCCGAGAATGAAGAGGGCCGCACCGATCGCGAGGTATGCCGCCAGCATTAGTCGACCTCCTCGATGCCGCCGGTGGAAGCCTTACGCCTGGCGATGCCGACCGCGCCGACCATCGAGGCCAGCAGCAGCACGCCGGCGATTTGGATCGCGACGGCGTAGGTGGTGAGCAATTGCAGGCCCACGTTTCGGACCGTGCCCGCACCGGCGTCGGCCGCGAGGCTGGGCATCGCGATTTGCGGCGGGCCGCCCTCGGGTCGACCGAGTCCGGCGGAGATGATGCCTAGCAGCACGAAACCGGCCAGCACGCCGATCAGCGGCGAACGGGCGGTGTGGTCGTAGGCGGCGGTGCCGCCCTGCTGGGCGAGCATGATGACGAAGACGTAGGTGACGAGGATCGCGCCGGCATAGATCGCCAGCAGCGCCATCGACAGGAACTGGGCCTGCATCAGCAGGAGCAGCCCGGTCACGCAGACGACAACCAGCACGAAAAAGAGCGCCGAATAGACGGGCTGCTTATTGGTGATGACGCAGATGCCGCCCAGCAGGCCGATGGCGGCGAAGACCGAGAATGCGACCTTGTCGTAGATGGCGGGGAAGGCCTGAAGCGAGGAGCCGATGGCCAACGCGCAGGCCGCGAGCAGCAGCGGCGTGGCAGCCTTCCAGGAAGAGAGCCGCGCGCCCGGCATCAGCAGGTAGAGACCCACTGCGCCAATCAGCACGCCGATTGTGGTGAGAGCGGCAGTCATTCGGGCTGTTAGTCCACTCGCGCTAGAAAAGGAGCCGGAGCACGACCCGGCTCGCGCCAGAGCCGCATCTCCCGGTTCCGGGTGATTCGCCTCAATCCGGGGGGACCGTGGCGCCTCGCCCCGCTGGGCGACACTCGCACGATCCACCGCGAATTCGCCGCGCGCTGCGCCCGGCGATGGCGGGTTTATAGCAAGAGCCGCGCGGGCTTGCCAGCGCGCGGCGTTCAGAATTCCCGCGCGATCGGCGCGGGTTGCCGGAGTCGACGAAAAGCCGGGCGAGCGCCGCCTTGAAGTCGCCGTCCGTGACCCGCTCGACGACGAACCCAAAAACGGTGCGGGCGCCGCTTCGATCGATTCGAAGGGCGCCCGCGGTGGAGCTCATTCTCGACGGCCGGGGTGGCCGGCGGCCGCAATCAGGTCAGCCGCTGTGCGGATGCTTGCTGGCGACGGCCACGGAGGCCCCCTTCTCGCTCGGCGGTGCGCCGGCGGCGCCGACATTGGGCAGAATGTCGTGTAGCCGCGTCGCCGCACGGGCAAAGCGTTCGGCGAACTGTTGCGGGGTCATCTTGGCCTCGCTGGCGAGGCGGGCGAGCATGTCGGGGTTTTCGATGTCGCGCTTTTCGAGGCGAATCATGTACGCCCGCGCGACTTCGTAGATATCGCTGCGCGTGTCGACCAAGCGCGTGCGAATGCGGTTCGTGGTCGGGTCGATCACGTCGCTCAGCTTGATCGGGTAGAGGTTGCCGTTCACCATCGTCACGATCACGCCGCCCGGATATTGCTCGGCGCCCATGAACAGCCGGATGCTGTGGTAGCCCAGGTTGCGGCAGTATTCCATGTCGCCGGGGGTCGGATCGGCGGAGCGCAGTTCGTAGCCGATCTGGTGCGTAACGATCGAGAGTTTGTCGCCGCGGGCGGTGAAGCGTCGCTCCAGCTCCTGCTTTAGCCAGTTGTGCAGCGGCACCTCCGCTAGACGGGGATGGCCGGCGGCGTCCATCGGCACCTCTTTGCCGAGCAGCCGCTCGAGCTCCGCCTTGTCGCCGAGCTTGTAGGCCAGACCCTCGGCGATGATCGCGACGCCGTCGTTTCGGCCCATGGCGCGGCGTTTGAGCATGGCGCCTTCGAGCACGTCGGCGATGGTGGCGACGCTGGTGTGATCAGGGAATTCTTCGGGAATGAGCGTGATGGTCGCGCCGGACGAAACGCCGACGCTGAGCGAGAGCCAACCCGCGCTGCGGCCCATGCAGGAAACGAAGTACCACCGGCCGGTGGTGCGGGAGTCCTGCATCAGATTCTTAACGACAGTATTCCCCACAAAACGGGCCGTCGCGAAGCCGAAAGTGGGAATGTTGAAGGGCAGCGGCACGTCGTTGTCGATCGTCTTGGGAACGTGAACGACGCGGATCGTTTCGCCGGCGGCGTCGTTGATGAACCGGGCGCTGAGGGCCGTGTCGTCGCCGCCGATCGTGAGCAGGCAGTTGATGCCCAACTCGCGCAGATGGGCCACGACGCGCTGCACCTTGACCGGATCGGGCTTGACGTTGGCGCTGCTTTTGAGCGCTTCGGCGTCGATCAGATTGGTGCGCGAGGTGCGGAGAATCGAACCGCCGTCAAAGTGGATCCGAGCGACGCGGTCGATTTCGAGGCGGGTGGCGTGCTCCGGGGCGTCGAATTTGTCGGACGCGAGCCACTTGAACCCATCGTAGAACCCGTGAACGCGAAAGCCGCAGTTAATCGCCTGAATGGTGGCGGCGCCGATGACGGCGTTGATTCCGGGGGCGGGTCCGCCGCCGACGACGATTCCGAGGCGATTGTTACTGTTGTTGCTCATTCCAATTCGCTTCCTCTGCCTGCTCGTCCGTTGTCGGCAAGTGCTTGCCACGACGGAGCTTGTGCGCGATGCATCGGTCCCCACAGGCGCGTCCGCCGGCCCGGGTCGCGAGCGCGATCGACCGAGTCGCGGACGCACACCAATATCCGTAGAAAGTAGTCGGTTTTCGCGGGAAGGCAAGCAGTTCGGCACCGCCGAGTCTGCGACGCCCCACGGTTTCCTCCGTAAGATTCAACATGAGACTGTCGGCGATGTTCCCCGACCGCCAAAATGCGACAGCCCTGTCGTCTGCGGCGGAGATCGCCGCCCGACGCCGAAAGTCGCGAATACGTTGGAGCGTCCGAGCGGCGATCTATGCGATCCTGCTGGGGCTGCCCCTGGGGTGCGGTTTGGACCGGCTTTTCTATCACCCGGATTCGACCCTCTACTACACACCCGCGCAACTCAACCTGCGGCATGAGGATGTGCGATTCACCACGCGCGACGGCGTGCGGCTGCATGGGTGGTGGCTGCCGGCCCTGACAAACCGGCCGCTGGGCACGATCGTCCATTTTCACGGCAACGCCGCAAATATCAGCAATCACATTCTGGCGGCTTACTGGCTTCCGGCGGCGGGTTATCACGTCTTGATGTTCGATTATCGCGGCTATGGGCAATCGGAGGGCAGCCCGACGCGAAAAGGCACCATCGCGGACGGCCACGCGGCCCTGGATTACGTCCTCACGCGGCCCGAGGTCGATCGCGAGCGGCTTTACTTTTACGGCCAATCGCTGGGCGGCGCGGTGGCCGTGGTCGTCGCCGCGGAGCGGCCCGAGGTGCGAAAGATCATCGTCGAACAGACGTTTGGCGACTATCGCGAGATTGGTGCGGAACACCTCGCGCGTCGCGTACTTTGGAAGGGGCTGGCCCAGGCGATCGCGTGGGCGACGGTGAGCGATGGCTACGACCCGATCGACGTGGTGGCGAAGATTTCGCCGCGCCCGGTCTTTGTCATCGCCAGTGAGGAAGACGCCATCTGCTTTCCCGCGTTGGGCCGGCGGCTGTTTGATGCAGCGGCCGAGCCGAAGCAATTCTGGCTGGCACAGGGTGCTGAACATCTGTCGATTCATGATCGGCTGCAAGCGGAGCATGAGCGGCGCGTGTTGGAGTTTCTGAGTGATGAGTCGACTTCGACAATCGGCGATTGATGGATCGACGATGCGTCGCGACCGGAGGCATCCCCCCTACCGCGGCGCCACATCCTGCCAGCGATTGAATTTGATGCCTTGAACATTGGGCGGCGGGATCTTGGTGATGATCCATTCGCCGTTGCGGCGCTCGAATTGCCAGTTCACCGTGCAAAGGAAGCCGCCCTCGCCCACTTCCCCGAAGCGACCAAAGACGCGATATCGACAGCGAACCGCGAATCCGCCGTCGGAGCTTTCCACCAATTCGCAGGAGTAGCGGCTGACGCTGCTGAGTGGATATTGGCGCAGACGATCTTCGGCGAGGGCGACGAAGTCGGTCGCGTTCAGGTCGCCGGCGACAAACTCCGGCGCGAGCAATCGACGCAGCGACGCGACCTCTCCCTTCGTCGCTTCGCTCTCGATCGGCGTAAGCAGCCGCATGGCCACCTCACGATGCGTCTCGATTGCGGCTTGCGCGATAAAGGCCGCCACGCTGAGCAGCAGACCAATCGACAACGGGCGCGACGAACCGCCCCGACGCCACCAGACGAGCAGGAAAAAGCAAACCGTAAAAGCCAGCGCAGCAAGGGCGCGGGGGTCTTCGAGCAGGAGCCAGGTCAACCAAGGCATGAGCACGCTCCGGGGCGGGCGATCGAAACTTGCGGCCAACGAATCGTACGCAGCCGGCGCTCGTCGGTCGCAAGGGCGGATTCCATCGCGAAGGGCGATAAACTGCCGCGCATGTCCAGCGACCACCCCCTTCGCCAACTACCGTCCGTTGATGAGGTCTTACGCCAACCCGCGATCGCGCGGCTGATCCACGAGTATCCGCGCGGGGAGGTGGCGGCGGTGGTGCGCGATCGGCTGGCGGTACGACGCGAGGCCTGGCGCGGGGGCGAGTCGCTCGACGATCTCGCGCAGTTGGCGCTCGAAGTGCGCCGGGCGCTGATGGAGCGGCAACGCCCCAACTTGCGCCGCGTGATCAATGCCACCGGCGTCGTGCTGCACACCGGCCTCGGTCGGGCGCCGCTGGCGCCCGAGGCGGTCGAGGCGATCGTCGAAATCGCCGGCGGATATTGCAATCTGGAACTTGACCTCTCGACCGGTGAGCGCGGCGACCGGCATGCGCACGTGCGCGACCTGCTGTGCGAACTGACGGGCGCCGAAGACGCGCTGATCGTCAACAACAACGCCGCCGCCACTGTGTTGGCGCTACGGGCCGTCGCCGGTGCGGGCGGCGTGCTGATCTCGCGCGGTGAACTGGTCGAGATCGGCGGCAGCTATCGCATGCCCGATGTGATGGCGGCAGCGGGATGTCGCATGATCGAGGTGGGCACGACCAATCGCACGCACCTGCGCGACTATGAGCGGGGGCTGACCGAAGACGTCAGCGCCGTTGTGCGCGTTCACCCCAGCAATTACCGCGTCGTCGGGTTCACGGCCCGTCCGGCCATCGAAGAATTGGTGCAGTTCTGTCGCAACGCGGAAAAGCGGCTCGGTCGCCCGCTGCCGCTGATCGATGATCTTGGCAGCGGGTTGCTCGATCAGCCGGAATCGCCGAGTTCTCGGGATGGTGAGGCTCCCGCGGCGCGACTCGATGAACCGACGGTGCGCGAAAGCGTCGCAGCGGGCGCGTCGCTGACCCTGTTCTCCGGCGACAAGCTGCTCGGCGGCCCGCAATGCGGCATTGTCGTCGGCAGCCAGGGGCTCATCGCGCGGCTCCATCGCGACCCGATGATGCGAGCATTTCGACCGGACAAGATGACCTTTGCCGCGTTGGAGGCGACGCTTCGCATCTACCGCGATCCTCAGCGGTTGGCGGAGCGATTGCCAACCTCGCGCATGCTGGCGGCGACGCCGGCCGCGTTACGTCCGGTGGCCGAGGCGCTGGCCGAAGGATGCCGGCGGGCGCTGGAGGGCGCCGCGATCGAATTGCGCGAAGAGACTGGGTTCGCGGGCGGCGGCACGTTGCCTGCCGTTGCATTGCCTTCGCTGGTGGTCGCTGTGCGGATCCCCGGCGTCGACGCAGCGCATTTGGCGACTCGGCTGCGTGGCGGCGATCCGGCGGTGGTGGCCCGCGTGCACGACGGCGCGTTCCTGATGGATTGCCGCACCGTCGAGGCCAGCCAGATCGGGGAGCTTTGTGCCGCGCTGCGGTCGGCGGCTTCAGAACTTTGATTCGCAACTTCTACGAATAACAACAGGTCGCGCGAGATTGGCGCGGCGATAACAATCTGTATGATCGTGTCGAAGTTTGAATCGGCGTCGCAAATATGACAGGCCGTCGGGCGAACCTACGTCCACACTCGTGGAGGCAGACTCAACCCGATTGTCCGCTCTTTCTGGCCCACGAAAGGCCCGTGCATGCCCATTCCCGTCGGCGTCGCGCTAAACGACGCGAGCGCCTTCCGAGCGATCGCCCTGCGGCGCATCCACCCCGCGTATTCCATTATCTCGGTTTGCTCATTGGCCTTCGCCGCGACGACCGTGGCCCAAAATCGTGCCACTGTCATCAAAGACGTGACGATCCTCTTACCCGGTGAAGCGCCGATCGAAAAAGGCGCGGTCGTCTTCGCTGGCGGAAAGATCACCGGCGTCGGCCCGAAGGCCAGCGGCAACTTCATGTCGCGCGATTTGAAAGTCGGCGGCAAGTTCATCACCCCGGGCTTCATCGATTGCTGGGGCCGCAACCCCTCGCTGGTCACCGCCGATGAACGCGCGGATGGCACCGCTCTCGACGGCATCGACCTCTTCGACGCCGCCGCCATGAGATCTCTCTGGTCGCAGGGAGTGGTCGCGACTTACGTTCCCGCGCCCGCCATTCGCGGTGTCGGCGGCGTTGGCTCGGTGTTGCACCTGGCTCCACCGCAGTCGGGGCCGCTGACCGCGCCGAAGGGCAAGGGCGACAAAGGCTCGTCCTCGGACGATGCCGATGCGCTGCTCTGGGTGCAGGAATCGGCGGCGCACTTCAACGCCGCTGCGCTGGGCGACAGCACGATTCGCCGTCTTCAGACGCTGCAAGCACTTCGCACCGCGCTGAAGGAAGCTAAGGAATATGGCGAGTCCTTCGACGACTACGAAGACGAATTGAAGGAATACACCGACAAGCTGGCGGAGCGAGCCAAGAAAGCCGCCGCCGCCGAGAAGGGCGAAGCCGGTAAAGATGGCGCCAAGCCCGACGCCGGCAAGCCGGGCGAGAAGCCGAATTCGCCCGGCGGCAGCAAGGGTGAGGCGAAGGCCGCGAGCAAAGACAACGCGAAGCCCGCGGCCAGTGGGGCGACTTCGAGCAGCTCGTCGGCGAGCAAAAAGAAGAAGAAAGCCAAATCGACCACGCCTCAGCCGGGCGACGCCGAGAAAAAGAAAGACGCGCTGAAGAAGCCGACGGAGCCCACCCGCGACCCGCGGAAAGAAAACCTATTGCGGGTCGTGAATGGAGAACTGCCGTTGCGGGCCGCCGCTTCGCACCCCGAAGACATCGAATTGCTGCTCGATATCGCGAGCGAATACAACCTCGCCCTGATTCTCGAAGGCGCCCACGGCGCCGCGGTTATCGCCGACACGCTGAAAGAAACCAACATCCCGGTGGTGTTGGATGGAACGATGCCCAGCCTCTTTTTCGTCGACGGACCGCGCCGCTACGTCCGGGCCGACCTGTCGACCCGCCTGGCCGCGGCCGATTCGCCGCTGTACTTCGGCAGCGGCGCGGGCAGCGCCGACTATGCGGCTGCGGGCAGCTTCGCGCTCGCCGCCTCCACCGCCCTGCCGACGCTCGAAGACGCCGCGCTTCTCAAGAAGCTGACGGTCGACGCCGCCGCCTGGCTTGGCTGCGAAAAGAAATACGGAGCGCTGGGGATGGGCGACCGGGCCGATTTCGTCGTTTGGACCGCCCCGCCCTTCGCGCCGGGTGCGGTCGTGGATCGCGTCTTTATCGACGGACAAGAGGTCTATCGCCGCGACGATGCAGGAGCCGATCGATGAGACGAATTCTCACGACGCGCGTCATGCGCCTATCCGCCGCATGCGCCGCGCTCGCCATCACTCTCAGCGCTTCGGCCTCAACGCTGATTCGCGCCAAGATGTTCGTCGCGCCCGATGGCGAACTGAAGCCCGACGCGCTGGTGCTGATCGACGGTGATCGCATCGTCTCGGTCAACGATGCGGCCGCGAAAGCCAATGACACGCATGAGTACGTCGGCGCGGTCCTCTGCCCCGGGCTGATCGAGATCGCCTCGCAGGCCGGTGCGGTTGACGACCTCAATGATGCGGCCAACCCCATTCAGGTCGACGCCGACGCCCGCGACGCACTCAACCGCCGCTCCGCCGAGTATGAGGGCGCTCTCCGCGCCGGCATCACCACGCTGGTGCTCACGCCCAGCAATGAAAACCCCATCGGCGGCTCGACCGCGATCGTCTGCTTCTCGCCGCAGCCGCTGCGTCCGGTGATTCACGGTGACGCGGCGCCGCTGAAACTCTCGCTCTCGCCCGAAGCGCTGCGAGCGGTCTACGAACCCAGCTCGCGCAACGGCCTCATCGCCCTGCTTCGCCGCACGCTCGACGCCGAGAAAGCCGACCCAAAGCCCGAGACGTCGCTGGGCAAGTTGTTGGGCGGCAAGCAGATCGGGATCGTCGCCGCCCCGGAGGCGGCCGATGTGCTCACCTGTGCCGATCTGGCGAAAAGCTACGGCCTGCGTCTGGCGCCGTGGCACTCGTCCGATGCCGATGACGTCGCCGAACTCGGAGCCGAGTTCCCCGGCATCATCGTCGGCCCGTTCGACTTTTCGACCCCTGCGCGGCACGCCCGCGCCGCGGCCGCCTTCGCCAAGAACAATTCAACCGTCGTCATCGCCGGCGGGCTGCCCTTTGGCGCGACTGATCGGCTGCGCCTGGGCGCAGCGATCGCCGCTCGCAGCGGCCTGTCGCCGGCTCTGGCCCGCCGCGCCATCACCAGCGCTCCGGCGGATCTGCTGGGCCTGAACGAATCGCACGGACGGCTGGCGCCGGGCGCCATGGCCGATCTGGTCGTGTTTTCGGGTGATCCGCTCGATCTGCGATCTCGCGTGCTCGCCGTCTATGTCGGCGGTCAGCGCGTCTTCACCGATCCGTCGGCATCGTCCGCTCCCCGCCTTGCTCAAGAGGACCGCAAATGAGAACCAGCGTCATCCGCATGTCGGGCGGCGCGCTCCCGCTCGCCGCGTTCGCCCTCGCCCTCGCTCCTGTGGCGCAGGCCGACGACGCGAAGTCGCAAGCCGCCAAGCCGCTCGCCATCAAAGCCCGCCTGATTCACACGATGAAGGCCGGCGAAAAGCCGATCGAGAACGGCGTCATCGTGATCAGCGACGGCAAGATCAGCGCGATCGGGTCGGGCATCGCCGCGCCCGACGGCGCGACCGTTCGCGATCTCGGCGAATCGCACCTCACTCCGGGCCTGATCGACGCCAACTGTGCCGTCGCGCCCGAGAGCCTGCAGCGCGGTTGGCGCAGCTTCGACAATGAAGCGGCCAACGCGATCGACCCGGCGAAGCGCGACTTCACCACGTCGCACATCACGCGACCGATCGAGCCGCGCGGTTCGCTCTGGGGCGATCTCGCGGCCGATGCGCAGACGCACGCGATGCATGCCGAAGACGATCACTCGGTCTGCGCCGCAATCTGCGGCGGTCAGGATGAGCTGCTGCGCATGACCGCCCGCGCGCGTCGCGAAAATCTGTCGACCGCCGATGACAGCGGGCCGACTTCGGTCAGCGAGGGCGCGTTCGCCGTCACGGGCGAACAATCGTCCGAGGTCGTGCCGCACACGCGCGTCGCCGACTCTCTCAATCTTTACGCCAAGGATTTCCGCCGCCTCGCTCGTAACGGCGTGACGACGGTGTTTGCAGCGCCCGACCCGAGCAGCGTCATCGGCGCCGCCGGGGCGATCGTCAAGACCGCCGGGCCGGTGCGATCGCGCATGGTCGAAGCCAACAGCGCGGTGCAGGCCGCGTTCGGGGCCGATTCGTTCAGCCGCGGCGCGGGCAACAACCTGCCGCCGACGAATGGTCCGGAGCCGTCGCCCGTGACGCGGCGTCCGACGACGCGCATGGGCGTCGATTGGGTGATGCGCAAAGCCTTTTACGACGCGCGCCTCGCCGCGAGCGGTCGGGCTCCCTATGGCGCCGACACGCCGCCCTTCGCCGCGTTCGCAGTTCTGCAGGACATCTTGGCGGGCAAGCGTCCGCTGCGGATTCAGGCTCGCATGCGGCACGACATCGAATCGGCCATCCGAGTCGCCAAGGAACTGGGGCTTCGGTTCACGCTGGTCGAGGCGATTGAAGCCTACAACGCGATTCCCGCTCTCAAATCCGGCAACATCCCGGTGATTTTCGGCCCGCTCTACATGACGCCCTCCGGCTGGCGCTCCGTCGTCGGCCGCGGCTTCGGCAACGCCGGCGAAGGCGGCCGGGCCCGGCTCAGCACGGCCAAGCTGCTACAGGATGCGGGCGTGCCGTGGGCTCTGACGGCCAACGACTTGCGCGATGAGCAGGGCCTTGCGGCCCAGGCGATGGTCGCCGCGGCCAACGGCCTCTCGCCTGAGGAGGCGCTCGCCGCAGTGACGCGCGCCCCCGCCGAATTGCTGGGCATCGCCGATCGATGCGGCTCTCTGGCGACCGGCCTCGACGCCGACCTCGTCGCCTGGAGCGGTCCGCCGACCGACCCGACCTCCAAAGTGCTTCTGGTGATCATCAACGGACAGGTGGTTCATGATGCGATGGACAAGTAGTCGCGCGACCTGGCGCGGCGTGTTGCGGACCTCGGCTCTCGCTTTGGCGAGCGCCGCTTCGTGGGCGACCGCCGCCCCGCCGCCGGAGCGCTTCGCCCTTACCAATTGCCGCATCATCCCGATCGACGGCAAGGAGATTGCCAAGGGCGTCGTGCTGATCGAACGCGGCAAGATCGCGGCGATCGGCGAAGCGGGCAAAGTCGAGATCCCCTTCGACGCCCGCGAGTTCGACTGCACCGACAAGGTGATCATGCCCGGCGCGGTCGTCGCCTATAGCTCCGAGGGACAGCGCAACCTGAACGAGTCGCGCCCGATCGTGCCGCAACTCGATGTGGGCGATGTGCTCGACCCCTCCAGCACCGAATTCGAGGACTGCCTGCGACGCGGCATCACCGGCGTCCACATGGGCCCCTCGCTCAACACGTCGATCGGCGGCCTGGGTCGGCTGGTGCGCCCGATCGGGCGCACGGTGGCGGATATGACCGTTGTTCCGCCCGCCTTCGAGATCATCTCGGTCAGCGGGCGCTTCGGCCTCTCGCGAATGACGCAGCGAGCCGAGATGCGAGCCGCCTTCGCCGAGTTGAAGGCGTACATGTCGCGTCTGTGCGAGACGAAGTACGAAGAAAAACTCGCCGAAGACGAGAAGGAAATCGATGTCGCCCCGGCCGAGGCCCGCAAGCGCGGCCGCGAACTGGTGACGGCTGACGATCTCGACGACGAACACCTCAACCTGCTGCGACTGGTGGGCGGACAAGTCGACGTCGAGGGCGAAAAGACGCCCAAGATCGTCGAGCCGCTGGGCGCGATGATTTACTGTGCCCGCGCTCAGGATGTGGCCCCCGCCATCCAGTTGGCGAAAGACAACGGCTTCTTCGAGCGCTCGATCCTCGTGCTGGGCGACGATTGCTATAAAGCGATCGACGAACTGAAAAAGGCGGCGCGCCCGGTCGTGCTGGCGGGCGATCTGCTCTATCGCGAAACGAACCCGTTGACCGGCGAAGAGACCGAGGTCTTCGTGCCGGCCAAGATCGCCGCCGCGGGCCTGCAGTTCGCGCTGTTGCCGGGGCCGAGCAGCTCGATGGCGGAGCGCATGCCGACCTATCAGGCCGCCCGCTGCGTCCGCGAGGGTGTCGCCCGCGATGTGGCGCTCAAGGCCATCACGCTCGAGCCGGCCAAGCTTCTGGGCGTCGGCGATCAGTTCGGCAGCCTCGCCGCCGGCAAGGTCGCCAACCTCGCCGTGTGGAGCGGCGACCCGCTGGCCTTCGACAGCGTGGTGGAGCTGGTCTTTGTCGACGGCATTCCGGCCTACGAACGAACCAAGGATGTTCGCCTGCAGCGGCTGATGTCCGATTCGCAGGGCGACCCTGCCGGTCGCGAGGGACGACGTGATTAATCAGCGCTCCACGACATTCGCCCGCGACGTCGCGCGGCGTGCGGCGATGGCTTGCGCGATCTGCATGCTCGCGCCCGCCGTCCTGGCCGGCGACGCGCCGGCTTCGCGCACGCTGGCGATCCGCGCCAAGTCGATCTACCCGGTCACCCCCGAACAACCCGGCCCCATCTGCGACGCCACGCTGATCGTGCGCGACGGCAAGGTCGTGGCCCTCGGGCGCGACGTGGCAATCCCCGTCGACGCCGTGCGGCTCGACTTCCCCGACGCCTCGATCGTGCCCGGCTTCGTGCTCGCCGCCAGCGGTCTGACCGAGCCGCACTCCGGCGATCGCTCCGCCAGCGGCGCTTATGCCGCGATCGATGAGTTTGACCCCTACGCCGACTTCGATCTGGAGCTGGCCACCGGCGTGACGACGGTGCATCTGTCGTCGGGCACGCATCGCCTCGTCTCGGGTCGCGGCGCCGTGGTGAAGCTCTCCGGACCGCCCGAAGCGCGTATCCTCGCCGCCGACAGCGACCTACAGATCACACTCGGTCCGCCGCTGCCGCCGCTCGATGTGGAATATCCGTTCTATGCCTCGTCCGACGTGGCGATCACGCCGTCGCGGCCGCAATCGCCGCAGTCGCGTCTGACGCAATTCCTCGAGCTATCGCGCGTCTTGCGTGATGGCGCGCCGGCCTCAAAGGATCGCTACGACCATCACGCCGCCACGATCGCCGCCGCCGTCGGCGCCGATACGCCGCTGCGAATCGAAGTGCGATCCGCCGCCGATATCGAGGCCGCGGTCGAGTTTCTGGCGGCGCGAAAGGCGCGGGCCTATCTCGTCGGCGCCGCTGAGGGCGACCTCGCGGTGGAATCGCTGACCAAGGCCGGTCTGCCGATCGTCCTGCGGATGGAGTCGGAGTTTCGCTTTCCCGGCCAAGACCTCGGCCCCGGTCCCGAGGTCATCGAAGAATCTCGTCGTGCCGGCGCCGCCCTGGGTCGCGCCTCGCTGCGGGTGGCGCTTGCCGGGCGTACCGATGCACCGGGCACCAACCCTCAGCTCATCGCCGCCCTCGCCTTGCGCTCGGGCATGACTCGAGATCAAGTGCTGGCCGGTCTGACGCGCGTTCCTGCCGAGATCCTCGGCGTCGCCGATCGCGTGGGCTCGCTCGCCGCGGGCAAAGATGCCGATTTCGTCGTCGTCTCGGGCCCCCCGCTCGACCTGCGCAGCCGCGTGCTGGCGACCTTCGTCGACGGCAAGCGCGTCATCGCGCCGCCGGCGAAAGACGACACCAACGGCGAATCGCTGGTGATCCGCGCGGGCACGCTCTGGCTGGGCGATGGGCAGCGCGTGAGCGACGGCGAAATTCTGGTGCGAGACGGCAAGATCGCCGCCATCGGCCAGCGCGTCCCCGCACCGCCCTTCTCGCGCCGGGTCGACGCCGGCCCCTCGGCCTATGTCACCCCCGGATTCATCGACGCCCATGGCCACCTCGGCCTCGGCGGCGATCGCACCAGTTGCGGTCCCGATGTCGCCCTCGACACACGCGTCAGCGCCACGGGACGCGAGTTTGTCCGCGTCGCCCGCGGCGGCGTCACGACCGTGCTGCTCTCGGCCTACAACGTCGCCACCAATGGCGGCCGCGTCTCCGCGATCAAGACCTATGGCAGCGGTCAGGACGAACTCGTCACCAAGCCGCTCGCCGGGCTGAAGTTCTCGATCCGCGGGCAGGATCCGCTGACGGCCGCCGAGAACCTGCGTCGTCAGCTCGACTCGGGCAAGAAGTACGTCGAGAAGTGGAAGAAATACGAAGAAGACCTGAAGAAGTGGGAGTCGGGCGACCGCTCCGACGCAAAGAAGAAGGAAGGCGAGCCGGCCGAGACCGAGGTCGTCAAAGTCGATCCGATCACCGGCACGTGGAGCTTCCGCCTCAGCGGCGGCCCGCTGCCCGAAGAAGTGACGGGCACGCTCCGCCTCAAGCTCACCGGCGATCAGATCGAAGGTCGGTTGATGGTCGATATCGCCGACGAAGAGACGGTCATCCGCGGCAAGCTGGATGGCGACCGCGTCACCCTCGAATTCGAGGAGGAGACGCCCATCGGCAAGCCAACCATCGAGGCCAAACTGTCGGCCGAAGACACGATGGACGGCGAACTCAAGATCTCCACATTCGCGCTGAACTTCAGCGCCAAGCGCACCAACAAAGACGCCGTCGAGTTCAAGGTCTCCCGCAAAAAGCGAAAGTCCAAGGATGGCCGCCCGGAGGCGCCGCCCGTCGATGAAAACATGGAGCCCTATCGGGCCGTGCTGGGTGGCGCCGCGCCGGCGTTTGTCTCGCTGGAAACGGCGGCTCAGGCCGAAGCCGTGCTGAAGCTCTTTGTCGATGAGAACAAGCTCAGCGTCGTGCTGCTCGGCGCCGAAGACATCGCCGACTTGGGCGAAAAGCTCGAAAGCCGCAAGGAATCGATCGGCGTCGCCGTGCCGCCGCAGATCGTGCGTTGGCGCGACCGGCAGCCTTATCACCAAGCCGCCGACCTGTCCGACCGCTCGATTCGCATCGCGTTTCAGAGCGACGCGGAAGACGCCGCCCGCAATCTTTCGCTCAACGCGCTCTTCGCCGTACAGCAAGGGCTGGGTGGCGACGCGGCTCTGCGGGCGCTGACCAGCGACGCGGCGAAAATGCTCAAGCTCGACGACAAGGTCGGCACGCTCGCCCCCGGCCGCGATGCAGACCTGCTGATTTTCAGCGGATATCCGATGGACGCCGAATCGCGGCTGGAGCGCGTCTTTGTCGGCGGACGCGAGGTGCCCACTGAGCCTGTTGAGCCGAATTGACGCGCCCCGCGATCCGTCATTGGCGCGCGGCGCCGCTCAGACTCTGAGGATGTTTCGAATGATGCTCCCAAAGCTCGATTTGCTCGCCCGCGGCGCGTTGCTCTGCGCTACGGCTTCGCTTTGCGCTCCTCTCACACTCGCCCATGAGCCCGAGAGCGCCCCGCTCTCCAACAAGAAGGCGAACTTCGCCTGTCGCGTGGCGAAGGTCGTGGTGATGGACGAGGCCGACACGATCATCAACGACGCGGTCGTGCTCGTCTCCGAGGGAAAAATCGCCGCGGTCGGCAAGAAGGCCGACATCAAGATTCCGGAGGGCTACACGCTCATCGACCAGCCCGAGTGCTGGATCGTGCCGGGCTTGGTCGAGGCCCACAACCACACGGCCAGCGGTTCGAGCGACCTCAACGACATGGTCTATCAGTCCAACCCCGGACTCGACACCCGCGCCACCATCGAACCCGCCAACAACCTCACCATCCGCGCCCGTCGCGGCGGCGTCACCAGCCAGATGTTCATTCCCGGTTCGGGCACGAACATGAGCGGCTTCGGCACGGTGGTGAAAACCGGCGGCGACACGGTCGAGGAAATGGTCGTGCGCTCGCCGGGCTCGCTGAAGATCGCGCAGGCCGGCAACCCCGAGTGGTACATGGGCGGCAACGGCCGCATGTTCATGAATTGGAACACGCGCCAGACGCTGCTCAAGGCGCTTAAGTATCACAAAGCGTGGGAAGCGTACGAAAAAGGCGAGTCGACCAAAAAGCCCGCCTTCGACCCGATCTTCGACGGCTTCCGCGGCCTCTTCCGCAAGGAATACCCGGTTACGGTTCACACGCAGATCTATCAGGTCGTGCTGATGACGGTGCAGATGCTCGCCGCCGATCTCAAGCTCTGGGTCGTGACCGATCACTCGGAATTCGACGGCTGGAAAGTCGCGCCGATCGTGCTGCAAAACGACATTTGGGTCATGCAGGGGCCGCGCGGCTTCCACTTCGACCGCGCCGTCCGCAAGATCTGCGGCAACGCCAACGGCTGGTGGAAAAACGGCGTCCGCCGACTGGGCCTCAACACCGACGCCCCGGTCATCCCGCAGGAAGAGCTCTTCTTTCAGGGCACCATGGGCTGCTGGCTGGGCTGGCAACCCTACAACGCCCTCGCCGGCGTCACGAAGATGCCCGCCAAGGCCCTCGGCCTGTATCCGAAAACCGGCAGCATCGAAGTCGGGAAAGACGCCGACTTCGGCATCTGGACCGGCAACCCGATCGATCCGCGCTCGGCCTGCCTGCTGACCATGATCAACGGCAAAGTCGAGTACGACGCGGCAGATGACAGCCCGCGGCAGTTTTGATCGCTCATGAACGGCCCGCCCGAAGTCGCCCGCGCGACGACCGGCCGCCAAGGATGAACGAATGACGAGTTGGTTCGCACACTCCGATCTGGATCGACGCTCGCAGCGCCAACCCGGCGCCGTGAGACCGGTCGTCGCGGCGCTGTTGGCGCTGTCGCTGTTCTCCGGCGCGGTTCTGGCCGCCGGTCCCGGCGATCGTTTCACCATCATTCGCGCCAAAAAAGCAATCACCGTCAGCGGCGACGAGGTCGACAACGCCGTCGTCGTGATCTCGAACGGCAAAATCGAGAACATCGGTCCGTCGCTCGATTTCCCGGCCAACAGCCGCGTCATCGACGCACGCGACCGCGTGATCATGCCCGGCCTCGTCAACGCCGCGACGCGCTTCAATCTGCCGCGCTTCTCGCGCCGCGAAGTTCATGCCAACTGGCTCGCGAAAGACGAGTTCCTGCCGCATGCCCAGGATCTGCTGCCCTTCGCCCGGGCCGGCGTCACCACCGGCGCGATCTATCCGAGCAGCGGCGGCGGCGGCGTTCCCGGCCGCGCGCTGATCGTCTCTCCCGCATCTTCGAAGGCCGGCGAACCGCGGATCCTGCGCGATAAGTCCTACCTGTATGTCACCGCCGAGAAGCGCGAGTGGCGCGAAGCGCTCGAAAAGGCCAAGAAAGAAATCGAAAAGGTCGACAAGGCCAAAGCCGCCTTCGACGAGCAGCAGAAAAAAGCCGCGCCCGCTTCGGCCCCGGCCAGCGCCCCGGCGGCGCCCGGTAACGCATCGGCTCCGGCCGGCGCCCCTGCCAGCGCGCCGGTGACTCAGCCCGCCGCCTCTCAGCCCGCCTTCCAGCCGCCGCCCATCGCCCCCGAGTTGCAGCCGCTGGTCGATCTGCTGCAAAAGAAGGCCGACTTCAAGATCGTCATCGAAGTGGAGAACGCCACAGAGGTGCTTGGGTTTGAGCAGGTCAACGAAAAGTACGAGTTGAAGGCCGCGTACGTCGCGCGCTTCTTCGTGCAAACCGACCTCTTCCAGGCAGTGAAGACGCTGGGCGACGCCAAGCGGCAGATCGCGATCCCCGTTCGGCTCAACATCATGCCCGAAACCGAAAATCGATACTCGCTCGCCGCCGAGCTTTCCAAAGCCGGGGCCGAGGTGTCGATCCTGCCCGTAAGCGACGACGAGGCTTCCTTCGCCGATCTGTGGGATGACCTGCGCACGCAGGTTGCCAACGGCTGGCCGAAAGAGGACGCGTTGAAGTCCGTCACGCTCAACCCGGCCAAGCTGCTCGGTCTCGACGAACAGCTCGGCACGATGCAAAAAGAACGCGCGGCCGACATCCTCTTCCTCGACGCCGATCCGTTTGCCCCCGGCGCTCGTGTGCGTGAAGTGATGATCGGTGGAGAGATGGTGATTCCGCGGAAACGAGGCCATTGATGCGATCGTTCGCGATTTGTAACTGGATTGTCCGTCGTCCGGCCCCGTCGCGTCGTTGCCCGGCGTCCGGTGCGTCGTCCCGCCGCGCGGGAGGGATCGGCGCCTGGGCGTGGCTCGTCGCCGCCTTGGCGATCGCCGCCTCTTCGCAGCCTCGCGCCATCGCCGAGGAGCCGGCTTCGCAGCCCGAGAGTGCGCCCTCGACCCAGCCCGCCGAGACGCAACCCGCGGAAACGCAACCGGCCGATTCGCGCCCGGCTTCTCAGCCCGGCAGCGCCCCGGCGAGCAAGCCCGGCAAGAGCGCCTCCTCGACCTCGACCAGCAGCAGCTCCACCAGCGCCGCCGCCGAGGAAGAGAAAGACGAATACCTCGCCGTCGTTCACGGCACGGTCCACACGGTCACGGGCGGCACGCTGCCCAACGCGACCGTCCTCTGCAAAAACGGCCGTATTCTCGATATCGGCGCAAACCTGCCCATTCCCACCGAGTGCAAGATCGTCGACGCGACCAATCGTCACGTCTATCCCGGCTTTGTCGCCGTCGCGGCCGCCGGCATCCACAATGCGCCCAATCCTGAGGACACGACCGACGTTTTCCGCCTGAGCTTCGAGCTCGCGTCCGCCGCCGGCATCACGGCCGCCGCCGCCGGAGAGGATGTCGCCAAGGTCACGCTGGGATCGATCGACGGCATGCTGCTGCGCCGCGGCGGATTGGTCGATCTGAGCGGCGCGCTCCGGACGCCGCTGGGGCGTCGCGAGTTGCGCCGCGATCTCGACAAGGTGCGCAAGTACCTCCGCGACCAGCGCCGCTACGAGCTCGAGAAGGCTTCGAACGAAGACGCCGAGGAGCCCGACAAATCGGTCATCAAGGGCAAGCTCGAGCGCTACATGAAGCTGCTCAACGGCGAGCTGCTCGCGACCGCCCAAGCCGACCGCGTCACCGATCTGCGCGAAGTCGCCGACCTGGCCGCGACCTACGGCTTCCAGGTCACGATCCGCGGCGCCGCCGAAGGCTGGATCTGCGCCAGCGACCTGGCCCGGGCCCGGGCGAACGTAATCGTTACGCCCCGTCGCCAGATCGACCCGACCCCCAACTCGAATCAGCCCACAGGCTCAAGCATCGAAACCGCCCGCATTCTGCAGGATCACGGCCTCGCCGTCGCCGTCGTTCCGGCACAGCCGACAGTCTCGGTCGGCGGCCTCGCCGGTCGCGATCTGCTGAACCTCAACATGGAAGCCGCCTTCGCCGTCCGCGGCGGCATGAGCAACGAAAACGCGCTGCGGACGATCACGATCGACGCCGCTCGGGCCCTCGGCGTTGAAGATCGCGTCGGCTCCATCGAAGTGGGCAAAGACGCCGATTTGATCGTCATGGACGGCGACGCGCTGAGCTATCTCTCGCTGGTCTGGACGACGATCGTCAACGGCAAGGTTGTGTACGAGAAGGAAAAGAGCAACCTCCTCTCTCACGTCCGCCCCACCGGCGACCCCGACCAGTCCGACACCACTTTCGATGACATCTGGCCGCGTACGCTGGAGTGGCCCGAAAACTTCAACTACGTCGCGAAGCCGAAAAAGCCGGCAAAGGGCGGGGCAACCTCGTCGAACGCGAGTTCGCCCAGCTCAGGACCGACGTCCAGCGCCGCCAGCGCTCCGGCAAGCGCGCCCCGAGCTGCCGAGTCCAAGCCGGCGAGCGAGTAAGCCCCATTCTCTCCTCGCCGCCAAACGCGGCGATTCACCTTCATTAGGGCGGAGCAACCGGCGCCGCCCTTGCCTGAATCCTTGCCCCTACGACCCGCCGCCGCTCTACCGACTTCCGAAGTGCCACGCTACCTCGCGCGGTTCTCCGTACCCGCCAGCAAGCGCGAGATGTTCTCTCGATGGCGCACGAGGATGAGCGCGCCGATGGCTGCCGCGACGACGACCAGCGGCACAATGGTCTCGTTCGACAGCCTTGCGACAAACGCGGCGTACGCCCAGGCGGCCACCGGAAATGTGACCGCGAGCGCAATCGAGCCGAGCGAGACATAGCCCGTGCCGTAGCGCACAGCGGCATAGGCAATCAGGGCGGCGACGATGGCGACGGTGAAATAGGGAAAAATCCCCGCGCCGACGCCGATCGTCGTCGCGACACCCTTTCCACCCCGAAAGCCGAGATAAATCGGGAACACATGACCGAGAATGGCGGCCAGACCAACTGCAAGCCACACCGTCATGGCGCCCGGCGTGCTCGCCTGCGGAACGAGCCACTGCGACGCCGCCACCACGGGGACGAGCCCCTTCAGCAGATCCAGCGCCAGGCAGAGATAGCCCCACTTTTTCCCGAGCACGCGCCCGGTGTTGGTCGCGCCGATGTTCTTGCTGCCCTGCTGGCGAATGTCGACGCCGCGGGCCAGCCCAATGAGCAGCCCGAAGGGGATTGCCCCGATGAGGTACGCCGCGAGAATCCAAATGCACTGCGTGGTGTTGAGCATCGTCCGTCAGTTCCATGAGCACGGGCAGCCGGTTGTTCGCGAGTCTTGCGCGATTCCGCCGATGCAGGATATACCCGTTCCGCCGGTCGTTGCGCAAGTGCGTCAGCGCGAGTCGAGCGCGGCCAACTCGCGCTGCAGATTCGCCCGCGCCGGCGCTTCCAGCCGTTGTCGCGCAGCGCCGCTTCCAAAGATCCGCGCGCGAGCGAGCATGCTTTCCAGAAACGCCCCACGGCCTGCGCGCCATTGGGCGGTGTCGGCGGCGGCGTACTCACACCGGATCGCCGCCACATACGCGTCGTAAATCGCCGGTTCGGCTCCGAGGATGGACAGATCGATGTCGATGATGAGTGATTCGGCGTCGTCGCTCGGCGGAGCGTTGTGCTGCGTCGCCAGGATCAGGCGTTCTACGTGCTGCAGCGATTGCTCGGTCTGCCCGAGCGCCGTCCCGAAGAGCCGCGCGACCTGCGCCGAACGAGTCTCATTGCCCGCGCGGCCGGGCTCGTAAATGCAGTCGTGAAACCAAAGCGCGAACTCGATCAGGTCCCGGTTCTGCGCGCTGGGGCCGTGTCGATCGAGCTCGGCGAGACAAGCCGCGATGTGTTCGAGATTGTGATAGGCCCGCCGCGGCGAATCGTATAGCGCGATCAGGCAATCGAATGCGGCGCCGGCGAGATCGCCCCCCGATCGCGGGCGCAGTCGCCCGCAAAGCGCAGACCACCGCTCACGCAAGGCGGACATGTTCAACGCGCTCACCATCGCCGCTCGATACTGGGTGCCGGCTCGCGATTCCGCCGGCCAAACGGCCGCGCTGCCCGACGCGCGCAATCGTCCTTCGCTTAGAAGAACACTTTCGCGAGTTTCAGGATGCCCTGTTTCCAAGGCACACGATGGCTCACGCCGCTGGCGTTCTGGAACTTCGGCAGATTCTCCAGATACCACTTGTAGTTGCGAACCAGCGCATCCTTGTTGCTGTGCTTCGGCTTGTAGCCCAGCGTCCGCTCGGCCTTTTCGATCGAAACGAACGAGTCTTTGCTGGCTGTTTCATAAACCCACTTGTACAGCGGGCTGAGCTTCAGCATTTCGAGAAAACGCAGCGTCCAGATCATCGGCGTGGCCGGGAAGCCGCTGATCTTTTTGCCGAAGCCGGCCACATCGAGCACCGCCTGATAGTCCTCGCGCATCGTCGTGAATTCCTTCGCGCCGATGTTGAAGACATCGTTAACGCGATCCTTCTCGAGCGTCGCGCAGAGATAAATCGAGGCGCACAGATCCTCGACGTCGAGCAACTGATAGCGGTTCTTGCCGTTGCCGATCATCGGGAAGCCCTTGCCGTCTTTCGCCCAGTCGTAAAAGAGCGCGAAAACGCCCAGCCGCTCCGGGCCGATGAAGCTCTTGGGCCGGATGATCGGCACGCACATGCCGTACTTCTTGCGAAACTCGACGCACACCTCTTCGGCCTTCACCTTCGCCTCGCCATAAGGGCCGACGCCGTACTTGCGGTCGTCTTCCATCAGCGGGTGGTGATCGGGGATGCCGTACACGGCGGTGCTGCTGACGTGCACCACGCGCTCGCAGTTGTGCTTGCGGGCGGCCTCCAGCACGTTGCGCGTGCCGTCGATGTCGGTGCTGAAGATGTCCGCCGGCTTGTAGAGCGGCAGCGCGGCGGCGCAGTGCACCACGATCTGCGCCCGCGGCATGGCTTTCTCGATGTCTGCTGGGTTGCGAATGTCGCCGCGGATCTCGGTGATCTTGTCGCGGCAGTCGGCGTAGTCGAACGGCTCCAGGTCGAGGCTGGTGACGCTGTGGCCGCGCGCCAACAGATAGCGGATCAGGTTAATGCCCAGAAATCCGGCGCCGCCCGTCACCATGTAGTGCTTGGGAGATTCGTCGGCGGGCAGGTCGAGCGAGGAAACGGTGGATCGTCCGGTCATCGTTCTCTCTTGGGGGCCTCAAACAATCGGGTATTCGTCGTTTGCGAGGGCTGGAAATATAACGGCGGCGGGCGGCGGGGGCACGGCGGTTCCGCAATCGCTGCTTTCGGCGCTCCACAAAATCGCTCGGACAGCGCGACGCAGCCCATGCCAATCCGCCGGGCTGCGGCGGACGCTCTCACCCCGGACGATCTTGCCGATCGCCCAGTCCGCGCTTCGCGGCCCTCGCCCAACCATTATGAAGACCCCGAAAACGCGAGCGGCGTCGCGATCCGGCTAGAGCGCGACGCCGCACGTTGAATCCACATTCCGTGCCGCTTCGCTGCGGCCGGAATCGAGCCTTACCGCAATCCGCGAACGCCGCCGCGTCCGCCGCCGCCAAAGCCGCGCCCGCCACCGAACGACCGTCCGCCGCCGCCGCCACCGAAGGAACGGCCGCTGCTAAACGAGCGCCCCCCGCCGAAGCCGCCGCCTCGCGGTGCGCTGAAGGACGAGCCGCCGCCAAAACCGCTGCGCGGGGCCGAGAAGGAGCGGGCCGACGACCCGCCACCAAGATTCCGCGGAGCGGAGAACGAGCGGCCGCTGTCGCCGCCAAAGCTTCGCGGCGCGATGCGACTGCTGCGGATGCCGTTCATCGCTCCGCCGCCCGAGTTGCCGCTCGGCCCGGCGTTCAATCGTCGCGGAGCACTGTTGCCGCCGTTGCCCACTTCAAAGCGCGGCCCGTTCTGCTGCGGGCGCAATCCGCGAAGGGTGGGGCGCCCGCCGTTTCCGCCGCTGCTGCGTGGCGTGATACCGCGCGAGCCGCTATTGCCGACGTTACTGCGCGGGGTCAGATTTCGCGGCGTTCCGCCGAGGTTGCCGCTGTTTCCGCCACCGAGGTTTCGAGTACCGTCGTTGCGCTGCCCGCGACCGAGGTTGCGGATGCCATTGTTGTTTCCACCGGCGTTCGGGTTGTTCGTGTTCCCGCCGCTGGGGCGCAAGCCGCGAACCGTGCCACGCGAGCCGTTGCTGTTCGACCCGCCGATGCCGTTTCCACCGATCGGCGTCATCTGCTGCGCTCCGCCATCGCCGCGTCGCAGCGTGCGGCCGCCGTTGTTGCCCGCGTTCGATGCGCCATCGCTGCGAGAGCGAATGCCGCGGATGCCACCGACGGAGCCGTTCTGATTCGAGATGTTGCCGCCGCTGCGCGGGCTGACGAGCGCGTTGTTGCCGTTGCGTCCGCCGCTATAGCCACGCAGGCCGCGGGTGGTCTGGCGCACGCCGTTCGCGCCGGTGTTGAACGCGTTGGCGTTGCCGCTTCGCAGACCGTTGGAGAGGAAGCTGTTGTTGGTGCCGCGAATGCCGCGTCCGCTCTGGCGCACGCCGCCCGCCGCCAGTGCCGGAGAGCGCCCGCGGAAGCCGCGATTGGCGACCCGCACGCCGTTGTCAAAGCGATTGACGAAGCGGTTCACGCCCACGCCCGCACCAAAGCCGTTCACGAATCCGTTGGCGAACGCCGAGCGCACGCCGAAACGCGGGCTCCAGAATCCGTTGTAAAACGACCCGACGCCGTAGAACGGGCGACCGAAGCCGCCGACCCCGTAAAACAACGGGGCGCGATAGCAATAGCCGACCGGCGAGAAGAAGAACGGATCGCAGACGATCGGCCCGCCCCAGCCGCCGCCCCAACCCCAGCGGTTCCAGCCGAAGCCGCCCCACCAGGGGTCATAGAAACCGCCGCCGAACCAGCCGACGTTGGCGAAGCCAAATCCGCCGAAGCCGCCGACGTTAACGAAGTCGTTGTCATAGATCACCGTCGTGGCAGGCACGACCGGCGCGTAGCTATCGACCACGACCGTATCGGGCGCGACATAGCCGTACTGCTGCTGAACAACCACGTCCGGCTGATCTTCCACGTTAACCACGACTTCGACCGCATCGTCCGAGACGAAGGTGTCGTCGTCGTCGAACTCATCATCATCAAAATCGTTGCCGGCAACGATCGGAGCCGACTGCTGAAGGCTGCCGACGGGCACCATGCTGTAAACCGGGTCGCCGGCATTGTTCGAAGCCATCGCCGGCGCGACCGGCATCTGCTGCAGCGGCTGCTGAACCACCGGCTGCTGGTTGCCAATCGCCACGCTCGACGGCGCTCCCTGCGGATTCACCGGCGCGGGCTGCGCTTGCGCCACCGGCGCGCTGCTGCCCGGCGTCGGCGTCCACATCGGGCTCCACAGACGATCATGCTCCATGATCGCGTGCGCCACACGCGCGTCGACCGGCTGATCCAAATCAGGCTGCAACACGATCGGCATCAGTCCGACGCCGAAGCCCACCTTCACTTCGCGCGACCACATCGCCGCGCGCTTGTCCGGCGCCTGCACCGCCAGCAGGTCGCTCGGCGCCTGCGGCGGAGCCGCGACGCTCGTGACCTGCGGCAACGCGGCGGTGTCGATCGCCTCGGCCGAATGCTCGCTGAACCAGCGCAGCAAAACGCCATCCAGCTCCGCCGGCGGCGGGTTGCTATTCAGAAATTCAAGCAGGAGATCGCTGGGCGGACACGCGAGGTAGTAGCGCTCATCCGTCACCGTGACGACCGGGAATTGCGGAAACTGCTTGCGTCGGTCCTCGACGAACTTGTTCAACACATCGCGATACTGCTGCAATGCGGTGGGGTTCGACTCAAGCGCCTTCTGCCAATCGACGATGCCGCGAAGCTGCTCGGCCCGATAGGCGACCTGCAACCGCGCGGCGCTGTTCTCCGTGCTCTTGCTGACGCTGGTGCGGACCATGTTCGCAAATTGATTCAACGCCTCCGGATGTGCCGCGGCGACCGCGACGGCATCGGGAATGCGTGCCAATGTGCGGATGGCCCCAGCCAGCTCCGGCGACGGCGGCGGCGAGATCTTCTCCGGGTTGTTGAGGAGATCGCCGTTTTCCGCCAGTTGCTTCGCCAGGCCAGGCCGGCTGCCCAACTGCGCCAGCGCGGTGATGACCTCCGCCGGATACTCCCGCACGCCGGCGATCAGCTCGCTCGCGGTGGGCGGGCGGCTGCTGAGGCTGGCCTGCGGATCGGAATTCTGGGCAAATGCCGGCACGAGCACGGCGCACGACAGCGCACCGAGGCGCACGAACCAATTGAATCGTGTGATTCTTGACATAAGCGACAATCCTCCAGCGCGGCACAACGCGCAAGGTTGTGACGTACCAATTACCGGATTCATTCTAACGAAAAGTGGCGCATTTTCAATTTACTTTCGATTTATGATTTGCTTATGCTTCCGCGAGATACATCGCGATGCGCTCAGCGGTCCGCTCCGTCGCCCCCTGACGCTCGACGATCGCCTGCCGGGCCCGAAGGCCAATCGTGCGGGCGGCCGCCGCATCGGATAGTAGCCCTTGGATTGCGCCGGCAAGCTCTTTTGCCGAGGGGACTTGCAACATCCCGCCCGCAGCTCCCAGGGCGGCAGCGGCCTCGGCGAAGTTTTCGAGGTGCGGACCGACCACCATTGCCCGCGCCAGGCCCGCGACTTCCATCAGATCCGACCCGCCCTGCGGAATCAGCGTCCGCCCGACAAACACGACGTTCGCCAGCGCATAGAACTTTCGGAGTTCGCCCAACGTATCGCCCAGAAACACCGGTGTCGCGGCCGGGCCATCCGCCGGGTGCGTCGGGCGGCCCGTGCTTCGTCGAAGGCACGCGAAGCCGCGTTGCACCACCAGCCGGGCCACTTCGTCAAACCGCTCGGGCTTCCGCGGCACGATCGCCAATTGCAGGTCGGGCAGCGTGCGAAGCAGCGCGTCGAACGCATCGAGGACCATCGCCTCTTCGCCTGGTCCGGTGCTGCCGCAGACCCAGAGCGGCTTGCCGCGGTCGATTCCCATCTCGCGCGCCAGCTCGTCCTGTCCGGCCACAAAGTCGCCGACCGTCGCCGTATCAAACTTCAGCGAGCCGGTCACTTCGATCCGGTCGCCCGGTACGCCGAGCAACTCAAAGCGCTCGGCGTAGGCCCGCTCCTGGGCCCCTACCCACGCCAGACTCCGGGACATTCGCCGCGCCACACTCCGCAGGATCGGCCACTGAAACCGTCGGACGCTTTTTTCCGCGGTGATGCGACCGTTAGCGATCAAAACCGGCACCCCTCGGGCGCGGGCGACTTCGATCAGATTGGGCCAGAGTTCCAGCTCCATCAGCACGATCACGTTTGGCCGGGCCCGATCGAAGACACGGCGTACGACAAACGACAAGTCGAGCGGATAGCGAAACGTCAATAAATCGGGATAAAGCTCGTGCGCCCGCTTGAGGCCGGCGTCGGTCGTGCTGCTGATGACGATTTCCGCCGCCGGAAGCCGGCGTCGCAGTGTGGCGACCAGCGTGGTGGTGGCGTTGATCTCGCCCAGCGACACGCCGTGAATCCAGACGCAGCGTCCGGCGACGCGGCGCGAGGCGATGTTTCCCAGCCGATCGGCCAGCGAGACCGATTGCCCGCGGCGCCAGCGGCGAAACGCGACCAGCGGCCACACGAGGCAAAGCGCGACGAGATAGCAGCAGTCGATGAGCAGAGAGTAGAGCAACGGTTGGTCGATTTCGATTCAGGGGCCGAAGGAGCGCTACGCGCCCTCCCGACCCGGCGGTTTGGCGACTAAGCTACGGGACATTCTTGGAAACGGATATCCAGGGCGTTCATTCGAATCTCGCCGACAGTGCGGGAATTCGACCCAAGGAGTGGTCGGGATGCAAGTGTCTTTGTCGCAGAGATTGCGATTTGCCAAGTTCGGGGCCGTGCTGGGACTGCTGGCCAGCTGCGCGATCGCTGATCCGCCGCCCGCCATCGCCCCGTCGCAGGCGCCGCCGCCGGTCGATCCCCAGGTCGACGCGATTCTGACGCGGTTAGAGGCTCGTACCGTCACCGACCTCAAGGCTCGGCTCGTGTGGGAGATTCAGCACGACGTGCAGATGAACGCCGACACGCCCGAAGTGATTACCCGCAAAGGCGAGATCTCCTACAAAGATGCGCGCCCCGTGCCGAAGTTTTATGTGAAATTTACGGAGCGAATCAGCGGTGGGCGCAAGCAAAAGCAGGAAGAGGAGCACCTCTTCGACGGACGCTGGTACACGGAGCTGAACTCGAGCGCGAAGACCGTCACGCGGCGCGAGATGCGCCGCGCCGACGATCCGCGCAACCCGTTCAAACTGGGCGACGGCGGAACCTTCCCCGTGCCCTTCGGACAAGAGAAGCAGGAGATCCTCCGCGAATTCGAGGTGCGGCTTGAGCCCGCCGGCAGCGGTGACCCCAAAAACACGGACCACCTGGTGCTGACCCCTCACAAGTGGTCGCGCATGTCGGACGACTATCAATCGCTCGACTTCTGGGTGCAGCGCGGCGGCGCCGAGGATGGGTTGCCGGTGAAAGTCCGCATGGCCAAGCTCGACGGCAACGGCCGCCTCGATTCGTACGTGACCGTCACGTTTGGCGAGGCGAAGCTCGATCGTGGTCTGTCAGACAACGTGTTTCGGATCGATACGCCGCTGGGATATCAGTTGATCGAGGAACCGCTGGTGAACGACCCGACGACCGCGCAGCCGAAGTAGATCGAGATTCGCGGAGCGCCCGGCAGTCCCCGGCGGCGGCGGGCCTGAACGGTTGACGAGACAGCCGGCCTCGCCGATCGCGGCGCGGTGACATTCTGCGAAATAGGCGCCCAGGCAGAGCCTTTGTGCCAATGCGACGAGAACCCCAACCACAAGAGGATATTGCGTGCCCATTCAGGCAAAAATCGAGACCGATCGCGGCGCTATCGACATTGAGATGTTCCCCGAAGAGGCGCCGCTCACCGTCGCCAACTTCGCCAATCTCGCCCGCCGCGGCTACTACGACGGACTGAAGTTTCACCGCGTCATCGCCGACTTCATGGTTCAGGGCGGCGACCCCACGGGCACCGGCAGCGGCGGCCCCGGCTACAAGTTCAAAGACGAGTGCAGCCCGAAGCGCAAGCACGACACGCCCGGCGTCCTGAGCATGGCCAATGCCGGCCCCGGCACCAACGGCAGCCAGTTTTTCATCACCCATGTCGCCACTCCCTGGCTCGACGGAAAGCACACCGTCTTCGGCAAAGTCACAAGCGGTCAGCAGACCGTCGACGCCATCCGCCAAGGCGACAAGATGAACAAGGTGACCGTCACAGGCGACATCGACGCGCTGCTCGCGGCTCACCAGACGCAGCTCGACACCTGGAACCGCTCGATCGACGCCGTGGTGGCCCGAAAGCGGTAGTACCGAAAATAGCCGCTTCGCGATTCCGCCGCGTTGTCGGCGGCGCGGGCGGCGCATTGATGCGAGAGGATTGAATCGCAATGCGAAGGTTTGCAGCACTGATGATGGCATTCGGCCTGTGTGCGTCGCTGGCGACGGCCGCCGAAGATCCGAAACCGGCCGACGCCGCCAAGCCGGCCGAGACCGCGGCCAAGGCCGCGGGGAACCCGCGCGTCACGCTGAAGACCACGATGGGCGACATCGTGATCGAGCTCGACGCCCAGAAGGCGCCGATCTCCACCGAAAACTTCGTCCGTTACGCGGCCGACGGCCACTACAACGGCACCATCTTTCACCGCGTCATCAAGGACTTCATGATCCAGGGCGGCGGCTTCAACGCCGAGATGGACGAAAAGCGCGAGGGCCTGCGCCCGGGCATCAGCAATGAGTGGCAGAACGGCCTGAAGAACGTCCGCGGATCGATCGCCATGGCTCGCCTCGGCGGCCAGGCCGACTCGGGCACGGCCCAGTTCTTCATCAACGTCGTCGACAACGCCATGCTCGACACGCCGCGCGACGGCGCGGGCTACGCCGTCTTCGGCAAGGTGGTTGACGGCATGGATGTCGTGGACAAAATTCGCAACACCGAAGTGGGCCCTCATCCGAAGTATCCCGCCGGCCCGACGGTGCCGAAGACGCCGATCGTGATTGAGAAGGCCACGGTCGACGGGGCCGACATGGAAGCCCTGAAGGCCAACGCCGAGAAGGGCCGAACCGCGATGAACGAAGCCAAGGAGCGGCCGATGCGCGATCTGATCGCCAAGCTCGAAAGCGAGACGGGCAAGAAGTTCGTCAAGCGTGACAGCGGCCTGATGATCCTCATGGAGAAGGAAGGCGACGGCGCCCAGCCCACGCTCGAAAGCACCGTCAGCACGCACTACAAGGGCACTCTGCTGGACGGCACCCAGTTCGACAGCTCCTACGATCGCGGCAGCCCCACCGAGTTTCCGCTGGGCAACGTGATCAAGGGCTGGCAGGAAGGCATCGCCCAGATGAAAAAAGGCGGCAAGGCCCACCTGATCATCCCGCCCGACCTGGCCTACGGCGCTCGCGGCGCCGGCGGCAAGATCGGCCCGAACGCGACGCTCTACTTCCAGGTGGAATTGCTGGATGTGAAGTAAGCGACTTCTCTCCACCCCGATCGAGCGCGGCCTCCGCGCACCAGAGAAAAAGCGACCCCGCCAGACCATGGCTTAGATGGTCTGGCGGGGTTCAGTCGTTTTTCGCCGGGTCCCTTAGAACGCAATCCCGCAAAGCACCTCTTCGCACGTCGTTCCGTTGCCCGAGTAGAACCCGCCAAACAGGTTGCACTCCAACTCGGTCACCTCGCTGCAGCTCGCCTGAAAGATGCCGACGCAGCAGGCGCCGGTCGGGTCGGTCGGGTCGATGCACGAGCCCAGCACACACAGCGTGCCGTCGCCGACGTACGTCCCGCCCTGCCCTTCGCAGTCCTGCCGACTCGTTTCATAGCATGTCGCGTTGCCGTTCGGAGCATCGAGGCAGCACGCGCCGAGAATCGCCACGATCGGACACGGATTGCTCAGGCAATTCGTGTTGTCGCCCTGATAGGTGCCGTTCAACGTGGCGCAGTCGCTCGCCGTCTGCAGCGAGCAGGTCACGTTCCAATTCGCGTCATAGACGCAACACGCGCCCAGCGGCGGCCGACACGGATTGCTCAGACAGCTTGATCCATTGCCCTGATAGACACCCCCCTGCCGCTGACATCGCCGCGAGTCGGTCGTGATGCATGTGCCGTTCGGCAGGCAGCACGCCCCATTTCGCGGCGGTGCGGCGGTCGTGCCGACCTCGGCCGATTCTCCGCCGCCAATGCCTTCGGCCGAGATGAATTGCGTCGGCGGACGCATGCCGAAAAGAAACGTCGCCGAGAGAACCAGCACCGCGCCTGCGATTCGAACCTGATGTGTGTGGGACATGAGCATCCTTCTCCGAAAGGGGTGAAACGGAATGGCTCGCCGATCGGGCGCATTGTGGGCGTGTCGGTCGGCCAAACGCAATGAGGAATTTTTCGCAGAATCGCGGAACCGAGCCGCCCGCGACGGGGCGCGTTACCCTTCCCCCTCATGCCCCGCAAACCCGACACACACGCCCCTTTTCTCGTCTTCTTCGGCGACGAGCCGTTTCAGAAGCAGCAGCGGATGCAACAGGCGATCGATGCCCTGCTGCCGCCGCCCATCGCGCGAGATCTGGCGCTGAGCACCTACGATGGCCTCGCGACCGAAGACAACGGCGGCCCCACGCTCGCCGGCGTGCTCGACGGCTTGCAGACGCTGCCGTTCCTGTCGCCGCGGCGCGTGATCGCGATTCGCGACGCGGACAAATTCATCAGCGCCCATCGCGAGCGGCTGGAGCGCTATTGCGAGAAGCCGTCGCCGACGGGCGTGCTCCTCCTGGAGTGCCGCAGCTTTCCAAAAACGACGCGACTCTACAAATCGATCGTGGCCGCCGGCGGCGAGGTGGTTGAGTGCAAAAAGCTGAGCGGTCGGGCGCTGCTCGATTTTGCGCTGGCCGAGGCCCAGCGCCTCGGAAAACGCTTTGAACGCGGTGCGGCGGAGCGGCTGGCCGATCTGCTCGGACCCGATCAGGGGCTGTGTGCGATGGAGATCGAAAAGCTGGCGATGTTTATCGGCGAACGTCCCACGATCACCATCGCCGACGTCAGCGAGATGGTCGGCCAGTCACGCGAGGAAAAGATCTTCGCCGTAATGGACGCCGCCGCCGCAGGCGACTCGGCCGGCGCGGTGCGGCTCTGGCGCAGCACGCTGGCGACCGACCCTGCCGCGGAGTATCGCGCCGTCGGCGGAATCGCGTTTGTCCTGCGGAAATGGCTTGAGGCGCAGGACTTGCACGCGCAGGGACAGCCGATGGGCGCCATTGCGCCAAAGGTGATGATGTGGGGCAAAGACCAGCAGCTTCGTACGCTGTTGCAGCGGCTTCCCGCCCCGCGCATGAGGGCCTTGCTCGCGCAACTTGCCGACTCCGACGCCCAATCCAAATCGGGCACGCGGACGATAGAGAATGCTGTGGAGGCGTTGCTCATCGCCGCGGCCGGCTGACCGCGATCGGCTGTTGATTGCCGATCGATCGCGTCGTCGAGTATCCGCGCGGCCGACATGAGGTCGGCCGGCTGACGCCTCTCGCTTTCGCGCGCCGCGGGCGCGCCGTGGAGACGGCGTCGATGCGAGTTCATGAATCATTTCGCAGAGCAATTCTGAGCTTCATTCGCATGTTGCTGCCCGGCAGCATCGCCCTGCTCGTCGCTTGCGAGCTTCCGGGCCGACAGAACAACTCCGCCGTGCCAAACCCGGTGCCGCCGAGCGATAAGCCGATGGTCGTCGCGATGTCGAAGCCGGCCGCACCCGCACCGGCCGCCGAAGTCGCAACGGCGCCGGCCGATGAAGCTGCGCCGGCCGGCGACGCGCCGCCCGGAATCGCCGACTACATCGATCGCATGTCGAGCGCGATGGAATCAGGCGATACGCCGAATGTCACGATCGACTCCCCTGCCCAACGTGTTGCCGCTGCTCAGGCCCGCGCTACTCCGGGCGCCTCGCGCGGCGCGCCGGTCGCCGTGCCGCTCGACGACGCGGAATCGCAATCGAGCGCGAGCAGCGGGGCCGTTCGCCTCGCCGCCGACACCGAGAACGCGATTGCCGACCCGCCGCCTGTGGCGCCGCGCATCGGCCGCGTCACAGCTCGCGCCGCCACGGAGGCGTGGAGCGCCCCCGAGGCCGCGTCGCAGCCGCTGCCCCAGACCGTCAGCCCCAACGCCCCCACGCAGACCTCGCGAATCCCGACGTCGTTGAAGGGATTCCTGGATCAGTATGTCACCGATCGCGACGGCGGCACCTTCCGCCAACAGCTCGACGAACGCATTCTGCGTGTGCTCGCCGGCGATTACGAAAGCGCCCGCAAGCCGCTCACGCTGGTCAGCGACGCCGAGCAGAAGATGGCGACGATCATCGTGAGCTCGCTGATCTCGACCCGCGATGCGAATCTGGGCCGGCCCGACGCGATGGATTCCAGTGCGGTCGCCGCGCTGCAGCAATTGACCCAGACGCTGCGCGACTTCGGCCAACTGCGCATTCCCACCACGGCAATCTGCTGGAAGGTGACCGGCTTCGGCGCCTATGACACATTTGACCCGCCCAACTTCCCCGCCGGCCGCGACACCGACGTGATCGTCTATGTCGAGGTCGAGGGCTTCGCCAGCCAGCGTCGCGACGACGGCTGGCACCACACGCAGTTCGAGCTGACGACGACGCTGCTCGATCGGGCCGGGAACAGCGTCGCCAAATTTCACGCCGCCGATGTCTCCGACCGCTGCCGCAATCGCCGAAATGACTGCTTCATCCCCCATCTGATCCGCCTGCCGGCGACGCTGGCGCCGGGTGACTATGTGGCGAAAGTGACACTCGCGGATAAACTCGCGAACAAAGTCGCGGAGAGCCGCGCGACGCTGCGCATCACCACCGGTCTGTAGCCGGCGGCGCGGCCGGTCGCGAAACGGCCGACGCCGCGCCGGTGTGCCCCGCCTTGATCATTCCGCGGTTCGTGCGTCGCTGGTTTCGCGCCCCGTTCGACGGCTTTCGGCACTTCGCCGTCGTCGATCCCGGCGTGCTTTATCGCTGCGGTCAGCCGACGCCGGCGCAACTCACGCAACTCATCCGCGACCACAAGCTCAAGACCGTGATCAGCTTTCGCGGCGAGCGCGACGCAGACGATTCCGACGCATGGGAAGCCGACGAGGCGGCGGTGTGCGCTGAGCACGGGGCCGAGTTCGTCCGCATCCCCTGCAATCACAAGAACCCGCCGACGCTCGCGCAACGAGACGAGTTCCTGCGCATCGTCCGCGACGCGCAGCGCCGCCCCGTGCTGGTGCATTGCCGACTCGGTCAGCAGCGAACCATGCTCTTCGTCGCACTCTATTGGGTGCACGTGCTCGGCTGGCCGGTCGACAAAGCAGAGATTGAGATGGACAAGGCGGGCTTCAACATTCGCCATCGCCGGCATCAGAAGCTGCTGACGGCGTTCCGCGAGCTGGCCCGCGCGCAAGCCTGAGCGATTTTTTGGGGGGCTCGTTACCGCGGCATTCCGCAGCGCCGAGCGGGCAACCGCTCGCTATTTCGCCGTGGATCGTGTTCTGGGGGCCTTCGCGCCCGGAGAGAAGACGCGTCCCACCCCCATCTGCGCGAGCAGCGCGTCTTCGCGAGCGTGCATTCGCCGGAAATCCGCCGCGGCGTGATCGTCGTAGCCGGCCAGATGCAAAATGCCGTGCGTGACGTAGAGCGCCAACTCCTTCCGCACTTCTGCCGCGGACGGCGCGGCTCTTCGACGCCGCGGCGAGCGATCAGAGCCGACGCGCGTTTCCGCACATTGTCGCTGCGCTACGTCGACACAAACGACGATTTCGCCAACGAGCATTCGCGACCGTCGATCGGTCCCCAGATCGAACGTCAGCACGTCGGTCGCGCCGGCAATGTCCATGAAGCGCTTGTGCAGCGCCGCCATCCGCCGCGCGCCGACGACGGCGATCGACAGCTCACCGTCCGTGAACCGCTCGGCGGCCAAGACGAATCGCGCTGTGCGCAACAGAAGTTCGTCGCGTTGAGGGTCGGGTCGAACAGTGGTGGAAATCGCGATCCGCACGCCGGGCCAGGACGCGCGGCCGCGGCGCCCGCCGAGCGAGGGGTGCTTCACAGACCGGCCGCTCCGCGCGCCGGACCGGTGCGCGTCGGGGCATTCGGGCTGACGTCGTCCCTGGCCTCGGAGTCGGGATAGACGATGCGGGCGTGATAGATGCCGTTCAGGGCTTTCACAACGGCCTTCTGCACCGTCGCCAATTCGCGGAAGGTCAGGTCGCACTCGTCGAACTGCCCGTCGAGCAGCCGCTTCTCGGCGATCTTCGCCACCACTTCTTCGATGCGGGCCGGGGTCGGGTCGGACATCGATCTCACGGCGCCTTCGACCGCGTCGCAGAGCATGATGATCGCCGTCTCACGCGACTGCGGCTTGGGCCCCGGATAGCGGAACGACAGATCCGAGATCTCAGCGTCGCCCGGACGGCGCGCCTTGTTCGCGGCGTTGTAGAAGTACTCGACGACCGTTGTGCCGTGGTGCTCGGCGATGAACGGATGCAGCGCGGTCGGAATCCGGTACTCGCGGGCCATTTCCACGCCGTCTTTGACGTGGTTGATGATCACCAGATGGCTCATCGCCGGCGTGAGCTTGGAGTGGCGGTTGACGCCCATCTCCTGATTCTCGACAAAGTACTCGGGCTTTCGAATCTTTCCGATGTCGTGGTAATAGGCGCCGGCGCGGCACAGCAAACCATTGGCGCCGATCGATTCGGCGGCCGACTCGGCCAGTGCGCCGACCAGCAGACTATGGTTGTAGGTGCCGGGGGCCTCGCCCGCCATCACGCGCATCAGCGGCTTATTGGCGTCGCACCACTCGAGCAGCGTCATCTGCGTGCAGACGCCGAAGATCCGTTCGACGAGCGGCAACAGCCCCTCGGCCAGGAAGCCGGCCGCGATCGCCGCGAAGGCCGCGTCGCGCAGATCGGTCCAGAAGAGAATGCTGCCGACCTGCCCGCGAAAGAGGCCCGCCGCCCCGCCGACGGCGAAGACCGCCAAAGCCGAAAGCATGCCCACGGCGACGATGACGCCGCGGCTGCGAACCTGCGTTAGGCCGATGGTGAACATCCCGCCGGCGGCGAGCAGCATCATCAGGAAACCGACCTCGGCCTGGGTCGCGAGCGCCAGCACCGCGGCAACGCAACCCGCCAGCACGGCCTGCACGCTTCGCGGCGTGGTGATCGCGAGCAGCGCCGCAACCATCGCCTGTGCCCCGACCGCCCAATGCGGCACGCCGGTCTTTACGAACAACGCGCGAGTGAGCACCAGCACTGCCACGAGCGTCGCCGCACCGACTGCGATCGACCCGGTCGAAAGCGTGAGCCGCGGTCGCATCGCCACCAGCGCCATGCCCGGCCCCAACACGGCGATAAACGCCAGGATCGCGCGGCCCAGATAGCGCGGCAACACCGGCGACTGCGGCGACCAGCCGCGCGACGCCGCCTGATACCGGGCGTCTTCCGCCGCAAGCAGCGCCAGCTCGTTCTCGTCGATCGCGCCGGAGTCGGCGAGGATCGCGCCGGCGGCATAGATGTCGTACTGGCTCGGCGTCGTCGCCTCGGCATCGTTGGCGATCGCAGTCGAGGCTTCGCCGTCGAAGCGATAGATCGCGCGGATGCCGCCGGTCGGATCGCGCAGGGCGCCGGCGGCCGCGGCGATGAACATGCTCCGCAGCGTCGCGGGCGCGGCCAGCGCCGCATCGGCCGCACAGCGCTGAATGACCTCTTCGCTGCCCGCAATCTGCAGCCGTGTAACCGGCTCGTTTCGCGTGGCGGCATCGGTCGCGCCGCGCAAGATCGCCGTCGTCGACGTTCGCCGCGCGGCCAGCTCGCTCGGCTCGACAAGCGGGATTGCCGCCAGCCGATCGACTACCGCACGGACGATGCTCTGATATTCCTCAAAGCGGTTCTGATCCCGGAGCTGCGCCAGCGCGGCGAGCGCGGCGTCGTCCATCGGCACGCCCAGCCGCGCCGCCGACTGCGAGACAATGTCGATCGAGGGCGTGTCAGAGGCCGCCGGCCCGTAGACATTCAGCAGGCGGCCGCGAAGGTCGTCGAGCAGCGACTGATCGAGCTGATAAACCGGCGGCGCCCCGTCGCGGGCGCGGGTGCGCAGGATCAGAGTCTGGTTTTCGTTGAGAACACGAAACTCGAGCCGGCTCGTGACCGGACGACTGACGACCTGGTGTACTCGATAGGGAAGCGGGTCTTCGCCGATGCCCACGAGCGTCGCCGCCAGCAGAGCGAATGCGCCCACGGCCAGCAACCCGGTGAACGGAATCTGCCCCGCGATCCGCTGAGACAACGTCAACCCGTGCTCGACGCGTGTGCGTCGAATCTCCTTACGGCGTTGCGTGGCTTGCTCAAACGGCCAGAGCTTCATCTAGGGCGCATGGTGCGAATCACAGAGCAAGGCAGAGCCTTGTTCTACGAAGCCGGTCGATCAGCAAAGCTCGGCCTTGCTCGTTCGCCGGACTCAGGGCGTCTTTGGTCTATCGACCGCAAAGACGACCCGAAGCAGAGAATGGTAAGGGGTTTACGGCGATTGTGGGGCACGACGGGGCGAGGCTATGTGGTCCCATAACGCGCGACCACCTGAGAAACGAGGCGGTGTCGCACAATATCGGACGCTTCGAGTCGTAGAATCGCCGCCCCCTCGATGCCTTTCAGCCGCTGAACCGCGTCCGTCAGCCCCGACGGCTGACCCGGTTCGAGGTCCACCTGGCTGTCGTCGCCGGTGACGATCATGCGGCTCTGCTGTCCGAGACGGGTGAGGAACATCAGCATCTGCGTCGGCGTCGCGTTCTGGGCCTCATCGAGGATGATCACCGAATTGTTGAGCGTGCGGCCACGCATGTAGGCGAGCGGGATGACCTCGACCACATCGTTGAGCATGAAGCGCTTGACCTGCTCATAGCTCATCATGTCGTGCATCGCATCGAAGAGCGGCCGCAGATAGGGGTTGACCTTGGCCTGCAAATCGCCGGGCAAAAAGCCAAGCCGCTCGCCCGCCTCGACCGCCGGACGAACCAAGCAGATGCGCTTAATCTCGCCCCGTTTGAGCAAATGAACGGCGACCGCGACCGCGAGATAGGTCTTGCCTGTGCCGGCGGGGCCGCAGCAGATGACGAGGTCGTGGGAGAGCATCGCGCGGATGTACTCGCGCTGGCCGGGCGTGCGGCCCTGCAACGACCCGCTGCGCGAGAAGACGCTGAGCGAATCGGGCGACTCGCGTTTCTCCTCGGCATCGACCGAGCCGAGCGCCTCGCGCACGGCGTCTTCGCTCAGATCGTCGCGATCGCGCAGCAGATTCTGAATCCGCTCGATGACCGCCGCCGCCTTCGCGACATCGGCCGGCTCGCCGAGAATTCGGAGGGACGAATTGCGCGTATTGATCCGCACGCGCAAGCGTTCCATGATCTGCCGAAGATTGCGATCCCCCGGACCAAAGAGCGCGAGTCGTTTCTGCGGCTCGTTCAGAGTGACGGTCAATTCCATTAGATTGAAATTATCGCGACCGCGATAAGGAACCGCAATGGGAACTTTGACGCGTTCGCGGGGCACCGCGCCGGCGGCCCAACGGCATGGCGGGCGCGGCTGAAACGCGCGGACCAACCGGAGAAACGGCCGGTTTGCGCCCCACGACCGGCTTGCGCCCCTCTTCTAGTCCGATCCGAGCCGGATTGACGCTCGGCGAGGCGGCAGATACTCTTTCCCGACTGCGCCGAGACATGCCCCCATCGTCTAGTGGCCTAGGATATCAGGTTCTCATCCTGGAGACCGGGGTTCGAATCCCCGTGGGGGCGGTAAGCGATTGGGACGCTGGGAGTTAACACCCCGGCGTCCCGTTTCTTTTTCAGCCCGAACCCGCCATTCGTCCATCATCCGTCCATCATTTCGCCGCGAATAACGGCAAACAACGACAAACAATGCGTAACAGTGCGAGTTGGGCGTTCCGGTGCACCGCCGTGGCGCTGGTCTGGAGCGGGGTCCGGCTGAGAACTCCGAAGCTTTATCCCCGCATGGTCGATCGGGTCTTGCCGCCCCTTCGTACTCACTGCTTTGGTGCGCTGCCAAGCGTTTCGATTAACGGCTTCGTGAGCCGCCCCATGAGTTCGGGGACGATCTTGGAATAGTGCTCAAGGGTGATGCTCGAATCATGGTGGCCGAGGAGTTCCTGCACATACGCAAGCGGTGCCCCCGCTAATTGCAACTCGATCGAGATTCCGGATCGAAAGGCCCGCAAGTGACCTCCACCGGGGAATCGTCGCTTCCAACTCCCGGTCGGGTCATGGGATTCGAGCTGCAGGACCTCGCAGAGTCGCTTGCACTTACGCCATGCTTTGCGTCCCAGCTCGCGTCGATCGCTGATCGCGTCCGTGTACGTTGCGCCGTCGGGATGCGAGAACACGAATTCGCCCGTGTGCGGCAGTTCTGCCAGCACGCCCTTCAGTGCAGGATGCAGATCGATCGTGCGTCCCGATCGCTTGGGCCGCCAGTCGTACTGCGGTTTGTAGTCAGCAATGCGGATCAAATCGCGCTGGGTGTCGATATCGTCGTGCTGAAGGTAGAGCAGCTCATCCCGCCGACAGCCCGTGTAGCGATAGCCCGCGAAGATCGGCAGCCACTCTGGTTCATTGTCGCGGCAGTGCTGGACGATCGCGTTCATTTCGGCAGATGTGAAGAAGCCTTCACTTGCGCGCTCTCCGCGGCTCGCCACTGCCGATATGCCCTTGGCGATCGACTCCGGCACATGGCCGTCGCGCATCGCTTCACGCAGAAATGCCCTCAAAGCGCGCCAGTCGCCCGCAACCGTGACCGGCTTCACCACTTCGCGTCGCTGCGCGAGGTAGCCCTTGATGTGTTCGCGCGTTAATTCGGCAAACCGAATGATGCCGTACTCTTCTCTCAGGTACGTCATGAAACTGGCCAGCTTTGTACCGTAGGAACGCCTTGTTCCCGCTCGGCGGGTGTGCTGCGTCAGATAGCGCTCCGAGTAGGAAGCGAGAAGCTCGGGAGGCGCCTCCTCGCGCTCGGTGACGCCTTCGTACTCAGCGAGGATTCGCTCGTAGAGCAGATCACAGGCACGCTGGGCTGCGCGTTTGCCGGTGATGCGCTGGCCGGATTCATCGATGAGCGGCACATAGTGCTGCCGCCGACCAACTACATTGCCTTCAGCGTCAACTTCGTCTGAACGGTACTGGGCGTAGAACAGCTTTCTTTTCTCGTACGGCGTGGGCTTGGTTGGCGGAGTTTTTGGCAGCATGGGTGAAGAGCGCCCGCAGTGCATCGCGATCAAACTGCAATCGACGACCGACGCGACTGGCTACGCCGTGCAGCTTTCCAGCGGCGTGCCAGCGATAGAGCGTGCTGGCGGGCAACCTCAGCAGGTAGGAGGCTTCAAGAGTTGATAACAGTTGCGGCGCACGGCTCCAGTCTCGCCATGCTTCGGGCGTGATGCGCTCTGACGGAGGCGCTGCTATCGGCGTTTGTGCAAAAATTGGCGCAGGCGAAGCCTGAGCAGGCAACGTTGGCGAAGCCGGAGCGGTAGCGATCGCTTGCGCGGTTTCAGAAGGCGCAGGATGCACTGATTCGCGGGTGGTCGGGAACTCAAAACGCAACTGATGAACCGTTGAACCTTTGATGGGGGTCCGCTTCGATTTTGATGGCTGGCCTGACCGCTTCATGGGTCGCACCCAGCGGTTTTCAGCAAGCGGTTCCGCATTATCGCCGCCCTCCTTGAGCGTCGAGAACGATCTTGAGCGCGGCCAAGATCGCGACGATTGCAAGCCCCGCCGCACAAAGTCCGACGTTGGCCTCGCTTGCAGTTCCGCTCCCGTCCAGCTTCTCGATCATGGAAAAGAATACGCAGACCTGTCGAGCGAAACGCACACACAAGCCCATTGCCACGCAGAGCAGCACCAGCGCGACGATTCGCGGCATCATCGGAGCGCGAGCTGCTTGCGGCACCGGATAGAGGCCTTGCAGAATTTCTGGTTCGGGTTCAGGGAAAACCGGCTCCCAGCGAATCCGGTCCTGTGCTCTGTTGGACGGTGCGCCAGCCGGTCGGTGCGTTGGCAGAGTCTCAGGGGACTGTCGATGCGCCAGTCGATTCTGATTCCAATTCGACATCGTTCTACTCCCAATCTCCCCGTAAATCCGTTCGTCGTCACGTCAAGGCCGCGACCGCCTCAATCACATTGGGCGCGGCCGGGCCATCCCGCTCCGTTCTTTTTGTTCCGTTTGTCCCGCCCGGGTCACCGGGCACCCTCGTTTATCATCCCATCGCTTCATGCGAGCCATCATTCCCCCTTCTGGTTCACTCCTACTTCGCCGATGTAATCGGCCAGTAAGCCCACGCGCAGCTTCTTCTCATAGAGTCCAATTGCGTCCACCGCCTTCACCACCTTCTGTACGCTGCGCGAGAACGCTACTGTCTCGCACAGCCCCAGCACTTCTTTCACCCCCGCCACTTCGGCAGCCTTGATAAGCTGCCGCCCGTTGAGTTCCGCCGATCCGCTCAAGCACACTTCTACTCCCGTAATGCTCCCGTCCTTCTCTTCAAGCGTGAGGTCAAACACCTTCTGCCCCATCGTTCGTTCGTAGCTCACGCGAAATCCCTGTCGCTCAGCCCATCGCCCGATGAGCCGTGCGTAGCAATCATGTAGATAGCCGCCTTTGACGAGCCGCTTTGCTGGTGTGATGCCGCGCGTTTGCAAGAGCACCACCCCTGTTTCAGTTACTTCCATCACTTGCGGTTGCGCACCTCGTCCTTTTCGCACAATCCGATGCAGGCGAATCAAGCCTCTGGCCGTCAATTCTTGCTGAGCCGATTTGCCCGCCGCCCCATGCAATCCGAGAGCGCGGTAGATATCCAATAGGAACGTCGTTGGCTCCAGCGCCGCTTTGATAAGCACGTTCAAAGCCTGTGCCGACAGTTCGTCACGCGGTTTCTTTGGCCGTTCGGCCTTACGAGTCGCCCGTACACCTGCAAGGAAGCTGGCTGCTCGCTCACGCCGCATTTCCTCGGTCCAATAGCGCATAGCCTTCTCCAATTCGCAAGAACGCAGCTTTCCCCGTCCCCGTGAACAGTCAGGGCAGCATCGGCACGCTCCCGTACATCGCCCGAAAGCCCGGGATGCACGCCACTGCTTCACCTGGCTGCATCAGCGCCAAGTGAGCGGTCTGCTGTGGCGTCAGATTCATGCGGCGACTCACTGCTTCGGCATCGGTGCCGTACGCGCCCGTGCAGATCACGATCCCAGTATTTGCGCGCAAAGCGGGAGAAAGCAGCTCATACACTTGCGTCGCAGCGATCAGGCCCATGCGGCGTGAACGAGCCATCGCGAACATCTCCGCCAGCGGCGTAATCTCGCCGGCGGCTTCAACCTGCCCCGATCCATGTGCCAGCGAGAGAGAGTCGTCGATCACAAAGTAAACCGGTGCCAGCAGATCATCAGCGATGCACTGCCGCGCGCGATAGCAATAAGTGAGAATCAGGCTGCTTAGCAGCGCTTGCATTGGACTTGACAGTCCTTCGGTGCAAATCACCATCACGCCTTCGTAGGACAGCACGCGATCAAGGCAGTCAGACTTGGCGTAATCCAGCACCGCGCCGCATTCATGCTGAATCTGTCGAAGCGCCATCACGGCTGCTTCCCGATACGCCCCGATGCGACTGGCTGGATGCCCCGCGACCGCTTCAAGGGCCTTGATCCACTCGGCGAGGCGCGGCCAAACCCCCGTACGGCGAGACTTCTTCATCAGTGCGACGAGCGTGTCGAGCATAAGCCGTCTGCTGGCCTGCAAATGACTCTCTCTCGCGATTGTGTGAACAAGCGTATGGGCGTAGCTGAGCGCAGCTACTCCGGGCGGCGGCTGGGTGAGCGCGATCTTGAGTTCATGCCAATTCAGGAATGTGACAGGTAGCCGCGCAGCGGACAGGATCGCGGCATCAATTAGCTCCCCGCGCTTTCGATCGAAAGCTATGGCTCGAACGCGATTCGCAATGCACGACACGAGCAACGTTCGCAGAAGCGTCGTCTTGCCGCTTCCCGTCGGGCCGGAAAACACCATGTGCTGCGGAGGAGTCAGTGGCACCGAGACGACCTCGCCCGACGGCAATGTCAGGATCGGGAACCGTCCAAGCAGTTGATCCGGCAGCACGCCCAGCGGCGGCGGGTTAACCCGGAACGGATCGTCATCCAGCTGCGCTGCACGGTACTGCTGCTCCACGCACTGGCTAAAGAGCTCGGAAAGGTGCGGATCATCCGGCTGTGCCAGCAAGCCACCCGCGAGATGTTCAATGCCGGCAATATCGCCGAGCCTGAGTTCCGGCTCGCGCAGGGTCGCAACGACCTTTTTGAGACGGCGCAGTTCGGCCTTTCGCCGCCGAGCGTCGGCTTGAAAATCAAATTGCATGACCGATCCATCCCTTCGTGATGCGGCTCCTTTGCACCGAGCGCAGCTCCACCAATCGACGCCGAGCGTCGCTCTCGAAATCGAATCGCATTCTTGTATCACCCTCGAATGAGTCGCGCGAGCATCCGAGTGCAGCGCTGAAAAAACGTCGGACGCATCGCGGCAGCACACGCGCGGCAAATGATCGCCCGACTGCCGCCCAGCATCGTGCCGATCAGCAGCGGACTGGCAAACAAGCGCGCACACAGTGAGCAGCAGCCAGCGTGACGCTCGCATACGAGCGCACCGGAAGCACTGCACACAAACACCTCCTCAAGCCGCGTGGCAGTACAGCCGCAATGCAGGCTCACCGACTGAGAGCTTTCAATGGTCTGATACACGCCGCTGGGCAGGAGAATCGTTTGTGACCGATAGAGAAATCGCACCATCCGGCCATCCGGCAAGGCGCGCTCCTCGCATCTTTCAATCATGCGCCCGGGCGAAGCGCCTGACGCGGCGAGAGTCGACCTGGGAAATCCGTTGGCTGGCGATTGCAATGGACTCATGGCGTGACTCGCAGCGGCGCGCGTGAAGTCTCAACCAACTTTGGTTTTTAGCGCAAGAGTCGTGTAGTGCTTGATGAGCGTGGCAGAGTCGTTCTTGATGAAGCGGTATCGCGTTTCGCCGGCGATCACGCTCGCAACCTGCTTGAGCAGCTTCTCGTTCACGGCGGACGGCGACTCGCCAACCCCGACAACGTCGATGATGACGCCGCGCGCTTTTAGCTCATTGGCGGTCGAAAGCGGATCGCCGCCCTGGCCGTCGGTCTGGAACACGATGCGCTTCACTGCGTCGTTTCGGCTCCGGTCGAACGCGTCGCGCGCCGCTTTAAGCGCAGCGTTGGTGTCCGTGCCTCCGCCAGCCGTGAGACTCTGGATGGTTTGAATGAGCCGCGGCTTGCCCGTGTCAAGAGAAATCATCGGACAGACGATTTGCGCGCTGTCGGTGAACGACACAACTGCCATTTCATCCAGCGGATCCAGCTTCGTCTTGTGAATCACCATCGCGCAGGCGGCGCGCTGAGACGCGACGAGCTTTGTGTACAGGTCATCGTAGCGTTCGCCCATCGAGCCGGAGACATCTTGCACGACACAGGTGCACTCCCGCTGCTGGGTTCCGGTCCCGGCGGCGATGTGCGCATTCAAGTCCGGCGGAATTGTCGCGAAGCTCGGGCGCGAGGCCGCTTGACCGGCGGGCGCCCCCATCATGATCGTCGTCGCTTGAGCGAGCACATCAGAAAGCGGACTTCCGCACTGGCGGCAGAAACGCGCTTGCGGTGCGTTCTGGAGGGTGCAGCGCGGACAGGTGCGGACGATCGTCGTGGTTTGAGTCGGCATTTTCAAACTCCTAGCTGGTGTGGTATGTGGCTCGGGACTGTCCGAGCGTCACGTTGCTTGCAGGCGTGAGACGTTGTTCCAAGGCGAGAATTTGCCCGTTGACGCGCGTTCGGTTGGCACTGCCGGCGTCTGCCACAAAGACCGATCCGTTTGAACAGCGGATAACAGCGTGTCGGCGTGAAAGGGCCAGGTCTGCCGGATCAAGCTGATTGCGACCGATTACATAGATCCCTTCGGGAATACGAAACACCCATCCCGCACTGCCGCCAGATTCCATAACGAGTCGATGCTCGACAACGCCGAACGGTCGGGTGCAGGACGGGCACTGCAATAGCTCCCCAACCGGTGCGCGGCACGCCAGACAGCGCAATTCGCCCATAATTGGTGGCGATTGGCTCGCGCCGCATTGCGTACAGAAAATGGCGCGCGCGTCGATGCTTTCGCTGCAGGCAATACAAAACTGAAACTCGCTGGGACGGGCATCCAGCGCTTCGCAGACCGCGCGGGCACTTGAGAAGCGGCGAGCCGGATCGCGATGAAGCAGTCGCGCGCAGATTGCATCAAGACTCTTCGGAATCGAACTTATAAGGCATCGCGGCGAGCGAAGATCTGCCTGCTGCACCCTTCGAATGGCATCGGCAGCGTCATCGCATTCGATGGCCCGGCGACCGGTCAGCACGAAGAACATGATGAGACCAAACGCGAATAGATCGGATCGCGCATCGACTCGCGCACATTGAGTCTGCTCCGGAGACATCCACCCAGGGGTACCCACAATGCCGTCGCCGCTCAGCGTCGGCTGATTGATCCACCGACTGATTCCGAAGTCGATGATTACAGGATCGTTTGGAGGGCGCACCATCACATTGGCGGGCTTCAGGTCTCGATGGACGATGTGGTTGGCATGAATGCACGCGAGGCCCCGAGCAAGCGAGGTGAGCAGCGGCAACGACTCGGTAAGGGGCGCTGCACCGCCGAAGCGACGCACCCAGTCGCTGAGGTCCACCCCGTCGATAAACGGCGAGATCAGGTAGTGCTCGTCGTTGACGACGAGATATTCGGAATGCCCCAGCACGTTTGGGTGCTGGATTCGGACACTTGCGGATCGGCGAAAGCGATCGATCTGCCGAGATCGTGAGGACGACTTGGGATCAAGCCGCAAGTGCTTGATCACCACCGAGCCGCCGCCGCGAACGGGCTCAGCGCGATACACGTCGCCTTCACCGCCGGATTCCAGCAAATCGGAAATCCGGTAGTGCTGGAGTTTTTCACCGATCGACAGCACGACGACTCTCCGCTGCGATATTGGTCAAGTCGTTCCGCACGACGCGAAACACCGACAGACCGATCACGATTTCATCCCCATCTTCGAGTGCCATTGGCCGCTGGACACGCACGGACGTGCCGTTGGCGCTCGCCAGATCCTCGATGAACAGCGTCGAATCGCAGAGAACCAAGCGCGCGTGGCGGGCTGAGGCGTAGTCGTCCTGGGCGACCTTCAAATCGCAATCAGCACCGCTGCCGATCAGAAGCGGTCGATCGTCAACCTGAAGCGGAGCGGTGGGCGAAATCGGATCCACGGCATACAGCTCGTAGCGCACGCCGCTCGCGTGCAAGCGGTTGCCGCAGCTATCGCAGAACGCCGCATCGGGCGAAGTCGCGCGGTTGCACGGACAGCGACTCGTCGAGAACTCTTCGACCTGTGCCGTCGGCGGTACCTGAGGCTTCGGTGGTTTACGCGCTTCGAATACGGAACCACTCGTTTCTGCGATTGCAGTTCGAGCGGGTTTGGAGCCATTCGCGACCACTTCTGCCGGAACTGCCGGTGCCTTGGTCGCGGAGCTGGTGCCGTAACCGATCGCCAGATTGCCGCGTGTGTGATTCATGCGCCGGTCCATAAATTCTCCTGAGAAACGTGATTGCGGATTCGCTTGGCGCGCAAGGCGCGATAGCCATGCGTACAGGTTGGTTCGGTGTACTTCTGCGAGTCGTTTTCGATGCAGACCGCCGTGATGTTGTCCTGGCTGCCGGCAAGTAGCGCCTCAGCGACGAGGCGAGTCGAAAGATCGTGAAGCGGACCGAGCGAGCTGCGCCACTCCTCAATCACGGACTGAATCGCGGTAGGGCTCAAAACATCAGTTAGTCCGTCGCTGAAAGCGAGCAGTAGTTCACCGCCGCGTATCGGAAATGAAGCCACTTCAGGCCGACAACCGCGAGGATCGCCCGCATAGCGGGTGATGGTGTGAGCTGCCGGATGTTGGGCCGCTCGCTGGGGGTCAAGTTCGCCCCGAGCGATAAGCTCGGCGACGACCGTGTGTTCGCGCGTCAGCTTGGTCAACTCGCCGTTTGCATAAACGAAGGCAGGCGAATCGCCGACCCAGCAGACGTACATGATCTTCGGGAACAGCAGAGCGAGCGTCACCGTCGTGCCCATGCCATTCAATTCAGGGTTGCGCTGAGCTTCGGCGAGAATCCGCTGATTGGCGTCCTCAAACGACGCGGTAACTGCCGCTCGAATCCCTTCAGCGTCTTCTGAATCAAGCAGTGACGCCGATCCGCTAGCAATTAGCGACTCCGTAACCGCCTCGGCGGCGATGGCGCTTGCGAACTCACCACCTACATTGCCCCCTACGCCGTCGCAAACGACGGCTGCGACTACTTCCTCGGCTTCAAGTTCGCCATATCGCCGCAGTGACAGCACACGGCAGGCGTCTTCCTGACTCTCGCGGCGGCCAAGTGTGCTCTGGCACGACACCTGAAACATGAAAGGTCTCCGTCCTATACGTGAATGCGTTCAGTCGCTTCCGCCGACAATGGCCGAGCAAGTGACACTCGGCAGAGCGTCTTGACGCCCTTCTGTCGGAAGCTTCGTCACACGTCCGGCTCGGATTTCGCATCAAGCCATCGACGACGGCCGCTTCCCAGCGTCGAGGCGGGCGTCTGGCGTCTAAGTACCAGGAACCCGAACGCGTCCTGTTGGTTATCACGTTGCCGGCGTGCGCTTGCGGTCCCGATGTTGAACATTCTGATCTGCTCCTCGTCGGCCAAGCGTGCGGTTGATGTTGATCCCAGTGTCGGGCACGAAGTCAACGATCGAGCGCGAATTATCACGTGGGACGGACTATCCTGACGCCTGCGCGCCTTGCCCAGTGCTTGAGTTGGCACCGCCCCTTTTGCCTGCAGCCGCGCGTTCCATCAGCAGTTCGTCAGCGGCTAAGATCAATGCAGTGGCTACGTTTCCAAGCGACTGACGACGTGTGCGACCATCGTTGCCAACCTCACGAGCGCGATAGCGCTCTAAGACACCCACGACGGCCCTATCGAGGTTAACAGTGATGCGATCACCCTGTGCGCCGCCTGCGCTCAACATTCGCTGAACGAGTTCATTGCTTTTTTGCATCGGCCTACTCCTCTGCATGCGTTATTGCTTACAGAGTCTTGAGTCAACCATGTGTGAAAACAACGTGACGGCGCGTGAAATGATGACGAAAACGTTTAAATACTCTTGCGCACGCTGCGTGGGATGGTATTGCTAGGAATGGATGATGAGCTCAATGCGTGCGTGCTCAGTGAAGGTTACCTTCCGTCGATGGAACGACTGAAGCAGGCGCGGCCGAAGTATCCGCGTGGCCACTATGATGCAGCATTCGAGGCCTTGCGATCGCGAGAAGAAGCCGCGGTATGGCTGTATGCGACGCTTGCCCGCCGCATCGTTCAAAAGAGAGCTGACTCGCGGGGGCTCGAAATCGAAGCATGGTTGTTGGGACATCCCGCTGCTGCCAATGCGAGACTCGCGCAGTGGTTCGAGGGACAGGGCGTGGACTACCGGCTCATCGTGCTCAGGCGGAGCCAGCCACGGGCCAGCAAATCGCCCGGGTACGTATTTGGTGATCTCGACAATCGACTCGGTGTTCGACACCGGAGTGGCCAATATGGCCATTTGCTACCCGTAGCGAGCGGCTTCCTACACGAAATGTTGGACGCGTGCCGTGATGGGCCGGTCAAAGCAGAACGAGTTGTTGCCGCTACTGGACATGCTTACTGGCGATCAACCGGTTTTCCAGTGTAGAGCGTGCTTTCTTTGGGTGTCGCGGCCCGCGAGCGCCAGTATGCGGACCAACCGGCTTTAGCTATTCTGTAGCCAAGTTGAGGAGTCGAATGCTTTCTGACGATGACGTTGAACAAGTCAACGTCGAGAAACTTCTGTAATGCGGCGAGATACTTGCTCGCGTTTGTGCGATGTAGGGCTGTTAAGCCACACTCGGCAGAAATATCGGCACTCGATACAACCATATCCACGTGCGTGAGGATGTAACATAAAGCACGCCCTTGCATGCGACCTACGCTCGTCCAGAAGGGAATCGGCTTTGAGCATAACTCGAATCGCTCCTCATCTTCATAGATAGCGATGTCGAAGTTCCTGCTGGAAGGTCGAGCCGAGCTAAACGGCTTCACGTGCGCCGGCGCATTATTCGGCTTGGAGTAAACGAAGCCGCCCCTTGCAGTCGGCTGCGTCGAACGACGTGTCGACGCGGAGTCAAACGTGCTGGGGGCGGGTGTGGAACGGCAACGGCCAACAAATCCGCGCGGAAGCTTCCCCGACTTCGCGAGCGTTTCCGCATCAAGTGCACTGGGTGAAGCGTGCCGTACAGCAGTGAGGCCGCGAACGCCGGTGAGATTCGTATTGTTAAATCGCGTATGACTAAGTGTCGCGCCTTCGAGGTTCGATCCGATCAAGATGGCATCTTCCAAATTGGTTTCGGTCAGATTGCAATCAACAAGAGTCGCATCGCGCAGTTCCGCTTTATGAAAGTCGGCGCGCGTTAAATCCGCTCCGGATAGATTGGCTCCAATCAGGTCGCACCATCGAAAATCTGCTAGCTCCAGTTTTGCGCCACGCAGGTCAAAGCCGTCAAGACATCCGTATTGGAAATCAGCGCGCCGTAGTTGCAGCGGCACTCCAGGGTTCTGCCTGTGCCATTCTCGCAATGCTTCAGCGCCTGCCGCGACGACTTCCAGATGGGCTTTCAGTGCCATGATAGCAATCTCCAACGAAGGGTCCGCTGAGAGAGTTCGGCTGCTTTGCGGTGCGCTCAATGTGAGCAGTCCCGTGAAGTGAGCGGGCAAAGTGTAAGGGGAGCTAGACACTGCCAGTCCCCGTGTTTTCTTTCAGGTCTACTCACGCAACCGATCAATCAAGGTCGACACCGTCCGTCCTCTTCCGCTGAGGCACTAGTTTACCGCGCCTCAGTTGCAGATTGAAATAGTTTGACGGGCTGCCATTGGGATGATCGATCGAATCGCACAAAGGCCCGCCCGCGTGCATGTCCGGTCTGCCCGTTGGTACGATCCTGCCGGACGTGTCTTACGTGATTGAGTACGAGCTCCGAGCAGGCGATCACATCGTGGATCGGCAGCATGCGATTCACACCGTCGATTCCGTGTTGGGCGACGACGTTCGATTAGCGCGTGGCGCTGGTAGCGTCAAGCGCTGGAACGTGCGCGTGGCTGTCACACACAACGTGCCGCAGGAACGACCCTGGTACGCCGCCGAGGTCGGCCGCTCTATCGAGATATGCGATAAACAAACACGGAGAGTACTCGCCACCTATCAACCCCCGCACAAGTGGAAGGACCGATGGGTGTGGAACGTGACGTCAGACGGCTTTGGAATCTATTTCGCAATACGCTGATTGTCGGTTGAGGCTTCGAACACGAGGGGCCGAGGCACGCTTCTCGCCGGGGCCGCGCAATATGCCCATTGACGCACCTTCTCACCCGGCCTACCTTAAATGAGTCTGATGGTTTTCCGCCATTTACGATCTACGGTCCGGTGCGCGTTGAGAAAGGTGTCCCCCCCGCACCTTCCAGCGCCACCGGATCATTTTTCATCGGTTGGCGAAGCCGTTTCGTCGCGGCTCCTGTCACTGGAAAACAACTGCCCAAGGCCACGCCTGAAACGGGCACGCGCCAGCCCCCGTGTCTTCTCCGCTCTACGCTCGTAACCGATCAATCATCGCCGACGCCTCAGCCCGCGTAAGCCCCTCGCTGGCGCTACCGCCAAGCGCCCGTATCAGCGCGAGCTGTTTCTCACTGGCTGGCGCGTCAGTTCGACTCACCGTTCGTGAGACGTCCTGAGTCTCAAATCGGCGCATTTCCCGCATACGCGCGTCCTTGCCCAGCTCCGTGATGATCGCCGATATCACGGCTGGATCGCTCACGCGACGCCCGATCGCTTCGGCTGCCTTTACATACCGTTCGATTTCTGTTTGTTCCATTTCTCATTTTCACCCCCTTTCAGCCTTTCGAGTTCTGACAAGCCCTTGTCGGGCTCGCCCGATTCATATCGGGTGGCCCTAATTTCCGGTGGGCGTGGTCATGCTTCGCGTAGCGTGGCCAACACGTGGTCGAAAGCCTTACTGACGGTCCGAGCTGGCGAGGCCCGTAGCTATGGGTTTCAGCGGAGCGATGCAGTCCGCTTCGTCAGACTCGTGCTTGCCTGTGCCGCCCCCGCGTTTCAGCGAAAGACTGAAATACTCCCGCCGCCGTCTGCTAAGCATGTGGAACGAGCCAACGCCTGCCGACCTTTCACGGCTTCCGCGACTTGGAGCAACGAGCAAGACACCGTGGCAGCGCAAGTCCATCTACGAGCACTTCTTTATGGGCGCAAGCGACTGGTACATGGCCGAGTACGGCGAGCGTGTGCGGCAATTCTTCGGCTTTGCAATTCTTAACGGAGACAGTGACAACGCCGAGTGGGGCTATATCAGCTTTGATGAACTGCGATCAGTGAGAGTCGGTCAGTTTGAGGTCGACCGTGACCTCCACTGGCGGGTTCGTCCGGCGGGCGAAATTGAGAAAATCGTGCAGGCGATGAAGCCCTGAACCCGCGGCCCGCGTTTCGGCGCGAGCTTAATAAAGCGCGGATTCCTCAGTGCGTGATGAGCATCACACCGTTCGACTCGTTCGACGACATGATGGAGCAGATGCGCCGAGATCAGGATGCGGCCGATAGGCGCGTTCAGCCGTGGCAGTCGGCGATAAAGCCTGGGGACTACTTCCGCCGGGAAAGCGGCTACGGCTTCCCCATTTACGGAGAAGTGCTCGCCGAGGAGGAAGAGCGGGAGAAAGCCCTGCGCCATTATCGATTCTGCCGCTGCTACTCGGTCGCCTGCGCTGGAGGGGAACTTGGCGACGTACACGTCAGCACGATTGAGCGACTTCTAAGAAAGCCCGAGTTTGACGCAGCCCACGGGCGTGGGTGGTTCCCATGACGGAGCCTCTCATTCGACCGGCAGGCCGAAGCGAAGTGGCAGCTCCACTGGACGGCATGCGGCGGTACGATCAGCCCGAAATCGAGGTGCAGCCATGAGCGCTCAGGAGATCCGCCCCGGAGACAGCGTTGTAGACCGTGAGCACGCAGTGCACGTCGTTGGAAGCGTGTCAGGCGACGCAGTCCGGCTCGTCGGCCACTCAGGAAGCGTGCAGCGATCAGAAGTGCGCCCGGCGCTCGTGTTCGCCGCTCCACTGGACCGGGCGTGGTACGCCTCTCAAGTAGGCGGAAGCGTTGAAATCTGCGACCAGTCGAGCCGCGAGGTGATTGCGCGCTACGAGCCGCCGATGGAGTGGGGAAAGAACTGGGCTTGGAATCTGACGCAGGACGGGCGGGGCGTCTATCTGGCGCGCACGTCGTAACTCGGACCCAATTCAATGGGCTGCGACGCGCTTGGACGCCAGACATACGCTCTGCGATGCACATTCGCACTCGTTCGAAGCAGGACAACTTCTTGATCAGAGGGCTCTTGATAACCAACGAAACGCCAGCCTCGCTCACCCCAAACCATCCATACCAATGATTGATTACTCGCCCGAAGATATTCCGCGAGCAAATCCGCTCGCAAATACAGCAGATGCGACGCATAAGCATCACGCTCTGCGCGAAACTCACGATACAACGACGCGACTCTTCCGCTCCCATCCGCAAAGTCCAACTCCTGCGGACGCCCCCTGAGTTGCAAATGCTCAATAAGGGCGGGAGCTGGCACTGTCACCGCACTGACACTATTCAGTTCACTGTGATGGCTCTCCCAGATAAATTGACATGCGGGCAATTCAATATATACCCCGCTCTCATCCGTACTCCCTGAAACCTCCGAGAATGCCTTTTTCCGATCAGACTTTGCCCTACCATTACGATTCCAGAGACTCGATGCAAAGCGTCGCGACCAAGACACTTCGCCCCAATATGTATAGTAGTCCTCTACGAGTCGGGGGATCGCGTCATTACCCGGATAGGGACAGGCGAAATAGCCTGCTATTAGGGCGCGCACACTTCGGGCGCTCGTGAGAACACCTCGGAAAAGCGTGAACACTCGGCGATCGTCGCTTGCCGCGGTCTGCTCAACGTGCCCATCCAGCAAGACCCAGGGCCCGTGAGCACCATCAACGACCGCTGGACTCAGCAAATTAGTGTAGTCTGGTTCGCAACCGTGCGCAATCCAACGCTGCCTGTCTATAAACGCGTCGGCGAAGAGACTCGGCAACTCAGGCCGCCAGGCGCGTGGCTGTTCAGGAAAGCTCGGATCGATCAGCGGTTCTGCTGGGCGACGTCCCAGTCGAGCCTGTTGGGCCTTACCGCGCTGGTGACTCAGGCCGTGCATTTCTAAGAACGCAATCCACGCATACTTTTTTCCGTAGCAGTCAGTCCGGGAAGGTCTCGCCGTGCCCTGTCCCCCGACACATCTCGTAATCATCTCGTCGATGCTGCCAAAGCGACTTGCTTCATAACCCAGTTCGACAATACGAGCTTCGACTTGACGCCGAACTTCATCATGGGTTACGCCCCTTCGCTCTGCCCATCGCCCCTCACGGGCGAATCCGCCGATGCGATACTTGTCAAAGTCGTAGTCAATCGCCCATCGCGCCTCCGCGATGTCCGCATCCCGTATGGTCTTCGGAGGACGAAACGGCGTATGCGGAATTCGAAATGGGGGCTGAAGATACTGTCGCTCGCGCGAACCAAAGCAGCCCGGCGTCATTTTGCCGGCGAGCTCGATAACACCGAGCGCCGAATCTCGCGCCAGCGCATTCCATGTCGCTGCGGGCGCATCCGGCATAAACATTTCATTGATCAGATGCCCTGCGAACTCCCCTAACTGCATACGTTCGCGTACTCGCTCCGGTTGACAGTACAGCGTCATCGCTACGCCGTACGAAGCCGCCAGCGTCCGCTCGGAGACATACGGATCACTAATGCGAAGTGAATCCGCCGTCAGGCGGAACAGCGCGTCGGGAATAACGAGGCCAAGTCTGAATAAAGCGCGCGTCGCTCGATCGCGAACTGGCCGAACAGTGCTCGTCAAGGTCCACATTATCCAGCGCGCGAGCAGGCGCTCACGTTCAGAATCGAGAACCCCGGATTTCCATCGCTCTGCAATCTTATCCAAGTCTACGACTACTGCCTCGCGGTGGCGACGTATCCACTCAGACCATCGAAGGTCGCGCTCTGCGTTCGGCATGGCCCGCAGTACCCGATCGAGACAGTGTGAATTCAGTGGGTGGTCAGCCGCATCGCGTGTCGCCCACATGCGGTTCAATAAATCGCGACTCGAATGCGGCAACTGGATTAGCGAGCTTTCAAGCGCCGCAACCGTCTGCGGATCGAGCCACTCAGCTTCAAGCCGTGCGGCTGCGTACAATGCCTCAGATCGCAGCGGTTCGTCTAACAGCAGCCATAACTGCTGGCGAAATGCCCGGCGCGGCAGAACTCCTACTAGACCTGAGATGATATCGCTCGCAAGTGGGTGCCTTCTCGAGCTACCGTGGGCAAACAATCCACCCTCAGACTGCAGCCGGAACCACTGGACGAACTCGCCTGGTCCTACTCGTCCGACTAGGGCGTCGGCAATCATATGGCCTGCAAGCGCGTCATACACCACGGCATACTGCCCACTTTGCTGCCCATCGAATGAGTCGCGAAATAGAAGCCCCTCCTGCTCAAGGGCGCGCACGATGCTGCGCTCCCAAACTCTGCCAGTATCGTGCAGAAGCGACCGCAAGTCCTCCGCTGGGATTGCCCGCGCTCGCCGATCCCACAGCTCGATTGCAATCCGACGCAGTGCATCAAGCACCTCCTCAACGCAGAATCGCTCACCAGTCGCCGCCAGTTCCGCGATTCGGTCCGCTGACGTGAGCAAAAACCGCTCAAATAGCGCCGTGAGTGAAGTCGGCATCGCCTCCACTCCGACTGTTTTCTGCCGCGCGGGATTGGTAACTTCGCAGAACATGCGGAGTAACAATGGATGTTCAAACGCCTGCGAATCAATTGGAGAATCTGTCGCATCGATCCGGTAGTGCTGAAAGTAACGCGCCACCGCGCTGTTCAACTCTTCCTGAAACCCCTCTAAGTGGACACGATCTACTTCGTCCGGTATTGCGTGAGCTACAAAGTCACCTCGTACCGTGCACACGAGTAGCACATGCCTGTATTGCTGGAGCAGTGGAAGAGTTTGTGCAATTGCGCCCTTCCAGTCACGCGCATCTTCCGCTTCGTTTAGTCCGTCGATGATGATGGGTAGGCGGCATGACGCGCGCTGCGCGGCCGCATCAACCGCCGCAACGAGCGACTCAAATGTCTTGACCGGTTCTCCGTGTAAACAGACTCTTCGGGCTAGGTCATCGAAATTCTCACGGCTGCGTAAGTCGCGGCCAAATAACAGAATACCGGCGGGACGCGTGGCGGACGGGGCCGTAACTTGAGCAGCCAGTTGCGACTTGCCAAATCCGGCCTCACCAACTATCGCCAGAACGCGACGGGCTAGTGAGCGTTGCAACTCACTCAACGAGTGTATCGCCTCATACACGGTCGCAACGAAGTTGGTTGCGTCAAGCGCAAATGAACTGCGCGCTGCGCGAAGCAATCTACTGAAGGCATTCCATTGTTCGCATGTCCGGGCCACCGCGTTCAGTCGAACCCCAAGGTCATCAACATCGAGTGCTGATAGGTCCGAACCGGCCGCATCAAGGAGCCCTCGAAGATCACGAGCTGCGTCAAGAAGTGGAGCGGCGCAAGCGCGAACCTTCTCGGTGAGGAAGGGGAGCCTGTCAATAACCCTCGCTGAGCCACTCTCAAGGTTGCTCGCCACCCGCTTCAAGTCCGACCATTGATCGGTCTCGCCAAGCGCTCGCCGAATTTGCTGCTCTGCCGCCACAACTTGATGCACTTCCGGGAACCAACGCCCGTGGAGCGCCGCGGTTGTGCGCTCGTGAATTTGCTGCAAATCCGAGGCGGTCAGGGCGAGCTCACCAAAGTAGGGCGCTCGCATAATCGCACCGGGCCCGGCTAGGTGCTCCCGAAGCTCCGACTCGCTCCAAAGATGAAGCCGCGGCTGAACTGAGCTGAGACTGTAGTACCACTCTTGTGACGACTTGGACAAAGTACAAGGGGTCCACAGCACCCAGTCGGTGAGTTCTGGCAGCTTCTCCTTTGACTGAGCAAGCGACTGCCGAATGTCGTCCTTCTGGCTGTTGTTGAGAAGACCATCGCTGGGCACGCCGAACCACTTGCATTGCCATCCCCACCACCGTCCAGAGTCTCCAAGTGAGCAAGCGGAATGCAGTTGAATATGGAACTCGACGCCCGGCTGATTCCGCAGAGCTCGCACGCACCCAAACTGCCGATAGTGCCGAGTGACGAGGTTGCGGCATAGTAGCTCAAAGTTGAGGCGAGGATCGCCATCGAGGCGCTGGAATTTGCTCCAATCTAAGGCCGCCATCTTCGACAATCACCCCAATGCTATTGATGCTTCGCGTCCGGTAGCGCTCTTTCGCCAGACGTCACATACACTTGCGCCCCAAATTCAAGTAACAGCTTCAAGAACGCGGACACGTCAATCTCATCCGTATGCAGTCTGAGCTCTTTACCAACTGCACTTGTAGTCACATCTAGCTCGAATTGCCCGAGCTCCGTTGGATGAATACTGAAAAGATTGTACTTGGCAAGTAACGCGTGCATCGCCTCACTGAAAGTTTGCTTGTGCGGCGGCAGGCCAGCAGAGTATCTTTCGGACTCCGCGCCTACCTGCTGCGTGAGTTCATCGATCGCTCGTTTTGCAGCGTGTGCATCATGGATTTCGTTGAACTTCCCGATCATATGGAGGTCCATCGAGTGTTCTGAGGCGTACTGACGCCATAGCTTCATGCAATTACCTCACTCATGCTCCGCAGTTGCTCTAGTGCGAGCATTACGCCACTCCGGTCAATTGCCACTCCAAGCCGATCGAAAGATGAGCGCCGGATGTATCCGCCGGCGTCTATGTGAGCGTATGCGCGCAATCCCAAGTCCTTGGTGAATGGGCGGCAAGTTGAAATCCCTGCGACGCCCACGTCGCTAATGCACACACGGATTGGGCTGTTTACTGAGGCGCTCCAGCGGGACAGCATGCTGACCGTATGCTGGTCTATGCTCTCGACCGTGGCGGTTGGCTGCTGAGGCAGTAGCAGAAACTCTGTTGCCCCGAGTTTTACTGCCAGTTCCAGTGCGCGATCCAGTTCAGCGACTGTTACTTCATTTACAACATAGTTTATGCCGAAGGGTGCAACGTCGCGAATCGCTTTAATCTGCTGTAATAGCGCCGGAAAGGACCGGCCACGGAGCTGCTCATATGTAGGGCCGATCCCGTCCATACTGACTCGGATAAAATGTACATGTCCGCGAAGGCGTTGCGCCAAGCGTCGGTCATGCCAGTGGCCGTGCGTGGTAAACGTTGCGGCCATTCGCGTGTTCTGGGCGACGTGCCTGCAGAGATCGGTCAGATAGGGGACAAGAGTCGGTTCCCCGCCTCCGAAGCCGATGCCCAAGCATTGGTTCGAATCGAGTTCACCCAACCATTCATAGAGCGAGTCGGTCCCGAGCGTGGCGCGGTGTTTCGGTGCGTAGCAGTGAGGACACGCGAGGTCACACGCGTTCGTCAATGCGATAGAGACGTTTCGAGGAGCGCGGGCCCAAAAGTGGGTCGGGACCGATATCTCATCGACGAGGACGTTCGCTCCGGTCTCTCGGTTGAAAAAGTGGAGGCCGTCGGCGCTGAAGCGAGCTCTGAATGTGCTGCGAGTCGGTGTTCTGTCCGTCATAATCTGAAATTAGAACTCCAAGTTCTGTCGAGAAGACTACCGTTTAGACCCGTCGAAAGCAGCAAGCAGGTGCTCAGGCGGAAACTCTATCTCCCTTACGTCGCGTTGTCACCGATTGTGCAAGCTTCTCCCGAGCGTTCCGGCAGCTTGGGCGTAACAATCATCGAGCCAGCCCGGCCATTGGCGTCGATATGCCGTAGCAGCGACCGCAGCACCCGTCCGTAGTCCACGTTAGGCCGGTAGCTCGCGGCCTGCCGCAGGCATGCCGCCAGCGAGAGGGGCGCTTCCTCATCGCTGACTGGCTCAGGTTCCGGCGCTTCACCGTCCGGCGTGCCGGCAGGCGTTTGCGGCGCTTCCATATTACGGAACGCGCCGGGCCAGTTGCTGCGGTTCATCGTTCGCGTCGTCGCTGAAGTGTCGTATCACGCAGTCGCCACTGCAAAACACAAGCGGCGCTTCCAGCGGCACAAAGCCGCGCGGGCCGCACACGCCGGTTTCGACCGTGAACACGTCTTCGCCCCATGCCAGCACGCTGCGGCAGCGTGCGCATCGCACGGTCGTGTTTTCGTCGCGACCGTCCAGTCGTTCGTTACTGTCCGTCATCGTTTCCCACCTCCTTTTCGTTCATGCTGGCCGTTGATGCGCCCGGCTTCATAAGCCTTGCACCGTTCGGCAGTGACAAGTGACGCCGTCAGGCAAGCGCCGTGTCTCGGTGGAAGCTTTATTAGCGTTTGGCACTACTGATTCTTGATGGTGATTCAGACTCAATGGGGCGTCCTCTTGCACTCCCGCCGCCGGCAGGAGGTGCTGCACAGCCTCATTCAGCCGTTGACGGCGTCGCAAGTGGCAGTGCGAGCAAAGCTCTCGCTGGATTGCGCAAAAGGCGCACTGCGGACCCTTGCGCGGGTGAATCTGGCACGCTGTCTCAACGAGCTTGCCCGCAGCAGCCGGGTTTACGGCCTGACGCGCGCAGGCGTTCGCTGGCAGTCGCGGGTACGGGAGTTTCTGAGTTGGCCGACCGTCCGCTATGAGGAGCCGCCAGCGGACTGGCAGCTCTACGGCTGGGTTTGTTTCCGCCACCGCTGGGCGGTCCTCCGCGCGATGAGCGAACCCTCCATCGCGCCGCTGATCCGCAAGCGGGCACGATCCCACGACGCGGCGATTCGCATAAGCGTGAATAACGTACGCGACGTACTCCGGCAATTTCGAAAGCGGAACGTAGCGCAAGTTCGCAGCGTCGGCAGTCGGCGAGTGCATGAACTCACGGACATCGGTCAGACGCTTCGGCAGTTGCTCCTGCGGGCCGAAGGGGTGGCCGCATGATGCCGGTTTTTTCGCTCCTTGCCAGACCAGCCGGTTTGTGGCGCGGCGCGCATTCCTGTATGGGGAAGGTGGGCCCGTGACGCTCAAAGTCGTGCCGCTGGATTTGAAGCGGGCCAACGAGTTTGTGGCCCAGCATCATCGTCACAATGATCCGACCAACGGCCATAAGTTCTCAATCGGAATTGAGGAAAACGGCGAGCTCGTCGGCGTCGGCATCGCCGGACGGCCGATTGCTCGGTTCCTCGATAACGGTCGCAATCTGGAACTTCGGCGTATTTGCGTCAAAGACGGTGTTTCAAATGGCTGCTCCATGCTCCTGGGACGTCTCAAGCGCATCGGTCAGCTCATGGGCTATGAGCGCATTCTCACCTACACCCTGCAAAAAGAATCCGGTGCATCGCTGCGAGCGATCGGCGCAGCCTGTGTTTCCAAGGTCGGTCCCAGCAACTGGGCTCGCAGCGGCAGAAGCACGCGCCACCAGCCGGTTTACGACGAACCCAAGTACCGCTGGGAACTGCAGGATGGCGCTCAGTCAATGCCGGACGCTGTCGTGAAGGCCTCTTCGAAGGAGCAGGATCCAGCACCTACCGGAGCATCGGCATGAAGCGCGTGCGGCTCATTTATCCCCAAACGCCCCGTCCGGGCGTTGGGGCGCAGCTGGAAGCCCGCGCTTGGCGGGCAGTTCGGGCGCATTTGCATCAGAATTCTGATTCTCCGGCGCACGGCGCCCTAGCCGCCGAACTGGCCCTCACGCTCGAACAACTCGGCCAAGTTAGAAACGTTCACGCCGCCCTGCATTCAGAACTCAACCGACTCGTCGCAGCCCTTGAGGAGGAGCGCAACCGAGAACTCGCCAAAAGGTTTCATTATGAAACTCCCAACCTGCTTTTGGTTGAACGTATGCGTGTTCGCCACGCCGCTTTGCAAGCCGAAGCCCGCCGTCTGCGCATCGCGGAAATGGAGGGCGTGCGTTCGTTTGAAGACCGCTTGCTGATACTGCTCAACCGGCAACGTTTTGTGGGGGAGCTCTATGACGATGATCGAGGAGACCGCCCGGCGGCTTGAGCCGCTTAGGCCCGCGTTTGTTCGCCGCTGGCGGCTTGTGCGTCGTGCCGCTGATTCCGCCACCCGCACGCTGCTGGATCACGAGTTGCTGCATATCGCGCAGCAAGTCCTGGGCGATCAGGCGCATGGACCGATGCTCTCCCTGCCGCCCCCGCGTACCGCTGCCGGGCGATTCGCGGTCGGCACGGTGCTCTACGAGCAGCAGAAGTGGCCGTTTGGGCTACGGGAGAGCGAACTACTGCAAGGCTTGGCCGTCTTTGGACGCTCCGGGGCGGGAAAAACCAACACGGTGTTTCATCTGCTGCTCCAGCTCATCTCGCACGGCGTTCCCTGCCTCTTTCTCGACTGGAAACGCACCGCGCGGCACCTTTTGCCCCTGCTAAGCCGCCGCTTGAGCTTCTACACCGCCGGTCGCGCTCTCTCGCCGTTGGCGTTTAGTCCATTTGCAAGCCCGCCCGGCGTCGATTCCCGGCTTTACGCTCAGCAAGTGATTGACGCGCTCGCTGCCGCTTTCACGCTTGGTGAAGGGACCAAAAGCCTGCTCCATCGTGCCCTTGTCAGCGCCTACGACGCCGGGGAGAGCGCTCCGCTGCCCGATTCCCTGCGCGATCGCCTTCGATCCGCGGTCGACTCAAGTCGTGCTCGCCAGTGGCAAACTTCCGCAGTTCGTGCACTGGATGCCCTTTCGCTCGCTCGCCTGGGCGGCGGCACCGCAACGGCGCAAGCCGCCTGGGTTGCCGGACTAAGTAGCGGTACGACCGTGATCGAGCTTGACGGACTCAGCATCTCCGCGCGGCAGTTTTTGGTGCCGACGCTGCTCAATTGGGTCTACGCCAGCCAGCTCGCTTCTCCGGCGCGCGAGCGGCTGCAGCTCGTCGTCATCATCGAAGAAGCTCACCATGTGCTCTATCGCGCCTCAGGACGCACGCGCGAGTCGATCCTGGGTACGCTGGTGCGTCAGTGCCGGGAAGTCGGCATCGGCCTTGTCGTCGTCGATCAGCATCCGCACCTGCTTGCTCCGGCGGCGCTGGGAAACAGCTACACCGCCGTCTGCCTCAATCAGAAAGACCCTGCCGATATCAGCGCCGTGGCGCGCCTCTGCGGCCTGTCAAGCGAGCAGAAAATCTGGGTCAGTCGCCTACCGGTCGGCCAGGCGATCGTGAAATTGCAGGACCGCTGGCGCGAGCCCTTTCTCGTGCAGGTTCCTCCCGTCGTCTTTGAGAAAGGCGCCGTGACCGACGAAGTCCTTCACGCCTATCTGAATCAGAATCAGGCGGGTTCGGGCGCGTGGCGCGCTCTTCACGCAAAATCCACGGGGTTCGGGCGGGTTCGGCCCGTTGATGATCCGCCGGATCGCCAGTATGCCGATACGTCGAGAACCGAACCGGTCGCGGATACTACGAATTCTCCCGAAGCGCAGGCGGTCAGCGGCGAGTCGTCGTCGATTGGCGTCCCCCTCGACTCGCTCTCGCTGGCGTTCCTCTCCGATGTCGTCCAGCATCCCGACGACGGCGTCAAGGCCCGCTACCGCCGCTTGGGCTGGAGCATGAGCAAAGGCACTCGGATCAAAAATGCCCTCATATACTCCGGGCTGCTTGATTCGGAATGGCTCACACTCGGGCTCACGCGAACGCTGCTGCTGCGCCTCACGCCGCACGCGAAAACCTTGCTCAGTCCGACTGCCCGTCCGAATGAGCAGACGCCGCTCCTCCTGCAAAAGAATCGCACGCCCACTTCGGGCCGAGAATCGATCCCGCACGAGTACTGGAAGCGCTTCATTGCTCGCCAGTACGAGCAAGCGGGCTACGCCGTCACGCTAGAAGCCCCTCGCCCGCCGCCCGCAAGCGGGCGGGTGGACATCCTCGCAAAGCGGGGAAATGAGACGATCGCGATTGAGATTGAGACGGGAGCTTCAAACGCCCGCCGCAACATTCGGCAGAACGCGAGAGCGGGGTTTCTGCGAATCGTGGTCGTCGCGAATCCCTATCCGAAACCAGTGAAGTCCGCGACGCCAAGGCGTCAACAATAAAACACTCTCTCGAGTCCCCGAGATGACTCGACCCATTGCTCGGCACATGCTTCATAGGCTCTATGTCGGAATTTCAAAAATGCCTCTTCCGATCAGCCGGAGAGCACCGACCACTGTCGCGACTGCGCCGACCAATCTTGTCAAGCCCCAAACCCAATACGTCAGGTCAGCCTCTTGGGACAAGTGGAACGCACGCGAGATAGTAGCCGCATCCAAGCCCGCAAGTAAACTACCCAAGACAAGACATATCAACGCCCACGCAATGGGCCGGTCTGCAGGCAGGACGCGAAGTAGAAAATGGAACTCAGGCCCCACCACCTCACCACCAGCTCTTTTTGCGCGTGCCAACACCGAAGTTCCAGCCGTGTCCGGTTCTTTCAAGTCCGGAATCGACAATTTCAGCAAATCACAATGTATTGAAGCGCACTTCCGAATAATAAACTGAAACTGATACTCCACGCCCCCTCCATGCTGCCGCCCCACCGGTCCATGTACCCATCCCGTCTCTGGCGACATTACAACGCACGGCGGAACAGGATGGGCGTCGGGCCCATACAAAACGAATGCAGAAATCCATATGGCAATACCGGAAGGTACTTCAATTTGACGCAAATCTTGCATCGGAGTCAGCTTGTAGGATATCGGATTGTCTCGTTGATCAAATTCTGAGGCGCGTAACCACACGAAGCAGCAATCGCGCATCCCGCGAATGCAACTAAAGAAGCTGACAAAGCGATTCCACCGCTCACCCTGTTTCGCTGCCTTTGGTACTCGATCTTCCTTCTGGGCAAATCGCGATTCTTCGTCAAGAATTACGAATTTCGAGTGTGAACTAACGAGTTCGCGGCCAGGACGAGGACGCCGCTCCGCAACCGAGCGAAACCGCTTCTGACACTCATCAATGTGCTGCTTAGCCTTCTCGGGAGCCGCGTTGTACCAATACCAGTCTCCCAGCTCAACACAGAACCGCCAGGAATGATCAAATCGCTCAGCAGAGATGATTTTCAAATACCTGACTGGATAGAACTCAAACTCTTCTTGCTTTCCTTTCTGTTGCGCCGAAACACCTGGGATGGAGTGGTCCAATTGTAAGCTGCCATCAGGAGCGCCGTCAGCATCAGTCCTCGGATCATAGTAGAAAAGTAGAGCGTCCATCCCCGCAAGCCCCGCTTCCTTCTTATCAACGATCGGGGAATCGACCCAAAACGACCGATAGTCGAACGTCAGGCGAGCCCCGGTGTTTAGATTGCACACGTTGAGCAGATCTCGGCGGTATATCGGTTTTGATGCGTTTGTCAGAAAGTAGATCATTTCCCCGCAATCCCTGAAACTAATGGAGCACGACCACTCGTCCGCCGACGACTTCCCGAATCGAGACAGTATGCATAGATATCAAGCGGTGCGAGCGGAACAACTGACCTTGAAATCCGATTCCCAAGCAACGCTCTCAGTAATGCCCAATCGCTCGTTCCAAAACGACTCTGGCATTCGCGGTCGGTAATGTACCACTCGTCTAGGTACAAGTAATGCCGCCGCTCCTCACGGCAGAGCAGAAACCAATTTGAGGCTCGCAGCGATGCGCCCGTGAAGCCAAGATTCGGATTAATATACGAGAGTAGCATTTGAACAGGGTTCCGTTCCGCCAATAGGCGTCCATTGATCGTCGATAGGCCAAACGAAATCGCATTGCGCGGACACTGCGGCCAGGCGTATACTCTAGACAGAACTCTTACATCATTTGATTTCACGCCGTCTGGGAGCAGTGGAATGACATGATGCAAGTCGAACTTTGAGATCGTGAAGAGTGCAAGCGGTGGTTGTCCGCACGATCCAACGTGGCGAGGGTAAAGCCCGAAGGATTGACAAAAGTCGCGGGGGTGGCGCAAGTAGTGTCGTGTTGAGAGAATGTGCATTGTAGTGCGTTTGTCGACCGGCTGGAGGTCCAAGTCGTCCAGTGCAAGCTCACAACAATCCGTAGTCAGGGGCGGAGTCTCGATTGTTCGCTCGGTCGCTAGCATCCTGCCCAGCACCCGCGACGCATCCCGCGTGAGTCTTTTTTGGAAGTCCCCTTTCTTTGGATCCAGTCGAGGGGCGTGCAAGAGCACCTGTCGCAGCAGATCTCGCTCTTCAAAGCCTAGCGCAGTTAGAACCTCGCGATGCTTCTCGAACAGTCGGTGCGCGGAGATCTCAACTTCTGAGCGCCAACCGGCCGCCTCCGCTGGAAACGCGGCAGCGCTAGCTAGTTGTGACATTGCGACCTCACGCGGCAGTGCCCCAAGTACCATTCCATCGAGCGTATTATCGGATGGACCTCATTTTGATCTTTAATGTTAATGAATTGTAAAGACATTTCAACCGAATAGTGCATCTCGCAATTAATAAATGTGCCGTACCGTCCTATAATATATTGTCGTTGAAGCCGTAGTCGCACAGATGTTCCGATCGGCGGCGCGTCGTCGTGCTCAGAACGCACTCTCGTATCCAACTCGGAGGATTGCGAGCAACTGCCGCTTCCACACCTGCCCCACGTGCCACCCATCCTCCTGAAGACGCCGTTATCCGATTCGTCGTTTCGTTGAGAAGCGCTGCTCTATCAGCCGCCGCACGTCCTCGTAGGTCCGCCGATTCTGCTCATCCACCTGTTTCTGCAGGCGCTCCAGTTCCTCGCTGAGTCGCTCCTGCCGCTGGGTGTGCAGCTTCTCGCGCTGCTGCATCGCTTCGAGGCGGTCCAGAAGTACGCCGATCTGCGTCTCATGCATCTTCTTCTTGGGGCGCTGCCGATCCAGCGCCAGAAAGTTGACGTACTTGTCCAGTTCTCGCGACGAGGGGCGGTGGCCGAGGCGGGCGTTCACTTCATCCGTCGTCCAGCCTTTTCGCAAGAGGTCGCAGGCCATTGACGACCGCAGATCCTTGAGCGTCACGACCTGCCCGCCGGGTTGGCAGGTTGCACCCGTGATTTTGACGGCACGGCGCAGCACCTTGGCCGCCTGCGGCGCTCCGAACTCAAAGAGCAGGTCGTCCTCTCTCAGCGTCGGCAGCACTTGATCGAGGTAGGCAACCGTCTCGCGGTAGTTGGTCAGCTCACTTCGTGGCCGCCGGCTGCGCTTCAGCGTCTCGCGGCGCAGATTTATCCGGTACTCCGGCTCGCTTGCCCCCGGCTCGCTCTGCCGCACGCAATCCCGCTTGCGAAGGGAAAGAATCGCCGTTGCGTTCTCCCCGATGTCAAAGCACAGCCAAGCCAGCAGCCGCTGCTCGGGCCGCAGCATCACCTCCACGATCGAGCGAAACGTCTCTTCGCTGATGAACCGAACATCCCGGTTCGTGTTCGGTCGCGAGAACTGCATCACCTCGCGTGCGATCGCTGCCTTTCCGGCGAGTTCAAACGGCTTGCCCCGCATAATGCGACTGTAAAACGTCTCTCGTTCTTTCACGAGCTCGCCTCGCGCGCTCGTAATCGTTCCATCCTCCAGTCCATCGTACACATTCTGAATGTCTGCCCGCGTAAGCTCTTTCCATGGCTTGTTGCCAAACCAACGATTCACGCTTCGAAGCCGCGTCGTGTAGTTCCACAGGGTGCAATAGCTGTGAGTGTCCAACACGGATACTGAATTGGTTCGCTTCAGCTTGTACTCTTCGTAAGCGAGGAACTCGGTAAACAGCCCCCGGTTCGCGGCACATATGCGGTTATCCGCGAGAAGCGCCTCGCGCGCGGACTCATATCTCTTCTTCCAGTCACCCATGTACATGCGCCGCAGCGCAACTTTATAAGCTTTGCGGGATTCGTAACTAAAAGGTTCAAATCCTGGTGTGGGCGTTTCACTAAAGAGTTACGAATCCCGAAGCTCTTGCCGCGCGACCTGCGCCCGGTAGAGGCTTCCAACCAAACAGTTACGAGTCCCGCGCATACGACTGCGCTCTGGCGCCAAAACCAGAGAGCACTACGAGTACCACCCGGTCCCGGAACGCCCGGCTCCAATAATTTGTGCTGCTACCCAGCTCGTTGAGCACCGTAAGAGGGCCATCTGAGTTTGTTCCGCCGCCTCTACCCGCCTAAACCGAACGCAGAAGCCGTTGACTGCCCACAGCCCGTCCTGATAAGCTGCCATGAGGAGACAGGAACAATGCGCACTTATTCTCGACCGATAATGCTCCTTACCCTTTCTCTGCTTGTTAGCGGTTCAATCGCAGTCGCGGCGCCGATCTATCCCGGCAACATCCTCGTGATTGGGCAGACCGAGATCGGCGAGTACACGGCAGCGGGCGTATTGGTTCAATCCATCACCGTGCCATGGCCCGGCGGCGGCACACGACCCATAAATGAGCGGCTTCGCGACAGTGTCGCACTACCGGACGGTCGAATCGCCGTTTTCAATGGCACGTTCTCTCCGTGGCTTAGCGTCTACGACAGCCATTCCGGGGGTTGGGATCACCGAACGTTTGCGGGCTGGTCGACGGCCAACTCCGCGAGAGCGGGAGGCATCACAGCGATCGGGCAGCGGGTAATCGCTTCCGATGAACGCACATCGGGCGCTGGGGTTCCGTCGGGTATGGTTCGCTTCGATCTCGACTCCGGCGCTACTTCGCGCTTCGAAACCGAACGCGGACGGCAGGACGTCAATATCGGCCTCGACGGCAAACTCTACGCATTGGGCACCGGGACGGACCCCATTACTGAAGTTTATGTCTTTGATCCGATATCGCTCACGCGCGAAAGGACGATTCTCCTGAACTTTCCGGTGTCGGCAAGCGGGATTGCCGCCAATGCCGGCGGAGAGCTCTACATCACCGAGAACGGAACCAGTTCGATTCACCACTTCGCCAAGGACGGCGAACCGATACGGACGATTCTTACGCCGGGCACGAGTCCGAACGATATTGACATCGCTCCTGACGGCCGCGTCATCTTTTCCACCCAGACATCTGGCGCTTTCATCACTGATGAGTCGTTTGAGAGTATCCGCCTTCTCACCAACGTCCCGCTCGAAGAGTACGTCTCATTCGCGAGCTATGTTCCAGAGCCTAGCTCATTGGCGTTACTCACATCGCTCGCACTTGCCTGGAGACGCGCTCATCGGATGAGCCACCGCTGATCGCCAGCTTCTGGCAAACCTGCCCGATCGACTGTCCGACCGACAGCCCCGCCTCGGCCTCACGCAGCTTGCCGAGAATCTGCTCCGGACTATGACGCTTCCGCTTCATCGAGAGATTCCTGCCCCATCCGGGGCGGTTGGACTCTCAAAACAACTGGATCAGTTGTTGGGGACCAGGTCACCAAGATTGGCTCGCAATGTCCAACGTTGATCCGCCACATCCGCTAACCAAAACACCTCGCCATGTCTTTCTGTGCGCCGCAACAACTCGCCAGTTACATTGTCCAGCGGCCTGCGCAAAGGCGCGTCACGCTCATTTGGGAACGGGAAATTGACGCCGTGTTAGTAGATATGCGAGCCGGACAAGTAATTCGCGAGACTGGTTTGGTGTCCACCAAAGCGGAATGGTTCCGCGAGGAAGGAGTTGCACTTCTTGACTGCCATCAACCTCACGCGCCGCAAGCGTGAACCCGACTACGTTGCTGGACTCAGGATCATTGACTTCCCGGAGAACGCACTCAACCATCGGAGCGGTCACTTGGCGGTGCCATATCCTTATTCCGTATAGCCACCAACTTCCACTAAGTACCCAAACTCCTTCTCCCGGCACGACGCGCACGTGGAGCCTGCTACCGAGGGCCTCAATTATCCCTCCAACGCCATACAAAACGATTGCGGCAACCACCCACGGAGTTCCGCTCAGCAGAAGTCCGAACACCGTCCAAGATGCAGCAACCGTATAAGCAAAAGCCGATCGTCGAAAGATAACCGAAGACTCCGAGCAGCTCGAATGCGCTCTGGGTTCGGCAATGTTCGGGATCGGCAGCGTCTGCATTACGCGCAGCTCGCCGCGTCGCTGGCACCGGTGCCAAACCGCACCGATTGTCAACACCACACAAAGTGCAGTCGCGAGAACAAGCGTCCGAACTAATCCCATTCCGATGTAGTCCTCAAGATAACAAAACACTGGTGCTTGCACTGAGATTTCCAAGACCTGTGAACTCACTGAGAATTAATCGCTGGAAACACCGTTTCCTTTTGAGAGCTCAGATGTACTCTCACAACAAAAGCCCAACTTACGTGGTTATCTACAATGGCTCATCCGGTAATTTGCCACGGACGGTCCACGCAGTGCATAACTCAATGCGAGCAGCATTCGCTTGAATGCAACTGCGGAACGATCGTCGAACAACTGGTGCCACAACAGCAAATAACTAGGACGGGTCGCCTGCCGTCAAACGTTTCTAGTATGGACTCCAACGTAAGTCGTCCGTGCACCATCTCCATTCCTTCGAGCCGCCGAACCTAGTCGACCGGCCAAAATTTGCACTAATTCGGCATACCAAGCACCCTTGGAAACCAAACTCTGGTGCAATCGAGACAGTGGCGCGCAAGCAGGCTTTGCCCTCTAGACAACACTCGCCAATGGCATCATAGAATGGAGGAATTGTAGATCGCACGCCGAAGCAGCCTCGTGCCTGCAGGCAGCCGCCACCGCCACTTTCCCCGGTACAAGAATCACGCCAGCCAAAGCCTTTCCCAGTTAGCTCAAGTGCGCTAGTTGGTCCCGAGTATGCACGTTCGTGCGAAGCGCGACTGCTTCCCTGCCCGAAAACTTCCAATACTTCCACATGCCCAGTGTGATAATATCCTTCGACATCGGGGTTCGGGCAACAGACTTTACATCGCTGATACTTAATTCCGAGTCGAAACGAATTTCTTCGCGTAACCCGCTCGACGACCACGCGAATCGGTCCTGGCAACCAGCCAGTACCTAAACTACGGTCAAATTGCCATGTTAGGCAGTCTGTAGGGCACGCTCCGCTATACTTTAGCGCCGCATACTCTTCGGCCGAAAAAGACTCTAACCCAAACGCATCTCCTAGGTTTGTCGGCTCATTACTCAATGCGCGGTACAGCATTATGTCTGACAATTCTTCAATCGGATCCCGACTCCCCCACCGCCCCAACCGCGGCGAATAATGCCGATACCCGTAGTAGTACAGCCCGGGAACCGCATCGAACGCCTTGGTGCTGAATCGCATCGGCTGCTCAAGCTCGCCCGCAACCGGCGGATTTGCGCGGTTGCCGTACGGATCGTACTCGTAGTGAACCGCGATCGCCCCGTTGTCCGCGTCGACAAGCTGGCCGACGTTGCCGTTGGCGTCAAAGCCGTACCAGTACGAGCCGCTGTAGGACGAGGTCGCGGGATCGTCGTCGACCACGGCCAGCAAGCCGCCGATCCCGCCCGCCGACGTGCGGTCGTTGGCCGTGCCGTTCAGGCCCGCGAGGTCAAGGCCCCAGGTGTACTTGCGGATGGTGTTCCCAGTGTTGCCGTCGATCTCCATCAGCAGCAGCCAGTCGTCCCAGACGTAGCGCGTATCGGAGTTTACGGTCCACGCTGACTCGTTGTAGGTCTCGGCGATGCGACGAACCCGCCGACCACGATAGTCATAGGCGTACTTTACGCGCTTATCGTTGTTGTAGGGCCCATACGCCGGCCCGACCTGCAGCAGCCGGTTCTCCGCGTCCCACACCCAGGTCGTCGCGGGCGCGCTTGTAATCGAACCGGTCAGCATGGAGATGAAGTTGCCGATATCGCCCACGTCAACGTAGCCGCTGCCGTTGGTATCGGCGTTGGTCAGCGGGCAATTCGGATACTGCACCGCATACTGCGCTGGATTGGTGATGGCCAGTTGAAACGCTCCGATGTCGCCGACGCCGACATATCCGTCGCAGTTCGAGTCGCCCGACATCTCGATCCGCGTCAGGTTCCCGTCGGCGTCATACGTGTACTGATTCGCCGCGACCACGTCCCCGTTCTCCGGATCCTCAAACCGCAGCGTGCTGGAGAAATACTGGTTCAAGCTGTTCCGCGAATAGTCCGTCGGCAGTTCCGGCGACTCCTGCGCCCGAGCCTGCACCCGGTTGCCGATCGGATCATAGTCGTACTCGAAGAATCCGCCGTTCACCGGAGGATCGCCCGGCGTCGTGCCGAAATCAGCCTGCAAGTTCGCACCTGCGTACTGCTCGGCGTCGATCAGCTCGTTGCGACCGTTGTAGGCGTAGCGATTCCAGTGATTGCCGCCCGCGCCCGACAGCGCGAACGCCGAGCCTTCCATTTTCACCGAGTTGCGGCGGGACAGGTCGTCGTTCGTGTAAGTGTACTTCGAGATCGTCGTCGCCGACGGAATCCAAGAATTCGTCACAGAAGTGATCACAGGGCGATACTGCTCAAACGCTCTCGCCGTTGCGAGCTGAATCGCTCCAGCCTGGTTGCGATACTCGATTGAATTGACCAGGCTGCTGCCACCAAGATAGCCGTAGTGGACACCAAATTGCGTTCCGGATGAACCAGTGGGCAGCCCAGTGCCGAACGCTCGGCTCAAGCGTCCGGTGGGCACCCCTCCGACTTGATTCGAATACTCGAACGCAACGTCGTACTCACTTCCGTCGCCAAAGTACACCCGACCGACTCGGGAAATAGCACTGGCCTGATAGTCACGATAAAGCGTGCGCGAAAACGCACCGGTGTATGCCTCGGAGGCGGGCTCAAAGCGGACATTATAGCCGAAGGTGACGTCAAGCGCTTCCGCACCTGTCCGCATGTCATTGACAAAGACAAGCCTTCCACCCCGTGTGTAGCTCAATTCGATGTCCGGGTCTTGCGTTGTGTCGCCGTAATCGATCCTCCACGTCTCGCCTGTGCTGCCAAGATAATCATACTCCGTAGTTACGTTGCGCCCCCATGATCTCGACTTGAGCTTTCCCGCGTCCCAGTAGGTGTAGGTGGTACTCTTATTGGCGGCGTCGGTCTTGGTCTTCAGGAGGCCCGTCGCCGGATCAAAGATCCATGTCGTCGTGTCGCCGCCACTCGGGTTGGGCCACGTCGTACCGGAGAAATTGATTGCAGTATCTCGCCACGTCTTCATGGTGACGCGCTCGCCGAATGTCGGATCGTAGCCATACTCGATGGGCTGGGGAACGTCTCCCCACGTTCGGTGCTCGTTGCCTCGAGCATCATATGAAATGCGCGTCACATGCCCGAACGTATTCTCAACAGTCTGACGACGTCCGGCCCCCAGCGATCCCTGCGGGTAGTATGTATACGCCGTCGTTCGGGCGTCTTGATCGACTTCCTGCGCCACTAACGTCGACGCCGGGAAGTAGGTAGATGTGTAAGTAGCCTGGCGACTGTCAGTACTCGTGGTTCGGCGACCAAAAGCATCGTAAGCAAACACGACCGAGGATGCGTCGCGTTCGACGGTACTATGCGTGAGCCCGCCGTAAGCGATTGAAGTAGACTGCGATCCGTCCGAGTATACAGTCCAGTCTGTTTGCAGATGCCCGGTCGTATCGTAGGTCGTTCTGGTGCGCGTTAGAATCCACCTGGTGTCGTTCGCGGGCGGATTTGCTCCGGATGGAGGCCCGAGGTTGGCCGCATCAATTCTAATTCGCTCCCGGTAGGGCAGGCCGGCAATCACGAGTGCCGTTCGCTCGTAAGTTTCATCGCGCAATTCCATGACCGTCGGACTGGGCGGCACCTGTTCAAAGGAAGTCGTGCTGTCTATTCGCCACCAGCCGTCAGAGTCCGATACGCTCGCGATTGGTCCCTTGAAGTACACACTGTCTCTGGCCGAGTACCGGTCACTCGTGCTCGCGGTGGTCAATGAGGAGCTGCCGTCGACATCGAGTCCGCTTAACTCTACGTCACCCCACGCGCGATAGTTATAGATTGTCGCGTTCGCATCCGGCGGATCGACCGACTTCAACTTACCCGATGAGTATGTACCATCGAGTGGATAGTATCCGTACGCCGTTACGACAACCTCTCCAGTGCTGGTTGCGCCGAACTTGGGCCGAAGTTCGCTCAAGGTGCGATCCAGCATGTCGGTCTTTGTGGTTGTGAAACGGAGTGAGTTCTCGCTCCCGATTGAGGTAGTCGCCGTCCTGATCCCTCCAGCCTCAACACCGTAGCTTCGATACTCGGCAACAACGCCTGTTCCGGTGCGGCTCTTTAGTTGACCGTCCATGTAGTAAGATGCGATTTCCGTCTGCCCGTCTGGACGAGTTACCGTGACCGTCTTGCCCAGCCAGCCCTCAGCATAGGAATACGTCGTTGTATACCCATTCTGATCTGTCTCGGAGACTAAGCGGCCCGCCAAGTCGAACTCGCGAATCGCCTGCACCCACGGTGCCTGACCGCTCGTTTCAAGTTGAACAAGGTCGCGCTTGCCGCCCTGAGGACGTGCCTCATACAGATACCGCGTACTCAGTGCGGGCCGAGCCGGATAGTCTCCAACTGCAGGCACGGCATGCTTGGTCGATAACACAATTCGCCCTAGGGCGTCTAGATCCTGACTGACAACCGTACCGTCCATCGACGTGGTCACCCTGTCGCAACAGCCCGGGTAAGAATGCGACTGGACGATCACTCCATCGCGCCACACTTTCAGCACGCGATTTGAGTTAGTGGAATCTCGCTCGTACTTAGTCCACGTCAGCGGAGTAGTATCCCAGTTCGACCCGGTCCACACATGCTGCTTGCGGTACAGTTCTCGCCCGCCGCTATCCACCACACGCTCTTCAGCAGTCGTGCGATACGCTTCCTTGTCGCGAGATGCGTTGAGATAGTGAATTTCGATGAACTGTCGATCGGTTCCATTCGCGGTGTTGGCGGCGAAATCCGGTGCGCCGCTCCCCTGAAGATTTATCGCTGTGCCGGTTAGGAAGCCGTCAATGTTCCCGCTCGCACCGAAAAGATCGGTGTCCCATCCATCAAACCTTCCGTCATCCTGCTCAGTGCTAAGGACGTGCTCGAGCTCCGGATACAGCGCATATTCGATATTCGTCTCCGCGAACTCGGATCCGGGCTGGCTTCCATTTGACGACGCATAGCGTCGCTGAATCACCGTCTCACTCGAGCTGCCAATCTGGCGGGAACTCGTCGTCCACGCAACAACCTCATTGTTGATCTTTGTCTGCTCATCAAGCACGAGTCCGTCAGGATCGATCACGCTACTCGTACGCACGACTCCCGTCGCGTTCGGTGAGGGCAGAGCAGTCGGAAATGTGGGCGGACCGTCCAACCATGGCGAAATCGTCACGCGAGTCTGTGAGAATAAATTACCCGATCCATCAAATTGCTGAGCGTAATCGTACCAATTCCAGCGTCCATCGGGAAATCGTTCCCATTTCCGGTAGTTATGTTTGCTCGCGTCAAACCCGTCAGAGGTGTCGTAGTAGTCGCATTCGTATACTAGTGCGGCTCCACCGGGATCGACGATGCGCCTAACTACGGCTTCGCCCCAACTGAACAGTCCGTACTCAGACGATTCGACAAAGGTGGCGATCCACTGTCCACCCTGAAATCGGGCAATTGTGCGAGTCTCGATCCGCGCTCCGTTGACAATTGCAGTACAGAGGGTCTCTCGTTCGCGAGGTACCGTATCCGATGTCGTCATTCGCCACGCAGTACCGCTCGCTCCGCATGCGCCGGCAGCGAGATACTCGAACTCGTACTCTAATTCCATGGTGCCATCGAGAAGGGACGCGACCGTTCCGTCCACCCACTTCTGTATCTTAAGCCGATTGTTCGCCGTCGGAAAATCCGGATTCACTACATACCATGTGATCATCGGCTCGACTGTTCCGGTATTTGCATAATAAGAAGTCGTTTGCCAGTTGGAAATAGCACTCAATTGGCCCGCCGAGAAAATCTGGATCTGGTATCCGCTGTAAGGCACTTCGCCAGCGACGGGTGCGTTGCCTACTACGGTTGCGATGCCGTCCATCGTGCGGAATTGTCGCCAATCCGGCGGCACGCCTTCAAGCTCTTGAATCGACGGTGCGAATCCGTCGAGAGTCGAGTAAGCCTTCAGCATCCCGATAGAAGCCGACGGATCGGCAAGCCATGGAAGGGCGACCTCAGAGTTGATTCCCAGATGGCCTGCGGATTCGCCCGAACTGTTGTTTCCTAGGTTTATGCGAAAGTCTAAGCTATTTACAAATCCTTTGCCGCTGCCAAAGCCACCGCACCCGCCTGCGTCACAACTGCCATCGGCGCAGCCGATCGTGATGATCGCAAAACCGGAAATGGACGGGAATCGGCAGTCGTGGGCTTTCACAGTTGCTGTTCCATTTTGATCGCCGGAAGTAACTCGGAATCGGTATTCGTACAGCCCGTAATTGCTGTGGTAGACACGACAAATCTCCTGGCCCTCCGATCCGGTGCCGCCGGAGTCGAACCCCCAGACCACTGGTCGCACATTAAACGCCGAGACTGTATAGGTTGCTCCGCCGGGACACAGCTGCCCCGATGGGCCAACCTGCAGCGGTTTCGGCCTGACAATGACGGGCATTTCACCATTCAAGATACCATCGTCCGCGGTGCAGCCGAGGTCGTCGATCGCAAAATTTATCTTCGTAATGCCGGGGGACTTGCCTAATAAATAGAAAACGCGTTCAATTCCGCCGCTAACAATCGACTGGCATGAAATCTCGGCAATCGACTCGTCTTGGCTTTCAAGTGGCAATGGAACAGGCGTGTCGAGACCACCCGCAAAGCTCGGAACTCCGTACGCGTCAAGGCAGCGTGCCGGTGGATCACAATCGGAGGGGTTGATTACGGAACAGGAGCAACAGCACGGGCTCATCTCGCCGCAGTCATTGTTCTCGCATCCGAAGTTGAGTCCGCCATATTGTTGACTGCAATTGGCCGGGATGCAGAGCTGGGCGTACGGCGGTATCGAGCACCTGTCGGAATCTCTTCCGATTACAGACTGCGGCGGGGTCATGTCGCCGACGAACAACACGAGAAATGCAGGAAGATCGGCCCCCAGCGTTCCCCAAGTTACTCCGTTGTCGGTCCATGTCGTTTGGGGTTCTTTCTCACATCCAGCATAGGAGTTGCTGCAGGGGCATAGTGCGCAGGGGGCAGGCCCGTTGGGCTGGGGACACGTCGGAGTATCTGGCTCCGGACACACATACGGCGGGGTCCCCCACGAGCAGTTCTCAACGGCGGTCGCGGGTTGGTTGGACAGCGCAAGGGCGCAAAACAACAGCGGTGCAACACGATACGGTCGTTGATGTGATGGCACACTCGCTGGCTGGTGGCGAGGATTCTGCCGCCCATCGATTGCAAACACAGGCTGCTCAGTTACCCAACTCGAGAACGTCTGACTCGACATGACGTTACCCCAAAGGCCGTCTACGACTGGACGCATGGTTGCGCCTCGGCCCAGACCCTCGCCGCCGCGTTCGCGGCCCCACCGCGATCCCCGCCTCGGCGATCCTCTCATTAAGTACGTCTCCCCTGCAGGCGTCAAGAAAAATCTCGTGATCGCTCCCGCGCACGACGGTCAACCCCTTGCGCCGTAAGCGCTTGCGGAATCGAGATCGCGCGCAAGAATTTCGTGTTGCGGGAGCGCCGTCCATCATCCGTCCATCAATCGCTCGCAAATGACGGCAAACAGCAGCAAACAACGATGAACAACGAGAACTGCGGAGCTCACGCTAACGCTTTGAAGACACGAGCAGTTAGCGACAAGCCCAATCGCCGCAAGCACTTACGCGAGTAGCCGCCATCGAGCCGCCGCCAGTATATCAGGTTCTCATCCTGGAGACCGGGGTTCGAATCCCCGTGGGGGCGGTAAGCGATTGGGACGCTGGGAGTTAACACCCCGGCGTCCCATTCTTGTTTGCCGCCCGAGGCGCCCGGGCCGCGACAGCATCCCATCCCTTCGCGGCACGTCCCGCCGATCATCGCGGCAGAACAGCCCATCTTGAGAATCGGAGCGTAACCCCGTGTAGACCCGCTCGCGGCGATGGCCCGCCGCGTTGGGAATCCATGCGGATTTCGCCCGCCTGCGCGGCCTCGCTTTGTGCTCGCCCCTGGCAACTCGACGAGCAGTCCTATGCCTGCTGCGAGCGCCGCCGCAGCGTCACCAGCGCATCCGGCACGATCGACGTGTTCTCATTGTTCAGCCGCCCCAGCTCCGCGAAGGTCGGTTGCTGCAAATCGTCGTAGCCGAACAGATACGACCGATCATTGTCATGCCCAAGCTGGCGCACGCGGGCGAACCGCTTGTTGCCCAGAGCGTCAAAATCAAGCTCCAGACCCAGCAACTCATTCACCCCGCCGGCCGAATCGATCCAGCTATGGCTGCGCACGCGACCGAAGCGGTCCACAGCGCAATCGCAGCTTCACGCATGAGGCTCCTAACTTTGATCTCTAGCTATACTCAAGAAACTTCGACTTCTTCCACCAATCGATCTGGTTTCGGCGGCTGTCGATCGCTTCTCGCTCCAAATCCAGAATTTCAATACAGCCGTTCATAACAGTTGAACCAGCACTTGCGTAGAAAGGCCTGAAACGGACATCAATAGACTTCATCACCCTCCCGGTGTCGCCGTCTAACACGAGGGCCGGAGCTTTATCATTTCCAAGCACAAAGTATCGCCCGTCGCCAGTCCAACTACTAAACCAAGGTTCAAGTTCTCCGGAGCAGCTGTACTTCCATAACTCATCACTGAAGGCTAGCGTCCGATAGCACGCAACGACCCAGTCATCATACAGTACGGAGATGCCCTCAAAATTCGGTCGGAATCGCATCTGAACCGCTCGTCGCGGACGCGGCAGTCGCAATTCATAGTACTCACCTCGCTCGAGACAGATTCGCTTGGCGAATCCGACCCTCTTCCTATTTCCAACAACCAATATCGATCGGTCAGGTGCCAACGCTCCGCCGCTAATACTGCCAAGATCAGAAATACTTTCCAGGCGACCGGTCGTGCATTCAATGATGTATCCCGGCTTCTCTAGATCCGATGCAACTGCAAACCGGCACTCCTTGCCGAGCATTAATCTCGCGGGATCCCGCATTTTGATCTGCTTGATCAGATCGCCATTTCTTGCGTCACACAACTCAACAGCCCGCCATCCATCCGAGCTGTAAATGAACTTTTTCGCCTCCCAGTCCACGTCGCAAGTATTGTCACCTGGGCGCGACAAACGTGCTGAGAGACGTAGCTCACCAGTATCGAAATCGACAAGCACGAACTTTCGCTGCAGCGTCGCCGACAAAAGGCGGCAATTGCCTTGCTCATGATAGCAGACGTTGACGTAATAGGGCATGACTTTCATCGTACACCGATCTAGAGGCCAAAATCACGCATAATCCGATCGCAGATAGGCCAAAGATCCTCAGCAGTGAGTTTGCTGAGCGGCTTACCAAGAGAGTGCAATTCCGCTCGCCATCTCGCATTCCAGCCGCCGCCGCACTCCGCATGTGTATTGATCGGCGGCTTGGCCCCGGCCACGCCCGCCCACAACGCCGTCACCGCCGCGATATTCGGGAAGCGTAGCAACTCCTGAATCCGCCGCGCCCCGTCATAAATGTAGTTGGCAAAGCCCATCGGTTCGCTCTGCTCGGCGGCGCCGTCCAGGCCAATGCGGGTCTGTTACTTGATCAGACGACCCACGCCATTCCCTACCAATCCTCACGACTCAAGTACTGGCTTATTCTGTAAAGCGCTCGACGACGCGAACTCGACAATCTGCCGGACGGCCTCCCCGATGGTGACGCCCTGATCGACGTGAAGCACGCAAGCTACTTTTCCGAGCTGCTCGTGCTTCCACTCGTGAAAAGTCCACCATGCGGTATCGAACGGACTGTTGGGCACGACAAACAAATGCTCAATTACATCATCAGCCTGCAGGTGGTCACTTGGCAAAGATAAATGCCGAGCGAGCGCCCGAATAAAGACTATGCCCTGTTGCCAATCTCGGGTATCCGGCACGCCGCAATCACGCATTAGCTCTTGCTCGTCCACGGAACGCCTGCCACGCACGAGCTGCCTACGCAAATATGGCACATAGCACTGCGTGACTGCCCATAGTCCTATTGCCAAGACCGCAATCGAGACGAAAGGCGCCAGCCGGCGCCACTGCGCGTTCTCCGACAATTGAACTGCCGTAATACCCGCAACAAATGCCATGACGAAACAGGCGACGATGCAGCGCATCGCACGCGTACGAAACCGCTGCACTAGACCGCGATTGATCATGTTACCACCAACCGGCCCATTTCCCGAACTCACTCGCACCGCAGTAAACTTCCACACCGGCCATATAGGCACCATACGCGTAGCCGATTGGCGCAGCAAACGGAGCAACGGCTCGCCCGGCTCGCTTCGCCCAATTCAGCCCTTTGGGGCCTAGCACGTTTCGCGTGCCTCAGGCTATTCGCGAGCTCGGCAGCCCCCACGGCCCGGTCGATGCTGCTCCGTCAGAGTCCTTACCGTAGACAAGTGCCCATTTCGGGACTGGGGTAAACGATGTCACGGCAAGTTTTGCCGCCGTGGCAACCGACCAGACTATCGTGTTGTTCGAATGCACTGGACCCAGCCTTTTTACACAGTCGGACATATTGTCTACCCACGTCCGTCCGGAACCACTGGTCAACGAAAGAAATCCAGAGGCAATCAACGTACCGACATCGGCAAATGAGAAAGCGGTTCCGGCCGCTACGGACAGCTGGCTGGTCGCAAGCCCCCATGACTGCACATCCGCGCTAATACCTTCGTCGTCTAGGATATCCAGCCCAAGCGGGTCTCGTAGGTTTGCTGGATTGCCGCCCAGAAACCCATATAAATTCATCCCGTCGCCGTAATGACCGTCGGCCGAAAATGGCCCGGCTCCGTACCAGACAACATCGCCGTTTGAAGAAAGCCGACTGATTATGGGGAAACCAGCGTCATTAGGGTCACGAGTCGTGAATCGGGCATCGCGCGGACAATTGCAGCGATTCCTGACATAATAGAATTCGCGGACCTGCGTCGAGCCGCTGGCCGAGCCGACGCCGCCGGCGCCGCCGTTGCCGCCTGCGGCGCTTACGGGGGCGGGGACGTACAGAGGTGGGTCGGTCACGTTTGAGCGTTGACCGCCTCCGGCGGACTCCACCAGCAGCCCGTAGAACCGCTCAAAAAACAGCCCCTGGAAGCCGACGCTGAACAGGGGAGACTTCGCCGTCGGCCCCGGCAATGGTAAAGAGCCCGGCAGCGGCACGTCGCGGATCACCAGTTCGCCGTACGGGTCATACTGGTATTGCACCCGCACCGCCCCGGCGTCGTCGACC
>JANRJD010000027.1:0-1792 GCA_033764195.1 Phycisphaerae bacterium | reverse complement strand
CGAACTACGCCCGACGAGGTCTTGCGGGTGACCCACGCCGACGACGGGGGCAGCGAGGAGCGGGCCGATGCCGGTCTACGGCTATGAGGCGCTGGACGCGCGCGTGCAGCCCGCCCGCGGCACGGTGACGGCTGAGAGCGCCCCCGCGGCCCGGGCGCTATTGCGGCGCCAAGGGTTGCGCCCGACGCGCATCGACGAAGTTCGCCCCAAAGCGGCGGTAGCTCGCGGGCGATTCGGCGGCCGTTCGGCCGGCGCCGTGGCTGAATTGTGGCGCAATTTGCAGGTCTTGCTCGATGCGGGCGTGCCGCTGGCCGAATCACTGGCGGTCTGTCGCAAGCAGCAGCGCGGCGCGCTGCGGCCCATCATCCAGCAGGTGGAGGAATCGATCCGACGCGGCAGCGGCTTGCGCGAGGCACTGGCCTCCCATCCGCTCTGGTTCGACCGGCTGGCGCTGGCGATCGTCGGCGTGGGTGAGAGCGCCGGCAGTCTGCCGCAGGCGCTGCGAGAATTGTCCGACTACGAGTCGAGCCGCGAGCGGACCGGGTCGCAGTTGTTCACGGCCTTGATCTACCCCGCGATCCTGATCACCGTCGGGACCGGGGTGGTGATCTTCTTGTCGACCTACGTCGTGCCGCAACTCATCGAGGTGTTGGAGTCGGCCGGGCGTTCGCTCCCGTGGCCGACGCGATTGTTGCAGGCTGTCAGCGGATTCCTCATTCATTGGGGATGGCTGCTGGCCGCGGGCGTGGTGTTGGCCGTGTTCGCGCTCGGGGCGGCGCTCCGCAACGGGGCCATGCGTCGCCGATTGCAAAGAACGCTCTTGAAAGTGCCAATCTTCGGCGATCTCTACCGCAAGGCCTGGATCGCGCGCATTTGCATGATGCTGGCCACGCTGCTGAAGACCGATGTGCGCTTCGTGGCCGCGGTCCGCACGGTGCGCGATGCGTTACCCGATTCGATTTTTACCGATGAACTGGACGCCGTGGCGCGCGGCGTCGAGGCCGGGCAGGACATCGCCGCGCCGCTGGAAGTGTCGGGGCTGATGCCGCCGCTGGTGATTCAAATGCTCTCCGTCGGCCAGCAGAGCGGGTCGCTGCCCGACATGCTGGCCCAGCTGCGGACCGGTTATGAGCGCGAAGTGCAGGTCAGCCAGACGCGACTGCTGGCAATTCTCGAACCGGCCCTGATTGTCGGGTTGGCCCTGATCATCGGCTTGGTGGTCTTCGCCACCGTCCTCCCCATCCTGGAAACCACGCGAGTCGTGCAATGAACTACCGCAGTGCTATCGCTCAAATGAGTCCGAGCAACCGGTGTGCCACTCCGGTGCGACGCGCGTTCGCTCGAAACGTCAGTTCGCATCGCCGCGCCATGACCCTGGTTGAAGTCATGGTGGTGGTCGTGATCCTCGGCATCCTGGCGACGACAGTCACGATCTCGGTGCGGGACTATCTGGTCAGCGGCAAGCAGAACGCGGCCCGGCAGGAGGTGGCGCAGATCGTGGCGGCGCTGGAGCTCTACTACCTGGAGAACAACCGCTATCCCACGCCGCAGGAGGGGCTGGCGGTGCTCATCGCCAAGACTCCCGCTCATCCCGACGGTCTGCTGCGGGGCGGCGATCTGAAGGATCCCTGGGGCCAGCCCTATGAGTATTTGCAGCCCGGATTGCATGGTTCTTTCGATGTTTTCTCGCTCGGCGCGGATGGGGCCGAGGGCGGCGAGGGGGCGGGCGCCGACATCACCAGCTGGCAGGAGAGCGGGCCATGAGGCGCGTGGAGCGCTTATGTCGCTCTGC
>JANRJD010000004.1:0-1749 GCA_033764195.1 Phycisphaerae bacterium | reverse complement strand
CGGCAACGACGTCTTGTCGGGCGGTGGCGGCAGCGACCAGCTTTTCGGCGGCAGTGGCAACGACACGCTGATCCCGGGCGCGGGCAACGGCGTTGCCGACTTTATCGACGGCGGCCCGGATTACGATACGGTCGACTATCGCGATGCCAGCGGGGGCCTGACGGTGAGCCTCGTCAATGGCACCGTCGGCGGCGCCGCGGTCGGCGATACCTTCGCCGGCGTCGAGAACGTGGTCGGCTCGCGCTTCGCCGATACACTTCAACCATCGACGACACAATTCGCATACGCCGCCGGCGGGGCCGGCTACGATATCATTTTCGCCAGCACCGCCAACTATGACCGCATCCGTGGCGATGCCGGCATCGACACCCTGATCGGAGACAACACCTCGGACGACGACTTCTGGCTGCAGTACGATCAAGGCATGGATTACGTACGCGATTATCGTTCAGGCGGTGAGGATCACGTCTTCATCTCGCGCAGCGAATTCAACCTATCGACGCCAGCCGGCAACTTCATCAATGCGACTGACTTCGCTGCCGGCATTCCAGCCGGAGTGCCTGCCTTCGGCATCAATGGACGCCTCGTCTACGATTTCTTGACCAACATCCTGTGGGCCGACAGGGACGGTAGCGGCACGCAATTCGAGACCGTCGCAATCGCCGTCTTCGGGGTCGGCTCCGCGGAACCAACGGCCGCCGACATCTTCGTATTCTGACCCCGGAGCACCTAGCGGCTGGGCGCCTACGCCGGCGTGCGCAGCACCGCATGCTGCGCGTAGTCGGCAAACAGCCGCTCGAACCTGAGGTCGGCCCCGCTCGCCAGTGCCGCTTCCCTGAGCACCGCTTCGAGATCGGGTCGCGGCGTCACGTCGAACTTCGCGAGCCATGCGTGCAGGCCCGCCCGGAACGCCTTCGGCAACCCGGCTTGCTGGCCGAAATCGACGATGTGCAGCGAGCCGCCGGGCTTGACCGCTGCCAGCGCCTTCGGCACGACCTGCCGCCACGGCGGTATCATCGACAGCGAGTAGGAGATGAAGACGCGGTCGAAGGCGGCGACACCGAACAGCGTCTCGGACGAAAAGTCCGTGGCATCGCCCTGCGTCACGGCGATGCGCGAACCAAGGCCAGCGCGCGCGATGTTCGCCCGCGCCGTCTCCAGCATCATCTCCGAGATGTCGAAGCCATAAAACCGCGCCTGAGGATAACGTCGCGCAGCGACGATGAGATTGCGGCCGGTACCGCATCCGATCTCGAGCACGGTACCGCCCGGCGGCGGCGCCATGCCCGCGAGCATGGTATCGCGCCCGAGCAGGAAGTACTTGCGCGTCAGGTCGTAGATGTAGCGCTGATAGCGATAGATGCCGTCCATGTGTTGGGCGGCACTCTCCCCGGCGTGGTGGCCCCCCAAGGGCGTCTCCCTCAGCGCACTTTGGTGTAAAGGTGGAAGCCACCGTAGATCGACGAGCGATCCCGTTCGGTGAACGTCCGGCAGGCCGCCTCGTCGTAGGTGAAGCGCGAGAGTATGTCATCCGGCACGCGCCCTGGCAGGATCGTCTTTTCCCCCGCCGTGCGGAAGATGACGCGACCACCCTGCGTCGCGGTCCGCGCGATCTCGGTCCACAGGTCGGTGAGCTGCTCGTCGGTCATCCAGTCCTGCGCGTCGAGCAGCACGAAGCCGTCGCAAGAGGCTTCCGGCTGGCTCGCGAGATGCTCGGTGAATGAAGCGTGCACCACGGTGATGTTGCCC